>CAZNJE010000058.1:0-31766 GCA_964573295.1 uncultured bacterium | reverse complement strand
AATGCGGCGGCTGGAAGCCTCCGCCCCGCCGGCGCGGCCGGCGGCTGGATGTGCGCCGCGGCCGGCGTGTGGGTGGACGGCCGGGTGCCTGGCTCGGTCCGCCACCGGATGCGCGGTCCGATCCGAGGTCCGATCTGAACTCCGATCCGCGGCTCGCTGCGCCGCCAGAGCTTGGGCTGGATATGGAGCTGGGTGCATTCATGCCTAGCGGGATAGCCAAACCGAGGCCAACGAACGCCGGGGCGGTGAGACTCCAGATCCCACCGCCCCGCTATCGTCAGATTTCTCAGAGCTTTATCCCGGCCCCACCGGGACTTCTGCAACCACAAACCTAGCGATACAGCGACTTGACCGCCCCCCAACTCGACGACTCCGCCGGCGAAGGCTCATCCAAATAGAAGTCCACATTGTCATAGAAGACCCCAGAGCCTTCGTAATTCGTCGCCGTGTTCGAGAATCCCACCTGAATGATCTGATCGGCCAGGGACTCATCGATCACGATCGACAGGGAGTAACTCGTCCAGGTGGCTGGTGTGTTCGTCATGTCTTCGGTGATGAAATTCGTCATCTCGTAGCCGGCACCTGGATCCAAGGTCTTGATGAATGCCAGGGCCGTGGTTTCACCCTCGAGGTTGCCCAGCTTGGCTTCGAAGTCGAACACCCAGGTTTCTCCGACGGCGGCTGCGTCGATGACCTGCTCCTGAAACACATTCGACTCGATATAGGCGCCCTCTCCATGGTCAGGATTGTTGTAGTCGCTGAAGACCGACAGCTGCTGCTCGCCTTGCTCGGCGCCACCCTCACCGGCCACGATAGCGCAGAATGCGTTGCCATCGTTGGGCGCGCCAAAGGGGCCGTATCCATACCAGTACGTCCAGTCTGGACCGAAGACATTGGCAAAGACCAGCCAGCCGTCATCGGCCAGCGCGTTCACATCTCCCAGGTCCAGCATCTCGAAATCCTGGCTGTATGGTGTCAACGCGAAGCTTGTGACCGGGAGCATGCAGGCCAAGGTCACGAACACGAAAGAAGCTTTCAACAAGGTGGTCATGGTGGTTCCCCTCCTTCAGAGAAGTCCGATCCAGTGTTGCCGTGCGGTTCGTCGAGATACCTCTCGATGCCTTGATACTAAACTAAGTTCGGCGTCCGAATCAAGTCTCCTAGCGAAGTTTTCGGCAGTTTTTCCACTGCCACTCACGCAGGGCGTCGCGCCCCTTCGGACTCGGGGTGACGGCCTATCCGATAACTAACTAATTTGCAATGCATTGGAGATCTGGACGCCACAAGGTGCGTGTCGATCTGCGGGTAGCGGGACGCGCTCCCGGGGGGCACCCGACCCACTGGCGAGGGGGCGTGATGTCACCAGAACACCAGGATTCAGGCCGCGCGTCTTGTTGACAAGCGACAATATCAATGAGTATTTTGTACCTAGTTGGTTCGGCGTCCGCACAAAGATGAGTATGGGGCATCAGCTGCTAGCTCCCGCATGAGACTACTGCCGGTCAGTGTCATGCGAACGGCTTGAGCCGACTTGAGCCGAACCGTCTCCGGCGAGAGGGAGGGAGCGGATGATCTGGGTGAGAATGATGTACTCGGTCTGGGTCGCCCTGCTGGTCGGTCTCGTCCCTCTTTTCGATGCAACGCAAGCCGTGGAGGGGTGCGTCGGGGAACAGCAGGGTTTGAAGGGTGGTGGCGCGGCCCGTGACACGCATGCCGTCGCGCGCCGGCCGCTGCTGTCAGGCCGTGACGGCCACGGGTTGGGGAAGGCTATCTGCTACGGACCCCACCGGGATGGACAGCGTCCGGGTGGCCCCACACCCACGACGGCTCAGATTGCCGAGGACCTGCGTTTGATGCAGCCCCATTGGCGCTTGATTCGTCTCTATGGTTCGAGTGAATTCGGACGTCGCGTTCTCGAACGGATTCACCTGAATGACCTCGACATGGAGGTGATGCTCGGAGTCTGGATCGCGCCGGAGAGGGCGCGGGATGAAGGGGCCTCCGTGTATCAGACCGATGCCGAAGCGGTCGCAGCCAACCGCCGCGAGATCGATGCGGCCATCACCTTGGCGAAGGAATATCCCCATCTGGTCGTGGCGGTCTGCGTGGGCAACGAGACGCAGGTGTCGTGGTCGGCCCATCGGCTCCCGGTTGACGATCTCATCCGCGCCATCCGTGAGGTACGTGCCAAGGTGATGGTTCCTGTGACCACGGCGGACGACTACCAGTACTGGCTGACACCGGAGAGCCGAAGGCTGACGCCCGAGATCGACTTCATCACCCTTCACGCTCATCCGCTCTGGAACGGCCAGCAGCTAGAGGAAGCTCTACCCTGGTTGGACAGACAGGTGGCCGCCGTGCAGTTGATGCATCCTGAAACGGCATTGATCATCGGCGAGACTGGCTGGGCCACGGACAACTCTAGCGAAGGAGAACAGGGCCGCCTCATGCGGGGCGAGACTGGGGAGGCGGAGCAGGCCAGGTTCTATCAGGCGGCACAGGCCTGGACCTTCCAAGCGGGCCTTCTCGCCTTCTACTTCGAAGCCTTCGACGAGAATTGGAAGGGCAGCGCTGATCCGCACGACGCGGAGAAGCACTGGGGTTTCTTCCGCGCCGACCGAACGCCCAAGCTTGCTCTTCGGTGAGCAGGAAGGCGCGATCCACACGGGGGACCCTCGGCTCGATGGGGAGGCGCAAACCCCGATGCGCAACTCGCCGGCGCCAGCCGGTCCATGGCGGCCGGGCGCCGGCTGCCTGGTGCCGCGCTGCTAGCGTAGCCACCCGCGCCCGGATGCGTCCCGGCGCAGTAGGAGGCACGAGCCTTCGGTAAAGGCGGCGATCCGGCGTTCGAGGCCGTCGCCCATCCCGCTGCCGCACGTCGAGCTGTTGCCGTAATCGTCACCGACTGACGCCGGCACAGAGAGCGGACTGTCGTTGTGTACGACCAGACGGGCGCGGGCCTCCTCTTGTGTGAGCAACACCTTGCGGACGTCCTGTGAGAAGATCGATACCACGCCGTCCGGGGGATGCGCATTGAGACGCTCCAACCCCCGCAACACCCCCCGATAGGTTTCCAGAACGACAACCGGGCCGAACGCTTGCCGGGTGAGGAGCGGATGGTCGTCGGGTACCTTCGCCAGGACGGCGGGCGACAAGAGACTGCCGTTGCGGTGGGGGGGGATCAGGACACGTGCCTCGGCCCCGCTGGCCCGCTCAATCCACTCGAGCACACGATCCGCCTGGGCGGCATCGATGAGTGGGCCACAGTGCACGGCTTCGCCGGCAGGGTCACCGGTGGCCATCTCGCTCGAGACGACCTGCAAGAAGCGGTCGTAGAACCGGCCCGCCATGCGCTCATGGATGAGAATCCGTTGCACGGATGCGTGAAGCTGGCCGGCGCAGGCGAATGCGGAGGGGGCCAGGGCCGTGGCGGCCGCCTCGGCATCCGCGTCGGATTCGACGAGAGCTGAGGGAAGACCGCCCAACGATGAGACCAGTCGACGGCCGGCCTGACGGCGGAGCATCCGGCCGACCTCCACACTGCCGTTGAAGGAGACCACTCCCGGGCGCTGGTCCTCGACCAAGACGGTGGTGTCCTCGGCCTGAGCCGGGGTGACAACTACCGTCCCGGGCGGCACGCCGGCCGCCAGCGCGATCCGGCCCAGTTGAAGCGCTGAAATGGGGGTCTTGCTGGACGGCTTGAGCAAGATCGAGCAGCCGGCCGCCAGCGCCGAAGCGAGCTCGCGCGCGGGAACTCCCAGGGGCTCGCTGAATGGGCAAATCGATACAACCGGTCCCAGGGGACGGCGCTGCGTGAGACCGAGCCGGTGCTCGGTCTGCAGGGTGCCGTCGAGTTGACGAAGCCCGCCCGGACGTGATGCTGCCAACTCGGCGGCTCTGCGCAGCGTCGCCGAGGTCTGGATGACTTCCTCGCGCGCGTAGCGGAGCGGCTTGCCGGCTTCCTCGACCAGAGTGTGCACCAGCGCATCGAAGAGATCCTCGACGCCGCTCGCCATGGCGCGCAGCCAGCCCGCGCGCTTGTGGCCGGGCTGGCGCGCAAAGGCCGGGAATGCCCGGTGCACAATGTCTAATCCATGTTCGAGAAGCCAGGGGTCGGCATGGTGGATCTCAGCCACGATGTGCTGATCGAACGGACTGCGGACCACCTTCGGTTCTCCGGCGCCCGGACGCTCATCATCGAGGATGAGCCCGAAGCACGTGGGACCAGGTCTGAAATCCGAAGGGGTCTGTTGCACGCGGAGCCTCCTAGGTGAGGTTTCGGCTGCTGGGCCGCCTCTCCCCAACGCAAAAACGCGAGCGCAGGTGCAGCCGCCCGCAGCCGCCCGCAGCCGCCCGCAGTCGCGCGCACCCGCGTGCGGCCGCGTATGGCCGCGCGAAGCCGAGTGCGGCGGCCGGCGGTGGCGTGCGGCCAAGTCGCTAACGGCCGGCGGTGGCGTGCGGCCAAGTTGCTAACGGCGGGAGGTGGTGTAGATTGAGCGGCGGGTTGCCGATTCATGGCGTAGGTGGCTCGCTCGCTCGTCAGAGGAGCTTCCCGGGCGAGTGATCGGCATTGCGGAGCGAGGGGCGCAGGGCGTACCCTTGATCTCTTGCGCTGAGGTGCGAGCGGTGCCCGGACGCAGCGACCGCTGGAGCCGGCTTCCCGGGCGAGCGGTTCGGGTGTTGCTGTGATGATGGACAATGACGGACGATGATCGATGATGATCGACGGAGCTTGGATGTGCCCAGTGAACCAGAGCTGAGCATAGAGAGCCCTATTAAGGAGTAGGTCGATGGGATTCTTGGATCAGTTGTTTGGCAGGAAGAGTTCAGAGCCAGCGAAGCGGCCCATCATTCGGCCGACGGGCGGGGGGGCACCGCACCCAAAGCCGCCGTTCGACGAGCTCAACAACTATATCCTCGTGATCCTCGATAGCTGCCGCTACGATTCCTTCATGGCGGCCAAGCCGAAGGTCATCACGAAGCTCGGCGAAGTCGAGCAACGCTGGAGCTACGCATCCTGGACCGGTCCGTCCCACTACAACCTGCTCATGGGATTGCTGCCGCATACCAGTCCGGCTCACGTCTACGCATCGGACTACTACAAGGAAGATTTCTTGCGATTCAATGAGCGTCTTGGGGCCGCGGGAATCGAATTCAGCAGCTTCGTGCCGCATCTGTTCTTTCCGACCTACTTGCGCAACACACTGGGCTACTTCACCCACGCGAAGGTGTCGCTCCCGGTGCTCAATCCCAAGACCGCCATCAACAAGGACTTCGACTCCTTCAAGTTGATGGACAAGCACAACGACATGAGCGCAATGCTCGATGAGATGACCTTCTCCAGCGAGCGGCCGTCGTTCTACCTCCTGAACGTGGGTGAGACGCACTACCCATATGCCCGGCCCACCGAACCGAAGAACGAGTGGCCCCGCCTGAGTGGTGTTCACGGCGTCTTTAAGCATCTGGACGACGCGGTGATCGACGGCCAGCTCAAAGAAGACCAGAAGACCGAGCCGTTCTTCGATCAGGAGAAGCTCGACATCCTTCGCGGCCGTCAGATCGATACGGTGCAGTACATCGAGAGCGTTTTCGAGCGCCTCTACGACATGGTGCCGAAGAACACCTACATCACTGTGACCGCTGACCACGGCGAACTCTTCGGTGAGAAAGGCTACTTCGGACACGGCCCGATCCAGCACGACAAGGTGTTCGAGGTCCCGTTCTTGGAAGGGAAGATCCGTTAGAGAAGACAGCAACTAGAGAAGACGACGACTAGAGAAAGCAACGACTAGCGACGGCAACAGCTAGCGACGGCAACGACTAGCGACGGCAACGACTAGCGACGGCAATGGCTAGAGAGGTTAGCAGCTTGCGAGCGCTGCCCGTGTGACCGAAGCGGTTGGCCGAGCACCAGGCTCGACGCGATCCTGCGGGAGCATCCTGTCTCACCAAGGGGCCTGGAGTATTGCCGGACCATCCTGTCTCACCAGGGGGCCTGGGATCTTGCTGGACCATCCTGCCGCGCCAGGTCAGTTTGACGAGCGCACGGGATCATCCTACCGGACCACAGCGACCTTGGTCGTGCCTGATCGTCCCTCCGCGTTCCGGGCCAGTATCAGGTAGGTGCCGGCGGGAACATCGTGAGCTTCGATCCGGAAAGTAGTGTCCGTGCCGGCTTGCGGCTGACAATGTGTCGACCGCAACAACCGTCCCGACGCATCCAGCAGCATGAGCTGGATCCGGCCACCAGAATGCGATGCCGCGGACTCCAGAACACCTTGGATCCAGTTCGTGGAGGGGCCGCAGGATGCGGCGCGAAGCGTGAAGGTGGCGGGGTCAGAAACGGATACCCGCTCAGAGCGGACATTCGGAGCCGAACTCATCGAACTGCCGGTACCCTCGATGAGCGTGACCCACTGATCCACTAGCCCTCCCCAGGTCGAGGTGTTCCAGTACTCGATGGAGCCGCACGGCCAGCGGACTTCGATTTCCGCGACCTCGTCACGGGGGCCAAGCCCGAAGTGCACCGGATGCATGTTCATCGTTTGGTCGGAAGAAGTCGTCTCGACCTGCCGAATGCCCGACCGGCCATCGGGATAGATGAGACTGACCTGCGCACCCGCCGCCGTCAGGCCGCAGCTCACACCATCGCCGCGCAACTGGACCACCATCCAGTGGTGCTCGCTGCTCAACTCGTCCAGATCGTTGCGGAACAGGTGCTTGCCGTTGTATTCGCCCGACCCGCCCGCGAAGAAGAGGTCGACATCGCCGTCGAGGTCATAGTCGGCGACCCCAAAACCCTCAATGTTGCGAAACACCGTGCTCGTGGTAAGACCGTATTCGTCATTGGCGTAATGGAAACGTCCGTAGTTCTCGGGTCCCTCATTGATATAGAGCCAGGCTGGCCCCCCGTACCAGGTGGAGCCGAAGAGATCCAGGTCGCCGTCGTTGTCGATATCCGCCCAAAGGGTGTTATGCCATTCCATCCGATTGCCCCAGATGCCGGTCTGCCCTTCATCGAAGCCGTTCATTAACTCGACGAATGTGCCATCCCCCTCATTCCGGTAGATCGCGAGCCAGCCGTGGATGTTCGCGACGGCGAGATCGAAGTCGCCATCGTTGTCAAAATCTCCCCAGGATGCGCCGCTCGCCAAACCGACCCCGTACTCGCCGTGAGGCTCGATGGCCACGCCCGCGGCGGTGGCAACGTCTGTGAAGTGACCGGTACCATCGTTCTGCCAAAGGAAGTTTTCCCAGGACGGATCGGCCCAGTCGACACCGTAGCAAGGCACGAAGATATCCATGTCGAAGTCCTGGTCGTAGTCACAGGCAACGACGGATCGTGAATGACGCTCACCCGCCGGCTCGAGCAACTCAGGAATGGTCCCGCCCGTCACATCCGTGAACACTTCGCCACCGTCGGCCTCGAAGAGACGGTCATGGGTGCGTCCGTATTCCGGCGCCCAATTGCCGAAGGTGGCTTGGTAGACCTCGCAGTAGGCATCGCCGTCGGTATCGACAAAGACCGGCATCGTCGCGCGGGTGTACTCGGGCGCGGTATAGTAGGCATGATGGGAGAAGGTGAAGTCGGGTGCGCCCGAGTTCTCGAAGTAGTAGGAGGCGCGCGGGTTGCCTGGTGTGGAATGGGGATCGGCTCCCTGGATGCAATCCAGATCGCCATCGTTATCTGCGTCCGCCCAAGAAGCACGCAGAAAATTCGTGCCGTCCGGTGGTAGGAGCCCATTGCCCGTCGTGAGCGAGAAGGTCCCGTCGCCGTTGTTCTTGAAGAGGACATCGCGGCTGATGTGAATGTCGGGCCAACCGTCATTGTTGTAGTCCGGCCACGAAACACCGTTCGAGCCGCCGATTTGCGCGGGCAGCATACCGAGCGCTTCTTCGGTGACTTCCGTGAAGATCGCGTGCGCGGTCGTGGCCAGAAAGAAGGTCGCCAGGCAGCCCAGGCAGATGATTGACGGGGAACGAGACATACGTTTCATGATGTCCTCTCCTCGGCAGGTGTCCTGTCGCAATGTCCCACGATGATGACACGGGGATTCTAGCACAGACGACTGCCGGGTGGAGAGGAGATCCGGTTCCCTGCGGCGGAAGAACGATTGTGCTGCCACCGATGCGGAAGGGCGGTTGTGCTGCCACCGATGCCGGTGCGGTCCGCTACGGACTCGTGCCGCCGGCTACGGACCCCGGGATCGCGTTGCCAAGCCGGCGATGAGCGAGACAATGAAGACCACCAGGAAGATGAAGAAGAGGATCTTGGCAACGGCTGCCGCGCCGGCGGCGATGCCCGTGAAGCCGAACAAGGCGGCGATCAGAGCAATGATGAAGAAGATCAAAGCCCACCGTAGCATCCTAGGCTCCTTTCATGATCACGTAGTTTCTCCAGACCAGGTGTGTTCACGCGCCGCGACCTCAGAACCGGGTGACCTCAGAACCGGGTGACCTCAGAAGCGGGTGACCTCAGAAGCGGGCGACCTCAGAAGCGGGCGACCTCAGAACCGGCACTCAGCCAACGAGGAAGAGCCCTCATGGCTGGACGGCTTTCTCCAGATTCGTCAGGCCAGATTCGATCTTGGCCATTTCCTCGAACAGCTGCGTCCGGTTCGGGTCACGGGTCTCCACTGTCACCCTCTGAAGTTGGGCATAGCGACTCTCGCTCAGTTTGTACTGGCGCTCGAGTTCATCGAGCATCTCCCGCCACGCATCCGCTTGAGGAAGGTCGCCCTGTTTCCGGATCTGATCCCTCAACTCCTCGATCCGTTCCGCCATTCGGTCGAATTGGTCGCGGAGGTCCTGCACTTGCACGGGATGGACGGAGGGGCTCGATGGATCATCCGAAGGGCCGGCTGATTGCCCCGTGGACTGGCCGGCGGTGTCGTTGTCGTCACTGCCGCATCCCACGCCGAGGTGGGCGAACACAACGACCGCCAGGGCGTGAAGCACAACAACCTTGAGAGCCTTGTTCATAACAGAACCTCCAGCAGTGGAAACGTATGCACCTGAAGCATTCGCGGTTCACCCCGACCACGGGGCATCTTCGGTGACCCGGGTGCGACGGTGCCGACGGGGCCCGATACGTCGAAGACACGCCAAGACCGTAGTGGGCGGCGTGGGCGCGTGGCATAGGGGATATCCCGGCGTGGCTGTGGGGACCACATCGCGGCTAGGTGTGGGGCGGAGCGTTCGCTACCATCAGCATCTCGCTACCATCAGCATTCAGATTCATCCGGAGTCATTCAGAGTACGCGGCGAGCCATCCAGAAGACCTCGCGCCAATAGGGGGTGTCGATGTTGGAGATCGTGACCCCGCGTTGCCCGCTCGAATGCACGAACTCTCGTTGACCGAGGTAGATGCCTACGTGGCGACTGCCCGAACGCCTCTTGAAGAAGACCAGATCGCCGGGAAGCAGATCCGGTCGACTGATCTTCATGCCGACCTCCACCTGTGTCTTGGTCGTCCGGGGCAGACGACGGCCAAAGTGGTCGGCGAATACGCGCACCACGAGACCGGAACAATCGACGCCACCGCGGCTCATCCCGCCCAGGCGGTAGGCCGTTCCCAGCCAGGGGGCCACCGCCTCGCGGAGTTTCTTCTCCACCGCGCTGGCAGTTGCAGGGATCGCGGGATCACTGGCGGGGTGGCGGGGGGCCGGAGAGCTGGATCCACAGCCGTTCATCAACAGGCCTCCTGACAAGGCCAAGGCCAGTATGAAGAGAAGTCGACTTCGGGCTCGATTCATGGCTTGATCCGGTTCCATCGTGGCCGCCGAGGCTACGCCACACATGCTCTTCCCAATCCTAGTACATTCGACCTACCGGGGTATAGGGGGGTAGGGCGGCGCCTCGGGCATAGGTCTCGGGTCGTCTTCGATGAGCTTGCGCAGATGCTCGATCGCCCGATCCAGCTGCGCGTCTTCCCCTTCGAATGTCGCGTGGGGCAGGTTGTCCACCACGATATCCGGTTCCACGCCGTGGCCCTCGATGAGCCACTCACCCTCCGGTCCATACACCCCGAACTCGGCCGCGGTGACAATCCCATGGTCGACCAGCCGGTTGCTGCTCGTGAGCCAAACCTCCCCACCCCACGTGCGCGTCCCAATGATCTTGCCCAGCCCCAGGCGGCGGAAACCTTCGGCCAGCGCTTCGCCATCAGATTGCGTGTATTCGTCCACCAGGATCACCATGTGGCCCCGGAAGGCGTACTGCATGTTCGAATAGGGTTCTCCCGTTCGCGGCTGCCAGTACATCCATGCCCGGCGAAGCAGCTTCCCCAGGATCCAGCTGTCAATGTTGCCGCCGGTATTGTGGCGAGCATCGATGATGAGCCCCTGGCGGTTGAAGACCGGATAGAACTCCCTCACCCAGTCGCCCATGTCCTGGCGGCCCATCGAGCGCAGGTGGACGTAACCGATCGTGCCCTCACCAGCCTCCTCTACCCTCTCGCGACGCGTTATCTCCCACTCGTCGTAGCGCAAGTCCCATTCCGAGCGTACCGGAATGGGCTCGACAATGACGTCTCGGATCGCGCGATCACCGGGAGAGCGAACCTGGAGCCGCACGTCGCGCCCGGCCTGGTTGTGAAGTAGAGCCCCCACATGCTGAGTCTCGAGGGTCGGGACACCATTGAGCGTGAGGATCACATCGCCTTCCGCAATGCCTACGCCCGAACGAGTGAGCGGTCCCCGTTCATCGGGCCGGTCGGGATCGGTTCGATAGATGCGCTCGACGCGATAGCCTCCCTCCTGGGGCGAGCGGATCAAGACGGCGCCGAGCGAAGCCAACGGTGGTGGGTTGTCCGCTTCGCGATGATCGCCACCGTAGACCCACGTGTGCAATGTACCGAGCTCACTGGCCATCGCGGCCTGCAGATCATTCAGCTCTTCCCTGGTCGTGACCCGGGCGATCAAGGGCAGATACTTCTCGAGAATGGCGTCCCAGTCGAGACCGCGCATTCCTGGGTCCCAAAAGTAGTCGCGTTGGAGGCGCCAGGACTCGATGAACATCTGCTTCCACAGCTCGTGCGGCCGGATTGTAAAGTTGAGATTGGTCAAGTCCACACGGTCCGCGGAGCGATCGGGCTCTTGGCCGGACTGCGCATCCGTGACGAAGAACGCATCGTCCTTTCGAATCATGATTCGCTTGCCATCGCTCGACAAAGCGTAGCCGGTGGCAGCCGGGGAGAGCACGGCCTTGGCCGTGTCCGGGTCTCCGATTTCCATGGTGACGAGCGCGCCCTTGCCCCAGGACGGCCCAGCATGCCTCATCCAGAGAAGCCGGGAGCCGGCGATGGAGAGCTGGGAGTAGTTGCCGGGCGGCACGGGCACCTTCTGCAGATGTGTCTCGATTCCCTCGATCGCGATCTCGATCGGCCCCGGGGCGGCGCCGGGTTTGGCGTTGGCTTCGGCGGTGCGTTCGTCCGCCCCGCTTCCCGCCTCGCTTCCCGCCCCGCTTCCCGCCCCGCTTCCCGTCCCGCTGTCCGTTATGCCGTCCGCCGTGCCGGCCTCGCTGCCGGCTGACAGCTCGTCCGGTTCCCGGAACGGTGAGCGCAGATCGGATTGGAGCGGTAGCATGTAGATCTCGGTCTGATCGGGGAAGTAGGGGTCCGGCTGGCGGCTTCCCCACGGGCCGTAGACCTCCGAGATGAAATGCCGGTTCGATAGGAAGTAGAGCCATTCACCTTTTGGGTCGAACCGGCCGCTCCAGCTGTCGTAGCGATCCGACGTGATGGGCCGAGTCTCGCCGCGCTCAACGCTGTAGAGGTAGATCTGGCCAAACGAAGTCTCGGCGTCCTTCGAGTAGACGAGCCAGCGGCTATCCGGCGACCAGCTCGCATCTTCCAGACCAGCGTGGGGAGCGCTGTCGATCAAGGTGTTCTTGCCCGTCTCGAGATCGTGAAGCCAGATCTGCCGGTCGTGATCGGTATAGGCGAGGTAGCGTCCGTCTGGTGAGACGGTACCGCGCAGGCGCAGCACCTCCCCATCATCGGTCAACTGCTCCGGCTCTTCCATGCCATCGGCCGCATAACGCCACCATTCCACCTCGCCGCTGGCGTCCGAGAGCGTGAGAATGTGCCGGCCGTCGGGACTGAACATGGCCTGCCGGCAGCGGATGTCCTTGCGTCGGGTCACCTCGACGAGGCGGCCCGGTCCGGTTGGAACGACGAACACCTGGCCATAGATCGTGAGCACCAGACGGTCTCCATCCGGCGAGATGGCGGCATGGGACAGATACTCGAGCGGCTCTTCCACCCATCGTTCCCGTTTCTGATCGAAGTCGCTGCTGAGCACGACTGGAAGCCGGCGCGTGGCATCCTCGGCGATGTCGTACAAGTACAGGTGGGCTCCGAGCTGATAGGCAATACGGCCGCTGGAGAGCGAGGGGGACTTGACCTCCCATCCGTCATGATGGGTGTGTTGGCGGAGATCGCTCCCGTCTGGAAGCATCGACCAGATGTTCAGGGTACCATCCCGATCGGACACGAAATAGATCCGGCCCTCCCAGCACATGGGGTCGCGACTCGTTCCCGGGTAGGAGGCGGTGAGCGCAATCGCCTCTTCATCGCCCAAGCGATAGCGCCACAGATTTTGCGCGGTCCCGCCGCGGTAGTACTTCGTGTGGCTGCCGTGAAAGGCGAATCGTGTGAAGAAGAGCACCTCCCCATCGGGGTCGATGCAGCCCTGGGCGGCCTGCGCCAGCGGAATCGGTTCCACGTCATGGGATGCCAGGTGTAGGAAGGCGAGCTGGGTATTCGGGAGACGCGAAAACTTGCGTGTGCTGTAGAGCAGGCGTCCGTCGGGGGCCCAGCTCTGTACTCTGGCTCGTTCGCCCTCGAAGGTCTGCCGAACCGGCCGGCCGCCCGCGAGCGGCATGGTGTAGACTTCCGAGGCGCCTTCATAGCGTCCAGTGAAGGCCAGGGTGCTGCCATCGGGCGAGATTGCCGGATGGGATTCCTCTTCCAGGTGAGTGGTCAGACGGCGGGCAGGCGCCGAAGAGTCGATCTGCCACTGCCACAGGTCACCCTCGGCAGCGAAGACCAAGGTGTCGCCGTGCAGGGCCGGGTAGCGGTAATACCCGGTGGGGGCGGCCATCGGGACCGTGGCGGTGCCACAGACGGCCAGAAGAAGGATCACGGCGACAACCGTCATGGCCGGCCAAGTGCCAGCCGGCGACCATCGGCGTTCCGCGCGGCGCCGTAGTTGGTATTGGCACCGCCTGAGTCCTCGATTGCGGCGGGTAGCGGACATGGACAGCTCCTTCTTGGGATCATGGAAGGTTCGGGTCGCCGGAGATTCTAGCGCAGGACCGCGGAGCGGTCATCTGCAGAGAGGCCACCTGTAGAGCAAGCCCCCGCAGAGCAACCACCCGCAGAGCAAGCACCCGCAGAGAGGCAGCCTGCGGAGAGGCCCTCCGCCGACGCCGCGCGGCCGCCCACCGGTCGTAGCCCTGCCCTCGCTCATCCAGCTGGTCGTTGCCGGTACGGATTGCTATAGTGTGCCGGCTTTGCTTGAAACGTACAGGCAATCCTCCAGGCAGAAGGAAAAGCACCCCATGGCTCGCGTCGCTGATCGCGTCGCTCATCGCACCGCCAAATCGTATGACCACACGGAAGGTTCGATCATCGGATCGATTCTGCGCATGGGTGTGCCCTCGATGATCGGGTTCGCGTTGGGGAACATCTATGATCTGGTCGACATGTACTGGCTTTCCCGACTAGGGCCTGGACCGGTGGCGGCGATCACGATCCTGAGCCCACTCCTGTGGGTGGTTCATTCGGCCAACATGATCGTGGGTGCCGGATCGGTGGCGATCATCTCCCGTCGCTACGGCGAGAAGGATCCGCTGCAAACGGCGCTGGCCATCCGCGAGACGATCCTGCTCAAGTGGATCGCGGCGATATCGTTCGGTCTGTTGGGCTATGCCAGCGCACCGCTGGTGATGCGCATGCTGGGCGCCGAAGGCAGTGTGCTCGACCAGGCGGTCATCTATGGACGGATCATCTTTTTGGGATTGGGATTCAATTTCGCAACCTACTCGGTGTTCACCGCCATGCGTGGGATCGCCAATCCCAACCTCGCCATGGGGCTGATGATATCGCTGAATGTGATCAACATGCTGCTCGATCCGGTCCTCATCTTCGGATGGTGGATCTTCCCCGCACTGGGAGTGGCTGGTGCCGCGTGGGCCTCGATCATCTCCTATGCGCTTTCCTTTTCGGCCGGCATGCTGCTGCTCTCGTCGGGCCGGACGAACGTCCGGCTGAGCCTGACGAACCGCCGGCCCATTCAGTGGACCATCATGAGCAGCATTCTGAAGATCGGAACCCCTTCGGCCATTGGATCGGTATCCTTCTCTCTGGCCCGCACGGTTGTGATGCCCCTGGTGGCCCTCTTCGGGACGGGCGTCCTGGCGGCCTACGGTGTGGTGACCCGCGTGTCTGCCTTCGGCATCATGCTGCTCGTGGGCATTGGGCTCGGGTTGTCCGCTCTGATCGGCCACAACCTGGGCGCCGGCAAACGTGAACGCGCCGAGCGAACCGCCCACCAGGCGATTCTCCTCTCCGTCGGCATCATGCTTGGAATGGGGCTACTCTGTTTCGTCGGCGCCGAGTTCATCATGCGCCTCTTCTTCGATGAACCCCAGATCGTGGCCCACGGGGTCTCCTTCCTGCGCATTCTGGCCGTCGGGTTCCCATTCCTGGGTATCCACCTGGCGGTGGAGAATGTCTACAGCGGGGTCGGGGAGAATCGACCCGCGATGACGGTGAACATCCTTCACTCCTGGGTGCTCGAGGTCCCGGTGATCTACCTCTTCGTCAAGGTCTTCGAATGGGGGCCGGACTCGATCTGGTGGGCCTTCACGGGAGCATCGATCGTCTCGGCGGCAGGCTACTACCTCTACTTCCGGCGTGGCCGCTGGCTCGATGTCAAGGTGTAACCGGAAGGGGTGCCCTGGGGCGGTACATCAGATCACGTGACCCAAGGCCAGGTTCGCTTCCTCCATTTCATCCGCAGAATCCGCAAACGCCGGTTGCTTGCCCAGCGAACGCAGCGTCTCCTCGATGCGGTCCGGGCGGCCCCAGTCGCACCATTCCATGGCGGTCAGGGGCAAAACGACGGTGCGCTGGTGGGCTCGCGCAAGGATGTGCCGCGAAAAGCAGTGTTGCGGCAAGGTCGTGTAGGCCTGCTGGAGGAAGCTGCGTGCCCGCCGCGCGACACCGGGGCGCGCGTGGACGATCCGCAGCATTCGGCGCAGCGTGTCAAATGGATCGATGAGCGCGGGATACCAGGCGCGCCCCAGCGACCAAAGCGTTCGGGCGGCCGTGATGGTGATCATCGTGTTCCACAGCGCTCCGTTGCGGTAGAGATCGCGAGCCTCTGATGGCGGCGGCTTCTCGATGAACTGCCGTACTGCGCGCAGACTCCACGTTCCACACCGGGACGCTACTGGGGAACCCGGCACGATCCAGCCGTAGTCGCTCTCGGCGCGGTCGGCGGGAGCGCCGGCCAAAAGGATGCGTTCGGGCGCCGAATGGGCCGTCGCGATCGCATCCCACATGGTGCGGACGAATGCGCCTTCGGGGTGGATGTAATGGTCTGATGGCATCAGGATGACGATCGCCTGGGGATCGCGCGCCAAGATGTGAGCCAGTGCGAGGTAGACGCCTGCGGCCGTGCCGCGATTGCGCGGTTGCCGGATCCAGTGCCCCGGTTTGGGCTGGCGGACTGCATCGGACAGGTACCGTTCGTGCTCGGGGGCGATGACGGTGACCATGCGCTCAGCCGGCACCATCTTGCGTGCCCGATCCAGGGTGTGCTGCAGCATCGAGCGCTTCCCCACGAAGGTACAATACTGCTTGGGGCGTGGCTCGCCGAGCCAGGCCTCGATCGTGCTGGTCAAGCGCTGGCCGTCTCCGCCGGCCAGCACGACCGCCCACGTGCGCCGGCGCGCACGGTGGGTCCCGAGCTGGTGAAGCTGAATCATCGGGGTTCCTCGCTGAATGCGTCCTTCCTCGTCCCTGAGCCACATGCAGTCATAGTGCGAGACCAACTCGAAGGTCTCCATCGGGAGCGCACGGTTGCGGTGCTAAGGTGATCCCCGACCACGCTTCTTCGAAGAATGGCCCCCGCTGGTCAGCAGCGAGCGAGGGTTCGCGGTGGTGGGCGAGCGAGGTCCGCGGTGGTGAGCCAGCGAGGGTTCCTGATGGGCCGGCGACGGGCCCGGGTCAAGAGCCAGCTGCGGATCGGAATTCCCCCGATTGCTCGTGCCCGTTTTCCTGGGCAGCCTGAGAAGGCGAAGTGTGGAGCGAATTGCGTCCCCTGCAAGCGGGATGCGGCCGGAGCGCCGACGGGTGGGAGGCTTCGAATGGATGTGCACGATCTGGTCCGCAGTTTGAGTCAAGATGCCGAAACCAAGATCATCTTGCTTGTTGCCGACGGCTTGGGCGGTCTCTCCGAACGCCCGGAAGGCGGGCCGACCGAGCTCGAAGCGGCCGAGACGCCCCACCTGGATGAGATGGCGGCCCGGGGAAGTTCGGGTCTGCTGCAACCGGTCTTGCCGGGCATCACGACCGGTAGCGGGCCGGGACACCTTGCGCTCTTCGGCTACGATCCTCTTCGCTACGTGATCGGACGCGGCGTGCTTTCCGCCCTGGGGGCCGGATTCGACCTTCGGCCAGGCGATGTCGCCGCCCGCGGAAACTTCTGCACCGTGGACGAGCAGGGCGCGATCACAGACCGGCGGGCGGGGCGCATTTCAACCGAGGTAGCCAGGGAGCGCATCGAGCTACTGCGCACATGCGAACTCGAGGATGTCGAGCTGTTTGTCGAGCCAGTGCGCGACTACCGGTTCACGCTGATTCTGCGGGGTGAGAATCTGGGGGCCGAGATCAACGACACCGATCCCCAGAAGACGGGCGTGACACCGCGGGTGCCCGAGGGCCGGAACGATGCATCGAAACGCAGCGCCGAACACCTGAGAGGTTTCTTGCGCCACGCACGCGAGAAGTTGCATGATGATTCTCCGGCCAACATGGTCGTCCTGCGAGGTTTTTCGAAACTGCCGGATTGGCCCACTTTCGGAGATGTCTACGGGCTGAAGGGGTGCGCCATTGCCACCTACCCGATGTACCGGGGTCTCGCCCGGTTGCTGGACATGCAGGTCGTCGTGGGCGAGGACGCCGATCTGGGCGGCCAAGTCGATGCCCTCATCGAGGCCTGGCATTCGTTCGACTTCTTCTTTCTTCACCACAAGAACACCGATAGTCGGGGCGAGGACGGGGACTTCCAGGCCAAGGTCGAGGAAATCGAGAGGCTGGATGCGAGCATCGGCTCCATCCGCTGCCTGGCGCCGGATGTCATGATGGTGACCGGGGATCACAGCACGCCCAGCCGGCTGCACAGTCACAGCTGGCATCCCGTGCCCCTCGTGATGACGAGTGATGCTTGCCGTGTAGACGGCTGCACGCGCTTCGGCGAGACCGAATGTTGTGAACGCGGTGGTCTGGGACACTTCGAAGCGAAACACCTGATGACCCTGGCCATGGCGCATGCCGGAAGGCTGGCCAAGTACGGGGCTTGAGACGCGCATGGGTGAGCACATGAATTCGGGGTCTCAGACAATTGGACGGAATGATCCTCTTCTGGATGAGGGAATTCCCCGGGGCGGTATGGGGTTCAACCCGGATTGCGTCTCCAGCGCGAGAAGGGTGGAGTACCGCATCTTGAGGGGCACCGCGCGCGCCCGAGCGCACGTGGATACCGCCAGGCAACCGGAGACCTGGCCGCGAGTGTGGGCATGCCGCGTCACGGAGGTCCTGTGTATTCAATGATGAAGGAGACAATCGATCTTGCGCGCCCACGGCAGGTCGCGGTCGTGGGCGCCACGGGACCGACGGGCCGACACCTCGTGGAGCATGCCCGCAAACGTGGCCACGCCGTGCTCGCGATCTCGCGCTCGGAGGCGAACCTGAAACGTTGCTTTGCCGGCCGGAACGTCCGCACGGCCGCTTCGGACGCCGCTGACCGCTCGTCCCTAGGCCGAACAGTGGCCGGATCGGACATCGTCGTCGATTGCATCGGATTGCCACCGGATCGCATGCAAGACCACCCGAAGATCGCCCAGGCCATTGCCGCGGCGGCCGACGACGTCGGCGCCCGGGTGGTGCAGATCTCCAGCTTCTGGTCTTTCCTGCCGCTCGAGCGCGAGCCTCTCGACGAGACCCATCCGCGCGTGGGGGGCAGCGAGTACTCGATAGCGCGCAGGGAAGCCGAAGATGTCATGCTCGAAGCCAAAGCGGCGGTCGTTCACCTCCCGGACTTCTTCGGGCCCTGGGTTCACTCGAGCACGTTGCAGCGAGCCCTGGAGGAAGCTGTCGAAGGCAAACCGATCATGTGCATCGGGTCGAGCGAAAACCACCGGGAGTACATCTTCGTCCCCGATGCCATGAGACTGGTCACCGATCTCATGGAACATGACGAAGCCTATGGTGAATCCTGGGTATTTCCGGGGTCGGGACCGCTGAGTATGAAAGATGCCGTCCGCATTGCGGGACGGCATCTGGGGCGCGAGCTGAAGGTCCGCGCCGCACCCGGATGGCTGCTCAAGGCGATGAGCCCGTTCTCGCAGGACTTGAAGGCCTTCCGTCCAATGCTTGATGACTACGTCCGGCCCATCACCTACAGCGGGCAGCGTCTTCGTAATCTACTCGGTTCGGTGGAGATCACACCCTACGACGAAGCGATCCGCATCACCCTGGACTGGCTGCGTGACCGGGAGACCCCGGACGAAGTCGCGCCGAGCTAGCTGCGAGCTAGCTCCGGCACGCCGAAGTGCGGCGCGATGCGACCGGGTCCGACGTCCACTACTTAGTCACTACTTGGTCACTACTGGGGCTCTACTGGGTTCCTACTGGGTTACTGCTGGGTCACGACTGCGTCACCCGCACGGTCGTGGCCTGGGGACCTTCCAGAGCCTGTGCTTCCGCGAACGCTACCGGGGTGCCAATGCTCAGCGTATCGAACTCTTCGTTGAGCACGCTGTTGCGATGGAAGTAGATCTCCCGGCCGTCGACGGTCTTGATGAATCCGTAGCCCTTGTCTGGATAGATCTGGCTCACGAGGGCTTGAGCCTGCTGCTCCGGATGGGTCTTGATCTCCCCCCGCTGCCGCTCGACGATCTCCGTGACTCGTCGACGCGCGGTTTCGAAGGCCCGCCGAATGACGGTTTCGACGGGCTCGTGCATCTGCCCCTGGCCGGGCTCGCGCGATACGACGATCTCGTGGCCCGGCGGAAGTTGCATGTTCACACGGACGCGGTAGGAGGATCCGGCGTCCTGGTGGGCTTGCGGCCGTTCGACGGCCACCCGGCAACTGGTGAGGTAGTCACAGACCTGCTCGAGCTTGTCGACCTTCTCCTCGACGAGCGCGACTAGATGCGGATCTCGGCGGAGATTGCGGAAACTGAGTTCCAGCGGGACCTGCATGCGTGCCTCCTGTGGATTGTGGCTGTGGGTTTGGGCGGCGGGTTCGGATCGTGGGTTCGGATCGTGGGTTCGGATCGTGGGTCGCGGCCGGCAACACGCTCGGCGGGACGATCTGGCCACCCAATCATCCCCCACCGCCAAAACATGACCTCAGCATAGCCATGCCCATCGCGCGGCTCCCACGGGAGAAATCCCATCCGGAGCTTCCGGAGAATCCTTACTTTGGCGATTGGCGGGATCGAAGCTCGTCCAGGTGACTAGGACAATCGAAGGAACTGTCGTACGATGGAGCCGTCGACGGGCTGGAGGACGGGCTGGACGACGGGTAGGTCGACCGGCTGGTCAACCGGCTGGATGGCAGGCCGGTCGATGCATACAAAGACAGGGACAGGCCGAGGGTGAGAACAGGAAGGCCAGGGATGGTTGAGATGCAACGCAAGCACAGTCTACCTTTTGGTGCGGAAATTCGTCCTGACGGGCAGGTTCGGTTTCGACTGTGGGCACCCGATCTCACCTCCGTAACGCTCGTTCTCGAGCCGCGCGGCCGAGAGACCATCACGCTTCCTCTCGACTCCGCCGGCGAGGGATGGTTCGAGGTCATGAGCTCTGTGGTGGGTGCCGGCGACCGCTACCGCTTTCGTCTTCCAGACGGGCTGGAGGTGCCCGACCCGGCGTCTCGATGGCAGCCCGAGGGAGTCCATGGACCAAGCGAGATCGTCGATCCCCTTGCCTACCGATGGACCGCCACGAACTGGCAAGGTCGCCCTTGGGAAGAGCTCGTTCTGTACGAACTGCATGTCGGGACCTTTACCCCGCAAGGCACCTTCGCCGCCGCGGCCGAGCAGCTGCCCCGGCTCGCCGATCTTGGCGTGACCGGAATCGAGCTGATGCCGGTGGCCGCGTTTCCGGGAAGGCGGAACTGGGGCTACGATGGAGTGCAACCGTTCGCTCCGGCCGAATCCTACGGAGCTCCCGAGGACCTCAAGGCACTGGTCGATGCCAGTCATGCACACGGCATGGCCGTCATGCTGGATGTCGTCTACAACCACTTCGGACCCGAGGGTAATTACCTGCACTGTTACGCGAAGCCCTTCTTTACCTCGCGCTACGAGACTCCGTGGGGAGCGGCCATCGACTTCGAAGGTCCGCAGAGCGGGGTGGTGCGGGAGTTCTTCATCCAGAACGCACTCTTCTGGCTGGAAGAGTACGGGTTCGATGGCCTGCGCCTCGACGCCGTCCACGCCATCACGGACCACTCGCGGCCTGACATCCTCGAGGAACTGGCCGAGCGAGTCCATCGCGGGCCAGGCGCGGAGCGGGAGGTGCATCTGGTTCTGGAGAACGACAAGAACGAGTCGCGCTATCTGAAGCGTGCGGCCGACGGCCGGCCCCTCCAGTTCGTAGCGCAGTGGAACGACGACATCCACCACGCCTTTCACTGCCTGTTGACCGGCGAAAGGCAAGGATACTACCAAGACTACGCCTCCGACGCCCTCGGCCATCTGGGGCGCTGTCTTAGCGAAGGGTTTGCGTATCAGGGCGAGGCTTCTGCCTTCCGGGACGGCGAGACGCGCGGTGAGAGCAGCGGGCATCTCCCGGCCTCGGCATTCGTCTCCTTCGTGCAGAACCATGACCAGATCGGCAATCGAGCCTTCGGCGAACGGCTCACGACCCTGTGTGAGCCGCGAGCTCTTCGGGCAGCCACGGTCGTTCTTCTCTTGGCCCCATCGGTGCCGCTGATCTTCATGGGAGAGGAGATTGGTTGCCGCCAGCCGTTCCTGTTCTTCTCCGACTTCGGCCCCGACCTGGCCGGCCGCGTGACGGAGGGCCGTCGCCGTGAGTTTGCCTCGTTTCCGGAATTCGGTGATTCGGAAGCGGTCGGGCGGATTCCCGACCCCCAGGATCCGGCCGTGTTCGGGCGGGTGGTGATCGATTGGCGGCAATCCGGGCGGGGAGCGGCGGCGCACTGGGAAGCGTTCTACAAACACTATCTGGCGATCCGTCGACGCGATCTGGTGCCGCGGTTGCCGAACATGCCGGGCGACCGATCCGAGTGGCGCCGACTCGGTGACCGTGCGCTGAAAGCCAAGTGGATACTCGGCGATGGGAGCCGGCTGTACCTGCTCGCCAACCTGGGCGAAGAGACCGTCGATGGTCCGCGGCCCTCTGGCAGGTTGATCGCCGACTTCCACCTGCAATCGACTCCCAGCGAATCGACCGTCCGGCTTCCCGGATGGTCGGCCGGCGTGTATCTGGACGAGCCGGAAACAACGTAGACGAGCGGGGAAGCATCGCAGACGAGCGGGAAACATCCTAGACGAGTGGGAAGCACCGTAGAGAGGAGCGCACATGGATCGAGAAGCACTCGCGGCACTGGCCGATCGGGCCGGGATCGAGCCGGAGTACTGGGACATCCGTGGTCAAAGACACGAGATCACCGATGGAACCAAGCTCACCTTGTTGCGCATCATGGGGCTTTCGGTCGCTGATGAAGGCGACCTGCGCTGGGTGCTGACGGAGTGGGATGATGCGATCTGGCTTCGCGGCATCCAACCGGTGCTCGTCAAGACGGGCGGTGATGCCCCCATCGAGGTGGATCTGCACTGGCCGGTGGAAGAGCTGGAGCGGACCGTCGTCTGGACATTGCAAGAGGAAGGCGGTATCCGCCATCAAGATCGGTTCGTACCGGCCGGGCTGGAGGTAGTCGCCGAACGCACAGTCCGTGGACGACCGTTCGTCCGATTGAGGCTACGCATCCGCGTCAACACGGCACTCGGGTATCACACCCTGTGGATGGCACCCGAGGACGCGTCCAATGGAACCTACGACGATCCTCCGGCAAGCGCATCGGAACGGCGTCCCAACAGTGCTGCCGAGAGCGTGCAGAGCATGCGGCTCATCGTTGCCCCGACTGCTTGCTACATTCCCCCAGGCATGAACGACGAGGATCGGGTGTGGGGACCGGCGGTGCAGCTCTATGCCCTGCGATCGGTACGCAACTGGGGTGCCGGCGATTTCAGCGACCTGACCGCCCTTCTCGAGCTTGCGGCCGAGCAAGGGGCCGGAATGGTCGGTCTCAATCCCCTGCACGCCCTCTTCCCCCACGATCACACCCGGCGCAGTCCGTATAGCCCCTCCAGCCGGCGTTTCCTGAACACATTCTACATCGACGTCGAAGCGGTACCGGAGTTCAAGGAGTGTGAAACCGCTCGCCGTCTGGTCGGCGAGCCCCGCTTCCAGGCGCAGCTGCTCTCCCTTCGCGAGGCCGAGTTCGTGGACTTCGCGGCGGTGTGGGGCGGGAAGCGTTCCGTCCTGGAACGTCTCTACGAGGAGTTCCGCAACCGGCACTTGGCCAACGGCACCGCGCGCGCTGAAGCGTTTCGCGCCTATCAAGTCCGCGGGGGACACCGTCTCTGGCAGCATGCGGTCTATGAGGCCTTGTCCGAGCACCTTCACGCGAAGGACCCACACCTTTGGGGATGGCCGGTATGGCCCGAGCCATACCGTGACCCGGACGGCGCCGCAGTACTGGCCTTCGCCCAGGAGAAGCACACCCGCGTGGAGTTCTTTCAGTACCTGCAGTGGGTCGCCCAGGAGCAATTCGCCGGCGCGGGACGGCGATCCCTGGATCTGGGACTGAAGGTAGGGCTGTATGAGGATCTCGCGATTGGGGTCGACATCGGTGGGCTGGATACCTGGTTGGATCAGAGTCTGTATGCGCTCGATGCCCGCATTGGGGCCCCCGCGGATGACTTCAATCCGGAAGGGCAAGAGTGGGGGTTGCCGCCGATGATCCCGCATCGGTTGCGTGCGGCTGCGTACCAGCCCTTCATCGAGGTGCTGCGCGCCAACATGCAGCACGGCGGCGTGCTCCGAATCGATCACGTCATGGGTTTGATGCGCCTGTTCTGGGTTCCTGCGGGTGAGAAGCCGACTCACGGCGCCTACGTGCGCTACGCGCTATCCGACCTGCTCGCAGTCCTGGCGCTGGAAAGCCAACGGAACCACTGCATGGTGGTGGGGGAGGACCTCGGCACCGTCGATGATCGCGTGCGAGGCGCAATGGGGCCGGCGCAGATCCACGCCTACCGGGTCTTCTACTTCACGAAGGGCGAAGACGGGGCCTTCCGGCTTCCCGAGGATTATCCTTCCCAGGCGCTGGTCACGGTGAGCACCCATGACTTGCCCACCCTTCCCGGCTACTGGAAGGGTCGCGACATCCATGTGCGCGGGGAGCTGGATCTCTATCCGGACCCGGCCACCGAAGAGGAACAGGTTCTCACGCGTGGGCAGGACCGCACCCGCATCATGGTTTCCTTGTCGAAGGCGGGCTTGCTGCCAAAGGGCATAGGACTCGACGCCGCGCTTCTGCCGGATCTGCCCGATAGCCTGATCCAAGCCATTCATGCCTATCTGGCGCGGACACCGTCTCGCATGATGACCTTCCAGTTCGAGGATGTGATCGGTCAGCTCGATCAGGTGAACTTTCCCGGAACCGTCGACGAGCATCCGAACTGGTGCCGGAAGCTCCCGATCATCCTCGAAGCGATTGGAGAGGACCCGCGCTGGACGGGGCTCACCGAGGTCCTCCGGCGGGAGAGGGGCATGGGACGTGTGGCCGCGAACCGGAAAGATCAAGTCCAGCGCACGGGGCCGGATGCCCTGGTTCCCCGCGCGACCTACCGTTTGCAGATGAACCGGCGCTTCACCTTCGACGACGCCGCGCGCCTGGTTCCGTACTTGAAGCGGCTCGGCATTAGCCACTGCTATCTCTCGCCCGTGTTGAAAGCGCGCCCGGGCAGTCTGCACGGCTACGACATCATCGACCACAACGAACTCAATCCCGAGATCGGCGGACGGGGGGCCTTCGATCATCTGGTGCACGTGCTTCATCAGCATCATATGGGCTTGATCCTGGACATGGTGCCGAACCACATGGGCATCGGCTGGGACAATCCATGGTGGTACAACGTCCTCGAGAACGGACCAGCCTCACCCTACGCCGATTTCTTTGACATCGACTGGCAGCCGGTCAAGCCCGAATTGCACGGCAAGGTGTTGCTGCCCGTTCTGGAAGATCATTACGGGCTGGTCCTAGAGCGCGGCCTCCTGAAGGTGATCTTCGACGCCGGAACCGGTGAGTTTACCCTAGGCTACCATGAACACCGATTCCCGCTGGATCCGCAAACCTATCCCACCCTCTTGACCCATGGGATCGAGCGATTGCAGCAGGAGCTGGGAGCCGAAGATCCGAACCTTCATGAGCTGCAGACGCTCATTGATGCTCTCACGAACCTGCCGGACCGCCACGAGACCGAGAGCGAGAAGATTGCCGTCCGCCTGCGCGATCAAGAGGTTCTCAAGCGTCAGCTCGTTCGAATCTGCGCGGTGAATGAAAGCATTCGCCGATTCGTGCATGCGGTGGTGGAGGCCTTCAACGGGCGGGAAGGGCACCCGGGCAGCTTTGACCGGCTGGACGCGTTGCTGGCCCGGCAAGCCTATCGGTTGGCGTTCTGGCGCGTCGCTTCTGACGAGATCAACTACCGGCGCTTCTTCGATATCAACGACCTGGCCGGGCTGTCGATGGACAATCCCGAGGTCTTCGACCGAACCCACCGGCTGGTGATGGAATGGATCAGTCAGGGGCAGGTCCAGGGACTCCGCATCGATCACCCCGACGGATTGCGGGATCCGTTGGACTACTGCCGCCGGCTACAGGAGGCAGCCCGTGTGGCGCGCGGACCCCGGGGAGGACGGAGAAATCTCAACCCAACCAGCGGCGGTGACGATCCTTCGGGCGAACCCGAAGCAATCTATATTGCCCTCGAGAAGATCCTGATCGGAGATGAGCAGTTGCCCCAGGACTGGCCGGTGCATGGAACCACCGGGTACGAGTATGCGTATGCGGCGACCGGAATGCTGGTCGATCAAAGTGCCGAAGCAGCGCTGGAGCGCATCTACAATCGATTCGTTGGCCGGAAGACCGAATTCACCGAGTTGCTCTACCGCTGCAAGAAGATGATCGTTCACGGTCCCCTGGCCAGTGAACTCAACGTCCTCGCCACGGATCTGAACCGGATCGCGGAGTCCGATCGTCACACGCGCGATTTCACCCTCAGCCGGATCAAGGAAGCGCTGGCGGAAGTCGTCGCCTGCTTCCCCGTCTACCGAACCTATGTCACCGGACGGGGCGTGAGCCGGGAGGATCGCCGGTATGTCGACCAGGCCATCGCGGAGGCCCGGATGCGTTCTCAGGCGATCGATGTCAGCATCTACGACTTCATCGCCCGCATGCTGCTGCTCGACTTCGCCGAGCGAACACCCGAAAGCGTGCGATCTTCGGCGACGCGCTTCGCGATGAGCTTTCAGCAGTACACGGGACCGGTGATGGCCAAAGGCATGGAGGATACCGCATTCTACGTCTTCTACCGACTTCTCTCGCTCAATGATGTGGGGAGCGATCCCACCCGGTTCGGGCGTTCGGTGGCCGAGTTCCACGATCGCAACCGGGAACGGGCCCAAGGCCGGCCCCATGCCCTCTTGAGCAACTCCACGCACGATCATAAGCGCAGTGCGGACGTGCGGGCGCGAATCAATGTCCTCTCGGAAGTCCCCGACCGGTGGCAAGTGTGCGTGTCTGGCTGGAATCGAATGAATCGCAGCCACAAACGTCGAGTGGCGGGCCTGTTTGCTCCGACGAAGAATGACGAGTACGCCTTCTATCAGACGCTGATCGGCGCCTATCCCGCGGGCGACCTCACCGGAGCGCACATCGACACGTTCCGTGAGCGTATCGAGCGAACCATGATCAAGTCCGTGCGGGAGGCGAAGGTGCACAGTAGCTGGATCAATATCAATCCGGCCTATGAGGATGCAACGCTATCCTTCGTCCGCGCAGTCCTGTCCGATGAGCGCGAGGACGGCTTCCTGGCCGACTTCAGAAGGTTCCAAAGCAAGGTCTCCTTTTTCGGCATGCTGAATGGTCTGGTCCTCACGTTGCTCCAGCTCACTGCCCCGGGCGTGCCGGACATCTATCAAGGAGACGAGCTCTGGCGCTACTCCCTGGTTGATCCCGACAATCGACGCCCGGTGGACTTCGAGTTGCGCCAGCGGATGCTGCGAGAACTCGACCTGCAGCAGCGCGAGCCGTCCCTTCCGCAAGACGAATCGACTGACGGCTCGGAAGCCGATGCCGGATCAGTCCAGGCACTCGCGCGAACGCGGGAACTGTTCGCGTCGTTGTCGGACGGGCGGGCCAAACTGTACGTGATCAGCCGGGTGTTGAGGCTACGCGCTCAATTGCCGGAGCTATTCGGTTCGAGTGAGTATGAGGCGCTTCCGGTACGGGGGAGCCTGGCCGATCACGCCTGCGCCTATCTTCGGCGTCATGAAGAGCGGGCGGTGATCGTCATTGTGCCGCGTCTGTGCGCCAAGCTACTGGACTTCACGCCGGGACGGCTGCCGGTCGGCGAGGAGGTGTGGGGCGATACGTGGATCGAGCTGGCGGAGTCAGAGGCCGGGCGCGTCTTTCGCCATGTCCTGACCCGGGAGACGCTGGAGCCGGGTCGGGATGACCAGTCGGGGAGGATTCCGATGGGTATGGCCCTCCGGTCGATTCCGGTCGGCCTCTTCTTGTGCGAATAGACGGCCCGGCCCCTACTCGCGCTTCCCTCGCCGCACTGTCCGCATGGGAATCTGTCGGCGATGATGCATCGCGGTGGAAGTAGCTGCCTGGTTGGAAGTAGCTGTCTAACGAGAAGTGTATCCACCGTCGATGACGAGTTCGCTGCCGGTGACGAACTTGGCTTCATCCGAGGCCAGATAGACCACGCCGTAGGCGATATCCTCTGGTTCGCCCACGTGGCCGATTGGGTGCTGAGCATCCAGGTGCTGCCGGAATTCCTCAACGCTTTGAGAGGATCTCTGGGCGAGATCTTCCACCAGTGGAGTCCAGATGTATCCCGGATGGACCGAATTCACGCGGATGCGTTCCTTGGCGTAGAGCAATGCGTCGGTCTTGGTCATCAACCGCACGGCCCCCTTGGAGGCATGGTAGGGCGGGATGTCGGGCGCCCCGATAATTCCGTAAATGGACGATAGGTTGATGATCGATCCGGCGCCCGCCGATCGCATGTGTGCGATCGCGTGCTTGGTGCACAGAAAGACGCCCTTCACGTTGACATCCAGAACCTTGTCCCAGTCTTCTACCGATAGTTCATCGGTGGGTTGGTCGGCGCCGGAGATGCCCGCGTTGTTGACGAGAATGTGAAGGCCCCCGAATTGCTTGGCAACGTCATCGGTGACACTTTTCACGGAGTCTTCAGAGGCGACATTCATGTTCCAGAACTTCGCGGTGCCGCCGTTGGAATTGATCGCCTCGGCCACTTCCTGGCCTTCATCGTCAAGGATATCGGTTACGGCCACCTTGGCGCCTTCTTTGGCAAGTTGCTCACAGCACGCCTTACCGATTCCCAGGGAACCCCCGGTGACCAGGGCGACCTTGCCTTCGAGCCTTTGCATGAATGCCTCCCATTTCCTTCTGCACGTGCAACGAATCATGTGATCGACCGACACCACTCTAAGATCGCTGCGTTTCACCGGATACCAGGGAGATACTGGCGTGCCGACCGTTCGTTTCCGGCCTCAAGCCTGGGGGCCCTCCCCAGGAGATCCCCGGTGGGATGGGATGCGGCAAGGGTGGATTGCCCGGTGTCCTTGTGAACGGTGATGGGTTATTCGATGGAATGTGCGGCAGCTTGAAAAATGGAGCCGACAGGGTGAGTACGATCGATTTGTGGCCAACGAACACAATGGGGTGACGACCTTGGAGCGACGAGAAAGACGATCGGTGGAGCAACAGATCGAAAAGCGGCTCGGCCGAGGAATCCAAGTGATGGGGTTGCTTGTCATTGGCGGCTTCGGGCTTGCTGGCGGACCAGCGCCAATCGGTGACCTCGGATCTGCCGCGCGTTTGGTGTTCGTGGCAACCGGGCAGACTACAAACCAGGAAGCGCGCGGCAACTCAGATCATGGTTTGGGCCCGCCTCTTGACAGGCCGGCACCGGATCCGAGCATACAAAGGAGCGTCGAACGCGCCTTGTCGGCAACCTGGGCCGTTCCGGCCGACAGCATCGAGACCTCCGTTGCCGACGGAATCGTGACCCTATTGGGCTCGGTGCCTCATCTGCTGGCCAAGGACCAGGCGACACGGGCAGCCGAGGCCGTGCGTGGGGTTCGCGCCGTCGTGAATCGCGTGGAGGTGCGGCCCGCTGCCCGCAGCGATGCCTTCTTGAGGGAACGGATCTCGAGGTCGCTGGCGGCGGATACGGTGGTGGAGGCCGAGGACATCACGGTGGATATCCTTCACGGCCAGGTCACTCTTTCCGGACCAGTGGGTTCCCTTGTGGAGCAGCGCGCGGCGGTTCAGGCGGCAAAACGAATCGTAGGCGTGTTGCGTGTTCGCAATCTACTTGAGTTGGTCTCCGAATTGAATCGGCCCGATGAACTCATCGAGGAGGAAGTCGAACGTCGCTTGCGCTACGACGCGCTGGTGGTTGCTGATCGGATTGAGGTCGATGTCGAGGGGGGGGACGTTCGTCTGTCGGGCCGGGTGCCATGTGCGGCAGAGCGCAGGCGCGCCGAGCGGGATGCCTTGGTCCCCGGCGTGCGGTCCGTTCGTGTCGAAGATCTGGTGGTGGATCCGGAGATGGATCGCGCGTTCATGCACCGCTCTGAACTGGTTGCCTCAGACTCTCCGAGCTTGGCAGATGTCCCCAGTGAGGAGGAGATCGAGCAGGCGATCGTCGCGACGCTGTTTCAGGATCCACGAATCGGCGTGGACTTGATCGAAGTCGAGGTGGACGACGGGGTCGCCTTTCTGCAGGGGCAGGTCGAACGACCGCGCGAAGTTCGTATGGCTGAAGAGAACGCGCGTCATACAGTGGGGGTCCTGGCGGTCAGGAATCACTTGAGCGTCCGGCCCCCTCAGCGTCCCCCCGACCGGCAGCTTCAGGGCGCCGCCGAGAAAGCGCTCCAGACGAATGCCTATGTGAATGGCGACTCGATCGAGGTGGCCGTCCATGGCGGCCTCATCTATCTGTTCGGCACAGTGGCCGACCACGGGACGGCTCGCGAGGCCATTGAAGTCTTGGAAGATGTGTCCGGGGCGGTCGCAGTGCTCAACAATCTTCGCGTGCTCCGCAGCGAAACCGAGATGTCCGACGAAGAGCTGCGCAAGCGTGTGCAATGGTTGATCGAGGGGGCGGCGCTGATAGGCGCGGAGAGGGTCGTGGTTCTGGCCAATGCGGGAACGGTCAGTCTACATGGTGACGTCCAGACCTGGACAGGACGCGCTGCCGCGGAGGATCTGGCCTACCAGGCGGGTGCGCTCACCGTCATCAACCGTCTGCAGGTGAGCGCTGCGCGGTAGGGGAACTACCCCTTGGGCCGCACCGGGAAAACCCCGATGGCGTGGTGGCCGGTGTCTGACGCATGGTTGCTCGTACTTGATCTTCGTTGATCTTCGCGTGGGCAAGGTGAAGCTCCCAGACATAGTTGGACTGGGGTGTGACGTGCCAGAATTGAATGAGGAGAGTAGTCGATGGATATCACGATTGATCGTGAGGAATGTACGTCGTGTGAAGTGTGTTGGGGCGCGTGTCCCGAGGTGTTTCAACAGAACGACGACGACTCGTGGAGCGAGATCGTCGACAAGCATCGCGTGGATGGTGACCCGAGCCATGGTGAAGTCGGTGAGGATCTGGCCGAGTGCGTTCGCGAAGCGGCGGAAGGCTGTCCGGTGGAGATTATCCATGTGTCCTAGGGCATACGTTCCAAAGCACGGGTTCCAAAGCACGGTTCCAGAGTACGGTTTCGAGGACGGGTATCTCGGGACTAATGTCGGCGTACATGGGCTCTGTTCCCGGTTTGACATCCGTGCATCTAGAGGGAGAAGGGGATGACAGAATACCATGAGCCGTTTGATGCCCTGCCGGAAGGTGTGCGGAACATCCACCGTGCCCTGCGGAGCTTGATTGAAGAGGTGGAGGCCATCGACTGGTATCACCAGCGGGTCGCCGTCACGCAGGATGCGGCCCTGCGGGCGGTCTTGGCTCACAATCGCGACGAAGAGATCGAACATGCCTGCATGGCGCTGGAATGGCTGCGCCGGAACATGGATGGATGGGATGGTGAGTTGCGTGAGTATCTTTTCACCGACAAGGACATCGTCGCGGTCGAGAGTGCCGGTGACGGCGGACATGATGGTGAGGGCGCGGAAACGGCCGATGACGACCGAGCCTCCCAGGATCTGGGCATTGGTGGCCGAAGGAAGGAGAAGAATTGATGGATCTGCTGAAACGCGCGCAGGCGCCCGTGACCGAAGAAGCCTGGGAACAGATCGAGGAAGAAACGCGGCGGACGCTCAAGGCCAACCTGTCCGCCCGGTGGCTCATGGACGTGGAAGGGCCGCATGGGCCCCAGTTTGCTGCGCTGAACCTGGGCCGGATGGCTGTGCCGAAGAACCAGTCCAAGGAAGCTGTCCGTTACGGTCTTCGGCAGGTCCAGCCGCTGATTGAGCTGCGTGCATCTTTCACCCTCGACCAGTGGGAACTGGACAACGCGTCCCGTGGGGCGGAGGACGTCGATCTCGACCCGGCGGCCGACGCAGCCCGCGAAATGGCTCACTTCGAGGAACGGGCCATCTATGAAGGCTTGCCGGAAGCCGGGATCACCAGTCTGCGACAGGCCTCGGTGCATTCGGCGATCAAGCTCGGGGCCGAAGGCCTGAAGTTCGCCGAGCCGATCAGCAAAGGGCTGGTGACGTTGCGTCAGGCGGGCATTGATGGTCCCTATGGTCTGGTGCTGGGACCGAAGCCTTACGAGCGACTTGCGTCGGTCGGCCGGTCTTGCCCGACGATGCAGCACATCGAGCACTTGATCGGCGGCCCGCTTCTGCTGAGCCCAGTCCTCGAGGGCGGATTCCTGATATCCATGCGGGGCGGGGATTTTCAGCTGGTGCTCGGGCTGGACGCATCTCTGGGGTGGGAGTCGCACGAGGGCGGTTCAGTGACGCTGTTCTTGACCGAATCATTCACCTTCCGGACCCTCGAGCCCCGGGCGGTGGTACCCTTCGTGGAGTAGGCTTGATCTCATGCCGTGACTTGGTCCCCGCTGGTCCCCGCTGGTTCCCGCAGGTCGCCGCCAGTCGCCACGAGTCCTTAACCAAGCGCGATTCGAGCGGTGGACGGTAGAAAAAGCTCGAAATGCCCCC
>CAZNJE010000057.1:0-32180 GCA_964573295.1 uncultured bacterium | reverse complement strand
TAACCCGTCCGGACTAGGCAAACATGGGTCGGGTTCACGCTTGTTTTAGGGCTAGTCCCCGGTCCGCTCGATTCATGGTTGCCCTCTTCGTTCTCATGATAGCTGTCAATCGCGAGTGGTCTGCAGAATGATCCTGCGATCCCCCACCTCAGTTCCGGTCCTGTCGCATCCTGCGGGCCAGGCTCCAATCCCTCCACACTCGGAGCTGTCGGCACTGCATGGGGAACCGTGTTGAAGACGATAGTCCCCGACCTCTGGGTCACAGAACATCGGATCCAGCGAGACATTTCCATCGCGTCCCTCTTCACCCTCAAGCAATCCGACATAATCCCCCAACTCATTGTTAAAGACATCACAGCATGTCAAGCTGAGCTGTGGAGGGGATGCATCCCAGACTAACGCTATCAGCTGCGCGCCTGTATTGCCGTAGAGTATCGTGCGCTCGATGGCTTGGGGCTGGGTCCGTGGGCCCATTGCGATCGCAGCACCTCCAGACGTATAATGGTACATCGTGTCGATTATGCTGTTGTGAGCTACGGTACAGTTCAGCAGCGCTAAGCCGTGCGTGCTAGCAAACAGGAACCCTGCGCCTGCATATGCTTCGTTTCTGACCACCTCACAGTGGGAGATGGTACCTTGCTTTCCTTCGAGGAAGAAGCCCCCACCTAAGTCAGCTCTATTGCCTACGATGACGCACGTCTGTATGGTCGGTTGACAGAAATCAAGATAGAAACCGCCGCCGCGTCTTGCGTCGTTCTTGTCGATTCGACAATTGAGGATCTCAGGTTCGCTTGCGGTGTGCCGCACAAGGAGTCCACCCCCACTATGAGCCCAGTTCGCAGCGAACGTGCAATCGTCGAGGCGGGGTGAGCTACTAACGATAATGGCTCCGCCACCAGAACCCGCCTGATTGCTATCTAACACACAGGCGATCAGTGCGGGTGTGGCCAAGATGATGCTGATACCACCTCCAGAGAAGTTCGCTTGATTGCCCCTAAATGAGCAACCGATAAACTCGGCAGATGACTCCCGACAATACGCTGCTCCTCCGTATGCTGCCTCGCACCGCAAGAACCGACAGTTGCGGAACGTTGGAGATGCACCGTCACACAGAACTGCGCCACCACAGCTCCCGGTGTCCTGAGGGGAGGTGATTGGGAAGCCATTAGCAATAGTCAGGGACTGAAGGAGACAATCCGGCCCTTCAGCAGAATCGAACGTGAATCCACGGTGCCCTGTTTCTCCGTCCCCTGCGCAATCAATGATTGTCGTTAATGGATCATCCTCTGATGAGCGTATCAGAAGCGACTTGCCGTTGAGACGGATGTCCCGATTGCCCTCACCGAGGTAGGTGCCCGGCGACAATTCAATCACGTCCGCTGAGTCTGCCGAATCGACTGCAGCCTGAATGGTCGGGTAATCTCCGGTTCCATCAGGAGTCAAGCGGATGACACGGCTTTGACTGGGAGAATGAGGGGAGCATGAGTCGTCAGCGCAGCCAGCGAGGCTAGCAACGGAGACTGTGAGCAGAACCGCACGGAGGAGACTACCCATCTGCTTTCCTCAGTTTCGACTAGGCCTACAGAGCGAAATGTCTCTGCTGGCGCCCTTCCCATTCTCAAGAGTAATTCCGTCTTCAGCTACGTCAACCGCTTTCTCAGGATGGGCAACCAATCAGTATCCGTAGGTATACCCATCACCGGCCTGGGTGTAGGTATTCAGGGCCGTGTAGCCGGGCTTCAGGACTCGTCTTCGTACACCCTCGCTGGTCTGCTTCTACCTGTGCTGGACGCTCCCGGCCGATGCACATCTGGCATCGCATGTGCTAACTCACCAAACCGGTTAGTGTTCACTCCCTAAGGCACTCCTACGCAACCCATCTCCTCATGAAGGGCGTCAACATCCGCCGGATCCAGGAGCTGCTTGGTCACAAGAATCTCGAGACGACGATGAGATACACGCACGTTCTGACATCGATCGCTCCCGAGGTCGTCAGCCCACTGGACGAGCTGTAGTCGAACAGGCGACGATGATCGGCGCACCCGTTGGCGAATGCGAACCGCCTTTCGCAGGACGGGCTTCCTAGGATCCCTCGACCTGGGACTTCCAGCCCTCCTTAATCCTGTCGCCGAACTCGACGATGGTGCCGAAGGGGGGAACGGAGGCGAGTGTCAACCTTGGCGCTTCTGCCGTCGGAGCCCCATGGTTACGAAACAAACAAACCTGCCCAGCGAGCTCTTTGGGAATGGGTGCCCCGAAATCTACGACTACGACTTGATGCTCTTGAGCGGCGCCGAAGGCGCGATGGGCAATCTGGACTACCACGGGGAGGGCAGCGTCCACAGCTTCGCCAAGGTCGTCCGCGATCGGGTCGTGCCGGGCGTGTCGAATTGGCGATCAGCGATCGCCGGATTCTCGCCGATGACGATGACCTACGCTGGCTGCGCAGGGCAGGAGTGCGCGCGGGACAGCGCCTGCATCGTGGAAGCCGCAGCGGACTTCTTGGGTGCCACCTTCGAGTGGATGACCGGTGGGGCGGATCCGTTTGCCCCATGGTCGTTCGAGTGCGGCACCTCGGATATCATTCAGGAGACACACCTGACGGGCCCAGCCGATTACCTCTATGCCCCGCGTCCGAATCCGTTCCGGCAGACGGCCACGATGCGCTTCAGCCTATCCGCCGGCGGACCCGTGGAGCTCAGAATCCACGATGTCACCGGACGCGTGGTTCGCACACTGCTCGAAGAGAATCTCGAGGGCGGGCGGGAGCACTTGGTGGTCTGGGACGGCTGCGACGACGCCGGCCATTCGGTCGCCAGCGGCGTGTACTGGTCGCAGCTCACCACCGGCCGCGGGTTCGTCTCCAGCAAGCGGATGATCGGGCTTCCGTGATTCCAGATGAGCGCGGTGAGCGGTAGGGTGCGGTGTGGCTCGACGCAAATCAAAGACAGTCCGCCAAGCCCCTGCCTGTCACCCAAGCCATGCTCAGTTCGCTACGACCACCTTCTTCGTCACCGACTGGTTCCCCGCTCGCAACTGTAGCCAGTAGAGCCCACTGGGTAGTCCAGCCGGCGTCCAGAAAAGCTCCCGAGGCCCCGCCGGCAAGGCTCCGGTCAACAGCACCTCCACCACGGCGCCGGTGATGTCAAGCACCTGCAGGCGAGCTTGCGTCGGACGCGGCAGCTTGAACGCGATCGTCGCCCGGCCGGCCCCGGCTCCGCAGGGGCTCGTGGCCTCAAGCCGCAAGGGATCGGCAGGGCGGTGATCACCGGGCGCCCCCGCCCCCTCTTCGGCGATGGCCGAGGGTGTCCCCTGAACGACGCCGACACCCCAGCCCGAGAACGCCGGCTGCAACCACTGATCGATGATCTCGCCGCCCGCGTCGAACTGGTAGATCTAGCCCAGCATGTCTTTGGACTCGGCGGTCCAGAAGTGCTCCCCGTCGTGCCACAGGCCGCGGCAGTCCGCCGTAGGCGCGGCCACCGGCGCCGGCGGCGCGGGAACGAGATCCGGCCAGCCCGAGACGTCCCAGGCGCGCATCGTGGCCGTGTCATCCAGCGTCCAGAGGTATTCGCCGTCCCAGGCGCTGCCGAAGATCGTGCCGTCGAAGGGAGCCGTGCCGTCCTTCTCTCCATCCAGGAAGTAGCGATTGAGGTCCCATTCATCGAGGTAGAAGTAGGTGCCGTCGAAGGCCAGGTCATAGAAGTAGTAGAGCGACCAGTCATCGATCACGAGTTCGAGATCGCCGGTCTCGATGTCCACGCGGTAGACCCGCGGGGCAAAGGCCTCGGCGACATAGACCTGATTGTCCACCACTTCCAGGTCGGTGAAGCGATAGAAGCTGTAGTGAAAGAAGTCGACCACGCTGCCGTCCATGTCCAAGACGTAGATGCGGGAATCGTACTCCTGATGGGCGGTGTAGACGATGAGGTCATCAGCACGGCAGTTGGAGATCAAGGAAGTCATGATGATCGGTGCCAGCAGGGCAAGGAAGAGTGTTTTCATGAGAAGCCTCCTACAGACCGATTCGCCCCAGCCGTTCGCGGGCGGCGGGGCCGGTACGCTGCGGATCCAGCTCGATCGCGCGCCGGTACTCTGCGGCGGCCGCCTCCAGCCGGCCGGCTCTACGATGGATATCTCCTCGCAGCAAATGGACTCGCCCATCGGACGGGTCTGTCGTCGCGTAGAGCGCGAGTACCTCTTCGGTTTCGGGAATCTGGCCGTCGGCAATCAGTGCTTGAGCCAGGGAGCGAATCAAGAACGTGTCCGGGTTACGCGCCACCGATTCGGTCAGGATGGCGATCGCCTCCTCGGAAGCGCCGCTGCGCAACAGGCTGAAGGCCAGCACGCGGGTGGCCTGCAGGCTGTAGGGACACTCCCGGTAGACCTGGCGCGCCAGCTCCGCCGCTTCCGCGTAGCGCCGAGCCGCATAGAGCTTCTCTGCCTGACCCGAGCGTTGCACGGTTGCGATCATCTCCTTCGGATCCTGCCGTCCCCCGGCCGGCTCAGGGGCCGCTGAATGAACGTATCCCAGCGAGCTCAGCCGCTCGATCTCCTCGTCGCTCATCTGGCGCACATTCGTCTCATCGATATCCCAAGCCGACATGCGCGTGACCAGTTGCTCCTCCAGAACGCGAGCGCGGGTCGGATCGGCCGCATACCGATTGCGCAGCTCGGGCGGATCCCGCTGCAGATCGTAGTATTCAGGCGTGGGGGCCAACACGTACTTCTCTTCGACTGTTCGCAGGCCGTAGAGCGGGCTGAAGCCCCACTGATGCAGCGGGGCGTAGGTTTCCAGGTAGACCGTCCGTTCGGGATCGGGCTTCGTTCGCAGGAAACTGACGCCATCGGTTTCAGCCGGGCCGAGGCCGAGCAGATCCTCGGCGGTCGAGCGGACGTCGACCAATCCAGCCAGCTGCCTACGATCCACGTACTCCCGGTCGAAGAGCCCTTCTGAGGAGATGATCAAGGGCACCCGGACCGTGGATTCATAGAGGAAGAGGCCGTGGGTTTCCTCGCCGTGGTCCCCCAGACTCTCGCCGTGGTCGGCGACCAGGATCACGAGCGTCTTCTCCGCCTGGCCGAGACGGCGCAGTTCTCCGAGCAGCCGGCCGAGTTGCTCGTCAACCCATGCGATCTCGGCGTCGTACGGGCGCCCGGCGAACGCCTCGCGCCCTTCCAAGGGCGAGGTGTACGGCAAGTGGGGGTCGAAGTAGTGGACGAAAAGGAAGAAGGGCCGGTCAGGCTGAGATGGATCCGTGCCGGGTGCGCCGCCGCCAGCTGATCCTGCACCCGCCGCGCCACCGCCCGCCGCGCCACCGCCGGGGCCCTCGCTGTGGATCTCGCGCAGCCACTCGACCGCCGCGCTGGTGACCGCATCGGCCGGACGCTCGTTGAAATCGGGCATCGCCCTGCGCTGTCCCTCTTGGGTAACCCTGAAATCATACCGGTCGAAGCCCTGGTCCAACCCGAAGCGAGCATCGAGCACGAAACACCCGACGAAGGCCCCGGTAGCATATCCGGCCTCGCTCAGGCGTTCGGCCAATGTCGTGTGCTCGTCGGCCAGCACATAGAGCCCATTGTCGCGAACGCCGTTGCTGGGCGGATACTGACCGGTCAGCAAGGTGGCGTGCGAGGGCAGCGTGACCGGCGTCGTGGCCACGGCATGCTCGTAGCGCAGACCGTGGCGGCAGAGGCCATCGATCACCGGTGTTTGGGCCAGCTCGTATCCGTAGCAGCCCAGCCGGTCCTGGCGTGTGGTGTCGAGTGAGACCAGCAGCAGGTTGAAGCCTCTGGCGGCCCCGGGCTCGAGCAAACCGCCCAGAGCATCTGATTGGTAGGCCAGGTCGCGTTCCGTACCCCTGAGCAGCAGGGCCAGCAACACGACCGCCAGCACCACTGGAAGCCAGAGGTGCTTTCGCGAAAGCTGCCATGTGCGACGCGCCGCGGGCTCGCGTTCCTCCATGCAAAGACTCCTGTGACCCGGTGGACCCCGATCCTCGTTCCAGGTCCAGAGTGTAGGTGGAGCCGCCCGCACGAGCAAACCCGCAGACGGTAGAGGCGCAGACGGTACAGACGCGTACGGTAGAGGCGTGTACGGTAGAGGCGTGTCCTCAGCGAAGGATAGAGACAGTCGTGATCCCGGCGCGGGCCTCCCCGGCCGATGGGTAGTGGCAGAAGTAGCGGCCCGACGGCACGATCTGGCCCCGGCCGTCGCGCCCATCCCACCTGCAGCGTCCGAGAGGGTCGAGTGGCAGTTGGGCACAGCAGCGTCCCTGGGGATCGAACACCCGCACGGTGCGCGGCCCGCCGCCCCCGGCAGCGGCCCCGGCAGCGCCCCACACGGCGTCCCACGCAACGCCCCACGCGGCCTCTCCTGCGTCGGGGCAAGGGCCCCCGGGGCTGTACTGCGCCCTCGGCGCAGCCAGACGCAGCTCGAGGAATCCCTGACCGGTCCACAGACTGGGCGTGATGAGAAGGATGGGGCTCATCACCGGGCCGGGGTCCTCGGCGTGTGGGCCGGGTCCCATGCCGGGCACGCCCGGAAGACCAGGCACGCTCGTGACGTCAGGATACAGGACGTGCTGAAACGCTACGGTCCCGTTCGGCCCATCGCCGGGCCGGTAGGCGCGCACGTACTCGATCGCGAGCTGCTCGGGCGAAACCTGGAAGCGCAGGTGGCCCGCGTTGGGCAGGAGGTGCCCGTGGGCATACTGGCCCGGACCGATGGCGCCGTATCCGTAGGAGGCATCGGCCGCTTGCGGGCAAAGCAGGTAGACCACACCCTCGTACTCCTGGAGCGCGAAAAGGTGGTCGTGGCCATGGAGCACGAGCCGCACCCCGGCATCCCGCAGGAGATCGTGCACCGGCCCGTGTGTCCAGCCCGGACGCAACTCGGTGAAGACATCGGCGCCGCTCTCGTCCTGGCCGCCCCACTCGAAGCTCGGCCTCCCGCAGACCGCGTGGTCGACCGTCTCGACACCGCCGCGGCCGTAGGCGTCGTTGCCGGTGCCCACGATGCCGCCGGTCAGGTTGTGAATCATGACGATCTTCCAAGTGCGCTCCGACGCCGTGAGCACATCATGGAGCCACTCGTACTGCTCTTGCCCCAGGCTCCAGCACCAGCCGCCGCCTTCGGAGGGCTCGGGATGGTGGAACGGAGCCTCAAACGTGTACCAGTAGGGATCGAGCGCCACCAGGAGCGCATCGCCCCACTCCCAAGCGTAGTAGCTCTCGCGATAGCCCGAACCGCTGACGGCCGGATCGTCGCAGCCGGCGTAGAAGCCGTCCGGGTATGGATTCGGGAAGAGCTGGCGCCGGACGGTCTCCGACCACACGGCCATACTGTCGCCCTCTTCGTACAGCCAGCGCAGTTCGCCCTCGTGGTTGCCGAGCACCAGGAAGAAGGGAACCGAGTGCAGCACTCGGTCCAGGTAGCGATGCTGGACCTCGTACTGCCCCCAACACTCGATCAGGTTGCGTGCCGTGCCGCTGAGGCTGAAGTCGCCCAGTGAAATGTGGAAGTCCGGTTCGTCCTGCCTCACGTTCTCGAGCGTGACCTCGTAGAGCTCGAGCCGATCCTGCTCGAGCGCCCCCTGGATCCAGGATTCGGAGATGTGTGAATCCGCCTGCGTGGTGAAGATGAACGCGGTGCCGGGGGCCGGTTGCGTACGAAAGCGGCGGATCTCGCCGGCCGCAAAGGGCTCATCGCTGCCGGCGCGGCGGTAGCGGAGCCGGTAGTCGTATTCAGCGCCGGGCTCCAGGCCATCGACCAACACGTGGCACGGCTCGCCGCCGGGGGCCAATACCCATGGCGTCGCCCAGCCGAGGCCGCCGACACCGAACTCCACATAGGCGTCAAGGTCGATCAGCGAGGTGAAGGCGACGGTGATCGACGTGCCGGCCGGACGCGCCAGGCACTCGTGGGCCAGGAACGTCTCCTCGAGCGTGCGGCAGATCTGCAAGGTCGCCGGCCACGGCGATGTCTCCCACGGAGCGAAGGCCAGATAGGCGGGCTCGGCCCCCGCGGCACAGCTGTCTTCGATACACAGGATCAGCGCCGATGCGTCCTGGCCCCAGGCCGGCTGGGCCAAGATCTCGTTCAGGATCGGGCTGACATCGTCGCTGTAGTAGTGCAGGGCCGTCGGGCCGACGATCCACGGGTCGCGGATGGCTTGGCAGAGCAACGCCTCGGTCTTGGGCAGCTGCGAAGGCCGGCGCAGGGCCGACAGCGGCGGCGACGATGGTTCCAGCACGCCGCGTATCACCATCGTCATCTCCTCGGTCGCCAGCCCTCCGCGCGAGTGGAAGCGCAAGCGCGCGTAGAGCACGCTGTCGGCTCCCACCAGCTCCGGAACCCGGAACCGAAGGCCCACGACGTGACGCGACTCGGGCATGACCCGGCCGCAACGCAGGGGCGAGTTGAAGGGGCACCAGATCGTGTCATCGATCTCCTCGCCGTCGTCGGCCGGGGCCTGGATCAGGATCTCCAGGGGCCGGGCGCTGGCGGGGGGAATGCCCAGAACCGGGACGGTAACCGTGACGCAGCCGAATACACCGAGGAAACCGAGGGAGAAGAGAACGCCTAGCGCGCCGCGGCGGATCACCGGCCGGATCGGGCACGAGCAGATCCTGACCGGAACTAGCTGGCGATCCAGTGCGGCCCGCACGATCCCCGGTTGCCCTGCAATAGAATGTCGGATCCACCCAACCATCACTTATCTCTCCATGCACCGGGCCAGCCATGGGAGCGAAACGATGCTGATCGGGACCACGGGGGGATGGCAGGATCCATGTGTCCCTGCTCACATTTTACCGCTGGAAGTGCAAACCGATCAATGCCCAGCTTCCGCTCGATGTCCAGCTTCCGATCAACGCCCAGCTTTCGCTCAACGGCCAGCTTCCCCGCGACCCGCCCGCGCCGACCCTGTCCGCCGGCGGCCGGCCAGGAGGCAACGGGGGCAGCCTGCCAGGGCCGGCCTCTCATCAAGCCCCCGACCCCGGCTTCGTGGCCTTCCGGATAGCACCCGGTCTCATTTCCTGAGAGCACGTGCGTGGGAGTGAAACAAGAGGAACACCGGCGAATTCTGAAGACAAATCGGAGCCGGGTGCGCTATACTCTTTCGCTTGATTGCAGAGTACCGGGGTCCGATGTATCAGCATATGGGTCCGGTGCCTTGCTTTGATGCAAGCAGTTGTTTGTATTCTGCAAAGGTCGCAGCGCCGGGCCGTAGCCCGGCCACGGGGCCGGAGAGACCCGCACCCGGTCTGCAAGACCGGTTCGTCCGACAGGAGCCATCCCCAATGGATCCGGCAGATTTTGTCATGGGCATCAGCGGGGACGCTGGTGAGGGTGTGATCCTCACCGGCGACCTCATGACCCAAGTCGCCGCCCGAGCCAACCTGCATATCAGCAGCACCCAGACCTTCCCCGCCGAAGTGCGTGGTGGACAATCCTATGTCCAAATTCGCTTTGGCGTCGACAGTGTCTTCAATCCTGGAGACCGGCTGGATGTGCTCGTGGCGTTCAACCAGCTTGCCTACCATCGGTACAAGTCCGATATCACCGGCAACGCCATCCTGATCGTCGACGGAGACCCCGACAAGACCGACAAGGCGACCACCTTCGCCGACTGGCGCGGGGGGCCGATCTATGTCGCACCCATGGGCGAGATCGCCGAGAAAGAAATCGGTGAGCGGCGCTCGAAGAACATGGTGGCCCTGGGCGTGGTGACCGCCCACATCGGCTTGCCCGGGGAGCACGGGGCCGCGCTCGTCGAGCGCTGCTTCCGCAAGAAAAGCCCCAAGCTCGTCGAGGCCAATTTGAAAGCGTACCGGGCTGGCCGGGCCTACGTGCAGGCACATTTCCAGAAGCAGGATCACCTCACCGTGCCGACCCTCGAGGGCGATGGCAACGTCGTCCTCTCGGGCAACGACGCGATCGCGCTGGGCGCGCTCTACGCCGGATGCCGCTTCTATGGCGGCTACCCGATCACCCCGGCCTCGGAAATCATGCAGTTGATGGCCGAGGAGCTGCCCAAGGTGGGCGGCACGATGTACCAGGCCGAGGACGAGATCGCCTCGTTGGCGGCGGTCCTGGGCGCCTCCTTCGCCGGCGTTCGCGCCATGACGGCCACCTCCGGCCCGGGCCTCTCGCTCATGGGTGAGTTGATGGGCTTATCGGGCATCGCCGAGATCCCGGTCGTCATCGTAGACGTGCAGCGTGGCGGCCCCTCCACGGGCCTACCGACCAAGACCGAGCAGTCTGACCTCATGCCGGCCATCTGGGGAGGCCACGGGGAGTTCCCCCGCGTGGTGATGGCCCCGATCTCGATCCGCGATTGCTTCAACGTGATGCGCACGGCCTTCGAGATCGCCGAGAAGTATCAGATCCCGGTCATCGTGCTCTCCGAACAGGCCCTGGGCCACCGCCGGGCCACCCTGCCGAAACGCCTGCTCAAGCAGACGCCCATCGAGCACGTCACTCGGCCCCTTAAAGAGTGGGGACCCTCGTATAACCGTTACGAGCTCACCGACAGCGGCATCTCCCAGCGGGCGCTGACGGGTGACCCGGGTGGCATGCACATGGTGACCGGGCTCGAGCATTGGGAATCGGGGGGGCCATCCCACCAGCCGGACAATCGCACCGAGATGGTCCAAAAACGCTTCCGCAAGATGCGTAACCTGGACCGCAAGTATGGCGGCGTCTTCGCCTTCAAGGGCGAGCTCGCCACACAGCACTTCCACGCCACGACCGATCAGGAGGCCAGCCGGCTGTCGGCCGCCGCCGAGTCGTATCGCGGCCAGATCGGCGTGATCGGTTGGGGCTCCACGGCGGGGGTCGTGCGCGAGGCGGTCGCGCGAGCCGAGAAACGCGGCATCGACGTGGGCGCCATCTTCCCGAAGATGATCTACCCGCACCACGACCTGACCTTCCGGCCGTTCGTCGAGGGCCACCAGCGCATTCTGGTCGTCGAGGAGAACTTCACCGGCCAGTATGCCCGGTTCCTCGTCCGGCACTACGATTTCGAGCCCGAGCGGCTCAACAAATACGACGGCCTGCCGTTCAAGCCCGAGCAGGTCTTGCGCAAGATCGAGGAGGTGGCCAGCCATGTCTAGCTCGAAGGCAACGACCACGCCCCAGGCTCCGGCCGAGGATGCGCGCGAGCGCACCGTCCATGACTACAAGGGGCGCATCAAGCCGATCTGGTGCCCGGGCTGCGGCAACTACAGCGTTCTGGGCGCTCTGTTGCGCACCTTCGTCGACTTGGAGATCGAGCCGGAGAGCCTGGCGGTGGCCTCGGGCATCGGCTGCTCGAGCCGTATCCCCGGCTTCATCAAGTGCTATGGCTACCACGGCGTGCACGGCCGGGCGCTGCCCTCGGCGGTGGGCGTCAAGCTGGGCAACCCGCGTCTGACCGTGCTGGCCGTCGGCGGCGACGGCGACGGGCTCTCGATCGGCATGGGTCACTTTCCCCACGCCGCGAGGCGCAACATCGACATCACCTACGTCCTGCTGGACAACCGAATCTATGGCCTCACCAAGGGACAGACATCCCCGACCACCTGCACCGGGTGGTGGACGAAGACCTCGCCCCAGGGGGTGGTCGAGACACCGCTCAACCCACTCGAGCTGGGCATCGTCTTCGGCGCCAGCTTCGTGGCCCGCGGCTACAGCGGCACCCCGAAGGGCTTGGACGAGATCCTGCGGGCGGCGATCACGCACAAGGGCTTTTCGCTCGTCCACGTGATCAGCCCATGCGTGACCTTTGGAAAGGGCAGTGGTTACAAATTCTTCGGTCCGTTGGTCAAGGCATTGCCCGAAACGCACGATCCTAAGAATCGGGCCGAGGCGCTGGCGGCGGCCACGCATCCGGAGACGATCTTCACGGGCATCATGTACCATGATCCGGATCGGAAGGAGTACGTCAGTCTCGTGCAGGAAGGCGGAGGAGCCCGGGGCCGGGAACTAGACCCGAAACCACCCCGGATCGACGCCGATGCTTTGATCGACCGATTCAGCTAGAGCGGCCATCATGCGCGATCGCCCCATGTCGGCAGGATGCTTCGGCCGAACCGAGGTTGTAGGGAACGAATGCAGCTCGCGCGGTATATCAGCCCGGATTGCATCCGCTTGGAGATGCACACGACGGCCCCTCCCGAGCCGGAGGAACCGTATAGCCGCGAGAAGTACGTCTGGTCGATCAAGGAAGCCGTCATCACCGAACTCGCCGAGCTGGTCTCGACCTCCGGGCGTATCGGCAATTTGCGCAAGCTAACCGTCGATCTGACCAACCGCGAGAAGAAGGCCACCACCGGTCTCGGCCAGGGTGTCGCCATCCCCCACGTGCGCACCCGGGAGGCCCGCGAGTTCATGATGGCCTTCTGCCGCAGCACCCCGGGCATCGAGTTCGACTGCCTGGATGGCGGCCCCGCCCACCTCTTCTTCGTCTTCGTGGCCCCGCCCTACGACGACACGCTCTACATGCGCATCTACAAGCAGATGGCCGAAGCCTTCACCTACGACGACGCCGGGCGCGCGTTCATGGAAGCGCAGGACGAAGGCGAGGTGATCCGCGCCTTCAAGAACCTCTGAGCAAGATGGCTTGCATCTAGAAGCCCAGCGGCTACCATCTTCTTTGCGTATGCTCCCCATGATCACATCGGCCGGCTGACGGCCCACCTGGCCGCAAGGCACACCTAGCCGGAGGAAGCACTCGAATGCACTCCCCCCGCCCCAATGCATCCAGGAGCAGCGCCGATCCCCCAGCCTGCGCCAGCAGCCTGACCGAGTTGATCGAGGATGAACGGTTTCTTCGCCAGCTCGAACACGAGCCAGCCCAGGTCGCCATCCACGATACTCGGGAACGGATCGTATGGGCCAATCATGCCTATCGCACAGCCGTGGGCCTCGCGGGCAAGGCCCTGCCCGATACTCCCTGCTACGAGGTCTGGGGACTCGAAGGCCCGTGCCCACAGTGCGCCGTCCGCCAAGCGATCCGGCGGGGAACCTCGACCGAGGCCACCCTGACGCCGCGCAGCCGTCCCGACTGGCCCCTGCCGGGCGGCCATTGGCTGTCGAAGGCCACTCCCATCCAGAATCGATCCGGGACCGTGATCGGCGCCATTGAGACCGCCTATGACATCGGTGACAAGGACACGGCGCGCGAGATCCTGGCCGAAAGTCAGCGCCGGGTGCTGCACAAGCTGGATGCCTACCTTCTCTCGTCCACGGAAGAGACCGGACCCAGCCTGCAGTCGGTGATCGACATCCCCGCCGTGCAGGCGATCATGGACGACTTCTACCAGCTCACCGGCATCGGCATCGCCATCGTGGACCTGGAGGGCAAGGTGCTGGTCGCCACCGGTTGGCAAGACATCTGCACGAAGTTTCACCGTATCCACCCCGAGACGAGCCGGCATTGTATCGAGAGTGACACGGTCCTCTCCCGGGGCGTGACGCCCGGCACCTTCCGGGCCTACCGCTGCAAGAACAACATGTGGGACATCGTCACGCCGATCAGGCTGGGCGAGAAACACGTGGGCAACCTGTTCCTCGGCCAGTTCTTCTACGAGGATGACATCGTCGACCGCGAGGTCTTTCGTGCGCAGGCCGAGCGCTACGGCTTCGATGTCGATGCCTACCTGGACGCGCTCGACCGGGTGCCGCGTTGGAGCCGTGAGAGGGTCGAGACCGTCATGCGCTTCTACGCGAAGTTCGCCACCCTGCTTTCCTCGGTGAGCTACAGCAACCTGCAGCTCGCCGAAACGCTCACCGAACGAGATGAACTCCTCGCCTCACTGCGCGAAAGCGAGGCGACCTGGCGCGAGTACGTCGAGAACGCACCCTACGGCGTCTTCGTGACCAATGAGAAGGCCGAGTATCTGCGCGTCAACACCGCCGCCTGTCGCATCACCGGCTACAGCGAAGATGAGCTCATGCAAATGAGCATCCCCGACTTGATCCCACCGGATCGACTGGAAGAGGGCTTCGCCCACTTCCGCCGGTTGGTCGACGAATCCGAGTCTGTCGGAGACACACCGTTTCTGCACAAGAACGGAGAACCACGCATCTGGAGGGTGGCCGCTGTGCGCTTGGCGGCGGATCGCTTCCTGGGCTTCGTCGAGGACATCACCGAACAACGTGCCCGCGAGGCCGAACACGAGCAGCTGCAGCACCAGCTCCAGCAAGCACAGAAGATCGAATCGATCGGCCGGCTGGCCGGCGGTGTGGCCCATGACTTCAACAACATGTTGAACGTGATCCTGGGCCACGCCGAACTCGCACTCGACGCTCTGGGACCGCACGATTCAGCACAGGAGAGCTTGCAGGAGATCAAACGAGCGGCGCAGCGCTCGGCCAACCTCACCCGCCAGCTCCTGGCCTTCGCGCGCCGCCAGACCGTCTTGCCGCAGATTCTCGACCTCAACGAGGTCATCGGCGGCACGCTCAAGATGCTGCGTCGATTGATCGGCGAGCACATCGACCTACTCTGGCGGCCGGGCGCGGACCTGTGGCGGGTCAAAGTCGATGCCTCGCAGATGGACCAGCTTCTGGCCAACCTGGCCGTCAACGCCCGTGATGCGATCGCCGAGGTCGGAACGCTGACGATCGAGACCGCCAACGCGATCCTCTCCTCCCGGTACTGCGACGGGCACCCCTACGCTACCCCGGGCGAGTATGTCCGGATCACCGTGCGCGACAACGGGTGTGGCATGGACACCAAGACGCTCGAGCAGGTCTTCGAGCCGTTCTTCACGACCAAGGAGGTCGGCCAGGGCACCGGACTCGGCCTGGCGACCGTCTATGGCATCGTGAAGCAGAACAAGGGCTTCATCGATATCGTCAGTACGCCGGGGGAAGGCACGACCGTGGAGATCCATCTCCCGCGTTGCCGGCAGGAAGCCGAGCGCGATTCGACTCACCCCGCCTCGGCCCCAGGCGCAGGTCGCACGAGCACTGTCTTGATGGTGGAAGACGAGGCGGCGATTCTGGCCCTCGGCCGTCAGATGCTGGAGTCTCTGGGGTACCGGGTCCTTTCCGCGTCCACGCCAAAGAAGGCGCTGGAGATTGCCGAGCAGCTCCGCGACCAGGGCGCCTCCCCAGAGGGCGCCTCCCCAGAAGACGCCTCCCCAAAGGACGCCTCCCCAGAGAACGCCTCCCCAGAGAACGCCAGGCCAGAGGACGCATCCGGCATGCCGATCGACCTGCTCATGACCGACGTGGTCATGCCGGGCATGAGCGGTTGGGAACTGGCCGGGCACATGTGCGAGCAGTGGCCGGGCCTCAAGACGCTGTTCATGTCGGGCTACCCCGCCGAGCAAATCACCGATGAGGGCATCTTGCGCAGCGGCGTCCACTTCATCGCCAAGCCCTTCTCGATGACCGAACTGGCCGCGAAAGTCCGAGAGGCGCTCGAAGCAGAGACAATCTCGAAACAGGCGCGCAACGAGCGCAAAGAGAACGAACGCAAAGACAGCGAGGGAAAAGGCAGCCAGGGGAAAGGCAGCCAGGGGAAAGACAGCTAGCGCGGAGAGAACGTGGAGGAGAGGGAGCCGGGACAAGGATAGGCGGCCGTCTCTGCTTCTCGCCGACAGGCCCCGCCTGGTGCGAACCTCCGCGCGCGCCACTTCCGCGCCAGCCGCCGCGAACCTCCGCGCGCGCCACTTCCGCGCCAGCCACCGAGAGCCTCCGCACGCGCTACTCGCGCGCCAAGCGCCGCGCGCGTTCGAGGAGCTTACCCTCACGCCCCCCGGCGTGCGCCTCCCACCGGCTTAGAATGCGCCGTGCCCACTCGTCTTCGCCATGGAAGGTGAGAATGCGTACGGCATCGTAGAGGTAGGGACCAGCCTCTTCGCCCATGCCGCTCGCCAGCATCCAGTCGCCCAGTTGATCGAGAACGGCCGCGTAGTTGTGCATCAGCTTCGCGACCGCCGATTCCCGGTCCCAGTCCAGGTAAGCATCGGTTGTGCTTCCCAGGTCGTAGAGGCGGTCGAGCAGGTGCCGGATGCGCCTCCAGTTCTGCTCCCGCACGCCCTGCTGGGGTCCTTCCGCGGGCACGATACGTTCGATCAGCCCCTCCAGAACAGTCTTGCACGGGAGGATGCGGTTGCCCTCGAAGACGGTGACCGCGTAGTAGAGCGGCCGCGGCCAACCCCGCCGGCGAAGGCTCTCGAAGATGTGCTCCTGCATCTGGGCCGAGATGCTCTTCTCGTGCGTGTGGCGCAGTTGAGCGATCTCATGATCACTGAGCTCGATCGGCAATCCCTTCTCCCGCAACGACCGCAAGTACCAGGTCGTGTTGAGCAGCGAGAGATTGACGATAGCCACGTCGGGCCGCTGCCCGGCCAGGTGCTGCTGCACCCAGCACGGGTAGGTGTCATTGTCGCCGTTGGTGAAAATGATCGCCCTCTCCGGGGCCCCGGCGACCATGTTGCGGCCGTAGTCGAGCACCGGGCGCGGCATGTCGTGATCGACGATTGCCTGCAGGCAGGCGCGCACGAGATCCTCGTCGTCGGCGCGCATCGCCCCCAGCACGAGCGAATAGGGCGTGTTCGGATAGGAGGGATCGCCCCGGAACGCGCGTTGCAGCCGCAGGTAGGCCAGGCGCCATTCGCCCGAACGGCCGGCGTGGATCTTCGGCGAGGCGAACGCCTCCACCGCGGCCACGTCGGAGGAGTCGATCTCGAAGGCCCGCTCATATTTGATACGCGCGATCTGATGATTGCCGCAATAGCGCAGCGCATCGCCCCACTCCACCCAGGCGCGGACGTCGGGGGAATGGACCTCGACGTAGCGTTCCCATCGCTCGGCAAGCTGCTGATACGCCGAAAGGCCCAGCATCTCGTGACGAAGCGAGCGCACCTCCGAAGGCCGTTCACCCCCATCGGAGCGGCTGGCTGCGGCGGGCTCGGCGCCAGGACCGCCAGCCGTGCTTGCCTGCGCCCCGGCGTCGGCGCTGGCACTGGCACTGGCAGCCACGGACGGCACCCCGACGAGCGGGACCGGCAGCACACTTACCGCCAGGAGGGCCGTTAGCCATATCTTCTTTTTCGACAACACGTTACGCCCCCTCATCACGGCATCCTCTGGTCACGGCGGCGTGACACCGTCTCCTCGTCCGGGCCTCACTTGGGATAAACGCCACCGCCCCGGAAGGCGTTCACTTTCTCCGTCGGATGAACGATCCTTCCGGCAGGAGCGTTAGAAAGGGTATGGAACTCGATTACCGAGTCATCGGCGCGATGGCCCTGGTGGGCCTGGGCGCGTTGCTTCTGCTGCTCGCCGTCGGCTGGACCGCCGACCAGCTGCAGGGGCATCTCGCGAAGCGCATGAGCCCAGCGAAACGCGCCTCCGCCTGGTGGCGCCGGGGCGCCCTTCTGGTGGCCGTGAGCCTGATCGTCGTCGTGGCGCACATCTACGCCACCCACATCATGCCTCATGAGGCCCGGCGGGCAAGGGAAGCTGTCGAGCTGACCGATGTCGAGAAATGGATCGACGGCATCAGCATGTTCGAAGACAAGGTGCGGGTGCGGCTGCGCTATCGCAACCGCACCGACCGGGACATCGACTCGTTCACGGCCCACTTCGCGGTGAGTGAGGGAATGCTCAAGGTGATCGACGATCACCTGACGATCCAGGGACCATTGCGTGCGGGCGCACGCTCGTCGTGGACGGTGGCCTACTGGCTCTCCTGCCCGCAGGAGTTCTCCAACGAGGCGTGGGAGAAGCTGTTGCATCGGGATATCGATCATTTCGAGGTGCGGTTCGCGACGACCTCGGTGGCCTTCGCCGACGGCGAGATCATCAACTGACCGCCACCGGCGTCGTGCCGGCGACGTAGTACTGGACCAAAAGCATGCGGGACGAAGAGCTGATCCATAGGATCGCACAGGGTGACGAAGAAGCCTTCTCGCGCTTCTTCCGCCGCTGGGCGCCGCGGCTGGGCGCCTTCATCCTACGTTCGACCCGGCAGCCGGAGGTGACCGAGGATCTGGTGCAGGAGGTCTTCGTTCGCATCCTGCGCGGGGCTCCCCATTACGAATCGCGCGGCCAGGCATCGGCCTGGGTTCTGCGGATCGCCGCGAACTTGACCTACAGCCACTGGCGAAAGCAGAAGCGTTCCCGGGTCGATACGATCGATGTGCAGACGCTGACCCAGCGAACCGCCGAGCCGGCCCACCGGTCACCGGATCGGGCGCACGAGCGGGCGCGGTTCCGCTGCGACCTGGACGCGGCGCTCGATACGCTGCCGGCGAATCAACGGATGGCGTTCCTCCTCAAGATTGATCAGGGTCTGACCTACGCCCAGATCGGCGAGGTGCTGCAATGCCCCGAGGGGACGGTGAAGTCGCGATTCCATCACGCTGTGCTCAAGCTACGGGCGGCCCTGCGCGAGTGGTCCGGCGGCTTCGATCCGCGGGAACATGGCGGGACAGCCAGCGGACGCCGGGTCCAGCCGCGACACCGTCTCGAAGAGCAGGAACCGTAGGATGGGACAGACTACCTCCGAGCCCGCTTCGGCGGATCGGCCATGAACCGGTGAGGACACCATGATGGACTGCGCGCAATGGCAATCACTGCTCGTCGATCACCTGGCGGGGGAGCTCGAGGAAGATAGAGCGATCCAACTCGAGCAACACCTGGCCGAGTGCTGCCCGTGCAGCGCTCGCGAGGAGGAGTTGCGTGCCCTGATGCATGAGGCCCGGGCGCGGCGTGAGTGGTCGGCGCCGGAAGGGATGGAGGAACGCTTGCTCGCGGTGATGCGCAGCGGAGCCCGTCGCCAGCCCGAGAGCGTAGAGGCCAAGGCCGGGACGGGCGCGCCGTGGGGGTCGGAACGAGCCAAGGCCGGGACGGGCGCGCCGTGGTGGCACCGTCCCCTCGAATGGGTCCACTCCGTGCCGGCATCGGCTGCAGCGGCGCTGTTCCTCTTGGCCGGTGCGGGTGGATTCGTGCTGGGGAGCTGGACCACGGGGCCCGGCGCCGACGCTCCGGGGCCTCGATCCTCCCTGGGCCCCGAGCGAACCGATCTGCTGAGCGCGAGCCTGGTCAGGACCGGTCACTCGGTACAGGCGGCCATGAATGCGCATTCGACGCGCTGGCCCGTGAAGGAAGGGATGGGCGAGCCGATCTCGCGCTTCTCGACGGCGCCGTCAGACGCCATTCGCATCCCCAGCTATGTGCTGGGAGACAGTCTCTAGCAACACGGTCCACTCAGATGTGCGCGTTGACGAGGGGCAACCACCGCAACCCGCGCGGGTTGTTGCCCGCGTAGTTGAGCACGCCCAGTTGCACGCCCTCGAGATGGTCGGTGTAGTTGAAGAGGCCGATCGTGAGGCCGCGTACCGCATCGCGATACCGCATGAGGGCCCCCGTGCCGAGTCCGGTGAACTCATCGCCCCACTGGTAGGCACCCGCCAGGTGCAGGCCTGTCGCGGTCGCCGCCCGGACGGCGCCCGCCGTGATACCAAAGCCGGTCACCTCCTCGCCACCGTAACCCAATCCGGCCAGGAATCCGCCGGTCAAGCGCTCGCCCCCCAGGCCGAGACCGGCCGCATAGAGGCCGGTGATGTCTCCACCCCCCAGCCCGAGGCCCGCGGCGCCGATACCGGTGATCTCATCGGCGCCGAAACCGAGGCCGGCGAGGCCAATGCCGGTGACCGCTTCGCCCCCGAATCCCAGGCCGGCGATGCAGATGCCGGTGATCTCATCGCCCCCGAATCCCAGGCCGGCCGCGAAGATTCCCGTGAAGCTCTTTCCGCCCAAACCCAGGCCGGCCAGGCCGATGCCGGTGAAGTCATCCACGCCCATCCCCAAGCCGGCAACGGCGATCCCGTCGATATCCCCTGCTCCCATCCCGAGTCCGGCCAGCGCGATGCCCTCGACATCGCCGCAGCCCATGCCGAGGCCGGCCACGCCGATGCCGGTTATGTTCGCTGCGCCGAATCCGACCGGGCTGACGGCCAGACCGGTGACATCGGGCTCCCCCTCGCCATGGACCGTCAGATAAAGCCCCTCCACGCTGCGACCGCAGCCACCGGCCAAGGCCAGGATCAGCCCGCCGTAGCGCGAGTCTTCGTTGTGCTTGGCCCGCCAGAGCGAGAGATTGATGCCACGGACGCGCCGCACGTCCTGGTCGGACCAATTGAGGCGCACGCCGCTGAACTCACGCGAGTTGCCGATCGAGAGACCGTACCCGGAGACGGGGATGTCCAACGACTCGCCGCGGGATGAGGGCGCCGCGAGGATGGCGGCGACAACCGAGATCAAGATGACCAGATGCCTGCGGGGATGACCGTGAGCGCGCAATGGGATCGCCATCGAAAGCCTCCTGCTTCACCGTGCGGATGCCGGACCAATCGGGGCCGTGCCCCGTTCGGGGGAGCGTGTCCCCGTTCGGGATGACGTGCCCCCCTCGGGGGAGCGCGCCCCCATCACCAGCAAGACGAAACTCGGGCTCCGCCGGTTGCCTCCGAATCGCCCCGGTCACGGTCCGTACTCCTGCCACTCGCGCACCGGGAGATGGTCGAAATCGGCAACCTCGAGCGCTTCGACCAGGCGTTCGGTCAAGCGCAGGTTCGTGAGAAGAGGGATCTCGTGGTCGATCGCGCCGCGGCGGATCAAGTAGTCGTTCGAGAGCTCTTCTTCTTCGTTGTTCTTGGGAATGTTGATCACGAGACCGATCTTCCCGGAACGTAAGCACTCCAGGCAGTTCGGCGTGCCCCCCTCGAGCGGCCAGCGCAGGGTCTCGACCCGGATGCCGTTCGAGCGCAGGAATCGCGCGGTGCCGGCGGTGGCGTAGAACCGGTAGCCCATCGCGCCGAGCTTCATCACGACCGGCAGGAAAGCGGCCTTCGTCTCCGGCGGACCGGTCGAAACGAGGGCGGTCTTCTGCTCCAACCGCAGCCCCACCGATCGCAGTGCGGTCAGGAGCGCCTCCTCCATGTCGAAGCCCAGGCACCCGACCTCGCCGGTGGAGGCCATGGCCACCCCCATGGTCGGGTCCGCGCCCTTGAGGCGTGAGAAGGAGAACTGCGCGGCCTTGACCCCTACGCGGTCCAGATCCAGGCTGGAGCCCTCCACGCGCGCCACCTCCTCTCCCAGGATCGCGCGGGTCGCCAGATCGATGAAGTTGCGCTTGAGCACCTTCGACGCGAACGGGAAGGTTCGCGAGGCCCGCAGGTTGCACTCGATCACCTTGAGACGGTTCTCCTGGGCGATGAACTGGATGTTGAACGGCCCCGTGATGCGCAGTGCCGAGACGATCTTGCGCGCCGCCTGCTTGATGCGCCGGGCGGTCTCCACGTAGAGACGCTGGGGCGGGATCATCACGGTGGCGTCACCCGAGTGGACCCCGGCATTCTCCACGTGCTCGCCGATGGCATAGAGCAGGATCTCGCCGCCGGCGGCCACACCGTCGAATTCGATTTCCTTCGCGTCCTCGATGAATTTCGAGACCACCACGGGGGAGGCGGGGTTGACCTCGGTGGCGCGTCGGAGGTAGGCGCCCAAGCTGGCCTGATCGAAGACGACCGCCATGGACGCACCCGAGAGCACATAGGAGGGGCGGATCATGACCGGGTAGCCCACCTCTTCGGAGAAGGCGGCGGCCTCCTCGATGCTACGCGCCTCGGCCCAGCGCGGTTGGTCGATGCGAAGCTCATCGAGGAGCGAGGAGAATTTGTTGCGATCTTCGGCCCGGTCGATGTCGGCCGCCGAGGTCCCCAGGATACGCACGCCGGCCCGGTCCAGGCGCGGCGCGAGGGTGTTGGCCACCTGGCCGCCCATCGAAACGATCACCCCCTCGGGTTGCTCGAACTCCTGGATATCGAGCACGCGCTCCAAGGTGAGTTCCTCGAAGAAGAGCCGATCGCAGGTGTCGTAGTCGGTCGAGACCGTTTCGGGATTGCAGTTGACCATGATGGTGAGATACCCGACGCGCCGGCACGTCTCGACCGCATTGACGCAGCACCAATCGAACTCCACGCTGGATCCGATCCGATACGGTCCCCCACCCAGAACCATCACCGCCCCGGCCCGCGGCTCCACGTCTGATTCACTACCCTGATAGGTCATGTACAAGTAGTTGGTCGTGGCGGGATACTCCGCGGCGAGGGTGTCGATCTGCTTGATCACCGGCAACACGCCCTGGCTCTTGCGCAGATCGCGCACCCGGTCCATCTCCATCCCGGTGGCCTTGGCGATCTGGAAGTCGCTGAAGCCGGCTTGCTTGGCCCGGCGCATCAGGGCCGCCCCAGGTTCACGGGGCGGGCGCCCGGCGTCCTGTCCGCCGGCCATCGGCTCACCGGCCGGCGCCCCGGCCCCATCGTGCCGGCCGGATCCGGCCAGGGCCTTCAGCTCGTGCATGATCGCGACGATCGTGGCCAACCGGTGCAGGAACCAGCGGTCGATCTGGGTCAGCTCGTGCACCTGATCCACGCTGTAGCCCTGCGCAAAGGCCTCGCCGATGGCAAAGACCCGGCGGTGCGTGGGCTCGGCCAACTCGGTCGCGAGATCGTCGAACTGGAGGCGGTTCAGGACCAGGCCGTGCATCCCGGTACCGATCATGCGCAGCGCCTTCTGCAGCGCTTCCTCGAACGTGCGGCCGATGGCCATGACCTCGCCCACACTCATCATCTGCGACCCGATGCGCGTCGAGACGCCCCGGAAACGCTCCAGATCCCAGCGCGGGACCTTCACGACCACATAGTCGAGAGCCGGTTCGAAGAAGGCCACCGTCTCGCGGGTCACGGCGTTGGGCAGCGAGGCCAGTGAACGGCCGAGCGCTAAGTGCGTGGCCACGGCCGCCAGCGGATAGCCCGTGGCCTTGCTCGCCAGTGCCGACGAACGCGACAGGCGCGCATTGACCTCGATCACCCGGTAGGCCTCTCCGGCCGGATCGAGCGCGAACTGGATGTTGCATTCGCCCACGATGCCCAGGTGCCGCACCGTGCGCACCGCCACCTCGCGCAGCAGATGGTATTCGCGATTCGAGAGCGTCTGGCTCGGGGCCACGACGATGCTCTCGCCGGTGTGAATACCCATCGGGTCGAGGTTCTCCATGTTGCAGACGGTGATGCAGTTGTCGTGCCGGTCCCGCACGACCTCGTACTCGACCTCTTTCCAGCCCCGCAGGTACTCTTCGATGAGCACCTGAGGCGTCTGCGCCAGCGCGATCTCGACGAGTTTCCGCAGCTCCTCCTCGTCGCGAGCCTGGCCGCTGCCCAGCCCGCCCAGGGAGTACGCCGAGCGCAGCATCAGCGGAAAACCGATCTCGTCGGCGGCCGCCCGCGCTTCCTCCCACGATGCGCAGGCCCGCGAACGAGCCGTGTGGACACCGATCTCGCGCAGCTTGCGGATGAAGCGGTCGCGATCCTCCGTGTCCTTGATGACCTCCACCGGGGTGCCCAGCACCCGCACTCCGTAGCGCTCGAGCACGCCCGCATCGGCCAGCTCGAGCCCCACGTTGAGCGCGGTCTGGCCGCCGAAGCCCAGCAGCAGTCCGTCGGGGCGCTCTTTCTCGATGACGCGCTCGACGGTCTGCGCATCGAGTGGCAGCAGGTAGAGCCGGTCGGCCATGTCGCGGCTGGTCTGCACGGTGGCGATGTTCGGATTGATGAGCATGCTCGTGACCCCCTCGGCCTTGAGCGCCTTGAGGGCCTGGGATCCCGAGTAGTCGAACTCGCCGGCCTGGCCGATACGCAGGCCGCCGCTGCCCAGCAGCAAGACCTTGGCGGGTTTGCGCGGGAGGCGCTCGGGATCGCGCCGGCGGAGGGGATCACCGGCGGGGCCGGACTCGCGGCGGCCGGGATCCCCCGGGGAGCCGGCTTCGTGCCGGCGGCTGGAATCAGGCATGCTGGGCTACCTCCACCAGGCGATCGAAGAAATCGCGGGTGTCCATGGGCCCCGGGGCGGCCTCGGGATGGAACTGCACGGCGAAGTAAGGCCGCTCCGTGTGGCGGATCCCCTCCACCGTGCCGTCGTTGAGATTCGTGAACCACACCGACCACGCCGGCGGCAGGCTGGCGGCTTCGATCGCGTAGCCGTGGTTCTGGCTGGTGATGTGGCAGGTTTCGGTGCCGGCCTGGATGACCGGCTGGTTTTGACCACGGTGGCCGTAGGGCAGCTTGTAGGTGCGTGCTCCGGCCGCCAGCGCCAGAAGCTGGCACCCCAGGCAGATGCCCGCGATCGGGCGGCGTTCGTCGCGTTCGAGCAACCGCCGGAGCTGTGCGATGGTGGGCCGGCACATTTCCGGGTTCCCGGGTCCGTTCGAAAGCAAGAGCGCGTCCCAATCCCCGGTCATCAGATCGTGGTCGTACGGCACGAGGCTCACGCGGCAACCGCGGTCGAGCAGTTCACCGACGATGCTGCGCTTGCACCCACAATCAACCACCGCAATACGAGGGCCCGCCGTTGAGCGCGCCTCCGTCTCGGCCCCAGCGCCCACCCTCGCCCTCCTCGTTGCGGGAGACGTCTGCAACGCGCTGATCGGTGCACCCGGTCCCGACGGCGCCACCGAGATGATCCGCTGCGGGCTCACCTCGCCGACCAGGTCGGTGGCGTTGGGGTCGGCGACCCGAAAGGACTCGGCGGCCGCATCCGCCGGAACGATGCGCCCCAGCATCGTCCCGCGATGGCGCAGGATCTTGGTGAGCGCACGGGTGTCGACGCCGGTCAGTCCGGAGATCCCCTCCGAACGCAACCACGCACCAAGGCTCTGGTCGGCATCCCAGTGACCGTCGGCCTCGTTGTAGTGCGCCACGACCAGCGCGCGCGCCTGGATGTGCTCGGACTCGAATCGGCGCGAACCCGGCTCGCGACGGGGCACGCCGTAGTTGCCCACCAACGGGTAGGTGAGCGTCAGGATCTGGCCCCGATAGGACGGGTCGGTCAGGCTCTCGACGTAGCCGACCATCCCGGTGTTGAAAACGACCTCACCCTCGGCGGCGCGCGGATCGCCGAAGAAGACGCCTTCGAAGCGCGTGCCGTCCTCGAGCTCCAGCACGGCGGCGGGCGCGGCAGCCGCGGCCTCGAACGCCGGCGTGGGCGCGTGTTCGGGCGCGGAAGCGGGCACGGCATCGGGTGCGGAAGCGGGCGCGGCTCCGGACGCGGCTTCGGACGCGGAGTCAGGCACAGGCTCGGGCCCGGCATCGGCCGAACGAAGCGTAGTCTGGCGCAGATCGGGTGGCTGGCTCGGCATGGAGAATTCCTCCGGTGAGAGGTGGGCGCGTTGAGATCGTCACCGGGATCCGAACATAGGCCATCGCCGCCGAGCGGACCAGCGGGGAATGCAGGGAGCGAGAAAAACGAGCAGTATGAGACGGGGGACCAAGACGCTGAGGTGCGCAAAGGCACATCTACTTAGAGATTCATCGTGAGATAGACCTCTTCTTCCCCACCGGGAAGCAATCGGGACTGGAAGTCCACGACGAGGTGCACGGCGCCCAAGGCTCCGCCGGTGGTGACCCGGATGGGCTCACAGGCGTAGTTGGGATGGACCACCTCGATGATGTGATCTCCGGGCTCCATGGAAAAGGCGGTGCGGAAGTTGTTGCCCAATCGCTCGAGCTCGCCCGCGGGCTTACCATCCACCAAGACCGTGCAGCCTTCGAGGGCGTCAGGGTCCATGCCGAACTGGATGACCACGCCGGCGGTCCGGCCCGGCACCAGCTCGCCGCCGGCCAACAGGTAGCCGGCGAAGATGGTGATCCCCAGGACCATGAACGCAAACACCATCTTGGCGTAACTGAGATGCATGTCCTTCTCCTCCCTGGTCTCCGGCCAAACCGGCCCGGATAAGGAAACCGAACCGAGCCGTCGATCTATCTATCGGCCGGCCGGCGGATGGCTCCAACAATCAGGATCGCCACCCGGCGGCCGCCGCATCCGGGCTTACGCACCAAACAAGCGACTCCAGCGCGCATGACCGAGCGGCCGTGACGGCCCGAGGAGGACGACCGTGTTGCGATCTCTCGAATCCACCAGCAGTTCATGGCTGAGCGCGTATGGGCTCTTGCGCTGGGCCACGCTCCTGGTTGTTGGACTGATGCTGAGCGCCGGCGCCAGCTGCAGCGGTCCGAAGCGCGAGGGCCCCCAGGTGCAAGATGTGCCCGAGGGGTTCATCTGGGACGCCAACGCCAGCAAGGCCCGCAACATCTTCCCGGATGAACGGATGGTGCGGCAGGGCGCCTGGACCACCATGGCGATCGGCGATGAAGATAACAGCAGCATCTACATCACCACCTACCGGGGCGCGTCCGACCGGTACGCGATCGCCGATGCGCGGGAAGACCAGGTGCGGCGTTACGGCAACCACGTGGACTTCGGTCCTCTCGAGGAACTGGAGATCGACGGCCGCGACGCCTATGGCTGGCTGGAGACCCAGCACTACAAGGGTGAGTTGTCCAGTTATCAGTACAAGGCCGTCGTGCCCTACGACACACTCAGCTACGCGGTGGAGTACTACAGCTCTCACCAGCGCTTCATGGATCCGGAAGCGATGCGCGTGCTGGTCACCAGCTTCATCGTTCGATAGCCCGGTGGCGCGGAGACGGAGGCCCACCCGCCGCGCGGAGTTTCTCGGCCTGGGGCTCGGCGGCAGTGCCTCGGCCGGCGAGTTCCACGAGCCCAGCGCCGACCACGATCGATTTGAACGACGCCGGAGTCGGCTTCGTGGTCGAGGCCGATGGCCTGGTGACCTTCCATGCCGGAGACCATGGCGATCAGGTGGCGGTCAAGATCGGCTTGCACTACACGCTCGAGACCCTCGAGCCGCGCTGCTTCTTCCCGATGCACAAGGCAACTTCGGCGTGCGGAAGTTGCATCGACCATCGACAGCACGGCTCCACGTGCCCGTGAGGTGAGGAGCGCCCGATGATAGAGACCTCCTCGATCGATTCGGGAGGACTTCCCCGGCGCCGCGGGAAGAGCATTGCCGACTACGAACAGGACTTCATCCGCCAGTTCGGAGAAGACGCTGTCACGATCGCGCTGGGTTGCCTGCGCAGTGTGGCGAACTTCGTAGAAGGGTCATCCGCCCAGAAGACGACCGTCCGCCAACCACTCGCATGCGCCGAACGGGTCCATTCAACCTCACCTGACCACGGTCACTGACTTGCTCTCAGACTCCCCAGGGGTCTCCAAGTGAATGTAGTAGATGCCCGATTCGACGGCGTGTCCCACATCGCTCCTGCCGTCCCACCGCATGGCGTGCTCACCAGGCAACATCGTGCCCGTCCCAAGCGTCCTGACCTTGCGACCGAGCACGTCGTATACGCCAACATCGACGGCCGTGGCGGCCGGCAGCTCGAACCGGATCGCGGTATGGCCATGCAGAGGATTCGGCCGACAGGGAGCGAGGTGAAGCACTGTGGCTGCGGGGTCGGCCGAAGGGAGATCGCTGGTCGGGAAGCCGTCCCATCGCGCAACGAAGTGCGAACGGATGTCGCCGATGGCCGTGAACTCACCGCCCAGGTATAGCTCGTCCTGGTAGTAGCCCAGACCCAAGACGGCTCCGTTGGGCTGACCCTCGAGCGCATGCCAGGAACTGCCGTCCCAGTAGGCGACGTTGCTCACGGGAATGCCCCCGGCCTCGGAGAACCGCCCGCAGACATAGAGCCGATCGGCCACAACGAGCATGTCCTCGACAGGCATGTCCCCGGTCACGACCAGCCCGTCACCCAGCGGTGACCACGTCTCGGTAACTGGGTCCCATGCGGCAATGTGGTTGGCGGGAACCCCGCCGGCCTCGGTGAACTCCCCGCCCACGATGATCTGGTCATTGTATTCGGCTAGACAACTGACGTACCCGTTCAGCCCACCTCCAAGTGCGTGCCACGAGGCCCCGTCCAGACGTGCGATGTAGTTTGCTGGAACGTAGCTTGCCGCTGTGAACCAGCCTCCCACATAGAGGCTCCCTTGATGGCTGACCAGACTCCGAACAGCTGCATTCAGTCCACCATACGCATTCTGCCACGTCGTGCCATTCCATATGGCCAGGTTGTCTATTTCGCCGGATCCAGATCCTGTTATATACCCTCCCGCATACAGGTCTCCATCATGTTTGCAAGCTGCCAACACCGCCCCGCCGTCCAGGCCAGCGCCTAGCTCATGGTATACAGCTCCGTCCCAGGCAACGATCAGGCCCGTCTGCGGGTTGCCCCAGAAATTCGCAAACCGTCCACCAATGATGAGTTCACCCTGACACGTCGTCAGGCAGTCCAGTCCGGGTTCAACCAACTCTTCCCCATACATGTCGATCCATCCATCGCCATCCCAGGTTATGATGTACTTCGAGCGAATCATATCCCCCTGGCTAAACCCTCCAATCATGACCAGTTGATCGCCGTAGACCAGCATCCGGCGGACGAAACTCTCTTCCGGACTGTCACAAACAAGCCCATGACCCAGCTGCTGCCATTCCTCCCCGGTCCAGTAGGAAACGTGCTCCAGCACCAGGCCCTGGTAGTACTGATTGAAGCCACCCGCGAAGAGGCCACCCCCCCAAGGGGTAACTGTCGTAATCGGCCCGTGGTCAGCGTCGATGCTCTCCCATGCCACACCGTTCCAATACGCGATGTGACCAAGATCGATCCCTCCCGCCGACGAGAAGTTGCCATATGCAATCATGCCGTCGCTATAGGGCTCAAGACCATATACCGCGCAGGATCCGTAGCCAAGCATCCCTGAACCCAGCGGTGACCACTCAGTGCCGTCCCATGCAGCAACCCGATTCGCAGTAACTCCGCCAATTTCGGTGAAGTACCCACACGCCAGCAACTCTCCCTCAAACTCAATCAGCTCTGACGCCCAGTCATTCGCACTCTCGCCAAGAGGCTCCCAATCTAAGCCCGTCCACCGCGCAACGTAGTTCGCCGAATCCGGGCCTGCATTTGTGAATTCACCAGAAACGATTAGGTCTCCATCATACCTAGCGACCCCAAGAACTGGAGCATTCAGCTCTCCAGCACAGGCGCTCCACGTTGCACCGTCCCAGCGAGCCAGGCGCGAGGCTGCCTGTCCTCCAGCGGACGTGAAGTATCCCGTGACAAGCAGGTCGTCCCCATCCACAACCAGAGTTGTCGCCATGTCATTGAAGCCGGTACCTAGCGCAGTCCACTCCTCACCATTCCAGGCCGCGATGCGATTGATGGGGTCACCGCCGAACTCAGTAAAATCGCCGGCGGCGATGAGTTGCCCGTCATATACGCACAGGTCCAAGACGTTGCCATTGAACTCGGCACCGACCGACCACCATCTGGTTCCGTCCCACTCAGCCAGGAGCTCATATGGATAGCCACCGAAGCTGAGCGTTGAGCCTCCAACGATCAGCCTTCCCTCATAGACCACGCTACACCAGATGAGAGCATCGACACCCGGCCCACAGAACCCCGGCCACCACGCGGGCTCTTCAGCCTGGATACAAGGTCCGCCTCCGAATACGAGCACCGCGGCGAGCAACACCCCTGCCATTGCCTTGGTAGCCACCCCATGTGAGTTCTGCATTATCGCCTCCTCGGTTTCCAAGACTGCTCCCATTCGGAAGCGGACTCTTCCGATGCTTCTATTGTATCACAGCAACGCGCCTTACGTCGATGTGAGCACCACGCGTAAGCCGAATGAAGTACACCCCATTCGACACGACATCACCCGTGGCGTCGCTACCGTCCCACTGGATGGAGTGCTCGCCAGCCCCCAGGTCCTCCGAGATCAAGGTGGTCACCACTCTGCCTTGCACATCGATGATGCACAGATCCACCTTCTCGTCGGCAGGAAGGCCAAACCTGATTCCAACTTGTTGTTGGAGTACACTGGGCCCGACATTGAAGACGCGACTCGTTGGTGGCGGATCTTGATTCGTCGCCGTACTCCCCCGGCCTCTGCTTAGCCCTTCGTAGTTCGAGGTGTTGCACGCGTCGTGCCCGAACTGAGGCCACGGGAGACTGGCGCCGCTGCTCTCTCCAGGTAGTTGCAGAAGATGAATGGTCCCTGATTCGTCAGCAACCAGCAGATCCAGATCCCCATCCGCATTCACATCGGCGATCATGGGCGTCAAGGGAGTGTCAGGGAACCTCTGCGGCCATCCTCCCTCAGCCACTGCCGTGCCTTCGACGCTGAAGCATCCGAGATAGTTGGAGTTGTTACAGACAACAACCTCCAGACTGTCATCCCCATCCAGGTCACCGATGACGGGTTGATAGCAGCCAATGCTGTGCCGATGTTGCCGACCTGGAATGGGGAGGGTATCTGAGATCGTTGTAGAGTCGCTCGTTCCGGTGGAGCCATCTGCCTCCCAGTAGAAGAGTTCCAGCAACGTGGACCAATCTCCATCGTCGTCACCCTCGCGGCCGTCAGCAATGAACACCTCGAGGTCATCATCTCCATCTCCGCGCTCGGCGAGCACGGGTACCGGTGCCGGCTCGACCCTCAGGAACAGATCCATGGTTTCTACGGAGTCGACAACGACCCCTTCATCATCCACAAGCCATATTCCACCTGTCTGATAGATCTCGTCATCGGCTGCTCGGCGGGCCACGACAACCTCCAACTCATCATCGGCATCGTGGATGTTCCCAATCACGGGAGTGGAGAGGGTCAAGTACGTCAGATCACCAATCTCGGTAGTCCATAGTTGTGAACCAGAGACACCATCTGTCGCCCAGCACGACACTCGGGCCCGACAATCCCCGGAATCGTCCTTGGGCCCAAGTGTCTGGATGATCTCGAGACCATCACTGGCTGTGTCGAACTCCCCAACGGCAACGTGTCCATAGTTGTACTTCGCCCCTCCGGACACGGTCCCATAGACCCCAGATGAATCGATCGCGGCCTGGAACGTCTTGCCGTCGGACTCCCATACGTAGAGGTCGGACTCGTAGCCGCCGCTGAGAATGACCTCACACGTACCACTGGAATCAAGATCGGCGATCGATGGCGCGCACAACCACGCGTCCTCGGCCGGCCGGAACCATTCCTTCGTCACGGTGGGACTCGGGCTGTGATCATACTCAATCACATACACGCCATAGGGCTGCAGATTGCCCACGACTTCGTAGTTGCCGTCATCATCAATGTCCTCGACTGCCAAGGCACCATAGAAGACACATTCCTCATCATCGAAGTCGTCGGCGGCATCGCCATCCTCGACCGGATCATAGAAGAGCCCATCGCCATTCGATGAGATCAGGGGATCTCCGTCGGCCTTCCAGGCGTAAATCGCCTTCCCGGCCGCAAACACCTCTAGCTCTCCGTCTCCGGTCACGTCGATCGCGACGGGAGCGCACAAACATCGTGTGTCCACGAAGTTCGGCCATCCCTGGTGCGATGGTATCCACAGGTTTCCTACACCCGAGAGCAGCAGATCGCTTTCATTCCCGGACTCGTCCACTGACGTTGCGCCATACCGGTAGTCGATGTAGCCACTTGCGTCATACGTATCCAGGTCATCGATCAGATATCGACTCCCGCTGGCAACGGGCTCCAACGTAATCCTGGTTGTGTCTGAGGGCGTTGCCTGATACACATGATAGCCAGCAAGGTCGGAAACCCCAGACGTCGGCCCCTCCCATCGCAAGGCCAGCGCCCCTCCGCCTTCGTCTAGAACCAGCTCCTTGCATTCATCGGGAGGGTTGATGTCCATGTTGCTGAGACTGTCCGCCAAGTTCATACCATTGCTGTTGTGTACAATGATCTTCACCGCCCAAACATCGTTGGCGTGGAACAATGTGCTGTCAGACGCTGCATACAGAAACGGCACGTTGCTTTCGTACTGGGTTCCTGCGCCAAGATCGGCCATACCAATCGTATCGCGGAGCGCAGTAATTGTCTGGAACTTGTAAGACAGCACTGCCGTTACAGAGTCTGCAACAGCTCCGCCAACATTTGACAGCGTTGGCCACAGCGCCAATGTGTCTACGGTCGCAGCGTCTCGGATTTCGGTGCGCTGAGCATTCCACTTGATCTCAGGCGCAACGATTTGCTCGCTCAGGTCAGTGAACCAGTACTTGCCGGTCGTATCCCGTACAGCCAAGGTGAATGTCAGCTCGTTCCGGTCAGGGATCAACTCACCGAATTCCACATCGAAGTCCGCAGACGCACTGCCTCCACTCGAGAGCGTTCCAATATAGATGTGCCTAACCGTCACATCGTTCCGCCTAACATGTCCCACGGATTCTGCACAGCC
>CAZNJE010000056.1:24833-32688 GCA_964573295.1 uncultured bacterium | reverse complement strand
CGAGTATCTGCCGAGTATCTGCCGAGTAGCCGGCGAGTATCTGCCGAGTAGCCGGCGAGTAGCCGGCGGCCACCGCCCGCATCCGCGTCCGGCGGCTAGAACGCTTGTCCCAGGCTCAAGTGCCACTCGCCGCGCCCGGCCGATCGGTGGTCCCGGCCGACCTTGAGGCCGTAGTCCAAACGCAGCGGGCCCACCGGTGTGCGAAACCGCAACCCCGTACCGACCGAATAGGCCACGTCCAGCTCCGAGTAGTCCTCACGTTGCCAGGCATGCCCGAAGGCCGACAGCTTGATCTGCCGGTAATCGGACCACACATTGCCCGCATCAACGAAGACGACAGCGCCCAGCCGTCCAAAGAGGGCCATCCGCAATTCCCCGTTGAGCAAGATAAGGGCCAAGCCACCCAGGTTCTGATCCGGATCCTCCTCCGAGTAAGGCCCCAGGCTCTCTTCCCGGTACCCGCGCACGGTCGTACCACCGCCGGCCCGGAAGCGTTCGTCGAGCAGCGCCGGCAGCGTAGCCGCCTCGCTGACCGTCATGTTGATCGGGACCATGTACCCGCCGCGGAGCCGGTAGGCCCAGGTCAGCCGGCGGCCGAGGGGGATATAGGAAGTGTAGCTGGCGGTCCAGCGCGTGAAGGTGGCCACGCCGCCCAGAAACCCGCCGGCGTACTCACCCACCAGTTGAACAAAGCTCCCGCGGTGTGGGTCCAGGATGAAGTCCCGGCTATCAATGAGATAGGAAAGCGAGAGAAGCCGGGTATCGTAGCTGCTGGGCACGTCCGGATCGGCCGAACGCGTAACCCAGGTGCGCTCGTTTTCGAGCTCGGCAATCAGGCGCTTGAAGCGTCCGGGACGGAAGGAGGCTTGCAGCGCCACACCCACGATGTCCTCGTCCAGACTCGGCTCCCGCAGAAAACGATAGTACGCACTCACCTGTCCCCGGATCGGCGAACCGAAAATCCAGGGTTCGGTGTAGGCCACCTCCACGTTCGGCTCCCAGGCCTCCTCCACACCGCTCTGCTCGAACTGGTAGCGCATCTCGCCGAGCAGCCGCAGGGCGCGGGCCCGCCCGCCGATGTTGCGGTACCCCCACTCGCCCAAGAGCCTCAATCGGTCGGCCGAGGAGTAACCGAAACCGAAGCCATACCAGCCAGCCGCCTTCTCGGCCACGCGAACCATCAAGTCCACCGTCACCGACTCACTGCCGGGACCCCACTGGCTCGTGTCGGGGAAGATCGGCCGGATTCGCACACTGCGGAAGAGGCCCAGCTCGAAGAGCCGGTCCTGCGTATCCCACGCGCGCGAGAGCCGGAATGTCTGGCCCGGCTTCAGCCGCACCTCCCGCGCGATTACGTTGCGGCGCGTACGCTCCTGACCTTCGATTCGGATCTGGCCGATCCTCACCCGCGGACGCGGCGCCACGTAGTAGATCACCTCCGCCGAATCGGCCTGGAATCGCATCTCGCGAGTAACCTCGGCCAGCACATGCCCAGCCTGGCCGCACACGCGTAGCAAGCCCTCCTCGTCCTTGCGCAGTCGCTGCTCGCGCAGCGGGTCGCCTGGGCGCACGGCGATCTCCTCTTCCAGCTCCTTCTGCAGTCGCGCCGGCAAGGGCTCGGTCGTCCCCTCCACCCGGGTACCGTTGGTGTAGATTCGGGGCCCCTCGTCCAGCTCGATTCGGATCGTCACCCACTCAGGCGACAGGTAGCGAACCGTTGCGCCCTCGAGCTGGGCAAACACATGGCCCTCTCCGCGATAGAGAGCCAGGACGCGTTCCAAATCGGGCTCCAGGTGGTCGGTCCCGTAGAAGTAGTTTCTTTGAAACGGTTTCCACCAGCTCCGCTGGCGCAGGTGCATGGCGCCGCGCAACTCCCCCGAAGGAACCTGCTCGTTTCCGGAGAACTCGATGCTGCGGATGCGCGGGGGATCCGCGCGTTGGTCCTGCGCGGTAGCCGCGACGCCAACCGGCCCGCCCACGAGCAAGGTCATCACCAACAGGCCGATCGTCAAGCTTGCCGCTGCTCGCAATCTCCGCGGGCGGGCGGATAGGCGCCGCCTGGATGGGCAGCGCATCGGCTCGGGGCAAGGGGGTCCGATGGCGCTCATGACCGGCCTCCTGAAGGCAGCCCCTGCCCCCGACCTGACAACTTCGTGCCTGGCCGCCAGACCGCTGCCTCCCGGCGTGTCTCACGATCGACTGCCAGAATCGCTTCCAGATTGGGCTCGGGAATCGGGGAGTGGCGCTCGAGCATCGCCTCGATTCCAGCGGCGATATCCAGGAAGCCCACCTCGCCGGCCAGAAAACGTTCCACCAGCACCTCGTCGGCGGCATTGGCCACCGCCGGCAGCGTGCCCCCACCACGAAACGCTTCTTCGGCGAGACGCAGGCAAGGGAAGCGGCTCACATCGGGTGTCTCGAACTCGAGCGAACCGATGGCGGTCAGGTCGCAGGATTCCACCGCCGCTCCCCATGCATCGGGATGCGACAGCGCGCTCTGGATCGGAAGACGCATGTCGGCAGGTGCAAGCTGGGCCAGGATCGACCCATCGCGCCATTGGGTGAGCGCGTGGACGATCGATTGCGGGTGCACCCAAACCCCCACTTGATCGATCTGGAGGCCGAAGAGCCAGCAGGCCTCGATCATCTCGAGTCCCTTGTTGAACAGCGTGGCCGAATCAACCGTGATCCGCCGCCCCATGCGCCAGGTGGGGTGCCTCAATGCGTCAGAGGGCCTCACGCGCGCCAGATCCTTGGTGGATAGCGTCCGAAACGGTCCTCCCGATGCGGTCAGGATCACCCGCTCCAGATCCGCCCGCACCCGTCCCATGAGGCAAGCGAAGACAGCACTGTGCTCGCTGTCCACCGGGAGCAGTTCGCCCCCACCCCGTTCCAGGGCGCCCCGCAGAAGGTGTCCCCCGAGCACCAGCGATTCCTTGTTGGCCAACGCCAGCCGGCGGCCGGCCTCAAGGGCCGCAAGACTGGGCGCCAACCCCGTAGCGCCCACGATGGCATTGACGACGATCTCGGCCCGCGGATCGGCCGCAACCTGCCGCACGCCCTCCTCGCCGGATACGATGTCCCCATCCCACCGGCCGGCCATGCGGCGGCGAAACGCCTCGGCCGCCCCGCGATCGGCCAGGGCGACGAGACGCGGCCGGTGGCGCTCGGTGGCCTGTGCGAGCGGCTCGACCTGACGCCCGGCTGCGAGCGCGACGATCTCCAGACGATCGGGGTGCGCTTCCGCGACTTCGAGCGTTTGTCGGCCAATCGATCCGGTGGCCCCTAGAAGGGTTATTCGCCGGCGGCTCGTTCGCTGGCTCGTCACACCTCTCCCTTCAATCCGGACCCGCCCCGCCACCGGTCTGGCGGCAGAGGGCATTGAGCAACCCCGCAGGCGCGACCGAACGGATCGGCCGCAGCCCTGCAGGGCGCATGGTGTTCTGGAGAGAATATCGGCTTTCCGGGACGAAGCCAAGGTCCGGCGCATGGTCCGGTTCTGCAGGTCCGCGGGCGCGTCCGTGCCAACGTGAGGGAGACAATCCTCGAGTCAGCCGGTGCCGGCCTCGAACCGGCGGGATGGGACATCGGGCCGACGAGCCGACGGGCCGACGAGCCGACGGGCCGACGGGCCGACGAGCCGACGAGCCGATGCCTCGAACCGGCCGGCCGACGCCTCGAACCCGTGGGCCGACGCCTCGAACCCGTGGGCCGACGCCTCGAACCCGTGGGCCGAAACCCATATGAGATCAGACCAGCAGCCCGAAGAGCACGTAAACGGCCGGAGCCGCCAGGTGGAGACTGTCGAAACGGTCCAGCACGCCTCCATGGCCGGGAAGAATCTGCGAAGAGTCCTTCTCGCCCGCCTCGCGCTTCAGGAGTGACTCGACGAGATCACCCGACTGCCCCACCACGCCCACCAACAGTCCCATGCCCACCGCAACGGCCGGCGAGAGAAACTCGGCGAACCACAACTGCCCGGCGAGGCTGACCGCGGTGGCACCCATCACACCCCCGATCGCGCCTTCCCAGGTCTTCTTCGGGCTGATACGCGGCCACAACCGGTGTCGTCCCCACCAGCGGCCGGTCACGTAGGCAAACGTGTCACACGCGAAGACGGCCGCGTAGAGCAACACGACCGCGTCGCGGCCGAAGGGCAAGTCACGCATGCGCAGCAAGAAGGCCGGCAACAGGCCGACGTAGAAGATGCCGAGCAGCAAGCGGCCCAAGCGCATGGAGGCCTGCCCGTCGCCGAATCGCAGGATCGCCAGGAGTGCCACCACCAGGAAGCAGCCCAGAAAGACCACGAAGCGTTCGGGACGTGGGTCGCTGGCCCCCTGCAGCGTGCCAAGCGCACCGACGAGCAGAAGCGGGAAGTCGGGCTCCGCACCGCCCGCTTGGCACAGACGCCAAAACTCCCAGACGCCAATCGTAACGACCAGGGTCACCAGGGCGCTGTAGGCCCAGCCACCGTAATCGATCGCAAAGAAAAGGACCGGGAGTGTAATCACCCCGGTCACGATTCGCCAGAAAAGGTTGCTGCCCACGATCACACCTCGAGAATCTCTTTCTCCTTGACCTTGAACGCCTCATCGATCTTCTCGACGTAATCGTCGGTCAGCTTCTGAATGTCTTTCTGGGCTCGGTGCATCTCGTCCTCGGAAATCTCCTTGTCTTTCTCGGCCTTCTGCAAGGTCTCGTTGGCATCTCGCCGGATGTTGCGCACCGACACCTTCGCATCCTCAGACGACTTCTTGCAGCGCTTGACGATGTCCAGACGGCGCTCCTCGGTGAGAGCAGGAATCGGCACCCGGATGATCTCGCCGTCCTCGGAGGGATTCAGTCCGAGGTCAGCGGCCTGGATGCCCTTGATGATCGCTGGCACGGCGCCTTTGTCCCAGGCCTGGACCACCAGCAGGCGCGGCTGCGGCGCCGACACCGAGGCGACCTGCGAGAGCGGCATCACCGAACCGTAGTGCTCCACCTTGACGGGCTCCAGGAGAGCCGGTGTGGCCTTGCCGGTTCGAGCACTCATCAAATCGCCCCTGAATTTCTCCAGCGATTTCTCCATCCGGTCCATGGCTTCGGCTTTCACATCGTCGGTCATCGTTGCCTCCCCACTCGTTTGGGTCGCTACGCTCCGGCAGCGAGCGTTCAGGCGTCCGCCTCGATGAGCGTTCCCAGGGATTCTCCCAGCAGATAGGCCCGAACGGAGCCGGCCCTCTTGGCATTCAATACCACAACCGGGAGTGCGTTTTCCATACAAAGGGTAATCGCGGTCAGATCCATGACCCCGAGCCTGCGCCTCAGCACCTCGTCGAAGGTGAGGTGCTTGAAGCGCTCAGCAGACGGCTCTCGCACTGGATCGGCGCTATAGACCCCGTCGACCTTGGTCGCCTTGATCAGCAGCGTGCAACCGGTCTCGAGAGCGCGCAGGGCCGCCGCCGTGTCGGTGGTGAAGTGGGTATTGCCGGTTCCACCGGCCAACAGCACGATCTCGCCCCGTTCCAGGGCACTGCGCGCGCAGGTGGGAGTGTAGAGATCGGCCAGGCGTGGAACGTCGAACGCCGAGAGTACACGGGCCGGTAGGTCGCGCCGCCGGAGCTCGGCAGCCACGGCCAGCGCATTGACCAGGGTACCCGCCATCCCGATCGAGTCGACCGCGCTACGGTCGAGTTGCTCGCCCAGTTCGCCGCGTCCGCGCACAATGTTGCCGCCCCCCAAGACGACAGCTACCTGCGCACCCGCATCATGGGCGCCGGCGATCTGGTCGGCCACGAGACGCAGGCCGGACGCACTCACGGGCGCGCCTCCCTCGCCGACGAGCAGCTCTCCACTCAGCTTGACGAGCACGCGGTGGGTTTGTGCTTCGAGCTCGGCTTCCCCTGGCATCTACCTGGCCTCCCCTGGCCTCCCCTGGCCTCCCCTGGCGTACCCATGGCGTCCCCTGGCGTACCCATGGCGTCCCCTGGCATGTACCCGGTCTCCCCTGGCATCTCCAGGTGTCCACCGGGCCCCATGGCAAAACGGGCGCGTTCCCACCTCGGAGAACACGCCCGATGCTCTGCGTCCACACGGCTCCAGGCGCCCCGTTACTTCTGTCCGACCTGGAATACGGAGAACCGGCGGATGATGATGTTCTCCCCCATCTTGCCCGAGAGCTGCTTGCGAAGCTCCTCGATCGTCACCTTCGGATCGCGAACCCAGGGCTGCTTGAGCAAGCAGGCTTCCTCGAAGAACTTGTTCATGCGGCCCTCGACGATCTTGTCCCAGATCTTCTCTGGCTTGCCCGAACCCTTCGTCTGCTCGAGGAAGATCTCCCGCTCCTTGGCCACCACCTCGGAATCGAGGTCATCCGGCTCGATCGCCAGCGGACGCGCCGCAGCGATGTGCATGGCCACCTCGTGACAGAAGCTGGCGAAGTCGTCGGTCTTCGCCACGAAGTCGGTCTCGGCGTTGACCTCGAGCAGGACGCCCACCTGGTTGCCTGGATGGATGTAAGCTTCCACGCGCCCCTGCGCGGCTTCGCGACCCGCCCGCTTCGACGCGGCCGCCATCCCCGTCTTGCGCAGATACTCGACCGCCTTCTCTACATCACCGGCGGTCTCGTTCAAAGCCTTCTTGCAATCCATCATGCCGGCGCCGGTGCGTTCACGGAGCGCCTTGACGGCTCCCGCTGTGATCTCCATAGCAACTGCTCCTTCTCTTGGGCCGGTGATCGGGACACCGGCTCGCTTGACAGGTCGGATGCTGTTCGTTTGCTGGTTTCGAATGAGCGACTGCGCTTCCCGACTACCTACCTGCGTCCACCGCGGCCGGGCCTGTCGGAAGACCAGGCCCCGCGGCCGGCTTGCTCGCCCGAGATGGTGCGGGTGGTGTCGACCGGAGGCGTGGGCCCCGCCGACGCAGGCGCCTTCGGTTGCGGCTCCGGCGCCGCAGGCGCCGCCGCCCGCGACTCGAGCACGGCGTCACTGACGAAGCGAGCGTAGAGCCGGATCGCGCGAATGGCGTCATCGTTGCCAGGTACCGGATAGGTCACCTCGTCCGGATCAGCATTCGTGTCCACGATGCCGATCGACGGGATACCCAGGCGTGTCGCTTCGCGAACCGCGATGTGTTCCTTGGTGGTGTCGATGATGAAGACCAGGCCCGGCAGGCGGTTCATGTCCTTGATACCAGAGAAGGTCTTGTCCAGCTTGGCACGCGCCTTCGCCTTGCGCGAGGCTTCCTTTTTCGACAGCTTCGCCAGAGTACCGTCTTCCTCCATCCGCTCCAGGCTGCGCAGGTAGCGAATACTCTGGCGGATGGTCTGGAAGTTGGTCAGCATGCCGCCCAGCCAGCGCTCGGTGACGTAGTACATGCCGCAGCGCTTGGCTTCCTCGGCGATGACTTCCTTGGCCTGCTTCTTCGTAGCCACGAAGAGCACGCTGCCGCCGGCGCCAACCACCTTGCGGATGGCTTCACGCGCGGTTTCCAGGCAGTGCATCGTCTTTTCGAGGTCGATGATGTAGATACTGCCGCGGGCCATGAAGATGTAGGGTTTCATCTTCGGGTTCCAACGGCGGGTTTGGTGGCCGAAGTGGACACCAGCGTCGAGAAGATCCTTCACGGCGATATTGAGCATGGCTCCCCCGAGTTGATAGGAAGTTTATCCTCCATCCCCCGACTCCCGCGTTGGCGCAAGGAGAACTCCCAGGTGGGGATGTGTGAACTGAAGACTCCGCTTTCGTTCCCCGTGTGCCCGCGGTTCGTGATCGCATCCGGCATCAAGCCGAATGCAACTCCCCAAACCGCCAGACACCCGGAATCCTAAGCGGGTCTCCGCAGGATTCCGCGGGTCTCCGCAGGTCTCCGC
>CAZNJE010000056.1:16484-24733 GCA_964573295.1 uncultured bacterium | reverse complement strand
GGTCTCCGCAGGTCTCCGCGGGTCTCCGCAGGTCTCCGCGGGTCTCCGCGGGTCTCCGCGGGTCTCCGCGGGGCCGCCCGGGTCCCCGTGTGAACCCGTGTGAACCCGTGTGAACCTGTGGGAACCTGTGGGACCCCGTCGGACTCCGTCGGACTCCGTCGGATCCGATCGACTAACGCTTCGAGAACTGGAAACGCTTGCGCGCGCCAGGCTGGCCGTACTTCTTCCGCTCCGTCATACGCGGATCACGGGTCAAGAGCCCTTCCTTGCTCAGGGCCGTCTTCGTCTCCGGATCCAGGGCCTTGAGCGCCCGGGCCAGGCCCAGACTCAAGGCGCCGGCCTGACCGGACAGCCCACCGCCGTGGCAGTTGGCGATGACATCGTACTTGCCCAGCATCTCGGTGACCTCGAGCGGCCGCATGGCGACCATACGCACCGTCTCCCGAGGGAAATACACCTGAAAATCGCGATTGTTGACCCGGACGTTCCCGGTACCCGGCAAGACGCGCACACGCGCGACCGCGTTCTTGCGCCGTCCGGTCGCCAGCACCGTGGACTCAGCACTCATTCTCTGGCCTCCCCGCTCGTGCGATGGAATCTCTCGGATTCTACTTCCAAACCCTACTTCTGGACCTCACTGGCCTGACCCGGGAACCCCTTGCCGTGCAAACCCAGCTTGTACGGAATCGGCTGCTGGGCGACGTGCGGGTGATCGGCGCCATCGTAGACCTTGAATTTTCGGATCATCTGCCGGCCCAAACGGGTGTGGGGAAGCATGCCACGAACGGCGTCACGAATGACCTCGCCCGGCTCCTTCTCCATCCGCTCGCGCAGAGAGCGGTAGCTCTCTCCACCCAGATAGCCGCTGTGACGGAAGTAGGTCTTCTTCGTCAGCTTCCGTCCCGTGGTACGGACGCCGGCCGCGTTGATGACCACCACGTGATCGCCCACGTCCAGATTCGGACACGTGATGGGCTTCCACTTGCCTCGCAGTAGCGCGGCCACTTCACTGGCCAGGCGGCCGAGCACCGCGTCCTCTGCGTCGATGACGTACCAGCGTCGCTGGATATCGCCTGCTTTTGTCGCATACGTAGACATCGAAGAACCTCGTAGATGAAGCATCCTCCCCCACAATTCACAAAAGACGGATTCTACTTCTCCGGTAGGACCGTGTCAAGCTCCGCCGTCAAGCGATCGGCAGTCCGTGCACGGTTCTGGAGAGAGGGCCTGCCAGACGCGCCCCCCCCCCGCCGCGGCCCCCCCCTTCCACAAGCCTCCTGCCAGGCCGCAGGCCGGTCGGACTAAGGGGCCGAAGGCCGGCGCCCACTGGCGGGCGGCCCCCAATCCGAGAAGGGGGGCGTGAGCACGCCCCGCTCGGTCACCCAGCCGGTGATCAGCTCGGCCGGGGTGATGTCGAAAGCCGGATTCCAGACGTCCACCCCCTCCGGGGCCACCGGAACGCCTCCGAAGGCACGCACCTCGCCGGGGCCGCGCATCTCCACGGGAATCTCCTGCCCGGTCGCAATCCCAAGATCGAAGGTGCTGGTCGGCGCCACCACGTAGAAGCTCACCCCGTAACGTTTTGCGGCCACAGCGCCCGCCAGGGTGCCGATCTTGTTGGCCGTGTCGCCGTTGGCCGCGACCCGATCGGCCCCCACCAGAACCAGATCGCACCCGGTCGTCGCCATCAGATGAGCACGGGCCCCGTCGACGAGCAGGCTGGCCCGGATCCCTGCTCGTTCGAGCTCCCACGCCGTCAGCCGAGCGCCCTGCAGGAGAGGACGCGTCTCGGCCACGTAAACAAGCGGATCCTTCCCCTGGCGGGCGGCTTCGAAAACGACGGCCAGTGCCGTGCCCAGGCCGCCGGTGGCCAGGCCGCCGGTGTTGCAATGGGTCAGAATGCGCGCCCCACGGGGCACCAGCTCGGCACCCTCTCGCCCCATCCTGCGCGAGGCTTCCAGGTCCTCTTCATGGATGGCGCGAGCCTCCTCGAGGGCAATCTCGAGTGCCGCATGCGCATCCTTCGGGTCGGCCTCGCCCTTTCGCCAGGCATGGTCGAGCCGGTCCCACACCCGATCCACCGCCCACGCCAGGTTGATGGCCGTGGGCCGCACGTCACGCAACCGGCGGGCCGCCGCGTGAAGACGGGTGGACAACGACGCAGATACATCCGCCCGGGCCGTGACCGCCGGTCCCAGTGCCTCGAAGCGCTCTTGCGCGCAGAGCCGACAGGCCTGCGCCAGCCCATAGGCGCCCGCGATGCCGATCGCCGGCGCGCCACGCACACGCAAGCTGGCGATCGCCTCACACAGCGCCTCGAGTTCATCGAGTTCGAGAACGCTCACTTCGTACGGCAACCGAGTCTGATCCAGTAGCCGCACCCCCAGGGAGCCCCATTCAATCGTGGGTACCTTCATGCCCGCGCCTCCAGTGTGTGCATAAGTTCGCGCAGCCGGTTCAAAGGCAGGCCCATCACGTTGAAGAAGCACCCCCGAATGCTCGCGACCAGCATGCCGCCCACACCCTGAATGCCGTAGGCTCCCGCCTTGTCCAGCGGCTCGCCCATACGCACATAGTCGCGGATCGTCTCATCGTCAAGCGTGCTCATCGTCACCCCCGAACACTCCACCGCCCCGGCGCTCGTCAAGCCAGGATTGGTCGCGTCGGTGGCAGCGGGCATCAGAGCGGGCACCAGGCTGATGGCAGTGTAGACCTCGTGCTCGCGTCCGGACAGCCGTCGCAAGTAGGCTTCGGCCTCCTGGGCATTGCGCGGCTTCTCGAGCACCTCGCCATCGAGGTAGACGACGGTGTCCGCGCCCAGCACGGTCCCGCACCGCACCTTGGCGGCCACCGACCGCGCCTTCTCTTGTGCCTGACGGAGCGCATAGCCGGCCGGATCCTCCCCGGCACGCCATCCGCGCCCATCCTCGTCGGGTTCGCGCACCTCGAAGCGGATGCCGAGCATCTCCAGGAGGCGCGCCCGCCGGGGTGAACGCGAAGCCAAGACGAGCGGCCGTTGCTTGACGCCAAGAATCCGCTCGGCGGCACGGCCGAGGCCCGCGTCGGCTCCGCCGCCTTTCCAGTCCCGGGTATCGATGATCAGGGTGACCGGGCCGTCGTTGACGCTCTCCACTTCCATCATGGCCTGGAAGACGCCGGTCTTGACGGGGAAGGGTCCGCCTCGCAGCTGCGCCACGAAGGACTCGTAGAGCTGCTCGGCTTCGCCAGGGTCGGCGGCGTGGCTCCAACTGGGGCGGCGGCCCTTGATGCAGTTGCCGAGCAGCGTGAACTGGGAGACAACGAGCACCTCGCCTCCCACATCCGCCAACGAGCGGTTCATGTGGTCATGCTCGTCACGGAAGATGCGCATCGAAAGGCACTTCTTGGCGAGCCACTCGGCCTCCGGCTCGCCGTCGCCCCGGGCCACACCCAACAGGACCAGCAAGCCCGGACCGATCGCCGCCGAACTCCGGCCAGCGATGCGCACCTCAGCCCGCGAGACGCGTTGCAGGACAGCAATCATGCCCACCTCACAGGACCCACCGCACGGGGCCACCTACATAGGACCCGCCGCACAGGGCCCATCTCGTAGGACCCGCCGCACAGGGCCCATCTCACAGGGCGATGTTCGCCCCCAGATAGATCGACTTGCTTTCCGGCAGGTCGGCGTCGAAGCCCTTCGCGTAGCGCCCCTCCAGGAAGGCCGAAACCGGGATACCAGGTAGCGACAAGCGCGCCCCCAAGACGGCATGCCAGCCGGCCTCACTCGAATCCCCGGTCACCTTCTCGATGGCCTCCTCGAGTTCACCCTGCCCGCCCGAGCCGCCCTGGTCGACCACCGTGGGATTCTTGATGCTGAGATCGACCCAGTGCACGTTGAGCCCCCCTCCGGCATAGCCCTGAATCGGCAGGAAGGCCATGGTGAGGAGTTTCAGCCGGCCGGTCAGAAAGAGGCCCATGTCTTCATACTCGCCCGAACCGGCCGCCTCGATGCCATCGAAGAGTCCCTCGGTGAAACCAAACTCCTCGCTGACATACTCACCGGCAGCCTCGAGCTCGAGCAACGGGAAGAAGTCGATCACCAGCTGCAAGCCAATCAGGTTCGTGCTGCCCAACTCGCCGCTGCCGGTGAAGACATCATCGGACACATCCGCATAACCGAAGCGCACACCAACCCCACTGGCGTGCGCGACGGTCACGCCAATGGTGATGGCGACAGTCGCCACCAGCATCCGCTTCGCCAACCAGCCCAGGACGGCACCCGCCCACATGCCACCGCGCATTTCATTCCTCCTTGCCAATACCATCGGCTCCGGATTCCCCGGCCAGCCTGATTCGAGTTCCAGTTGTCTCGCACCCAGCCGGCTCCCACCAGACCGGATCCAGTCCCAGCCTCGCACCCAGCCGGCTTACACCAGACCGGTTTGGAGGCAGCGCCGAGGCCTACTCCTCGTCCTCGAGCTCGGAGGGATCGACCAGCGATCCACCCCGTTCCACCGTCTTCACGCCCCGCACGCGGCCGACCGCCTCGACCGAACGGTTGAGGGCACGTACGTTCTTGACCTCGATCACGAACTCTCCGCGAGCCTCACCATCACCGAGCGATGACATAGCGCCGTGGCGCATGTTGATACCGAGTTTCGAAATCGCCGAGGCGACATCGACCAGCAGGTTGGCGCGGTCACTTCCCGTGACGATGAGGCGCACCAGGAACTGCTGATCGCGGGCCACGTCCCAGGACACCTCGATCCGCCGTTCGGGATCGATGTGGTTCGCAAAGGTATTGGGGCAATCCACCCGGTGAACCGCGATGCCACGGCCCCGGCTGATGATCCCGATCACCTTGTCACCGGGAATCGGCTGGCAGCACTTCGCGATGCGGATCATGAGGCCGTCGACGTCGCCGATCCGCAGACTCGGCACCTCCTCGCTCGAGCGCTGCGCCAGGCGACGCAGGCGTTTCAAGGCCGAGGCAGCCTTCGTTTCCTCCTTGCTCTCCTCCGGGTGGATCCGCCCCACCACGCTCTGCACCGAGATATCCCCCTGGCCCACCTTCGCGAATAGCAGCGGCACGTCGACGAGGCCGAAGCTCTGGGAGGTATCTTCCAGATCCTTGTCGGGAGGAAGCTTGAGTCTGCGCTTCTTGAGCTCGCGGCTGAGCATCTCCTTGCCGAGACGCACGGACACATCCAGCCGTTCCTGCGTCAGGAACCGCCGGATCTTGCTTTTGGCACGGCTGGAGGCCACGATCTGCAGCCAGTCCTCCCGCGGCTGCGCGTGCGGCGAGGTGACGACCTCGACAACCTGTCCGCTACGGAGCTGGTGGCGAAGCGGCACGATCTGCCCGTTGACCTTCGCGCCCACGCAGTGGTCGCCCACGTCGGAGTGAATCGAATAGGCGAAGTCGATCGGCGTGGCGCCGCGCGGCAGCCGCTTCAAGCCCCCCCGGGGCGTGAACACGAACACCTCGTCCTGATAGAGCGAGGTGCGCAGAAAATCCATGAACTCGATGGGATCGCCCGCATCGGCATGCCATTCGGTTGTTCCCTGCACAATAAAGTCGCCGAGCTTCTCCTGGATTTCCTTCTCGGGTCCCTTCTGCCCCTCCTTGTAACTGTAGTGGGCCGCGATCCCGATTTCCGAGATGCGGTGCATCTCCCACGTGCGGATCTGAATCTCGATCATGCGGCGCTTCTTCGGTACCGTGACCATGGTGTGCAGCGACTGATACATGTTGCTCTTGGGCGTTGCGATGTAATCCTTCAGCCGGTCGGGGACCGGCGTAAAGAGGTCGTGCACCACGCCCAGCACGCGGTAGCAATCGTCACGGCTGCGGGTCAGAATGCGCAAACCCAGCAGATCCAGGATCTCCTGGAAGGGCGCACCCAGCCGTTGCATCTTCTGATGGATGCTCCACAGATGCTTCGGCCGTCCACGCACCTCCGACTCGAGGCCTTCTTCTGCCAGCCGTCGCCGCAGCGGCAGCGCCACCTCTTCGATCGCCTTCTCACGTTCGTCGCGCTTCTCCGCCACGTTCTGGACCATCATCCGGTAGCTCTGCGGATCGAGGAACTTGAAGGCCAGGTCTTCGAGTTCCCACTTGTAGCGGGCAATCCCCAGGCGGTGGGCGATCGGAGCGTAGATGTCGAGCGTCTCGCGGGCGATCTTCTGCTGGCGTACCGGCTCGAGGTGATCGAGCGTGCGCATGTTGTGCAACCGGTCGGATAGCTTGACCAGAATCACGCGGATGTCCTTCGCCATCGAGAGGAGCATCTTGCGATAGTTCTCGGTCTGCGTCACTTCTGGGCTGCGAAATGGGAGATCACTGATCTTGGTGACCCCATCGACCAGCGCGGCCACCTCCTCCCCAAACTCGCGCTCAAGATCGGCGAGGCTGATCTCCTTGCTATCCTCGACCGTGTCGTGCAACAACGCCGCGGCCATGATCGCCAGGTCCGACCGGCGACGGAGCAGATCCAGCAGCAAGCGCATCGTCTCGACCGGGTGGATCAGATAGGGATCGCCCGAGCGGCGCAGCTGTCCCTCGTGGGCCGCGGCGGTCCATTGGTAGACCCGCTCGAGGTGGCGCAGATCCGCATCCGGCCGGTAGCTCAGAAGCTCGGCCAGGGCACCTTCGAAAAGGGCATCCACCTTCTGTCGACTTGCGGAAGCCAACGACTCACTCTCCGGCTACAGTTTGATCTCGACGTCGGCATCCAGGCGCAGCTGCTGCGAGTACGCATTCACCGCCTGCTGGACCTTCTGGTTATGCAGGAACTGGCGGACACTTTCCTCCACCTCGTCTATCCCAAGCTTGCCTTCGTCACGCTCGGTTACCTTGATGATGTGGTAGCCAAATTGCGTCTCGACGACATCGCTCACCTCCCCCTCGGCCAGCTCGAAGGCGGCTGCGTGAAACGGCAGCACCCACATTTGACGGTTACGGTTTGCGTAGCCCAGATCGCCACCCCGCTCGGCGGAAGGACAATCCGAGTGCTGGCCGGCCAATTCGGCGAAGTCGGCCCCGCCGCGGATCTGGCTCAGAAGGTCATTGGCCTGCTTGCGCGCCGCTTCGCGCTCCTCAGCCGGATCGCCGGGCGTGCTCGCCAACAAGATGTGACTTGCCCGCACGCGCGTCGTGTCGAAGTACTGCGGGTTGGTCTCGTAGTAGGCGCGCACATCCGATGCGCTCACGTCGATCGTATCGAGGATCGTTTCGGCCACCAGCGTTTGAACCAGGCGATCGCGCCGGAAGCTCTCCCGCACCTGGTCCACCGTCACACCGCTCTCGGCGAGCTTCCTCTCCTGTTCCTGCGGCGTCTGGAATTGCGACTCCCAGGTGGTCACCATGCTGTCGACTGCGGCCGCATCAACCTCGATGCCTTCCTCGATGGCCTCCCGGGCCAAGAGCCGTTGGTCAATCAAGTGCTCGAGCGCCTGGCGCTGAAGCTGGTTCTGCGGGATGGGCGCCTGCTGCTGCTGCTGACGGGCAACGGACCAGTAGCGCGCCACCAGGTTGACCTCGGCGAGTACAACCGGCTCGTCGTCCACGGTCGCGATCGTGGCTCCTGGGTCACCCGTGATCTCTTGCCCCGTGTCGTGGATCTTCCCGGTGCCGCCCTGACCCGGCGTCTGTTGCGCCTGCTGACCCTGCTGCCCCTGCGCTGCCTGCTGCGCCTGCTGACCCTGCGCTGCCTGCTGCGCCTGCTGACCTGTTTGGTCCTGCTCTCCTGAGCATCCACCCACTACAAGGCCCAGCCACAGGCTACCGAGCGCCAGAATCAGGGAATGCCTCCGTATCCACGTCATCACATGCCTCCTCTCCGGATTCGTGCCGGCTCGAAACGCCGAGCACAGTTTGAGGGGCATTATAGACACATCGGCAGCCCTACACTACCGCAAGGCTTCGTTGCCGCGGAAACGTTTCGCCGGCCCTCTTGTCGGCAGATCCCATCGCAGCTGCCATCGCAGCGGCGGCGGCCTTCGGCCCGCCCGACGATCCGGCAGCGACCGCCGCATCTCTAAGCCCCACCCTGAATGTGAGTTCGTCACAGTCGGCCACCCTAGGTCCAAGTTCGAAATCTGCCCCGAGGCGAGATCTGCCTGGGCACGCGTCCACGGGCTCGTCGAGAGGATGCGACCCGAAGGCGCCGGCGGTGAGGCGATTTCCCTTCGCCCGTTCGAGTCCGAAGCCAGCAGTGGCGCCTCGGCCCGAGGATCGCTAGGATCGATGGGATCGATGGGATCGA
>CAZNJE010000056.1:2817-16384 GCA_964573295.1 uncultured bacterium | reverse complement strand
AGCAGTGGCGCCTCGGCCCGAGGATCGCTAGGATCGATGGGATCGATGGGATCGAGCCCTACGATACGATCCGGCAAGCGGGCCGGCTCATTAGCACTGAGCAAGCGAGCGCAGCCACCTGGCGGCGCCCGGCGCTTGGACCCATCGGGCCGCTTGGACCCATCGGGCCGCTTGGACCCATCGGGCCGCCTGGGCGCATATGGAGAGAACCTATGACCGACAGCGATCCGAAGCCCAAGCGGGGCCAGGAGTTTACGGCCGAGGTCGTGGACCTGGCCTATGGCGGCGCCGGTGTGGTGCGGCTGGATGGGCTGGTGGTGATGGTGCGCGGCGCATTTCCGGGAGAGCGCGTTCGGGCTCGAATCCGGCGCAAGCGCAAGGGCGTCTATGAGGGTGAACTGCGCGAGGTGCTCGACCCCTCCCCTCACCGCGAGCCACCGGCGTGCCCACACGTCGCTATCTGCGGGGGGTGCGGGTTGCAGGGGCTCAGCGCCCACGAGCAAACCCGTTGGAAGGCTCGGCAGGCTCGGGAATTGCTGCGGCGCATCGGTGGCGTGGTTCCCGAGCAGGAAGCCGAGCCCTGGGACAGCCCACGCGACTACGGCTATCGGAACAAGATGGAGTTCACCTTCGCCCCGCGTCCCTGGATGACCCGGGAGGAGCTGGATTCGGGGCGTCCGTTCGAGCCGGGCCCCGCCTTGGGGCTGCACCCCCGGGGCGTTTTCCAGGGCGTGTTCAATGTCGCCAACTGCCAGCTCCAGTCACCGCTCACGAATCGCATCCTGGACGTGGTGCGCCGGTGCGCCCGGGCACAGGGGCTGACGGCGTACGACTGCCGCCGGGACGAGGGTCTCCTCCGGCACGTGATCGTGCGTCAGTCGGCCTCGACGCCCGACCTGCTCGTCGTTCTGGTGACCCGGCGGGAAGACCACAAGGCGGAGAGGTTGCTACGCGATTTGGCCGAAGCAGTGCCCGAGATCACCGGCACCGTGCTTTGCGTCAATCAGCGCAAGGCCATGATCGCGACCGGCGAGCGACTGCTGCCGGTCACCGGACGACCCGTTTGGCGAGAGCATCTCGCGGGCCTCACCTACGAGATCGGTCCCATCTCCTTTTTCCAGACACAGTCGGCCGGCGCCCAGGCCCTGCTCGATGAAGTGCTCGCGGTCGGCGGCTTTGTCCCTGATGACCGGGTGTTGGACCTCTACTGCGGAATCGGCGCCTTCAGCTTGCCCCTCGCCCAACGCGTGCGCGCGGTGCTGGGTGTGGAGATCCTGCCCGAAGCCGTGGCCGAAGCCCGCCACAATGCGGAGCAGAACGGCCTCACGAATGCGCGTTTCGTGGCCAGCCCGGTCGAGGCCAAAGCCTCAGATCCGGAAACCGAAGCCAACCGGGTCTGGGAGGCTCCAGCCGATACGCCCGATGGCAGGCCGGCGTGGGATGCGATCGTGGTCGATCCGCCCCGCAGCGGACTGCATCCCCGCGCGCTGAAGAAGGTGCTGCGCCTGGGCGCGCCCCGCATCGTCTACGTCTCCTGCAACCCCGCCACCCTGGCCCGCGACGCCGGCATCCTCGTCGAGGAAGGGCACTACCGCGCCCGTCGCCTCCGCGTCTTCAATCTGTTCCCGCAGACCCCCCACCTGGAGTCCGTGCTGCTCATGGAACGATAGGACCGCTCGCGCTTCAGGGAACCTCTGGCGGATCGTAGCGCAGAAGCGGCGCGCCCGGCTCGCATCCGACGGCGCCGGCCACGAGCTTGTCCTTCACCACCGCTACGCGATAGGCCGGTACTCGAAACCGTGTCGTCCAGTTGGTCTCGATGCCGCGGCCTTGGCCGTCGATCAGGAGCCAGTCGGCCTCGCGGGCGGCCTCGCAAAGAACCGGTCCCACGTGGGCGAGATCGATCCCCGGACTGCCAGTCCCGCTCGGGACCAATCTCAGGCGGCCGCTCGATAAAGCCTGTGCCAGTGGAGAACCACCGGCGCCCGGGAGAGCCTGCGACCGGCGCCATTCCGGCGCTCCTCCTGGCTCCAGACCGGCCAGCCGGTCCATCCAGACGGCGGCTTCCGCATAAGTGATGTCGCTCGAGGCCGGGTGCGTGTTGGCCACGATGTAGACCGTCCAGCTACGCGCGAGATAAAGCGCGACGGGCACGATGCCCAACAGGAAGTCCGGACCGGCGTTGTCGGCCAGTAAGAGAACGCGCCCCCGGCCGGGCTGGTCCAACGGTTGTGGACGCGGCAGCCAGGGGTCGATCGCCTCATCCGGCTGGTCATCGATCCACGCCTCCACCGGCGCGAGGAAACGTTGGTGATCGGAGAGCGGATCGAGCCGTCCTTCGCGAAAGGCCTCCTGGGTGGACTGCGATCCGAGATCAAAGAGATTCCCCGCCAGTAGACGGGACAGAAGCGAGGCCGGATGGTCGGTCTCCGTCCAGGCCTCCTCGCAAGCCTCCGCAGCCGCTTGCAGATAGGTCTCGGCCTGCCGGCGCTTGGTCAGGAAGTAGGGATCGTAGAGACCATGAGCGCGCAGGATATGCTCGCGAACGAGGGTCATCTCGTGAACCGTGCGCACCTCGCGCGCGGCCGAACCCTCCTGTATCTCATCGAGCATCTCTCCCAGCAGGCCCACGGCCCGCTCCGCGGCCGCTTGCTGGACCGGCGATCCGTCGTCGCGGACAAGCTCCAGCAGATAGTGCGCGTTGCCCCGCAGAATGCCGACCCAGTGTTCGCGTGCGGCCTCATCCTCGGCAAGGTCCCACAGGCCCAGCCGCTCGGGCAGGCGGGTGCACAGCGGGAAGCGTCCTCCGTCCGGTTGCGGCCGGTAGTCCCGCCAAAACCGCGACAGCGTCGAGGCCGATGGCGACGCCGATGGCGACGCCGACGGCGACGCCGACGGCGACGTCGACGCCGACGTGCCTCCTCGGTTCGATCTGGCCTCGTCCAATGGATCCTCCTCCGTGCTAGACCCGGATGCTCAAGTTGCCCTTCCGGCGGTTCTCCACGAATCTCTCATATTGGGTATGTCTTCGCCAGGTGGGTATTGACCACCGAAGGAGGGTTGCCTAGCCTCCCTCCCAATGAGACCGGCCACGCCGGTCGATACGCGGATCGGGCGGCGGAAGGCCTGCCTTCACCGGTACACCCGACACCCGACACCCGAAATCCGACACTCGATAATCGTCGATCGACGATCGACACACGAAGGAGGGCCATGCCCCACATTCAGATTCTAAACGCGCCCTCAGCTGCAGACATCGCGCGGCGCCTCGAGCCGTTCACGGTCTCCAATCCACCCGAGGTCCTCAAGCTTCTGGATGTGTACGCAAGCGCAAGCACCCAGCGGGTGCTCGTGGAGGTTGTGGTGGTCGAGGGACACCTGCGGCAGAACTTCTTCCTCCTACTTCGCGAGGACGAGGGCGTCTTTCTGATACGCTGCCACCCCGTGTTGCCGGTGCAGAAGACCGACGGGGTCAAGCGTGTGATCATTGAGGTCGCGCGCCGCATCCTGCAAACGGCACCGCAGGCCCGTCTCGGCAACACCAACCTCTCGGCGCTCCTCCCTCCCGATTTCCCGGGGACCTCTCCGGCCAGTGCGTAAGCGCCTTGGCCGGCCCGTCCAACACATCCGGGGCTTGAGGGATCAGTCCGTCACCTCAGGGGCCTCACCCGAGTCGGGTGCTTTGCCGGATCGCGGTGCTTCTCCGGGATCGGGCGCCACGGCAGGTTCAGGCACCTGACCGGGATTCTGCGGCGCGTCCGGCCGCACCTTCCAAGCCTGTCCGCTGATCAGCTTCTGAAACGGCTCGAACAGGTCGATTGGTACCGGGAATATCGTGGTCGAGTTGTTCTCGGCCGCCACGTCTACGAGGGTCTGCAGGTAACGCAACTGGATCGCGACCGGGTACTCCCCGATGACGGCCGCGGCCTGCGACAGCCGCTTCGATGCCTGGAACTCGCCCTCAGCCGCGATCACCTTCGCGCGCCGTTCACGTTCGGCCTCGGCCTGTCGCGCCATGGCTCGCTTCATCTCGATTGGCAAGTCAACATCCTTGACCTCGACGGCCGCGACCTTGATCCCCCACGGATCGGTTTGCTGATCGATGATCGATTGCAGCTCGCGGTTGATCTTCTCTCGCTCACTGAGCAGATCGTCGAGCTCGACCTGGCCGACCACACTGCGCAAGGTGGTCTGGGACAGCTGCGATGTGGCGAAGAGGAAATTCTCCACCTCGATCACCGACTGCGCCGGTTCCATGACACGGAAGTAGATCACCGCATTCACCTTGACCGACACGTTATCGCGCGTGATCACATCCTGGGGTGGCACATCCATCACCACCGTGCGCAGACTCACCTTGACCATCCGGTCCAGGATCGGCACCAGGATGATCAGTCCCGGCCCCTTGACCCCAACCATACGGCCGAGGCGGAAGATCACCGCCCGCTCGTACTCCCGCAGTACGCGGATCGCGTTGAAGAGGATCATCAGTATGACGACTAGAAAGAATAGCGCTACGTACATGCGATGCACCTCCCGTCAGGGTCGACCCGACCTCCGCCAGAACCAGGCCGCCGGGCCATGTGTGGCACACGGCCATGTGTGGCACACGGCCGTGAGCGGTTCGCGGCAGCCGGCGGGGCACGATCGCACCCCGTGGGGAGCCATGCCCGGCTGCCACGCCGGATCCGGACCTCAACTCTCTTCGTTTGCCTCGACCTCCAGCATCATCCCGTCTACCCGGAGGACCCGGACTTCGGTTCCCGGCTCGATCGTCCCGGTAGCGCGCGCGTTCCACAGCTCACCGTGCACCAAAACCTTGCCCTTTGGCGCCAGCCGATCGCGCGCTTCGCCCACGGCCCCAACGAGGCCTTCGCGTCCGGTCGATTGCCGCGTCGTCTGGGAACGCACAGCCAGCCAGATGGCACCCAGGAACAGACCCGCGACAATCACCACGGTAGGAATCAGAACGTCCATGGAAATCCGCACTCCCGTTCCGTTCGTCTCGAACAGCATGATCGATCCAAAGACCAGAGCCGCCACGCCGCCGATCGACAGGGCTCCAAAGCTGGTCACCTTGATTTCCAAAATGAACAAGATGATGGCTAGACCAATAAGGGCAATCCCGACGGCGCGCACGGGCAGCATCTGGAGTGCGAAGAAGGCCAGCAGGAGGCAAACAGCGCCAATGATGCCGGGAAAGAGCGTGCCCGGGTGCGAAAGCTCGAAGAACAGGCCCAGCCCACCCAGCAGCAACAGAATGTAGGCAATGTTGGGATTGGCGATGGTGCCCAAAATGCGATCGCGAAGGTTCATCTCCTTCTCGACCACCTGCGCGTCGGCGAGTTCAAGCCGGTTCGAGATGCCGCCAGCCTCAACCCGGAAGCCCTGCAACGACTCGAGCAACTCGCGCGGGGTCGTGGCCACCCGATCGATCAGGCCACGCTCGAGAGCCTCGCCGGCCGGGATCGAGGCGCTCTCGCGCACCGCTTCCTCGACCCAATCGGGATCACGCCCGCGGTTCTCGGCCAGCGATCGCCCGTAGGCCACGGCATCGTTGGTGACCTTGGCGATCATGGTGCTGTCGGGCTGCTGATCCCCACCCATCATGCCACCACCGATCGATACCGGATGCGCGGCGCCCATGTTCGTCCCGGGCGCCATGGCGGCAACGTGGGCCGCCATCATGATGAAGACCCCGGCCGAAGCCGCGCGCGCACCCGCCGGTGACACGTAGACGATGACCGGGACGCGGGCCCCTAAGATCGCCTGGACGATCTGGCGCATGGAGCTATCGAGTCCACCGGGGGTGTCGAGTTCGATGACGAGCGCGCCGAGGCGTTCTTCGTCGGCCCACTCGATGGAACGTTCCACGAAGGAGGCGGTCGCCGGGTGGATGGCGTCGGCGACGGTGATCCAGCCCACCGGTCCGGTCACCGGATACGCGGGGTCAGCCGATTCGGAGACGCTTCCCACAACCGCCGGGTCGGCCGGCGCGGAAACACGCTGCTGGGCCGCGGGGCCTGCCACCGTGAGCCAAGCGACCACCACACACGCCGCCAAGAGCCAGCGAGTGAGGGCACTACGCCACCGAATCCGGGCACCCCACGAGGCGTCGGCGAGCCTCCGACCACGGACACCGCGGTGCTCACCGCTGGGCTGGCCGATGCCGGGCAACGAGATTCGCATACTCCCTCCCTGGTTGGGACGCCGGCGAAGGAGTCCAGGGGAGCCGCCTGGGCGCAGCACCCCCTCTGGGGAACGCCGAAGCAGCTGTCTTTGAACGAATCCTAGCGTCTTTTGCGGTCGGCGGAAAGCCCTAGCACATCCATGGCGATCGTACTGGCCATCTTGGGATTCTCCTTCAGCCGGCGGGTGGAGTACGCGTACCAGTCACGACCGAAGGGTACGTAGACCCGCATGCGGTGCCCCTCGTCGACGAGAATCCGCCGGAGGTTCTCACTCACCCCGAGCAGCATCTGGAACTCGTATGCCTCCCGCGGCAGGCCGAACCGATGGATGATCCGCAGTGCCTCGAACACCAGGATCTCGTCATGGGTGGCGATGCCGACGTAACAGCCGGCCTTGAGCAGCTCTTCGAGAATCAGGACGAAGTTGCGGCGAATGATCTCCGGGTCGCGCCACGAAACGCGGTAGGGCTCGATGTAGATCCCTTTGCACAGCCGGATGTTCGTCTTCATCGCGATCAGCTTGCGTGTATCGTTCAGCGTCCGGCGCAAGCAGGACTGGAGCACAACGCCCGTGTTGTCGTATTCCTGCCGAATGCGACGATGCACCTCCAGGGTGTCATCGGTCGTCGGCGAATCCTCCATGTCGATGCGCACGAAGCTGTTCACACCATGTGCGGCGGCCACGATGGCCTTGATGTTCGCCTCCGCGAAGTTGAGATCGAACGTGAGGCCCATCGAGGTCGGCTTCAGCGATACGTTTCCATCGATCCCGGCCTCGGTGAGGGCGTCGATCAGCCGGAGGTAGGCATCCCGGGCTTCGAGGGCTTCTTCCCGGCGCTTGATGTCCTCCCCGAGGATATCCATCGTGACCATACAACCCTGGCGGTTAAGGTCCCGAGCCACCTCCAGAGCTTCCTCGATGGAATCGCCAGCGATGTAGCGTCGCGAGAAGTAACCGACTATCGGCTTGGGCACCACGGGCATCATGCCCACAACGAGCTTATCGAATACGCTCATGCAATCCTCCGCACGCCTCGACTCGACACTGACCCAGTTATCAGAACGTCCCCCAGAACATCCCCTCTCCGGATGCAGCCGCAGCCGGGCTGCCGACACCGCCGATCCGGCGGCCCCCGCGGGTCTGGCCGATCCAGGCCGACCCGGCGGATCCGGGCGATCCGGCGGATCCGGGCGATCCGGCGGATCAGGTGAATCCAACCGATCCGGGCGATATCAGCACAACCGGAGATGATAGGTTTGATGTCTCGCAGAAGTAAAGGCTCGTCGATCTTATGTGATGCATACGCAGAGTTGTGCTGTAGAGTAGATTAGAATGTCCGCCCTCGGATAGCCGCAAACCCCGGGGAACGTCCCCCCCCTCGGTGTAGCGGCAGACCTCGCGGCAGCGGCAGACCTCGCGGGGGCGGCAGACCTCGCGGGGGCGGCAGACCTCGGGTAACGGCAGACCTCGCGGGAGCGGCAGACCTCGGGTAACGGCAGACCTCGCGGGAGCGGCAGACCTCGGGTAACCGCAGACCTTGCCTCCGTCTACCTGAGACACTAGGGGTACAGGGCCGAGCAGGCGCTGACGAAGACCGGTGGGCACGGCGTCGCCACTGACGGCACAGCTGCCTTTACAGCTGCCGGAACCGGTGACACCCTGGCTCCAAATCAGGGTTTGGCGCGTGCCGCGCAGCACCCTGGCTCCAAATCGGGGTTTGGCGCGTGCCGCGCAGCACCCTGGCTCCGAATCAGGGTTTGGCGCGTGCCGCGCAGCACCCTGGCTCCGAATCGGGGTTTGGCGCGTGCCGCGCAGCACCCTGGCTCCGCATCCCGGTGTAACGCCCGGTGTAACGCGATCAGTGCGGCAACCTGGATCCGAGTCCTGGTGTAGTTGAAGAAGCATGCTCAACCGCGAAGCGCAGCGGATCTTCTGCAACCGGGAGCATACTGCCCCCCGGGAATGCGGCTTGGGGACTGGACCGAGGAGAGGTGGCGATGCGGGGTGACATCAGCAGGCGCTCCATCAAGCGCGCTGGGCAAGAAGCCGAGGTCCCGCGCCGCCGTGCATGCCGGGCTGCGTTCGCTCGCCGGCAGCTGCGGATCAGGGGCTTGCCGGCGCTGCTGGTCCCACTCATCTTGGCAGCCGCAGCCGGAACGGTCGTTGCCGGTACGGCTTCAGCCGCCACCGGCGTATGGCCCGCACATGTCGAAGGCCGAATCATACCCCTCCCGGCCGCAAACGGCCAGACCGGCATGAGCGCCGACCTTGCGCCAACGAGTCCAGCCAGCACACAGTCCCCAAGCGCTTCTCCCGAAGCAACGGCCGGCCAGAGCCCCTCGGCCTCCGGTTGGAGCCACGCAGCAACCAGACCGAGCCCCTCAGCCTCCGATTGGGGCCCGGCGGCAGCCGCCCTTGGGAGGCTGCCGGGAATGGGGCTCGATGCTCAGGCCGGCGGGCGGCGACTGCAGGCCACTGGCCGCCTCGAGTTGAGTGCTCCCCCGCGCCAGTTCGCCGAGCGCTATCTGACCGAGACGGCAATGGACTTCGCCGGGACCCATGCCGCCTTCCATCTGCTCGATGACCGTAGGGCCGGCGACGTAGAACACCTTCTCTACCGGCAAACCCATCGCGGACTTCCGGTCATCGGCACACGCGTCCAGATGAGCTTCACTCAGGGGGCTCTGCTGCAGGTCACTGCCCACACAGAGCCACGGATCAACCTCGCCTCAGACACGCCCCGGATGACCCTGGCCCGCGCCCAAGAGGCCGCCATGTCCGAGATGACGCCGGCCGAGGAGATCACCTGGTACGAGAAGCATCTGGCGATCCTGACCGCCGGTTACTCCGGCTTCGCGGAAGACCGGCTCGTGTGGCATCTGCGTTGCGTCACCTGGGGGCCGGACGCGGTCTGGCACATGCTGGTCGACGCCGCCAACGGGGAACTGCTCGAGCGGCGTCCACTCATGCGCTCGATTGCGGTGACCGGTCAGGTCGAGGCCGATCTCACCTACCCAACCCCATGGGGCGAAAGCGTCCGCTGGGCCATGCCAGACCTCGGCGTGGAGGCTTACGATGGAGATCACCTCGTCTCCAGCGGTCTCACCGACCCGACCGGCGTCTTCGACCTCGGAGATCTCGACGCTGAGGATCTGCGCCTCCGATTCCAGCTCGCCGGTCCATATGTGAGCATTTACGATGGAAACTTCGAGTACCCACCTCCGGAGCTCGTAATGGATGATCCCGCGCTGCCAGCCGAGGCGGTCTGGGATGCGGCGTCGGGCAAGCCAGCTGCCCGCGAGACCTACTACCACCTCACTCGCGCACACGCCCGCTTGAAACAGATTGATCCGGCCTTCACCTCGCTCGACCGGGTGGTGCCAGTGCTGGTCAACGACTCGACCGCAACGTGCAACGCGATGGCCTACCTCTACCCGGAGTCACCCTTCCTGCGCTTCCTGATCGGGAGCTACTACTGCGCCAACGCCGGTGAGCTGGCTGACGTGATCTATCACGAGTACGCACACCTGATCACCATGTACGCCTACTATCCCGAGGACGCCTCCAGTGTCTTCCACGAAGCCTTCTCGGACTACTTCGCCGCCAGCCTGGTCGACACCAGTGTTATCGGCCGCGACTTTCTGGGCGAGGGCACCCACCTACGCAATCTGGAGAATGACCTGACCTGGCCAATCACCGACCCCCACTGCGCTGAGGATCCGCATTGCGTCGGACAGCTTCTGGGCGGCGCGCTGTGGCAGATTCGCCAGGGACTGATCGCCTCCTTCGGAGATCAGGAGACCGGCGTCGACGCGGCTGACCGGCTGAGTCACTTCATGCGCGCCGGCCGCCCGCAGGCCTACCGGGACTGCGTCCTGCACCTTCTCATTCAGGACGATGACGACGGCGATCTCGCCAACGGCACCCCCCATCTGGATCTCATCACCTCCGCCTTCGAGGAGCGCAACCTGGGCGACCTGGACCTGCGTTTCGCGCACCAGCCGTTGGTCGACACCGAATCGACCATGACTCCCTTCGGGCTCGATCTCGAGCTGGGGGCCGTCTATCCGATCGTCGAGGGATCGGTACGCATCGCCTACCGTACCAACGGAGGGCGTTACGTGATCGAGCCACTCGAGGCGATTGACGCTTTCTCCTATCGGTACACGATCCCAGGGCAACCCGAAGGTACGCACGTGGACTACTACTTCACGGCTGAAGACCAGTCGGGCGATCTCGCTCGCTGGCCCGCCGCGGAAGGAACCTTCTTCTCGTTTTTCGTGGGCCGGGATGAGATCGCACCGGCAATCTCGCACGAGCCGCTCGTGTCGCTGACCCCAGATCAGAGCCACCTGTGGCTCGCCGCGGAGGTGACCGACAACACGGGAAGCGTGGGGATTGTTCAGGCGGAGGTCACCGTCGATCGCGCGAGCGGTGAGGAGACTTTCTCGCGCACTCTGCTGCCCAAGAACGAACAGGTCGCCCCCACCATCTACGAACTCGCCCTGCCCCTGGGCGAGCAGGTCGCGGCCGGAGATCAGATACGCTATCAGATCTGGGCCCAAGACGGCTCGGCGCGTCAGAACCGCGCGTACTGGCCCGACCCCGATAGCCGATTCTCCACACCGGTACTACGCGGCCGGAGTTGGGACATCGACACGGCCACGCTCGACCTCGAGACGGAGGGCGAATGGTCGTTCGGGGCTACGGATCCGTCCGCCGGCGAACCGCTGGCGGCCTCGGGAAGCCAGGTCGCCGGGATCGCTCTGGGAGGCGAGCACGGAGTCAGTCAGTTCTCCCAACTGGTGCTGCCCTCACTGGATCTCTCCAGCTGGGAGGCGGGCCTTCTGGCTTTCGATTCCTGGTACGCCACGGAAGAGGGCTGGGACGGCGGCTGGGTGGAGGTAAGCAGCGACGGCGCAGAATGGTACACCCTCGCGCCCCCGGGCGGCTATCCGGGCACCATCGCCTGGAACCAGCACCGGCGCGCCTGTTTCACCGGGCTGGGCGGGACCTGGGAGCGCTACGAGTTCCCGTTGGATTTCTTCATCGGCGAGCCCAACGTGCGGTTGCGCTTCGTCTACTACTCGGATGTCTCGGTGACCGAGCTAGGTTGGTACCTCGATAACCTCTCGGTGACCGAACGCCAGCTCCTGGCAACCCCCTCCGGTCTGGCGGCCACGACCGGCGAGGACCTCCAGGTGAGCCTGAGTTGGACGGCGCCGCGGGGTATCGACGCGTCGCGACCCGCATTCCTCGGATACAACCTCTACCGTGGTCCTAGCCCGGACGCGTTGTCGGCCGATCCCATCCACGGCCAGCCCCTCCGAGAACCGCGGTGGGTCGACATGGACGTCACCAACGGCCAGCGCTATTACTATGCGGTGACGAGTGTCTTCACGAGCGGGGAGAGCGAGCTCTCACCCGTAGCCGAGGGCTACCCCTACCGCGTGGCCCTGAGTTTCGATCCCGCGGTGGCGTGGCAGGTCTCTGGAGCGGCGGTCGCCGACACCAGCCTCACGGTGCGCAATGAGGGCACCGGGGATCTCGAGGTGAGCTTCTACCCCGCCGACGAGGACGCCGCCTGGAACGAGGTGCTCCCGACCTATCCACTCGACGGTCAGGCCGGCCCGCAATTCATCACGCTGCTCAGCGATCCCGCCGACGCCCAGGCGCCAGATCTGGCCAATCTGCAGGTTCTGGGGCTCAATGGTCTGCTGCAGATCCGACTGGGGCTGCACGGCCCGCTGCCCGATCCCGAATCGGCGTTCTCGGCATGGATCTACCTCGACACGGATCAGCAGCGGCACACCGGGTGGCAGGCGCTCAATACCGGTGCCGACTACGTAGTACTCCTTGGCGCGCATGCGTATCTGGCCAGCGGCGGACAGAGCCGTGTGCTGTTGCTCGACAGCTCGCTGGAGATCATCGGCCCGCCGGCAGGCTCGGTGATCCAGGAAGGGCTCGACTCGTTGCAGGTCGCTATCCAGCTTCCGCATATCGGCTCGCCCGATGCCGTCGCCATCAACGTGGAAGTCTACCTGCCGGCCGCCGAGGGAGCCTACCGTCCGGCCGCCGAGGGAGCCTACCGTCCGGCCGCCGAGGGAGCCTACCGTCCGGCTGCCGAGGATCCAGCGAATCGGTCTGGCGGAGATGCGCCCCGTTCGGCCCGCTCAGCCAGTGGGTTGCCGGATGACCGCGCGGCTGGGAAGCCACACCAGGCGGTCGGGCGGGCGAAGGCTGATCCGCACCCGGCGGTCGGTCAGGCAAAAGCCTATCCGCACCCGGCAATCGGCCGGGCGAAAGCTTATCCGGAGTCCGAGTGGGTGCAGGGCGATCGACTTCCGGATGCCGCCACTGCCGACTGGCTCGAACTCGACACTCTCTTCGGCACCGCCACACCCGAAACGCCGCTAACCCTGACGTTGGCCGCCGATCTGGCCGGACTGTTCGAAGACCGCTACGGCGTCCGCATCTTCCTCCGTAGCAACGACGCGGAACACGCCCTCGAGACGATCGACCTTGATCTCGAAATCCTCGAATCGCTGAGGCCGGAGCTGAGTTACTGGCATGCTGCCTCCGAGGAAGAGGGGCTTCGGCTGGAATGGGAGCCGCGGGAATCGGGCGCCTACGAGGGATTCTATCTGCACCGGTGGGAAGGTACCGTCGCGGACGAAACCGATGCGGTCGCTCTCGGAGGCGGCCTGATTCAAGCCGACCAAGATTCCGCCTATGCGTATCTCGACCGCTCGGTCACCAGCGGTGTTCCGGTCTACTACCGGCTGACGGCCGTCACCCCCGGCGGAGGGGAAATCGTGATCGACCCGCCCTCGCGGCGAATCTACGCCCCCCCTACCCCCTCGCGCCTGACCCTGCAAGCCGCCTGGCCCAATCCATTCCGCAGCGAGACTCACCTGCGGATCAAGAGCCCGGATGCCGATTGGGATCTTCAGATCGTCGATGTCACCGGCCGCATGGTCCGGCGACTGGTGCGTCGCGGTGAGGGAACCGCAGGCGTGCAGGTCGTGCGCTGGGACGGTCGGCGTGATTCGGGATCCTCGGCCTCCCAGGGCGTGTACTATGCGGTGGCGCGTAGCGGAGGCCGGCACACGAGCCGATCCATCGTTCTGATCCGCTGATGGCCGGCGGATGGTCCGCGAATGGTCTGCGAACGGTCCGCGCGTGGTCCGCGAATGGTCTGGGAATGGTCTGCGCGTGGTCCACGAACGGTCCGCGCGCGGATGATACGCGAGCGCAACCATGCCAGATGCACTCCTATCCGGAGGAGGCACCAGAAGGTGCGCCACGAGCGGCATTCGTAGTGCGCCACGAGCGGCATTCGCAGTGCGCCACGAGCGGCATTCGCAGTGCGCCA
>CAZNJE010000056.1:0-2717 GCA_964573295.1 uncultured bacterium | reverse complement strand
ACGAGCGGCATTCGCAGTGCGCCACGAGCGGCATTCGCAGTGCGCCACGAGCGGCATTCGCAGTGCGCCACGAGCGGCGCCAGGATGTGCGCACAAGGAGCCACCGGAGGGCAAACTGGACGTTCACCAGGAGGTACACATGCTTCGGCCCAAGATCCTGAACCTTTTCTCGCCCCGGGCAGCTGCAGGCTTCGTCATCGCACTGCTGGCTCTGCTGCTCTGGCCGGGCGTGGCGTCCTGGACCGGACCACTCACTGAAGCGCTCACCGAGACGCCTTTCGGAACGCTGATCGGGGCGGACGCCAGCTCCGGCGCCGATACCGGTTCGGGGCAGTCTTCGCACACCGTTTCGGGAACCGCGCAGGCACAGGTGCCCCCTGCCGAGGGGAACGGTGCCCCGAGTGACATCGTCCTCACCTACGGTGTGGGCGGCGTGCTGACCGCCGATGGCACTCTGTGGCAGTACCGCCCGGATCAAAACGAGTGGCTAACGATTGATGAGGCGTTCCGAGGTGAAGGACGAACGACCAGCATCCTGCCCCTACCGGTGCCGGTTGAGAAAATCGCCGATATGGCCACCTTCGGCTTCATCATTACCAAGAACGGGGGAAGCTACCTGTACGACTTGAACGCCAACGAGTGGAAGCAACTGCCCCAGCCGCAGTAGGCTCTCACGCGGCCGGCCGTGCCCGAGCGACGGTGCTCGACCGCCGACCCCGGGCGCAGACTCCGACCGCCGGCCCCGATCGCAGCACCCCGGGCGCAGCCCCCGACCGCTGGCCCGGGTAGCGCAGGGCTGGTAGCGCAGGGCTGGTAGCGCAGGGCTGGTAGCGCAGGGCTGGTCGCGCAGGGCAGACTCCGATGATTTGGCACTATAGCCAGTTCCGAGGAGCCCACTGGTGAAACCTGGCTTCAGGGAGGAGGACCGCAAAAACCCTCTTTCTGCAAAGAATTTCATAGCAGATACTTACGCCACAACAGCGGAAGCCGGACGATGCCGTGGTCCAACGTGGGGACCGATGCGGTGGAGCGGCTCGGAGCCGAGGCGGCGGGCCACCGCGGGAACCGATGCGGTGGACCGACTCGGCAACCGCTGAGGCGGGCCAACGTAATGGGCAGATGCCATCCGGGATATCCCTTGTTGGAACCGGAGGTGCCGCGTAGACTTAATAGAGGTGCAAGGGGCGAAGAGATCATCCCTGGGCCCGTTCCACGCGGGGAGACGGACCCGGGAAGAGCACGAATCCCGCATCAAAGGGGATCTGCCATGAAACGACGCCACGGGTCACTACTGGCGGCCGTCTTGGTGGCGGGCCTGGCGCTTATGGCAAGCGGCGTGGCGCCAGCCTATGCCCTCGACCTGGACGACATCATTCGTCTGAAGCTCGCCGGAATCGGCGAGGATACGATTCTCAAGCTCGTGGAGGTAGAGCGGTCGGCCTTCTATCTCAGCGTCGAAGACATGATCGATCTGAAAGATGCCGGTGCCAGCGACTGGCTCATCCGCGAACTCATGGACACGCCCGGCCGGTTTGGCGCTTCCTCGCAGGGTTCGGGCGCCAATGACTCCTACGGCTACGACGACGACCTTTACGCCTACGACAATGATCTGTATGACTACGACGACTACGACGCCGTGATCGTCCGCGACTACGAGCCGTTCGGTGCCGATGACTATTCGGTCATCTTCGCGCACTACTACTATGATCCATTTGCCTACCACTGGTATTCGTGGCCGCGGGCCTATGTCTACTACTCGCCGTTCTGGTGGTCACGCGCGGGATTCTACTTCGCGGGGCACTGGTGCTACGATTGGTGGGACCCGTGGGGTCCCTGCACGTGGCACTGCGACTGGCATTACGGCTACACCCACTACTGGGGGCCGAGCAAGACCCGCCAGGATCACAACCGAACGTGGTCTCGTGGGGCCGGCGCTGCCGAGGTGCGTTTGCGTCGAGAGCGTACGTTGTGGGACCGCGCTGGCCTGGAGGCTCCGCGCACGGCGCGCACACGCACGCGTACGGTGAGCGACACCTACGTCCGCGGAGCCCGGTCGAATGATGGTGACCTTCGCTCCCGAAGCACCGACTCGCGCTACCGCACCTACGGACCCGATCGGCGCTCAACACGGGATGCCACCGCTTCGGGCTCGATCTCACGCAGCGACTACCGTGGTGATGGCGCGCGTAGTAGCTCCGCCGCCGACCGCCGGTCGGCCTACCGATCAGGAAACCGGGGTGAAAGCAGCCAAGGGAGTTCTCGATCCAGCATCAGCCGAGGTTCATCGAGATCACCGAGCAGTAGCTCGCGAGGCTCGAGTTCGCGTTCTGGATCGAGTGTTCAGCGGGACCGCGGCAGTTCGAACCGGTCCTCGTCGAGTTCACGAGGTTCAAGCGGGCGATCGATCGGGCGCGGCTCCAGCTCGGGTTCGAGTTCCAGCAGCTCGGGGAAGGGCCGCGGGATAGGTAGTTCGAGTTCAAGATCGAGTTCAAACTCGAAGTCGGGGAACTCTAGGGGCAGTTCTCGCTCGAGTAGCTCGAGTAGCTCGAGCAGTTCGAGTAGCTCGAATAGCTCCAGTAGCTCCAGTTCCTCACGTTCCAGCTCTCGCCGTTAGCTGTTGGAAGTATGCGCCCATTGCCAAGGCATGTGGCGGACCAGCTTAGGCGGACAGCTCGGGCGGACCAGCTTAGGCGGACAGCTCGGGCGGACAGCTCGGG
>CAZNJE010000055.1:12541-32695 GCA_964573295.1 uncultured bacterium | reverse complement strand
TAACCCGTCCGGACTAGGCAAACATGGGTCGGGTTCACGCTTGTTTTAGGACTAGTAGCCACATAGCTCGGGGGTGCAATGGTGATTGGCGTGTCGTCTAGCAGCGTCCCGTCTGAAAGTACCCGGACGCCGAGGAGGTCACCCGTGTCGTCGCGCAGACTGGCAATGAGTGCAATGTCACCCGCGGATGAACAGGCAAGCCCCCCTTCAGCAACTACGCCCGGTACCTCTGTTGGGTACGGCTGAACCGGGTTGCCGCTGTCATCAACGAATGTGTAGCGAACTGGGTCCTCCCACTCGGGTCCAGACCATGCGACCAGCCAGTTTTCACCTAGAGAACACAGGGTTACGAAGTTATAGGTCATGTGTTGCATGTCGCTCTCGAGAAGAACCGGGTTCCCAACCGGCTGGCCCAAAGCGTCCAGCCCCTGGCACCACAGCTGACCGGAGCTGTCAAGCCAACTCACCATTGCAGCGTCAGCTCTCGCCGCGACGTCAATAGTCCCCCACGATTCGCCAGCGCCGATCTCGACGATGCCTGGATTCGCCAAGGTCAAGTCGGGGGTAACTCGTGCGAATCGAACTTGGTAGTCTTCCTCAGTCGTTGCCTCTGTCCACAGGATGGCATGGATACTGCCCGAGAAGGCCACGCGCACATTCGAGATGGAAGGTGCCGTAACCATGTGCAGCGGTGATTGAATGGGGTCCATGGTAGCTGGGTCGAAGCCGTACACACGAAGGTGTGATTGCTCCTCCTCTTGGCGTACTGCGACCAGCTTCCAGCCTAGGCTATCCTCTTCCGATATCGCGTGAATGGGCGCGTGGTCTAGTTCACCATTCAATGGGAACATGTTCGCATCGATCGACTGGCCATCGGTTGTGTATCGTTTTCCATCGAGTCTGCCGTCATTCCGGCGGGCCGTAACAAATGCTATGAGGTCGTCACTGATTCCGACTGAGCAGCCGCGTACGTCAACAATGTGTTCGTATCGAAAGCCGTGATCCAGGGACACAGGACCGGTGACCGGAGGGAAGGCGTGGGTCAGGGAAGCTGACGCTCCCAGAAGCGCAAGCATGACAATCAGTACGCGGAGCCATGCGGCTCGTCGAAGCACAGGGCACCTCCTCTGAGAGAGACAGGCACATTGAGCCCATTTGCGGGACGATCTCAATTCACCAAGCAGTATAGCAGAGTGCATCCACTCGGTTAACCCACTCGGCGGACTGCATCATCATTACCAGTGCGTTGCGGCCTGAACTGATCCGACATTTGCTCGCCTACGTCAATGGGACAGGTACGCCCGTAGCCTTCGCATCAAGCGGCAGGCCCGCCTGATCCCCAACGTGAACTCGAAACCTGGCCCTTCCTGCGTTATCGCATGCCCCAAAATGGCGGCTGATCATCGAGAGAACCGTGCTCATTTGCCGCGGATGACAATTTCGGGACTCACACCGCGAACAGCGGAGTGCCTCTGCGATTTTCGGATGCATGTTGGGCAATTCCCTTGGGCCGTGCAAGATCGCGCTGTGCAATGCAGCGGTTCCCTGATCAGGTCCCCACCCCGCCGATCGCTTCCAGGGCGGACGTGAGGTCGGCGATCTGATCATCAGGGTGTTCGATGCCCACACTCAAGCGCACCAGGCCGCCAGTGATGCCGAGGCGCTCGCGGACCTCGGCGGGGACCGAGGCGTGGGTCATGATCGCCGGGTGGTTGATGAGCGACTCGACGCCCCCCAGGCTTTCGGCGCACGCGAAGAGCTTCGTGGCGGCCATCATGCCGCGCGCCGCCTCGAGCCCGCCGCGCAGCTCGCAGCTGACCATGCCCCCGAACCCGTCCATCTGCAGCGCGGCCAGCGCGTGATCGGGATGCGACGGCAACCCCGGGTAGATCACCCGCGCGAACTCGGACCTCTCGCTGGCCCACCGCGCGACGGCCAGGGCGTTTTCGCAGTGGCGGCGCATCCGAAGCTCGATGGTCTTGAGGCCGCGGTGGGCAAGGTAGCAGTCGAAGGCGCCGGGGATCGCTCCGGCCGCGTTCTGCTGGAAGCGAATCGCATCCAGGTGGGCCTCGCGCGTGCAGACCACCGCGCCGCCGACCAGATCCGAATGCCCCCCGATGTACTTGGTGGTGCTGTGCACGACCACATCGGCGCCCAGCTCGAGCGGGCGCTGTAGGACGGGCGTCGCGAAAGTGTTGTCCACCACCACCGTCGCCGGCTTCACCGCGCCGGCGATCTCGGCGATGGGCAATAGATGCAGCATGGGATTGGTGGGCGTCTCGAGCCAGACCATGCGCGTGGTCTGGTCGGCGAGCTTCGCGAAGGCCTCGGGCTCGCGGCGCTGCGCGTAGCGGACCTCGAGGCCCCACGGCCGCAGCACTTGTTCAAATAGCCGGTAGGTGCCGCCGTAGAGGTCGGCGAACGCCACCACCGAATCCCCGGGCCGCAGCAGCCCCATCAAGACGGCCGTCTCGGCGGCCAGCCCCGATGCGAAGGCCGCCGCCCCGACCCCGCCTTCCAAGGCGGCCAGGGCCGCCTCGTAGCCGCGGCGGGTCGGATTGTCGGTCCGCGCATACTCGTATCCCTGGTGCTCGCCGGGGGCGCGCTGAGTGTAGGTGCTGCTGAGGTAAATGGGCGGCACCGTCGCGCCGGTGGCCGGGTCCGGGGCTTGCCCCACGTGCACCGCCTTGGTCGCCAGGCGCGCTTGATCGAACGATTTCACCGGCAGTCTCCTTCCTCGGGCACCAGGCCCTTCGCACGCATCCAGTCATCGTCGAAGATCTTGCTCAGGTAGTTGCGACCCGTATCGGGCAGGACGGCCACCACGAGATCTTCCGGAGACAGCTGCCGGGCGAATCGCAGGGCAGCCGACAGGATCACCCCGCTCGAACCGCCCACCAGCAGGCCTTCGGTGCGCGCCACCCGCCGGGCCGTTTGAAATCCCTCGGCGTCGGAGACCACGATCCACTCATCGACCACGTCGGGGTCGAAGGTGTCGGGAACGTAGTCTTCCCCGATGCCCTCGACCAGCCAGGAGCCCGCCTGGCCCCCCTTGGCCAGGATCGACCCCTCCGGATCGGCGCCCACGATGCGAACCCGCGGGTTCTTGGCTTTGAGAAAGCGGCCGACGCCGGTCAGGGTTCCGCCGGTGCCCACACCGGCGACGAAGCAGGTGACCTTTCCCTCGGTCTGCTCCCAGATCTCGGGCCCGGTCGTGGTCTCATGGGTACGGGGATTGACCGCGTTGTGGAACTGGTCGGCCAGCCAGGCGCCCTCGGTATCCCGGACGATCCGCTTGGCCACCTGGTTGTAGTCATCGGGCGAACCGGCCGGGGCCCCCGGGGGGGTGATGACCACCTCGGCGCCGTAGGCGCGCAGCAGACGGATCTTCTCGCGGCTCATCTTTTCGGGCATGACGAAGATGCACCGGTAGCCGCGCAGCGCGGCCATGATCGCCAGGCCCACGCCGGTATTGCCCGCGGTGGCCTCCACGATCGTGCTCTTGCCGGGGACGAGCTTGCCCTCGGCCTCGGCCGTCTCGATCATCGCGCGGGCGATGCGGTCCTTGATGCTGGCGCCGGGGTTGAAGAACTCGGCTTTGCCGTAGACCGGGCACGGCAAGCCCGCCCCGATGCGGGCGAGGCGAACCAGGGGAGTCCGGCCGATGGTGCTCGTGAGGTCTGTGCCGGGAATCGGGTCCATGGGCAGTCTCTGGCCTCCGTGGCGCGAAGCCCGGGAGCGGTTCTCGGGTCCTCGGGCGGTCGTCCCCCAAGGTCGCCCGGTCCTCGCGGAAGTGGTCCGGTTTCGGGTAATTGGTCTTTCGGTCGTGACACCGGCCGCGCCTATCCTCGGTTCCACGCCCGACCCGCGCAAGGCCGATGCGCCGGCGCCCTGCACCGGTGCTCGAAGACGCCGCCGGCGACTCAAGTTCCTTCTTCGACATGGAGTTGCAGCCCCAGGGTCATCCTGGCGCGTACGGGCGTATGTACGGGAGGGGATTCATGCTATAATTGTGCGAACTCGCTTTTCTGGCTCTGTTGGTTTGCAGGGAGGAATCATGGACTGGCGTACTCGCACCTCGGCACCCTCCATCAGCTTGGCGACTCTGGCAACTCTGGCGGCGCTGGCAATGCTGGCGGCGATGCCGGCGCTGGCCGCGCTCGAATCGGCCGAGTGGGACGTCGACGGGCTCGAGCCCCTCCTGCCCCGCCACGAGACCGAGGCCGAGCGCCTTTACTGGCAGGGCCGCGAGCACCTCATGCCGGGCGCCGGCCTCACCCGCGAGGACCCGCCGCCGCTGGCCCCGGTGCGCAACTGCGCCGAGTGGGAACCCTGCACGGGCGTCGTGATCCGCTACCCGCTGGGACTGCCCTACAACCTCCTGCGCGATCTGGACGATGATGTCACGCTGCACGTCGTCGTCTCGAGCGGCTATCAGAGCCAGGCCCAATCGAATCTCGAGAACAACGGCGTGGACATGGAGAAGGTCCAGTTCCTGGTGCGCAACAACGACTCGATCTGGACGCGCGACTACGGTCCCTGGTTCGTCTTCGGCGGCAACGCTGAGATCGCCGTCATCGACCACACCTACAACCGCCCCTACCGTCCCAACGACAACATGATTCCGGTCTACTTCGCCCAGCAGCAGGGCATTCCGGTGCACAGCCACGACATGTATCACACGGGCGGCAACTACATGACCGACGGGGCGCACATCAGCTCTTCGACGCAACTCGTCTACAACGAGGCCGCAACCTACAACGGCATGAGCCAGGCCGAAGTCGATCAGCTCATGGCCGACTACTACGGCATCGAAACCTACCAGGTGCTCGACTACATCGAGAGTGGCGGCATCCACCACATCGATACCTGGGCGAAGTTCCTGGACGAGGAGACCGTGCTCGTCAAGGAGGTGTGGTCGAGTCATCACACCTACAACCCGCTCAACCAGCGCGCCACGCTGCTGGCCTCGCTGGAGTCCTCGACGGGCCGCCCCTACGAAGTGCACCGGGTCTATTGTTACAACATCGGCTACAACGCGCCGGCCTCCTACACGAACTCGCTCATCCTGAACGATAAGATCTACGTGCCCTTCTTCGGCAACTCGAGCTACGACAACGACGCGGTCGCCGCCTACCAGCAGGCCGCGCCCGGCTACGAGGTCGAAGGCTACTACTACAGCGGGTTCCTGAGCGACGATGCGCTGCACTGCCGCACCAAGGGCGCCATGGATGCTCAGATGCTGCGCGTCGAGCACATCCCGGTCGCCGGCGAGCAGACCGGACCGGTGCTGGTGACCGCGCTGGTGCACGCCCACAGCGGGACCGGCGTGCAGGCGGCCGACCTGCACTACCGCCAGGGCGGCGGCGACTGGAACGTGCTACCGATGACCGCCGGCGGCGGCGACCTCTACGAGGCCACCCTGCCACAGCCGATGGCGCCGGCGACGACCGACTACTACATCCTGGCCAGCGATTACACAGGGCGCGAGGAAGGCATGCCCCGCGTGGCGCCGGCCGCGCACTACAGCTTCGCGCACGTGCCCGATGCAAGCTCGGTCGAGAACCGGCCGGACGCGGCCCGCGTGCAGATGCGCGGCAGCTACCCGAACCCCTTCGGCCACAGCACGACGCTTCGCTTCGAGTTGCTCTTCGCCGACGAGATCGAGGTTCAGGTGCTCGACGCTCAAGGGCGTCTGGTGCGCACCCTGGTGCAGGGCACCCGCGAGGGCGGCCAGCACGAGATCAAGTGGGACGGCCGCGACGACCTGGGCCAGGAAAGCCCGGCGGGCATGTACCTGTTCCGCCTGCGGGCGGCCGGCCTCCAGTACAGCCGGCCCGTCGTCTTGATTCGGTAGTTAGCGGCAGGGGCGGTGCTGATTCGCCCTTGCCAGCCCGGACCGGCTCCCCTCCCCGAGACGTCCCCACGGAGATCCCATTTGGGAATCCAACGGTCGTGGACGCAGTGGGACTCCTCACCGATCAGCCGTGTTCCTTCGGAAATGGCACGACGGGATACGATCAGCTCCAGTTCGAGACCGGTGGAGATCCTCCGCTCGGCGTTCCCCATCTGCTGGAGGTGACCTTCGATATCCCAAGTGATCTTTGGAGAGTGTGGCTGGATGGCGTCCTCGTGCTCTCAACCGAGCATTCGGGCAATGTGCTCGAGCACATCCGCTTCAATCTCACAGGCGACCACGCTGACAACTCCGTCGCCGTGGACAATATCCAGCTCTACGGGGAGAATCTGCCCATCCACCATGTTTGCTGCGTGGGCGAGGAGTGCTATCTGACGACCCAGGACGAGTGCCCGGCCATGCTGGGCGAGTACCACTGGGAATGGGACGCTTGCGAACCCGTCAATCCCTGCGCGAGCACGCCCGCACGGGAGAGCAGCTGGGGGACGATCAAGTCCGCCTTCAAGTAGGTCCAGGCACGAACGGGCGTGCAAAGCGGGCCGCCGACGCTGTACCTGAGCACGACCACCGTGTGTATCGTTGCCGACCGCCACGTGCCGACCGGGCATCCCTGCTCGCCGAGCGGCTGAGCGAACAGATTGCTCTGCCGGTGATCCATCCCGAGATCCCCAAGAGCAAGCGCGGCGGCCATACCTCGCGCACCGCGAGATCATCCTGTTGCCAAACAGTGCGGGCGGGTTCTGCGATCCACAATAGTGTGCAGGCCTGTAAGTACGGATGTCAGCGAAGCAGGCTCCTCGCCATCAGGGGGGAGATTCTCATCCAGCTTGCATCTCACCCCGGCTGATCCCGGAAGGTCGGTGATTCGTTCGCGCGCCAGTTCGGCCGCATTGGAAAGCCGCATTGGAAATGGCGGCAGCGACGACTTCCATGGGGAAGGGTGGGTAACTGGCCGCAATCTCGGCCTCTGTTGCCCCCGCCGCCAGGTTGTCCAGAACGACAGACACCATTACCCGCGTACCCCGGAAGCAAGGGGTTCGGTGACAGACGCTCTGACCGACCGAAATGTGCTCCCGCCAATCCATCTATCCAATCCTCCTTACGCCAGGCAATCATCACAGTCCACTCGGCTTTGCAGCACAGCACGTGTAGGAATCACGGCCAGGCGGTAACCGGCTTTCTTCAACTGCAGCAATGAGTCCTCTACAGTGACTCCTCTACGCCGGGAACCGGCCGAAGCTTGCGCACCTCCTCCATCACCTGGTCCCGGGGATGGACTCGTCACCCACTAACCTCTGGTTGAGCAGTTCCCAGATCACCTCATGTTCCGGGTGCTCCACCAGGGTGCCGTCCACGTCCAAGGCGATGAGGGCGATGTCATCGGGAGGCCTCACGCGCCAGCGCTCCCAGGCATCCGGGAGAGTCTCCGGAGCAGCGCCAGATTTCGCTTGTCCATCTCATTCTCCTTGGGCGTCTCCAGGACCATGGGCACTTTGCGGAAGGCCGGATCGGTCAGGAAAAAACGGAACGGCCTGGTGCCGATGCAACCCTGACCGATGTGGGCGTGCCGGTCGACCCGCCCGCCGAGGTCAGTCCGGCAGTCGTTGACGTGGAACCACTGGATCCGCTCCAGGCCGATGAGCTCTTTCAGCCGGTTCCGCAGGGCCTGATACGCGTCCTCCGTACGGAACTCATGCCCCGCGGCCAGGAGGTGGCAGGTATCCAGACAGACCCCTGTACGCTCCGGCTGTCCGATCCGCTCCAGGAGCTCGGCAAGGTGCTCCAGGGCGTACCCCAGGTTCGTGCCCTGTCCCGCCGTATTCTCGACCAGCACTCGCGTGCGATATCCTCTGGTGCGGCGCAAGGCTTCCCGGACAGCCCGGGCGATCTTCTTCAGACCCGCGGCCTCGCCGCGTCCCATGTGGGAGCCGGGATGAAAGACGAGCCGCGGGATCGAAAGCGCTTCGCACCGTTCGATCTCCTCGACAAAGGCATCCCTGGACTTCTTGTACAAGACGGGGTCAGGCGTCCCGAGATTGATCAGGTACGAGTCGTGGGCCGCCATCTCGAAGGGACCGAGGGTAGAGTCTGCCGCCTTGAAATCCTGAATCGCTTCCTCGGTCAACGGCTTGGCCGCCCACTGATTGGAGCTCTTGGTGAAGAGCTGCACCGCGTCACAACGATGGCGGGCCGCGTTTTCCAGGGCATGATGCAACCCGCCGGCGATGGACATGTGGGCGCCCAGGTAGGGATGCCACTGGCCCTCGCTTTTCCCAGTCCTTCGCTTCGATGCGCCGACCATTCCACGTGTCCCCCACTTCCCTGCGGCATTCCGGCTCACAACAGTGCCGCCGGATAAGGGCGGATCTGGTTGTGGACCCGACCGAGCCTGACGTACTCGAGAATTCTCGGCAGCAATACGGTGCCGCCATGGGCGGCGATGATGTCGAATGCCTTCCTGGCCGCCTTCATCGTGTCCCACTCCCGGATGAGATGCAGCAGCCCGATACTAACAAGTGACTGCGAGTTTGTCCTGGCCAGCCTGTCCTGGCCAGCCTGTCCTGGCCAGCCTGCCGTCGCGACACAGCCCTGTCTCATTGCAGGGTACTTCCAAGAACTTGCCCGTGGAGCAAAAGGCGCATTGGGTGGCGAGAGCGTGAACATGGGGGTGGAAGGCACGCCGCATAGGATCAGAAGGCCTGGATCGAGGAGATGAATCTCGGCACCGCCGCGCGGTCCTCGAGGTAGGTGCCATAGGCCCGGCGGAGCACCTCGTAGGCGCAGCGCGAGAGCAGGCCCAGGAGTTTGATCCTCCAGGGATGTTCTGAAGCATTTCCCTGAACTGCCGGAACTACCCAAGCTGCCGGAACCACCAAGAATCCACTTGACACCATACTACTGTGTGGCACATAGTATGCAACATACAGTGTGTGGTGCACAGGTACACAAGAGACCGCCGGAACAGGCCATCACGGGAGGTGATCGTGAACGCAGAGGATCCGTTCTCCGGGCTGCGGTCTGAGCTGCGGCGTGGTGTGCTGGTGCTTGCGGTGCTGTCCCGCCTTCGCCAGGAGCATTACGGCTACTCCCTTCGCAGGGAACTGGCTGACTGCGGGCTGAACATCGAGGAGAGCACGCTCTACCCCTTGATCAGGCGTCTGGAGAAACAGGGCCTGCTGGCGAGCGAATGGCGGGAGGAAGGCGGACGCCGGAAAAGGTTCTACCGGCTCTCCCACGGGGGAGAGACCACTCTCGCGCATCTGCAAAGGGAATGGAACGATGTCTCGAGCGCCCTTGATCGCATCATGGGCCGCGAAAGCGCGCTGGGAGGATGAGATGGGAATGGTGGAACGGTATCTGGACAATCTGGCGGCGCACCTGCCGGAGGAGATGCGGCAGGATGTGAGGGACGAGCTGGAGACTTCCATCCGGGAGCAGATCGAAGACCGCGAGTCGCAGTTGGGGCGGGCGCTGACGGACAACGAGGTAGAGGAGATTCTCCGGGGGCTGGGTCATCCCATGCGGGTCGCGTCGGCCTACCTGCCCGCGCAGCACCTGGTTGGCCCTGATGCCTTCCCGGCGTACAAACGGGCCCTGAAGGTAGCCCTGGCATGGGTGCTGGGCATTCGCGTACTGGTATCGCTGCCCTTCTTCATCACCGGCATCACCGGCGGCGGTTTCCTGCCCGGGCTGTTCTCAATCGCAGGCAGTCTGATCGAGAGCGCGGTATGGGTCTTCGCCGTGGTAACAGCGGTGTTCTACTTGCTGGAACGTAACCCCGGTTCGCTGAACGGGCTTTACAAATGGTCGCCTCAAAGATTGAAGGACGCCAAACCCGGCCTGAAGATTAGCCGCCTTGAAACAGGGTTCGAGCTATTGATCGAGGTGGTATTCCTTGCCTGGTGGAACGGACTGTGGCACTTCCCCGCCACCCTCGGAGACCAGGTGCATATCGCAATGAGTCCCCACTGGTCCGCGGTGTTCTGGGCGGTCAACGGGCTGGGAGGGCTTTCGATCCTGATCGGCCTTTATAAGTACGCCAAGGGCGGCTGGAACAGAACGTCCCTCATCGCAGGCATACTGATCGGTCTGGCGGAGCTGGGGGTGGTGGCCAGGATACTGAGTTTCGATTCCCTGACCGTTCTAAGTGGGGCAACACCAGACGCTGCTGAACTGGAGACCCTTGCCCGCGTGGCGGAGGTGTTCGCCAGGTCGGTGGTCTGGGTGATCGCACTCATCATCGTGCTGGAGATGCTGGCGTCGATAAGAAAGTTCCTGCAGCTCCGCGAACCCCGCGGAAACTAGCAGCCGGCGTGGTCCTGGACCGCGGCAGGCATCTCTCGGCCGCTCGCCGGGCACGACAAACAATCCATGGGAGAAAGAAGACTCGAAACCCTGGCTGCGCAAAGCGGATGGACGATTGGCATCAAACGCATGACCATGTCGCCGGCCAAGGATTCCCCGTCCGGTGTTGCGCTTGGCTCGCGCGCGTGACATGGGATCGGCTCTGAGGATGCGTTCGAAGATCGTTTCAGGGTAAGATTCCAAGTCAGTCCCCGCCCGGCCGTGCGGCCCCTGACCAAGAGCGCCGAGCGGCGCTGTCATGCCGATGGCCACGTATGGAGGCCAATCGTGCCCCGGGCACAGCTTATCTACTACTCGAAGGATGGCCCTTCATGCCCATGCGGGTGCACATGCTCAGCGAACCCGAGGCCCCCTTCCGGGCGCATCTCGAGACCCAGCTGCGCGGGGTCGAGATCACCTATGGGAAAACGCCGCCGGACCCGGCCGAATTCGCGGTACTGATCGCCGGACGCCCCAGCGACGAGCTGTTGGATGCGAGCCCCCAGCTCGAGATCCTGCTCATTCCCTACGCCGGGTTGCCGAAAGCAACGCGGGCGCAGGTGCGGGCGCGCCCGCACCTGCGGGTGCACAACATCCACCACAACGCCGGCCCCGCCGCGGAGCTCGCCATGGCGCTCCTGCTCTCGGCCAGCAAGTTCATCGTGCCGATGGACCGCAGCCTGCGCCGTGGGGATTGGACGCCGCGCTACGAACCCAACCCGTCGGTTCTGCTGGCCGGCAAGCACGCGCTCGTACTCGGCTTCGGTGCCATCGGCCAGCGGATCGCCGCTGCCTGCAAAGGGCTCGGCATGCAGGTCACCGCGGTGCGGCGCAACCCCGGCGGCCCTGCGCGCGATTCCGGTGATGCGGCGCGCGATTCCGGCGACGCGGCGCGCACTCTCAGCGAGCTCGTACGCCATTCCAGCTACACGGTGAACAATCCGAGCCACCCGGGGACCCATGCCGGCAGCGTTCGCATCGCCGGCTCCGAAGCTTTGGCGCAGCTCCTTCCCCGGACAGATGCCCTGTTGGCGGCCCTCCCCTTGACACCCCGCACCGAAGGCATGATCGGTCCGGCCGAAATCGCGCGGTTGCCCGAGCACGCGGTCGTCGTCAACGTGGGCCGGGGACCGGTCATCGACCAGACGGCACTCTACGAAGCCCTTCGCAATCGCCGCATCCGGGCGGCCGGGCTGGATGTGTGGTACAACTACCCGTCTTCAGAAGACAGCCGCACCCGCACCCCGCCGGCCGACCACCCTTTCGAAGAACTGGATAACGTCGTCCTGAGCCCACACCGCGGCGGCGCCCTGGGTCTCGACGAGTCCGAGCTTCGCCGGATGGACGCAATCGCACACAGTCTCAACCAGGCTGCCGCCGGGCGACCCATGCCCTATCGAGTCGATCCGGAGGAAGGGTACTGATCGGCCGAGCCGCACACTTATGCCTGACCCTTGGCCTTCCGGTGGAGATTCATGTGTCGCCGTAGGCCGGCGATCTCCTTCTTGCGCTTGGCGATCGCCGCGGCCTCCATGTTCAGACGGCGGTAGTTGCGCAGCCGGGCCGGATCCAGCTGACCGGCCTCGATGGCCGCCCGAACCGCACACCCGGGCTCGGCCTCATGCCGGCAATTGCGGAAACGACACTGGGCGGCAAGCTCTTCGACCTCCGCGAAGGTCCTGCTCACACCGCCTTCGTCCGACCAGGCGCCGATGACCTTCATGCCGGGCGTATCGAGCACGATGCCGCCGCCGGGAAGGACGATCAGCTCTCGCGCGGTCGTGGTGTGCCGTCCCTTGCGAGTTGCGTCGCTGATGGCCGAGACCGCTTGCCGGCCGGTCCCTAAGAAGGCGTTGATGATCGTCGACTTGCCTACGCCTGATGAGCCCAGAAACGCGTAGGTGCGGCGCGGCTCCAGATAGGATCGCACCGGCTCCAATCCTTCCCCGCTGTCGGCGCTGATCGCGTGCACCGGTACGGTGCCCGCCATACGCTGTGTGCTGCGGAGCTTCTCGTACCACTGCGGGTCGAGATCCAGCTTGTTGAGCAAGATCACCGGCATCGCACCGCTGTCGTGGGCCATGGCGAGATAGCGCTCGATGCGACGGAGATTGAACTCGGTGTCGAGCCCCGACACCAAGAACACCGTGTCGATGTTGGCGGCCACCGTCTGCTCCTCGGTGTGGTCTCCAGCCAAGACGGCCTTGCGCACGAAGAGACTCTCGCGCGGCAGGACCGCGCAGATCGGCCGATCGCCGTCTACTGCCCCGTTCGTCTCACCCGGGCCCGCTCCGCGCACCACCACCCAATCCCCCGTCGTGGGGTAGTCGCTGACGGCCGCCGCCTGGTGTCGGAACCGTCCGGTCAGGCGAGCGCCATGCTCGCCGGCAGTGGAGGCGACCAGGTAGCGCCCGCGATCCTCACGGATCACGCGCGCGGGCTCGAAGATGGGTTCGGCTCGGGGCCCCGGTTCGGGGTTCTCTTCGGGTTCAGGTGCGAATTCTCGATGCTCGTTCTTCCAGCTCTCCAGTCTTCCAGCCCAGGCCGGTCCCCAGCCCAGATCATCCAGATGCATGATGATGCTCTCCTTCACGCCCACATCGTGGCGCCAAAGTCGCGGGTCACGCCGGTTCGCGGCGGACGCGTGACCTGTCAGTCGTCAATGGTCCGTTCAATCAGGGGATCGAGCGATAGAATCGATGGACGCTCACCCACCGGCGGGCGGCGTTAGGAAGGAGAGTGGATGGGACGAAGACCGCAGAAATCGCGGCATGTCCCGGGGCAGACGGATCGGAAGGATCCCTACGAGCCGGACTCATCCTCCTGGCGAGCGACCAATGTGTGATGAGCAGTTACCGACATCAGTACCTCCCTTCATTACCTTCCCACGGGCACTTCGTGCCAGGGGCTCCGCGCTTTCAGGCGGAATGCGGGAACGGTCCCCCGCTTAGTTCAAGACCACTATTCTACGCGCTTGTGCCTGGTGCCGGGTAGTGACTTTGACAAAATACACCCCGGCTCCGGCCATGCGTCCCGCCGCATCGCGTCCGTCCCACCGCAGGGCCGAGCGACCGGCCGGCAACCGGTCATCGGCCATCACCCTCACCAGCGCGCCGCTCGGATCGTAGACCGCCGCGCGGACCGGCTGGGCCGCCGGAAGGTCCAGCTCGATCACGGTCGCGCCAACGCTCGCCTGCGTGAGCGGGTTGGGTAAGATCGACAGCACCAGTTGGCGCGGGCCGCTCATCGCGGGATCCTCCTCCACCGCCGTGGGCGACACCGGGTACTCGACGACATCGACCTCGTTGTCACTGAACCGGAAAACCGCTTCCGTCCAGCCCCCCTGGACCAGCGCTTCGATCCCCGCATCGGTCGCATAGATCACCGTTCCGCTGTAGTCGAGCGTCTCCGGATAGAGCGGGTAGGCGTCGGCGCCGTCGAAGACGATCTCGGCCAGCACCGGGCAGTGGCCATCCGCATCGTCGTAGCCGATCCGCGCGAGGGCCTCGGGCGTTCCTTCGCCCTCGAAGATTGGGCCGGCGAGAGCGGGGAGGGTGTTCACGCCGGGGCCAATCGTGATCTCGCGCAGGTACATTCGACCGCCCGGTGTGCGATCGGCCTCCTGGGCCCCGCCGAACACGGTGATCCGCTGCGTGAATCCGGCCACACCGAGCGCGCCGTCGACCGGGTCGAACCACGACTGGAAGTAGGGATCACCGGTCAGGTCCGCGAGCTGGCAGGAGATGCGAAGCGAGTTGGTTTCGGGATGCTCTTGAATCGTCACATCGCCCAGCCGCTCCAGGTCACCCAGGCCCGTGCCGGTGATCTTGTAGAGGCCGGGACTGATGATGCCGGACTGCTCCAGCGTGTACATCATGGCGAAGACGGTGTCGGGATCGGCCAGGGCGGGATCGGCGATGCCCAGTAGGTAGCCGAAGAAGGTGAACCCTTGCGACACGGGGAAACCGCCGCCCGTGTTGCTCAGCGAGGCGTGGAGCTGGTCACCGGAGAAGCTCATGCGGCAGTCGATCAGGTCCAGGTTCGCGTAGCCAAAGATCTCGTCTCCGGCCGGATCGGTCGCCAACCGGGTGAGCAGGCCGGGCTCGGGGGTGACGCCGTCGCCGAGGCGAACGGGCAGGATGTCGATCGCATCTTCTTGAATCAGCCGGAAGCCGTAACCGCAGGGCCCGGTCACCGGCGCCGGCGCGACGGCAGCCAACGTGGACGGCCCGTCGGGGATCAGCGCCATGGGCACCTCCTCGACCGCCGCGGTGAGATAGAGCAGATGGTTCTCGACTGCCCCGCCCGCCGGATTCTCCATCCGGATCTCCACCAAGTCGCCGGGAAGTGTCGCGCTATGGCGGATCTGGTTCCAGTAGGCGTATTCCTGAGCTTCGGCGGCTCCAGACAGGATGCCGGCCAATCCCACACCGCCCAGCAACACGGCCGCCATCAGATAACCAGCCGTCCTCGACCGACCGGCCGTCCTCGACCGACCGGCCGCCCTCGACCATCCGGCCGTCTTCGACCGACCGGCCGCCCTCGGAAACCCAGCAGCTCTCATGCGCGACCTCCTAGAAGCGAATCCCCACACTGATGCTGTGGGTCTGGTTCTTGAGTTCCACGGGTTCGTTCTCGACGAGGATCTCATCGTCCTCAAAGGGCACATAGGCGTAGGTCGGCATCGCCAATCGGTTCCAGCCGCTCACGAAGCGGTACTCGATGAGCATGCGCTGCCCCCACGCCGCCACATCGGCCCCCATGCCGTAGACGAAGGCGTAGTCGAACATGTCCACCTCGGCCATGTCCGCATCCGCCCACAGCGGTACGATCTGTTCTCCGTCGTCGACCTCGCCGCGAAGCACATACCGGTCGCGCACTTTGAGCGAGAGGGCCGTGCCCACGATCGAGTAGAGCTCCCGCGCAGGCCACTGGAGCCACGCGAACCGGAAGAGAATCGGCAGCTCGACGTAGTCCATCTCGTAGCGGACATCGAGCTGCGCCGGTACCTCCAGGATGTCGACGTCAATCTGCTGACGCGAACCCTTCTGGACGTAGAGGAACTCCTGCTGGAGTCCGAAGCGCGCGGTGACCGGCCAGAAGAGAAACGCGCCCGCCATGAAACCGGTCCGCCATTCCGCATCGACCTCGTATTCGGAGCCTCGCTCCTCGGTGCCGGTGTGCTGCGCGAAAACGATCCCGCCCCGAAACCCCACAACGATCTCGGCCATCGCCGGCGACGAGCCGTCACTGAAGGACTCTGGCCGCGTCGACCCGGTCATCGCCCCAGCCGCCCCCGCGGGTCCTGCGGATCCCGGGACAGCCACCATCCCGAGTACTCCGAGAACCACGAGCATGATCATGGCAGACCTCGGCCCCACCACGAAACGAAGGTAGGTGGCCCAATCCCCCCGGCTGGAGCCGTGGCGTTCTGTCACCGATTCGATCTCCTTGAAACATGCGAAGAATGCAGCCCGGATCCCGGCGGGCCGCGCTGACAGGCACGTTCCCGGTACTTTAGCAGATCACCCGGCCCGACAGGGAGATACAGCCTGGTCGTTTTTCCGGCTTCCGCTTGCAGGGTCCCGGCGATTGACCCGCACGTGGCCCATAACACATTGAAAAGAAAGAAGTTGATGGATACAGCCCTTTCGGCGGCACCCAAGAGGCTGTGGGGACCGGGAAAAATCAGGCGATCGAGAACTGTATGACTTGACATATACACCCCAATGTCCGTATAGTGTATTACGAACCTAATGCACTCCTTCATCGTAGAAGGGAGCACTGAGGGGAGGACGATATGAAGCTCACATCCTTCACCAGACTGTCCCGGCAGGGCAGATGGGCGGTCGTCGGAACGGGCCTGTGGCTTGGGCTGCTGTGCGTCGCCTCTCCGCTGCTGCGGCCGGGCCCCTCTGCCGTGCCGGCGGAAGAACCCCCCGGGGAATCCGCGGGCGCTGTCGATCGCTTCGTGCAGATCTGCCTGAGCGCGAGCCCTCAACCGGTGGGCCCGCTGCTTACGCTCGAACTGGACGATCGCGGCAGGGCCCAGAATCCGGTTAGCACGCCGGCCAGCACGCCGGCCAACAAGCCGGCCAACAAGCCGGCCATCGAGACGCAGGATTCGCGGAATCGGGCGGAGAGCCAGGCCGAGAGGAAGCTCGAAGACCCGGAGGAGGGCGGGCTTCTGGGCGGCCGGGTTCCATTGCCCGCGCCGCCGGACATCGCCTGGAAAGCGTTTCTGCATCACATCGCCGCGGCGGTGAAGCTTTTCGTGAAGATCGCGCTGCAGGTGATCCAATCCTTCATTACCGGGCTGGTCTGAGAGGATTCCGCGGCATGCTTATCGTGGTCGACCCCCACAGCGGCGTTCCGGTCTACCGGCAGGTGATGGATCAGATCAAGTTCCACATCGCCAGCGGCCTGCTCCGGCCCGGCGACGAGCTTCCCTCCACCAGGGCGCTGTCGTCGGAGCTCGGCGTCAATCCAATGACGATCAGCAAGGCCTACAGCTACCTCGAGCACGAACAGGTCGTCGAGCGGCGTCCCGGGCGGCCGCTGGTCGTCAAGCAGGTCGGTGCCGGGCAGCTGCGCGACCGCAAGATCGAGCAGCTGCGGGAAAGCTTGGCGCCCACGATCACCATGATCCGCCAGCTCGGCATCGAGCCCGAAGACGCCATGAAACTGTTCGACCAGATGCTCGATGAGGATTCGCCGGCCGAGGGTGCCGGAGAGGAGAACCCGCCGTCATGACCATTCCGAAGGACAGATCTGAGAACATGATCGGGAGCACCATCAAGAGCGCCGGGCGGCGCATTGCCGCAGAGACCGTGGGCGGGCCGGGTGGCGCCTCGAACACATCGGGCGGCACCATCGTGTTCGATAGCATCCATCGCGGATACGAGCGCGGCGTCGATGTGCTGCGGGGCGTCACCTTCGCGACCGCCCCCGGTGAGGTGGTCGGCCTGCTCGGCAAGAACGGGGCGGGCAAGACGACCCTCATTCGTGTCGCCATGGGCTTGATCGCGCCGCAGACCGGATCGGTGCGCGTCGGCGGGCTCGATCCGCGCGTGCACCCGGTGGAGGTCAAGCGGCAGGTCGGATACGTGGCCGAGGATCAGATCCTGCCGCCGTTTCTCAAGGTGCGCGAGCTCATGGATCTCTACCGGGAGCTCTACCCAAGCTGGGACGAGAAGCTCGCCACCGGCCTGCGAGAGCGTTTCGGCCTTCCTTCGGGGGCCAAGATCGGCCGGCTAAGCAAGGGGCAAGCCCGGCAGGCGGCCCTGCTCTGCGCGGTCAGCCACCGCCCCCGCATTCTGATCCTGGACGAGCCTGCCGGCGGCCTCGATCCAGCCGCCCGACGGGAGTTTCTGGAAACATCGATCCAGCTTCTCAACGAGGCCGGCAGCACGATTCTCTTCTCGTCGCACTACATGAATGACGTCGAGCGGATGGCTGCCCGCGTCGTGCTCCTGCACGATGGGCGGATCCTCATCGATCGTCCGCTCGATGATCTGCGAGAGAACCACGCGGTCGCGCTCATTCCGCGCGACACGCCGGTCGATCGCCAGCGCATCCTCCAGCTCGACGGCTGCTTGGGATTGCGCGAGCGGCCCGAGGCCATCCACGCGGTCTTCGGATGCGATCCCCAAGCAGCCCAGTCGATGCTGGCCCGCGAACTGGATCTGGCCGCGGTGCATTGCCGCAGCGTGGCGCTCGAAGAGATGTTCATCGAGCTCGTGGGAGGCCAGTCATGATCGGGGCCCTCATCCGCCGGCACCGGGCCAACCACGGCTTCGCCCGCCTGATCGGGATTGCCGCCGGTACGGTGGGACTCATCAACGGCCTGCGCCTCTTCTTCGGCGCCTCGGACACGGCTCTCACCGATGAACCCGCGAACGGCATGGCATCCGGCGGGGCCAGCGGCTGGGCCACCGGCGTGACAATCGGAGCTCTCTGGCCTTTGACCGCGGCGGTTGCTCTCTCCCTGATTCCGTTCTTGATGTATGCGGCTCTCTCCCGCCGCTACAGCGAGCATGATCTCACCTTGCCGGTCCCAGCCCGCAACCTGTGGCTCGCGCATGTTCTCACCCTGCTCATCGAGAGTGCCGTCATGCTCGCCATCATCTTGGCGCTGTCGGCGAGCCTGGACGCCCTGCGCTACGCCGGCCAGCCGGACGGTCACTCGCCCACCCTTGCGTACATCGAGCACCTGACGGCTCACACCGCCGCGACGCTCATCCTGGGCATCGCGCTGGTGGGAAGCCTCCACCCCGCCGCCATGCGGTTTCGGCCCGCACGACGGGGCGTGCTTCCGGTGGCGCTCCTGACCATCGTCTATCTGAGTCTGATGAGCGGATTCGCCACCCTCTCACCGTGGCTGGCGCTGCTTCCGGCGGCGGCCGGCGTCGCGTTGCTGCGCTCCACCTATCGTCGCTTCCCGGTGATGATCGACTACCTGCCGACGGTGCGCGGCGACCGAGTGCCGGCGTACGGCCATCCGGCGACGGCCGACGAGGACGCGGAGCGGACCAGCGACGAGGTGAAGCAGACGCGCCCGACGGGCAGGTCCTGGAAGGAATCAAGCCGAAACCCGCAAGCCACCCTGCGAATGACGATCTGGCGATCGCTCAATCATCAGTACCTGATCTGGGCCTTCTACATCGTGCTCGCGGTGTTGGCCTTCTTGGTGGCGGGCGGTGAACGCCTTCTGGATGAACCCGGCGGCATTCGCTTCACCAACGTCACGCTGATCGTGTACATGCTCGTCCTGCTCATACCGATGGCCATGAAGAAGCTCGCCTTGATCGACCCTCTCCCGATCGCCCGATCGCAAGTGCTCGCCTATCTGGTCGTGCCCCCGGCTCTCATTTTGGGTTTCACCTATCTCGGCACGCACGTCGCGATTCAGCTTGCGCACGAGGTGCGGGAGGTCATTGCCTACCATGCCGATGACCCCGAGAATCCTCTCAGGATCACGCTGGAACACTTCGAGTTGCGGACGCTGGATTCGCCCGGGGAGGTCGTGCTGATCACGGCTCCCTGGGGCGAGACGCATCCGGCTCACAGCGTGACCATCGCGCAAGGCCTACCCTGGGTCCTCTACAAACCCTACTCGGCGCCGGCCGGCTGTAGCCGCAGGTTCCTGGCCTGGCAAATCGGTCGCGCCGCCGAAGCGGCCTACGGGATTCGCATGGCGCCCGAGGAGATTGCCGATCGCTACTTGGACGCCGGAACCCAGGGCCGGCTGAAGCCGGAGTCGGCCGGTCTCTCGATCGTCGAGGACTACGCTCCCCCGGCGCGGCCGCTTCACGTGCGGCTCTTCCCGCTCTTGTTCGATCCGCGGGCCGCCAGCGTGTTCCCCTGTGTCGCTGCCGCCGCCGGTGTCCCGTGGCTCTTGCTCTCGGCCTTAGCCTGCCGCTTCTACCGCGCGTCGCGCACCAAACGCCGCCGCAACACCTACGCCTTCGCCGTGGTGGGTGGCGTCTTCCTGGTGCACATGCTTCAGTTCGCCCTGGATGCCACCGGTGTTTGGACGCTCCGAGTCATCCCGCCCGCCGTCGTTCTTGCGGCGCGATCGATCGCCGACGCTCTGCCCGGCGGCACGTTCGCGCTCTATCTGGCGGGCGCGGCGTTGATCCTGATCAGCTACCGGATCCTGAGGCGAGAGTTCGAACGTGTCGAGATCCCCCCTTTGGATCAACCGCTGCGTTCTGTCATGGGCGATTGGATTCCACGTTAGCGCCGAGCACGATTCGCCGTCTGCGGGGGGTCAGGAGCCGCCCGCTCGGCCGCGTGGTAGGCGACCGCCGGCGCTGCCGGGCGGTGGCCTTACCGAGCGGTGGCCTTACCGAGCGGTGGCCTTACCGAGCGGTGGCCTTACCGAGCGGTGG
>CAZNJE010000055.1:0-12441 GCA_964573295.1 uncultured bacterium | reverse complement strand
CCTTACCGGGCGGTGGCGCTGTTGGGCGGTCGAACTGCATCCTGCTGAGTTGCAGCTCGCTCACAGAACCGGTGGAGCCCGAACGCGGTGAGCCGCGCCAGCCCGCCGGGCGGAGTGATCAAGGTCTCGACCTGGTCGCGTGTGACGACGAGGCCGTGATGGGCAATGAGCGTATCACCGCGCGGATACTCGGACGTCACGAGGTAGCCGATATTCTCCTCACGCGGGTACCCCGCAAGCCGGTTCGCCAGGAGCCGGCGGGCATAGGCGTGCGAGTTGACGAGTCCATCCCCACTGACCACCCTCCGGCCTGACACGAAGCCGACGTAGCCGGTGCCGTCGATCTGAAAGATCAGCTCGTCCTCGGGAACGGCTTCCCGCAGCTCGCGGACGAACGAGCGGGCGTGGGCGATCTCATCGCCGCGCAGATGTGAGTCGGCCGCATACTTGGCCATGAGGCCCGCGGCCAAGACGATCCATCCCACACGCACCAGCCGGCCGGCCCATGACCGCGCCGGTGCGGCTTCCTGCAGGGCAAAGATAAGCAGGCAGAGCGACGGCACGTAGTACCAGTAGCGCATCGTGTTGTTCGCCAGGAGATGAAAGCCAACGTAAGCGGCGGCCGCGACGAGGAGCGTTTTCAACGCGAAGCGGTCCCAGCCGGCCTTCTCCCGGGTGTTCTCCCGGGTGATCTCCCGCGTTATCTCCCGGGTCTCGGAGGCGTTCACCGATCGGGTGATCTCTCGGCCAACTCGCGCCCGGAACGCCCATCCATTCACGACCGCCACTGCCAGGAGCAGAACCGCCACGAACAACAGAAACGCCACCAGTCCGCCCCAGTAATGCCCGGATAGATTCGCCTGAAGGTTCGAGGCGACGGCACGCGGGTCGCCGAAGACGCCGGCCTTCAGCGTCGCGGACACCGAAAGCCAGTGTCCGGCGATCGCACGGTTGGCGAGAAGCTGGGCGCCGCATCCGGCCACCACACCGGCAACGACGGTGGCGCCGGCGGCACTCGTGGCGGTCGTGCTGCTGGCGGTCGTGCTGCTGGCGGTCGCGAACGGGTTCCGCCAGTCCATCGATCCGCGCATCCAAAAGCCGGCCGCCAGGATGAGGGGAAAGAGCATCGCGTCGATTCGCGTCAAGGGGATCAGGACGGTCAGCACCAGCACCCGGACGGCGCCGGCCCAAACGTGGCGCCGCTGGGACGGCCAGGCCGGGGACGGCCGGGCCGGGGACGAGCCGGCCTCGGCGGCGTGAGCCTGGGCAGGGCTCTGCTCGAAAAGCTCCTCGGCCAACATGAGCACCAGCAGTGCGAGCAGGGTCGTCTCCATCAGCATCTTGGGAACGACGGCCACCAAGCTGAAGAGCAGGACCATCGCCAACGACCGCCCAAAGCGGCATCCGATCACGGCACCCACGAAGAGGTAGAGGCCGATCATCGCCGAGAGATGAATGTCACGTGCCGAGGTGAACAAGCCTACGACCCAGGAAAGCCCGCTCAAGAGCCAGGTCCACAGCAGGTGATAGCCGTCGGTCACGTGCACGCCATCGAAGGAAGAGATTCCCTGATCGGCAAGGTTGTAAGCGATCTGGGCGTAGAAGTAGGCGTCATCGGTCAAGAGACCCCGGGGAAAACGAACCAGCGCTTCGCGCAGTCCGAAGCCGATCAGACATGCCACGACCAAGGCCAGCGCATAGGCGTACCAGCATCGCCGGTACGGGTAGCCGGCGTGCTGTGTCCGGCCGGTACGCACGCGGGGCCGGCCACCCCTCTCACCGCGCGGTTTGGACACCCCAGTCGCCTCCTATGTCTTTGCCTCCAAGCCAGCGGGCAGCGTAGCACAGTTGTGCCCCGTGTACCCGTGGCGCGCAACATTTGGGATAACCGTGTATTTCCGCCGCTCCCATCTGCGTCTCCTTATAGGGAATCGCCTGCCCAAAGGGGATTACCTCATGTTCTGCGAGATACAGCCATCGACAAGGAGGGGGACGAACATGCGGAAGCAACTCATTCTCTTGGCACTGCTTGCCGGCATCATTGGCGCTCAAACGGCCGCCGGAGATGCGGCCTACTACGGCCGGATCGAACCGCCCGTCGTGCCCGAGGGCCAGCAAGTCGTGCCCGACCGCTTCATCGTCGTGCTCGGTGACGCCGCCGCGAGCCTGGGCGCCGTCAACTACGCCGCCGGTGAGACCTCCGGGCTGGCCAGCCTCGATGCGATCGCCCTCGACTTTGCCGTCGAGGGCCTGCGACCCCAGTTTCGGGGCGCGGCCACTCGCGGGCTGACCACGCTCGCCGGCTACTACAAGGTCCAGCTCGCCGAAGGGGTGCACCTCGAGAGCGCGATGGAGGCCTTCGCGGCCGACCCCGCCGTTCGCCGGGTCGAGGCGATCGGCATCCATCCGGTCTATGCGACGCCCAATGACGGCTTCTTCACCGACCAGTGGCACCTCCACCAGGCCAGCGATCACGATGTGGACGCGCCCGAGGCCTGGGACGTCGAGACCGGCAACCCCGCGATCGTCGTCGCCGTCCTGGACACCGGCGTCCGTTACTATCACAAGGATCTGGGCGGCGCCAATGCCTCCCCCACCAACCCCGAGGCCGCCGACGGCAATGTGTGGATCAACTGGGCGGAGAAGAACGGGGTCGCCGGCGTCGACGATGACGGCAACGGCTACGTCGATGACTGGGTAGGCTACGACTTCGTCACGGGTGTATCGGGCTGCTGGTCGGGAGAGGACTGCAGCACCGCGGACAACGACCCACGCGACTTCAACGGCCACGGCACCCACTGCGCCGGCAACATCAGCGCCATCAACAACAACGGCTACGCCGCCTGCGCGCCTTCGGGCGGCTGGGGCAGCGGTAGCCTGGAAGCCCTCGGCAACGGCGTCAAGACGATGGCGCTGCGCGTGGGCTACTCGGCAAGTTACCTCGGACGGGAGGCCGGCTTCGTGGGGATGGACTTCTGCGCCGAGGCCTTCTACTACGCGGCCAACAACGGCGCCCACATCACCTCCTGCAGCTGGGGGTCCTCGAACAGCGGCGGCCTGGGCGCGGCCGTGGACTACTTCCTGGCCCAGGGCGGCCTCATCTTCAAGGCCGCCGGGAACAGCGGAAACACGAATGCAGATTACCTGTGCGGGCGCTCGGATGTCATCAGCGTCGCCGCCACCGACGCCTATGACTGCAAGGCGGATTTCTCGTCCTATGGCACGTGGGTGGACATCTCCGCCCCGGGCGTCGACATCCTGAGCCTCTACCACAGCCACGACGACCCCAGCGGCGACTACGTGGCCGCGGTGAGCGGCACCTCGATGGCCACGCCGCTGGCAGCCTCGGTGGCCGCGCTCATCTGGTCGCAGAATCCCACCTGGAGCGCCTCCCAGGTCGAGCAGCGCCTCTACGACACCGCCGACGACATCTACGCCGAAGGCTGCAACTCGTCCTACATCGGGATGCTCGGCGCCGGACGGGTCAATGCGTTCCGGGCTGTCGAGACCGGCACCGCGCCGCCCACCGCCGCGTTCTCGGGCAGCCCCCGCTCAGGCTGCGTGCCGCTGACCGTGGCCTTCACCGACGCCTCGACCGGCGAGATCACCTCCTACGCGTGGGACTTCGGCGACGGCGGTAGCTCCACCGCGCAGAACCCCTCGCACGAGTACACCACCGCGGGCGCCTACACCGTCTCCCTCACCGTGACGGGCCCAGGCGGCTCGAACACCGAGACCAAGACCGGCTACATCACGGTCAGCGAGCCCGAGCCGGTCGCCTACGCGCAGTCGGACATCCCGGTCGCCGGCACCGTGACGGGTGACTACCTCGCCACCCGCGCCAGCGACGGGGTCTACGAGGTCATCACCGAGGTCAACTCGGGCACCCACCCGCGCAAGTGGTACAGCATGCTCGAGCACCGGTGGGACTTCCAGGTCGCCGGCGGCAGCGCGGTCACCTTCTACGCCGAGGCCTACCGGCCCGCCAACGCCGACGGAGACGACTTCCGCTTCGAGTACTCGACCGACGGCAGCGCCTTCGCGCCGCTGGTCACCATCGCGAGCGCGACCGAGCAGGTCTATCAGGCCGAGCTCCCCGCCGGGACGAGCGGCACCGTCTACATTCGCGTGGTCGACACCGATCACACGCGCGATCGCCAGTCGCTCGATTCGATCTACATCGACCATCTCTACATCGAGTCGCTTTCGGGCCCGGTTCCGCTCGTGGCCGGCTTCTCCGGCAGCCCGACCGCCGGCACCGCGCCCCTGCTCGTGCAGTTCACGGATGAGTCGACCGGAAGTCCGGTTTCCTGGGCCTGGGACTTCGGCGACGGCGGCAGCGCCAGCGTGCAGAACCCGGCCCACGAGTACACCGCGCCCGGCAGCTACTCGGTGACCCTGACCGTGGGTGACGGCACCGACACCGACACGCTCACACGCACGGGCTACATCACGGTGACCGAGGTGCAAACCGGCACGATGCACGTCCACGACATGGTCGTGACCCGCAAGCTCGCCGGGCCCAATCACAGCGGCCAGTGCACGGTGTGGATCCGGGATGCCGGTGAGCAGCCCGTCGAAGGCGCCACCGTCTACGCCACGGCCACCGGTCCGGTACCCGGCACCTTCTCGGGCACGACCGGCCCCGACGGCACCGTCTTCTTCGAGACCGGCAAGACCAGGAATCCGGGCAGCGAGGAGTGGTGTTTCGAGGTGACGGGCGTGACCCACGCCTCCTTGACCTACGACCCCGCCGCCAATCACGTCACCCAGGCCTGTGAAAGCGGGATCATCTACAACACCGAAGGGGCCGAAGAGCAACCGGTCGTCGCCGAGGGGACCTCGCTCAGCTTCGGTCTGACGGCCGTTCGGCCTCTTCCCCAGTCCGGGCAAGCACTCGTGCGCTTCCAGCTCGCGGCCGCCGGCCAGGCGCGCCTCTCGGTGTTCAACGTGGCCGGCCAGCTCATCGCCGTTCCGCTCGATGAACACCGCGCCGCCGGCGCCCATGCCGTCACGGTGCCCACCCGCAATCTGCCGGCCGGAATCTACTTCTACCGGCTGGAGCAGAACGAGGAGACCTCCACTCGCAAGCTCATGCTGATCAAGTGACGGTGACCCTTGCGCACCCAAGCGTGCGCCGCGTGTCCACGGCCGGTGGACCGCGGGTGCACGGCAGATGCGAGGCCGCCCCGGGCTCTCGGGCCCGGGGCGGCCTTTAGCACTGCTAGCAGCCGTAGACGCCGAAGGCGCTCCAGAAGAAGGGATGATTCCAGCGGGGGCGGATCTCGGCCGCGGCTGCCGATAGCGCCCGTGCGGGATCGGCCGCGGCCGAGCCGCCGTAGTGGCGGTAGAAGGCTTCCATGAAGTCGCGCGTGGCCTCGTCATGGACACGCCACTGGCTCGCGACCAATTGCCGCGCACCCGCGCTCAGGAAGCCATGCGCCACCCCGGCCAGATCGTCGCCCTGCCCGGTGAACGCCTGTCCACTGCGGCAGGCGCTCAGCGTCACCATCTCCGCGCGGATCCGCCGGCCGTAGAGGTCCATCAAGAACAGGGCTCCGTCACGGGTGCTCAGGTAGGAGAAGTTGGGATTGTCTTCCCGGAAAACGCCATGGGCGGTCAGGTGAACCACATCGAAGCTCGGGAGGCGGCGAAGCAACTCCTCGCTGGTCGGATCCTCGAGCACCCGGCGCCGGCTCTTGGGGAAGGCCGCCGCCACCGCCTCTAACTCCGAGGCAATCGCATCGAGCCCCGTGTGGTGCGTGCCGCAGATCAGGGCGCGCGTCTTCTTGCCCTTGCCCGGCGCGCGCCGCGGCCGGCCACGCAAAACCTCCGCCGCCGGACAGCGCACGATCCGAACCTGGTCGATCAGGGGACCCTCGCCGGCAGGCATCCCTTCGAACGGCACGAGGTGCAGCCTCTGGTGCGGGACAATCAGCCAGCGGCCGGGAACCGGCAGCTGTCCGATGAGGGGTTCGACGAGACAGCGATAGAGCCCGGCCAGCGCATCCTCGGCCGCCCCGCGATGGAAGGCGAGGTGAGCTTCGTCGATGCCGGTTCCCGCCGTCGTGAGCGCCATCGAATCGAGTTGGAAGCGAACTCGGGCGAGCTGCCCGGCGACCTCTTCGGTGGAGGCCGGCAAGATCCATTGGTGCGTGCGCCCCCCGTGGACGACCAGAACAACGATCCGCGGCCCAAGCACGAAGTACTCGATCAGCGCCTCGTCCGCGGCCAGCTGGCCGGCGACGACCGGCAGCAAATCGGTGCTGCCCGGTCGCAGCGAGCGTACATCCAGAGCGCGCCGGGCGTCTTCGGCCGCCTGCTTCTCGATCGTCGCGATCTCGCCGCGCAGCCGGGCGACGAGTTCCAAATCGGGCGGCCCGTCCTCGGGAAACTCCGCCTCGTGCAGGCGCCGGATGAGCGAGCCCAGGGCGGCCCGCGCTTCGATCGTGCTCGCCTTCGGCTCTCCGCCGCGCAGGAAGCGACGTTCGCGGAAGGTTCGGGCTCGCGCTGCCTCCATCCAGGCCAGCAGGTGCGCCGCCCGGGCACCGTGCTCGAGCTCGTGGGCAATCAAGTCGTGATAGATGCGTACCTGCTTCTCGAACGCCCGGGAGCGCAACTCCAGTCCGGGGGTGAGTTGCCGCTGGATCTCGAGATACTCGGCCGCTCGCAGATAGCGACGACGCGCCGATGTCGTCTCCTTGCGGCGAGCGGCCAGCCGTCCGGCCAGGTGCATCAGCTCCATGCGCGCGCCCACGGTCAGCGGCTTCGTCTGCGCCATCTGTGGCGCGAGCGCCTTCTCGGCACGCGCCAGATGGCCGGCGTCGATGTGAAAGCGCGCCAAGCGCCGTTCGCAGAGCAACTGCGAGGGCTTGAGCTTCAACCGTTCGAAGACCCTGCGTGCCGCGCCGGCGCCGCGGATGGCTGCCGTGAGGTCGCCTCGCGATGCAGCCACCTCGGCCTCGGCCAGCATGGCCGCCGCTTGGCGCGGCCGGTTGCCCTGCTGCTGGAAGAACTGCGTAACATCGTGGAGGATGCTCGCCGCTTCGGTGAGTTCACCGGCCGCTTGGAGCGTGCGCGCTTCCAGTAGACGGGCCAACGCCTGGTCGAACGCCATGTCTTGGGCGGCGAACTCAGCGGCCGCCCGCTGGGCCCACTCGCGAGCCTCGGGCAAGAGGTTGAGGTCGAGATAGATCTCCGCCCGGGTCCGCATGCAGGCGGCCACCATGTCGACCACCTGGTTGGCGGCAAAGACCGGGGAGGCCTCGTCGAGCAACGATAGGGCAAGCCGGTAGTCGCCGCGCAGCGCTTCCAGGAAGCAGCGATTGTACCGGGCGTTGGCGCTCAGGACCGAAAGGCCCTCCTGGTCGCAAAACGCCTGCACCTCCTCGAAGATCTCGCGCGCCTTGCGGATGCGCGCCAGGTTCGTGCAGGCGATGGCCTGATTGATCCGCACGCTCGCCCAGGACGCATCGCGGATCCCCAACTTGGTGAAGGCGCGTTCAGCCTGGCGATAGGCATCATAGGCATCCGCATAGCGGTCGCTCTGGTAGAAGACGTTGCCGCGGCTCACGTGCAGCTTGCTGAGATAGAACAGGTCGCCGGCGCGCTTGAGCAGACCGTCGGCGCGGGCGCCCAGCGTTTGGGCCTGCGCCCCGGCGCCGAGCAGCGAGAGCACGTGCATGTAGCCGACCAGAATCTGGCCTTCCAGTCCCCCGTCGCCCGCTTCCCGCGCGCAGGTCACGGCTTGCTGGTAAGCCTCGCGCGACTGCGGATAGAGACCACTGAACAGGCTGGACTCGGCGCGGGCCCGCCAGGCAACGGCCAGCAGCACCGGTTCCGGGGCTCGCTCCGCCGCCTGCAGCAAGGCTTCGGAGAGCCGATGGGCCGTGGCCGGATCCGACGCCACGAGCTGGGCGCCGCGATCGCGCACCGCCCGGGCTTCCTCGGGCGACAACGGTCGGGACAGTTCACGCAAGCGCGCGATGAGTTCGCCCGGATCCTGGACGTCGCTCAGCGAGCGGCCGGACTTGGACGCTCGCTGAGCGCGGGGGATGGACTTCTGCTTCCGTGGGGTGTGACCGCTCGACAATCCACTGCTCCTGACCGGGTCTCCGGCCGCCGGATCATGGACGGGGCGGAATGGGCAGCCGAATCTGTTTGTCGTCGATCTCGATAGTGATCTCGGTCAGGTCGGAGGTCAACTCCTTGAGGATGAACTCGCCATGGGGCGAGAGCTGGGCGGAAGCTGTCTTCTCCCCCAGCGTCGCGACGGCCCTTGCACCGACGCCCACGCGCGCCCCGCCCGGGGGAACGACCTGGCCCATGATGCTGAACCGACTCGCCGATCCACCGCCCAGAATCGAGAGTGTGATCGAGTAGCTGTCACTTTCGAATCGCAGCAGTCGCGGCGAAGCCGTATCGGCGCCACGAATCCCCATCTGGGGCTGCCAGGAGTCGGCCACCAGGTTGGCAACCACCACCTCGAGACCCCTTCGCAGCCGCTCGCCCCAGCCGACGGTGTCGCCGGGAGCACCGGTCTCGTCGTGGGCACCGGCAGGAACACCCGCCTCGCCCGCCTGGCTCCAGGCCTCGCGCAGCCGGGCAAGCGTCTGCTCGATGAGCGCGGGCTCCAGAGCGGGCTCATGGAGTACGGCGCGAGCCTCGGCCAGTCCCCGCAACAGATCCCGAGCCTGATCGCGGGTTTGGGTACACGCGTCGCAACCGTCCAGGTGTGCGCGTTCCCGGCCGGTCAGCCGCTCGGGCGTCTCGATCGACGCCAGGATCGTGGTCCATGTCAGATGATCGGTCTTCATTGCCTCACCGCCCCGTTTTGTCTCGGTCATGTTCGGTCATCTTTGGTCGATTCCGCGGCCGCTCCAGGCGCGGCCCCTTCCTGATTGGTCCCGTCGCGCTTCCACACGGGTAGACGATCAGGGCGGGGGGTTTGATAGGGGAAAAACCGATTCGCGCAGTTTCTGGAGGCAACGCGCCCGGGTGGGGCCGATGCTGCCCAGCGGCAGGCCCAGCGTGCGGCTGATCTTCTGATAGGAATGCGGCGGATCGTTCAAATAAAGAGCAGTCAATAGGTTACGGCACCGGACATCGAGGGATCGGATCCCGTCGATGGTACGGGCCGCCAGCTCGAAATCCTCGATCTCGCGGACGAAGCCGGGCTCCCGATCCTGTTCGGCCGTTTGAAACCGGTCCTCGGAGACCTCATCCAGCGAGGCAGCCGGCCTGGCCCGCCGCCGCGCATCGATCGCCAGGCGATGCGTGATACTGTAGATCCAGGAGGTGAAACGTCTCGGATCCCGCAAGCTGTTCGCGGACCGGAGGACCGAGAGGCAGGCCTCCTGGAAGAGGTCTTCCCGGGTGGCGGGATCGAGGGCGAAACGGCCCAAGATGGATCGGATCAGAGGACCATACTCGGCGAGAAAGTGGCGCCACGCGGACTCGTCACGGTGGCTGAGAGCCGCCACGAGCTTCTCGGGATCCTCCCAGGGGTCCACGGGGGGCGCTCCTCTCAACAGCTTGTGATTCTTCGAGATACGTCCTCGGATGGCCAGACCGCTCACCGCATTGTACCCATAGGTGATTGACGCGGTCCAAACCGAAATCATACAATTGATAGGAGACGACATGCATCTGAGCGCCGGCTTGCCGGGACTGGCCCACCCGTTGCCGCGTTCCTCACCATAGATGGCGAGGAGCATCTCATGAGCATCCATGCACAGTTTCCGGGATTAGGGTGGGCGCCGCGGTCCGCGATCGCGCCGCGGTCGACGATCGTGCCGCAGTCCTCGATCACGCCGCGATCCACTGAAGTCTGGCTGTTCACGATCACGCTGATGGCAGCCATCGCGTGGGCGCAGCCCGCCGCGGCCCTCACCTATGTCGATCGTGAGATCTGCTGCATCATTGTCGAGGATGAAGACATCGAGGGGGTCAACGACCGCTGGGGCACCCAGACCCTGGAGTCGGAGATCGAGGAAGATTTCTACCTCCTCAAGACGCCCGATGTCGAAGACCTGCCCGCCTTCGCCGCCCAGGTCATGTCGGATTCGTCGGTCATCATCGCCGAGCCGAACTACTTCATCGAGTCCCCCGAAGCCGTGCGGCAGATGGTCGTCGCCGTCATCGGCGGCACCTGGGATGAGTACGTCGATCAGCAAGCCATGGAGCGCATCGGCCTGGATGCCGCGCACACGATGAGCACCGGGGAAGACATCACCGTGGCCGTGCTCGATACGGGCATCGACCTCACCCACGAAGTCTTCGAGGGTAGGCTCTCGAATTTCATGCGCAACTACCTCGACGACAGCCAGGATCCCTCTGAAACCGCCAACGGTCTCGACGACGATGGCGACGGCTTGATCGACGAGGGCTACGGGCACGGCACGATGGTCGCTGGTCTGGTGGCCTTGATCGCCCCGGACGCGAAGATCATGCCCTTGCGCGTGCTCGATGATGAGGGCCGGGGAACGGTCTTCAACATTGCTCGCGCCATCACCCACGCCACTTCCCACGGTGCGCACGTGCTCAACCTCAGTTTCGGGGCTCCCTACTTCTTGAGGACGATCTACGAGCGCTTCCACGTCACGACGGTCCACGGCGGCATCATCGTCGCCGGGGCCGGCAATCGCAATCTCGAGGAGCCGCCGCTCTACCCGGCCAGTGATGAACGGGCGCTGATGGTGACCGCGGTCGATTCGATGGACATCAAGGCCGATTTCGCCGACTACCATCCCACGGTCGTCGTGAGCGCGCCGGGTGCCGGGATTCGTAGCGCCTATCCGGGTGGCGAGTGGGGCGTGGGCAGCGGCTGCTCGTTTGCCACGCCCATGGTGGCGGGCGAGGTCGCCTTGATCTTGAGCGTCGCCTCCAATCTCGATCCCGGAGAGCTCCATGCCTGCATCCAGGCCGGTGTCGATCCCATCTACGACATCCCCGAAAACGAGCCATACGTGGGCCTCTTGGGATCGGGCCGGATCCATCTCGCCGCGGCGCTGGAGACCTTCTTCCCAGCAGGGGTGGATGTCGGGACCGCACACCGCAACGCGCTGCGCGCCTCCCCCAATCCCTCGACCGGCGTGATCCACTTCGCGCTGGAGCCCGACGTCGCAGCCGATGCGCCGCGGTCGCTCGAGATCCTGGACCTCAGCGGGCGCCTGATCCGCACGGTGCCAATTGGCGAGCAAGGCCACGCCATCTGGACGGGCCGGGACCGGTCCGGACGCCCCTTGCCGGCCGGGATCTACTGGGCTCGGCCGAGCGGGGGACGTGCTGACGAAGCGGTGTCGATTCAGCTCGTGCGCTGATCGCGGCAAAGGATCCCGCCGCCTCCCGGCGCCGATCATCCAACCCCCGGCCATGCGACCTGATCGCGCGGCTCGAAACCGGAGCGTGCCTCTGATGGGGCAGATCCCCCGCCCCCTGGACCGTCTCTCCCCGATGCCTCTCGCATGGCGCACCCAGTAAACTGCTTCGGCGAAGGAGGTCCGCCCCTTGGAGCACGATCACGCCGAACACCACCGCATGATGATCCGCGATTTCCGCCGACGCTTCTACGTGTCGCTGGTCGCCACGATTCCGGTCTTGGCCTTGTCGGCAACCGTCCAGTCACTGCTGGGCGTTCGCTTCAGCGTGCCGGGAGGTTCCTGGATCGTCCTCGCCATCAGCAGCGGCATCTACTTCTATGGCGGATGGCCTTTCCTGACCGGCATGCGGGACGAGCTGGCGAAGAAGACGCCGGGCATGATGACCTTGATCGCCCTTGCCATTACGGTGGCCTACGCCTATTCGGCTGCCGTGGTCTTGGGACTGCAGGGGCGCACTTTCTTCTGGGAGCTGGCCACATTGATCGACGTCATGCTCGCAGGCCACTGGATCGAGATGCGCTCGGTCCTGTCGGCATCCTCCGCACTGGAGGAGCTGGCGCGTCTCATGCCCGACACCGCGCATCGCAAGAAAGGCGACTCCACTGAAGGCGGCTCGGTTGACGGCGACTCGGTTGAGGACATTCCGCTCTCAGAGGTCGCGGAAGGCGATGTCCTGGTGATCAAGCCCGGGGAGAAGATCCCCGCCGACGGCGTCATCCGGCAGGGCTCGAGCCACATCGACGAATCCATGCTCACCGGTGAATCGCGCCCCGTGGCGAAGCGAGAGGGCGATGAGCTCATCGGTGGGTCGATCAACGGCAACGGCTCTCTCGAGCTCGAGGTGCGCGGCACGGGAGAAGACTCCTATCTGGCCAAGGTCATCGACATGGTCAAGGAAGCTCAGGGCGCAAAGAGCCGCACCCAGAACCTCTCCGACCGCGCCGCATTGTGGCTCACGGTCACCGCGATCACGGTAGGGATCGCGACCCTCGCCGCCTGGCTCCTCGCCGGTCGCGACCTCCAGTTCTCCATCGCGCGCATGGCCACCGTCATGGTCATC
>CAZNJE010000054.1:0-33246 GCA_964573295.1 uncultured bacterium | reverse complement strand
ACTACATCCGCTTGGGTCTGCCGCACGAGTCGGTGAGCAGAAGGGTGTTGCTGATACGATAGTGTCGCGGAGAGGGGGACACCGCGTATTCGCGCCCACCCACCGCCACCCTCTCCATGGACCTGCTCGGCTGGATCGGGCCGGCCCCGGGCCGGCTGTGGCGCCGGCTGCGCGGTCGATCGGGGCCCCGGGGCGCCGCGGAAGGCGCCGCCGGGGCTGGCGGGTGTCCGGTGGGGCCGGAGTAGCCAGCCGGGGCCGAAGGCTCTCGAAATCCGTGCCGTAGCCCGCGCAGAGTCAATCCCGCAACGGGAGATAGAAAATTTCGCCCAGCTATTGGTTGAATATCAACCAGTGGCTGGCAGATAATCTAGGCATGATCCAACGTGCAATCACGCAGGAGGTTCTCGCCTCGCTGGCTGACAGTCCGGCGGTGCTTCTTCATGGTCCGAGACAGTCCGGCAAGACCACGCTCGCGAAGACCATGCCGGCCCATCACGTTCGGGCACGGTACCTGACGCTGGACGATGCCGCGGTCATGGCCGCAGCCAGACAAGACCCGCAAGGGTTCATCGAGGGTTTGGCCGGCTCCGTCATCATTGACGAGTTCCAGCGAGTCCCCGATTTGGCCATGGCCATCAAAGGGTCCATTGATGGGAATCGTGTCCCGGGCCGCTTCCTTCTCACTGGATCATCCAACGTGCTGATGTTGCCCAAGATTGCGGACTACTTGGTTGGAAGAGCGGAGATACACACCTTGTGGCCTCTGTCGCAAGGAGAGCTGGCCGGCACGCCCGAGCGGTTCGTGCAGGAGCTGTTCGCGCCAGAGTTCACCGCTCACCATCGCAATCAGAGCATCTCCAGGGAAGACCTCGTGGAGCGACTACTGGTGGGCGGCTTCCCCGTGCCCGTCCAGAGGGGATCTCATCGCAGAAGACAGGCGTGGTTTGGCAGCTACATCACGACCATTCTCCAGCGAGAGGTACGTGACATGGCGCGTATCGAGGGGTTGAACGAAATGCCTCGGCTCCTCGCCCTGCTTGCCACGCGGGTTGGCGCCTTGATCAACTTCGCTGACATTGCGCGCGGTCTCTCCATCCCGCAGTCGACCCTGAAGCGTTACATGGCGCTCCTCGAAGCCGCGTTCCTGGTGCGCCCCTTGCCTGCTTGGTCGACCAATCTGGGACAACGCCTCGTCAAGTCGCCCAAGCTCATGCTGGTGGATTCAGGCTTGCTGGTCTACCTGCTGGGAGCAGACCGGGACAGGCTCCTTGCGGACCCTACACTCATGGGACATCTCGCGGAGAACTTCGTCGCCATGGAACTCCGCAAGCAGCTCGGCTGGCTCGACCCTCACGCCGATTTGTTTCACTTCCGGACGATGAGTGGCCGTGAGGTCGATGTCCTCATCGAGCGGCCCGATGGCCGGATCGTCGGCATCGAGGTGAAGGCCGCATCGTCGGTTGTCCCACAGGACTTCCGAAACCTGCGCTATCTGAGAGATGCCGTAGGCCAGCGCTTCTGCAGGGGAGTTCTGCTCTATCTGGGTTCCGAGGGCCTCGCGTTCGACGCTCAGATGTTCGCCTTGCCGATTTCGGCTCTCTGGCGGCGAACGAATTGATCAGGGCGTCCTTCGGACAAGGACCTGCATTCGGCAGGGCACGGAGTCCCCACCACCGCGACCCTCTCTGAAGACCTGCTGGGCTGGATCGGGCCGGCCCCGGGCCGGCTGTGGCGCCGCCGAGGATGCCCTCGGGGCTGGCGGATATCCCGTTGGGCCGGAATAGTCAGCCGGGCCCGAAACCTGTCGGGGGTCGTGCCCTTTGAAGGAGATAGCCGATTTCGAGGGAGTTACGGACTTCGTGCAGACCGCGGCACCAGCTCGACTCTAGCGCGGCTTGACTCTTTGGGACAAGCCGGGCAGAATTCGGCATTGTCTCGCCATACCATGGTCGCCGCGCGGCGGTGGGAGGAGTGTTGTGGCTCGAGTCGCCATTGATAGAGAAGGCATCGCGGAGCTCTGCAAGAAGAACGGTATCCGGCGGTTTGCGCTCTTCGGCTCGATCCTCCGAGATGACTTTGGTCCCGACAGCGACGTTGATGTGCTCGTCGAATTCGAACCAGGGAGCGTTCCGGGGTTCTTTGGGCTTCACCGCATCGAACGAGAGATCGCTGGGCTGTTTGGAAATCGGAAGGTAGATCTGCTGACATTTCGCTCCCTGAATCCTCGCCTCAAGGATCGTATTCTCGCACAGGCTGAGACTCAGTATGCAGCATGACGACCGGGTCTATCTGAGTCATATGCTCGATATGGCGTACAAGTCCCGACTGCTGGTGGGGGAGACGACGCATGCGGGCTATGAGAGCAACGAAGTGCTCAGGCTAGCCCTGCGGCACTTGCTCCAGATCATAGGGGAGGCCGCAAGTAGGGTGAGCGATTCATGGCGTGCTGCTCACCCACAGATTCCATGGGCCGAGATCATAGGAATGCGACACCGTGTGGTCCATGACTACCTTGGAATCGATGAAGAGATTGTTTGGCGGACGGTGAATGAAGATTTGCCCATATTGATCGCTGCTCTGGAACAAGTACTCGGCGACGAAGAGCATTGAGACAGGATCGGCTTCAGCCCTGCGAGTACAACGCCGGTGGATTTGGACATCTGTAACGTCGTGGTCCCGCGCGCAGGAAGGCTAGCGGCGGGTGAACCGACGCCGGGGGAGTACGCTCTGCACTGGGACAGCCGCGGCGAATCGGGCCACCGCGTGCAGACTGTATCGCCGGCTGCGCGGCCGCCCGCGGCCCCACGGCGCTGCGGAGGATGCCGCCCTAGGCTGGCGGATATCGGCCAGCCTAGGGCGGCGAGACCGCGGTTGTGATCCCACGGCCGGGCATTCGGCGACCGACCTCAGCCATCTGCGGGTTCCAGGACCGTTTTCGCGCGGATCCTACTCGACCCTCCAACGCTTCGGTCCGAGTCCTTGAGGTAAGGACCATTCCGTCTACGCAGACTACAGATGGTGAGGTGACCCATGTTCTATCGCAATGAGTTCGTTCGTCGCGCCTTCGCGACCTGGGCCGGCAAGGCGGCCGTCCTGCTCCTGGCGGTCTTCGCCCTGGCCTGCAGCAGTTCCGACAACGGCACGAATCCCACCGGGGGCGGCGACGATCCACAGCCCGGCGGCCAGGTGCAACTGGCCGGCTACGTGCAGTTCAACGGGGCCAACGTATCATCGGTGACGAATCAAGCCGTCTCGTTCTGGATTCGGGACGAGGTCACCGGGGCCGCGGTGGACAGCGCGACGGTCAACTACAACGCTTCCACTGGCTACTACGAGATCTCGGGTCTGCCCGACAATGCCGTGGGTATCTCCACGACCATCACGGTCAACGGCACGATCGAGACTCTTCCGGGCAACTACCGTGGTTGGACGACCGTGGGAATCGACACGCTCTCGACGCCCGCGAAGACGAACTACCCATTGAGCATCTACAAGATCATCCACATGACCTCGCCGTGGGATAACGACGCCCTGGCCATCTTTACCAGCTACCTGCGCCACGCGTCACCGGTGGCGTTCGAGTGGGAGGACGTGACGGGCGTGGACCACTACGTCGTCCAGATCGAGGAGTACAGCGATGATCCCTACGCCTACGTCCAGCTGGTCAAAGAGGAGACCGTGCGTGGCCAGAGCTACGACGCCACGCTGCCGGCCAATCGAGGCACCCACTACGAGTTCAGCCTTTACGGCTACAACGCCGGCGGTGAGCTGATCGCCATGTACATGACCACCTACGACGGCGGCTACGGCACCGACTATCGCTTCCAGGTGCAGTAGACCGCGTCTTCGGTCTCGAACTCGGCCCAACGCCAGCCCGGTCGCCCCGCGTCCTCCCCGCCCCCGGGCGGGGAGGACTTTGGATCAGCGAAAAAGCCCTCGGATCCTTCCCCAGGTTGGGGACTCGATCGGGGACGGCTCGGTGTCGAGATAGACCCCCACGCCCATGGCAGCGGTCTCGCCCCAGACAATGGCGACATCCTGCCAGCCTTCCGGGTAGCCCAAGCCTGGGGCGATCTTCGTACGCGGAAGTCCCGGAGGACCGTTGTAGTCGGCGGTCACGAACCAGCCTCTGCCATCGGGGTAGTTTCCCCAGAGGTAGACGAAGAAGTCTCCGCCCACCTGTGAAGGCACGACTTCGATCTCATGTGTGCTGACCTCGGGCCAATAGCCCGGCTCGTCCAGTGCGATGCCGACGGTCACGCTGATCACCGTCGTCGGAACGACCCCGTCAGACTCGTAGACGTACACGTCTGCGGTCTCATCTCCATTGAAGTAGCCAGGAAGCGTCGACAGATAGGCCCTGATACCACATACCGTGCCCGTGCCAAAGTACCCCTCTGCGAATCCGCCGTAGTCTGGTGGGACGTTCCCAACCGGATCCCAGGCATAGCCGTTCTCCCAGTCTTCGTCCCCATTCAGCATGAACTCCCCGTCGCAAGGCGGGTCGTCGCTGCTTGGAATCACGGAGGATTGGGCCGGCCCGAGGTGCAGCCATTGCGCTTGTGCGGAAAAGGGGAAGATGGCCACCACCGCCAGGACGACGAACAGCAATTTCATTCTGTGGAGCATTGTTGACCTCCCATCTAGATCGATCCGGGAGTGCTAGTCCCACCATCGGTATCCGACGTCGCAGTTGTCACCGAATGTCACCGAATGCATCTTCGCAGTCTTCATCCGGGTCGCACACGTAGCTGATAGTATAGCATCCATAGCCGGAACCCCGCCGGTGCATCTCTGCATCGAATCTCTGCACCGAGCGCAAGATCGATGCTACTTCTAAATGATTGGATACCGTGAAGTTGGTGGATCCGAATGCCCGAAGCAACTGAACGTTTGATTGAAGCGTCCTCCGGCCGGGCCGGTTCGTGTTACCATGTATTCGGGCGGTCCTGTCCCGGAGGCCGCCTGCAATCATATGGACAGAACCAAGGAGGATCGAGATGCATCGGCGGTCGTGTGCATTCAGTTTCTGGGCCCTCGCGCTAGGGGGTCTCATCAGCCTGGCGGTTCTGCCCGCCGGGGCCGTCCAGCCCGGCGGTTCCGAACCGGTGGCAGATCAACTGCAGCCCCTGGGTCCCGAGAGCATCTACCGGGCCCTCTCGAGAGGGGATGAGCTTCTGAGTGAGAGGACGATCGGACGCCTGAGCGCCGAACTGCGGGAGTTCGGCCAGCGGACCGGCAGCCGCTGGCGCGCCCAGTCCTGGAACCCGGTGACCCACACTCCGCAGCTGGTCGTTGGCAGCGGCCTCAGCATCGGACGGGTCGTGCTGGACGAGGAGGCGGCCATCGCGGCGGCCCGCGAGTTCGTGGACCGGTCACAGGAGCTGTGGGGCCTCGACTCGAACCAGCTCGAGGTCTGGAAGGTGGAGCACGGCCTGCAGAAGTGGTCGGTGCACTTCCGCCAGCAGGTCGCGGGCCTGCCGGTCTTGGGCAGCAAGCTCACCGTCACGATGACCGAGACCGGACGCATCGCCGCCTTCGGCGGCGACCTGTGGCCCGAGCTCCAGGTGCGTTCGGCGCCGAGCATTCAGGCTGAAGAGGCCCCGGCGCTCGTGCATCAGATTCTGGCTTCGCGTGGTCTGGCGCCGCAGGCGGTGGGCGCGGGTGACGGCGTGCGCATCGAGGCGACCGGCTACCTGCCGGTGGCGGCCGATGACGCCCGGCCCGTACACCGCGTGATGCGCAACTACCGCGACCCGGTGGGCGCCTACCTGGTGGACCTCGACGCCGCGACCGGCGAACTGGTGCAGCTACAGAACGTGCTGCGCATGGCCGACTTCTCCGGCACGGTGACCGGCGATATCGACGACCCGGGCTGGTGCTCGGGCGTGTTCAACCGTCCGGTGGCGAACATGGACGTGGTGGTCGGCGGCGTGGGGAGCGATGTGACCGGCCCTGACGGCGGATACTTCATTCCGTTCGCAGGCTCCGATCCGGAATCACTGTTCGTCGAGCATCTGGGCGCCTACTTCGACGTCAACAATACGCAAGGACCCGACAGCCGGATCGAAGCGTACGTCACCCCCGGCACCCCGTTCGACATCCACTGGGATGATGCGAACTCGCGCGTCGACGAGCGCGACGTCTTCTACCACGGCAACGTGATGCACGACCTCATCAAGTCGGTCGATCCCGACTGGGACGACCTCGACTTCCCGCTGCCGTCGAACGTCAACATCCAGCAGATGTGCAACGCCTACTGGGACGGCAGCAGCATCAACTTCTACCACGAGGCGGGCAACTGTGCGAACACCGGCCACCTGGGTGATGTGATCGCGCACGAATACGGCCACGGCATCACCGACTTCATGTACGGCGCCATGGAGCCCTCGCGCATGATGCACGAGGCGAACTCGGACGTCTGCGCGAACCTTCTCTCGGGCATGTCGGTCGTGGGCCAGGGCTTCTACCTGGACGACTGCATCGGCGGCATTCGCGATACGGACAACAATGAGGTCTACCCCGACAGCCTGACCGGCGAGCCCTACCACGACTCGACGATCCTCTCGGGCTTCCACTGGCACGTGCGCGAGAACTTGATCGATCTGATGGGCGAGGAGGCCGGCGCTTACCGCGCGTTGCAGATCTGGCACATCGGCCGGATCCTGGGCTATCCGCAAACCCAGCCGCAACAGGTGTGGTGGACCTTCATCGCCGACGACGATGACGGCAACATCGACAACGGCTGTCCGCACTGGGCCGAGCTCTGCGCGGCCGCACAGCACAAGGGTCACGAGTGTCCCGAGCTCTTCACCGACGTGGTCATCCATCACGCCGCCTATCCCTATGGCGAGGTCCTGCTGGGCGAGTCGCTGACGCTTTCGGCCACGGTCTACTCGCTTGTCGATGATATCGACGAGGCTTCCCTTACGCTGTATTACCGCGACGAGGGCCAGACCGACTTCGCCAGCGCGCCCATGCTGCCGACGGGCGAAGACATGGAGTACGCGGCCGAGGTCTCGGGACTTACGCCCGATGCGGTGCTCGAGTACTACATCTACGCGGCCGACTTGACCGGCAACGAGCTTACCGACCCGCGTGAGGCACCGGGCGAACTGAATACGACCTTGATCGTGCCGGTCTACGAGTCGTTCGAGGATGAGCCCGACTGGGTGGTGGGCGCCCCGGGCGACGACGCCACCCAAGGAATCTGGGAGTGGTGCGATCCGGTCCAGGTCGCCCTGGCGCGGGTCATCCAGCCCGAGGACGACGTGACGCCTTATCCGGGCAAGTACTGCTGGATCACCGGTCAGTACGAGGGCGGCTACGCCTTCGAGAGCGATGCCGACGGCACCACGACGGTGACCTCGCCGCCCTACGATCTCACCGGCTACGACTACGCCACGCTGGAGCTGTGGCGCTGGTTCCAGACCTTCAGCGCGGCCTTGGGCGTCATGGAGATCAAGGCTTCGAACAACGGGTCCTCGTTCCAGACGATTTCCTCGATCAGCGGCCCGCAAGACGAGTCGGAGTGGCAGCTGGTCCAGCTCGACCTGGATGAGGTCTACCCCGACCTGGGTGTGATCCAGATACGCGTGGTGATGCACGGCGAGCCGAACCCTTCGATCGATGAGGGCGGCATTGATGAGCTCGTCATTCGCGCGGGGGTGGATGACGTTTCCGCCGCGGAAGAGGCGGAGACGGTGCCCGCGAAGCTCATGGTCTCGGCGCGCAATCCCATGGTCGCCGGCGGGCAGATTCAGCTCGCGTTGCCGCGGGGTGGGGCCGTGGATCTGACGATCACCGACATCAACGGCCGTGTGGTGCGCAGTCTGCGCTACGACCGCCTGCCGGCCGGCGTGCAGGCCGTGACCTGGGACGGCCGTGACGCGCGTGGCAGCCTGCTCGAGAGCGGCGTCTACTTCTGCCGGGCCGAGGCCGGCGGGGAACGTTCGGTGGGCCGGCTGGTAGTCATGCGGTAACTACGGCCGCGTGGATGCGGCCCACACGGGGACCGGCGACAGGGAGGTCGTCCATGAAGCTCTTCGGCATGCGAAAGCGCGCCGCCCTCGCACCCGGTACGCCGGTGTTTATCGGCGAGCGCAAGGCCGACCGCGTGCGGTACCGTGCGATGGCCTACGACCCGGATCAGATCACCGAGGAGACCTACGACCGCGTTGAAGACACCTTCCCGCATCGGGATAGCCGGCCGGTCTCCTGGGTGGATGTGACCGGCCTGCACGATGTCGACGTGCTCGAAGCGATGGGTCGCCACTTCGGACTCCATCCTCTGGTGGTTGAGGACATCCTGCATACCCGCCAGCGGCCGAAGCTCGATGACTACGCGGAGTATCTGTACCTGGTCACCCGGATGATCCGCTACGATCGCGAGACCGGCGAGCTGCACAGCGAACAGCTCTCGATTGTGGTGGGTAGAAGCTACGTACTCACATTTCAAGAGGATGAGGGTGACGTCTTCGAGCCGATCCGGGAACGGATTCGCCTGGGGAAAGGGCGGGCCCGCCGAATGGGTACGGCGTACCTGGCCTACATGCTCATTGATGCGATCGTGGATCACTACTTCGTCTGTCTCGAGAACATGGGCGAGCGCATCGAGGCGTTAGAGGAGGAGCTTTTGGAAGAACCCTCCCAGGAACAGCTGCAGGTGATTCACGCGCTGAAGCGTGAGATCATCCTGCTCCGTAAGGCGGTGTGGGCCCAGCGGGAGGTGGTGGGACGCTTGGACCGGGGCGATGCTCCCGCGTTCGGAGCGGAACTCTCGCCCTTCCTGCGCGACCTGTATGACCACACCGTTCAGGTGCTCGAGACGGTCGAGTCCTTCCGCGACGTCCTCTCCGGGCTGCAGGACCTCTATCTCTCCAGTGTGAGCAATCGCATGAACGAGGTCATGAAGACCTTGACCCTGATCGCGACGATCTTCATCCCCTTGAGTTTCCTGGCGGGAGTCTTCGGCATGAATTTCGAGTGGATGCCGGAGCTGCAGTGGAGGTGGGGCTATCCGCTTTTCTGGGTCGTGGCGATCTTCGTGGGACTGGGGCTCTTGGCCTACTTCCGCAAGCGGGATTGGCTGTAGAAGGGAAGATTGCGATGCCATCTTTCGATTGGCCTGTGATTCAGGGGTATTTGCTGACGACCGGCCTGCGCATTCTTCTGGTGTTGGTCATCACGTGGATTCTGTGGTGGGTGCTCCGCGTGGGCACCGGCCGGTTCCAGAGGCACATGCGTCCGCGCAAGGTGGATCCGGACGCGGAGCGACGGATCGCGACGCTCACGAACATCCTGCGGGGCGCCGGCGGCATCGCGCTCTTCGCAACCGCGGGCATGGTCATCATCTCGCAGCTCGGCGTCAAGCTCGGGCCCATGATCGCGGCGGCCGGGATCGGCGGTCTGGCGATCGGCTTCGGTGCGCAGAATCTGGTGCGCGATGTGATCAGCGGGTTCTTCATCCTGTTCGAGGACCAGGTGCGGGTGGGGGACGTGGTTAAGCTCGATGGGCAGGGCGGCCTGGTTGAAGACGTTACCCTGCGGCACATCCGCTTGCGCGACCTCAACGGCACGGTCCACTACTTCCCCAACGGGACGATCACTCGGGTCTCGAACATGTCGAAGCAGTTCTCCTACTTCCTGATCGACTTCGGCGTGGCCTACCGCGAGGATACCGACGAAGTCTTTGCCGTCATGGAGCGGGTGGTCGAGGAGATGCGCGCGGAGGAGACTTGGACGAAGGACATCCTCGAGCCGCTCGAGATTCTGGGGGTGGACCGCTTCGCGGATTCGGCCGTGATCCTGCGTGCCCGCATCAAGACCCAGCCGTTGCGGCAGTGGGCCACCGGGCGCGAGTTCAACCGGCGGTTCAAGAAGGCCCTGGATACGGCCGGGATCGAGATTCCCTATCCGCACCAGACGATCTACTGGGGTGAACACAAGAGCGGCAAGCCGGCGACGTTGCATGTCGTGCGCGACGAAGAGTGATCCCATTTGCTCTTCAGATCGGCTTGTAGATCTGCTTGTAGATCGGCTTGCACAGGCCGTAGCGGCTTGCTGCATCGCACACGCGTGACCGCCGGTGCCCTCGATCAGCCTTGGCGACCGGTTGGTTCTTTCAATACTCCGAGGCCCAGTTCACCTCCAGGCCCGAGGGCTCGCCCTGTCCGTAGTGGGTACTCAGCATGAAGTGGCGGGAGAAGAAGTACTCCAGGTTGACGAGGAAGTTGGCGCGGGATCCGAGGAGCTGCTCGTAGGTGAGCAGGACTTTGGGATTGAGGTACTTGCCGATCACGAGTGCCTGGCCGCCGGAGGTGCCGCCTCGATCCTGGATGGTGACCATGTCCACGCCGAGTTCTTGTGTCAGACGGGCCTCGAGATGGGCGGCCCCGTAGCTGGCGGCGACCTGCGTGGCGCGCTGCTGCACCAGGGACATCTGGTCGTGATCGAGCTCGGCCAGTGTACGTCCGAAGAGCAGGAACGAGACGATGTCGCCCTCGGTCATCTCGGGGCTGGACGACAGCGCGAGACGAGGATCTTGCGGGCGACCGGTGACCTGTACATTGATCTTGGTGCCCTGGATCCGCGTGCTGAGCAGGATGTCGAGGACGGGATCGGTTTCCAGATCGCCAAGGAAGACCGCTTCGCCGCGCTCGACGAAGAAGGTGCGTCCCAGGAAGATCAGGTGGCCGCCTACGGCCCGCAGGGAACCGGTCAAACCAGGTTCGTCTTCCTTCACCTGAACGCGTAGGTCGCCGGCCAGCTCGACGTTCAGTCCGCGGCCCAGGATCCACAGCCCCCCGGGGATCTCCACGGTCACATCGGCATCCAGATCCACCTGGTTCACACGGACAGATTCGCCGGTCGCATGATCCGGTGCTCCGGTAGCCGAGTCGGCAACCGCGCCCTTCTGTGTCTGCAGGTTCCACAGCTCGGCCTGACCACTGATCGGATGGAGGTTCTTGGGTGGATCCGGAATGCGGATCTGGCCCCGGCCGATCTCGACTTGCCCGTGCACTGCAGGGGCCTGCCGCGTGCCGCCGAATGTCAAGGCCGCGTGGCCGCCGGCGCGGGTGCCCCTGACGGTTTCGATCTGCAATCCTCGCAGATCGAGCCCGCCGCCGATCCCAAAGCTATCGGGTGGCCCGTCGGCCCGAAGATCGAGGTCCAGCACGCCATCCAGCGAGACGCCGCTCGGTAGAAGCGCGTTGAGCTCGGAGAGATGAAGCGTGTCCGCGCGCATGCGGGCGGCGAGCGGCTGCGGGCCCGTCTCGATGGTCAGCGAATCGTGCCACGAGACGCGATAGGGCAGGGCGGCCGAGGCCGTGGCCATGGGCCGGCCGGCCCGGGTCCATCGCGCGTCGATTTGGGTGGGGGGCGCATCAAGATCCTCTCCGCGGGACATCATGTGAGCCTCGATGATCCACTCGTCTTCGGCCAGTGCCGCTATCTCGGATGCGTGCAGGCGGGTGTGCAGGCCCGCGGCGAGTTGTCCACCCGTTCCGGTCAGATCGAGCCTGCCGGCGGAGGACAGAAGCCGGCGATCGGCGGGATGCTTCGGATCCCCGACCGGCACCGGAAGACCATCCCAGCGCAGTTGCGCGGTCACCTCGCCCGGCATTTGCCGCATGTTCAAACGTGGGCCCGCGATCTGGATGGGAAGATGCGCCGATCCGGCCAGCAACGTGTCCTCTTTGCTGTCCTCGGCGGCGATTGCCAGATCACAGGAGAGTCCGTCTTCGCCGAGGTCGAGCGTAAGGTATGCCCCGGCCGGGCCATGACCGAAGAGCGGGAGATCGTGGAGCGTGATGCTGGCCGTCGCGCTGGCTTCGGATCTGGACACGGCACGAGAGTCACGATGGGCCGAGTTGCCGGCCCGCGCCGGGATGCCCAGATCGAAGGTGAACCGGTTTGGCCACAGATCGGCCGGGATCGAATGCGCCAGGGGCGGCGGTGGATCCGGCGGCAAATCGAGGACGCCCTCGGCATGGATACGGGGCAAAGGGGTGTGAGGATCCGAGGGGTTCCAGGCCGCCTCACCCGATATCTGTCCTAGACTGCCCGACAGCATGAAAGATGAGACCGCCATACGTCGCGGATCGGGCCCTATCGAAATCGAACAGGGATGGGCCAACCTTAGATCGCGAGCGTGATAGCCAACCACCAGATCCTGAAGGGTCATCTGAAGACCGGCCGGCGCCTCGGCATCGGCCTCGGTATCGGCCTCGGTATTGGCCTCGGTATTGGTCTCGATCACGGTCTCGGTATCGGTCTCGATCACGGTCTCGGTATCGGTCTCGATCACGCCCTCGATCATCGCGTGGAGCTCTGAGGCGTGGGCGTTCAGACGCGCCCATGCCGGCAGCAGGCCCCGGGGGTTTCGCGAACGATAGGCCAGAGATACCGAGTCAGCGAGGAAGCCTCCGGGAAGCGCGAGTGCTCGCACCTGCGCCAGCCCTTCCCAGCCCGCGGCCATACGCGATGCGCTCACCATGGCTCCGGGGATCGTCATGCCGCCGGCCGTCAAAGGCCCGGTGACTCTGAGGGTACCCCGAAGGGCCTCTTCCGGGCCCTGGATCCGCAACCGCGCCTCCAGGGTCGAGTCGGCGAGAAACGGCGCCACATGCCCGAGCCATGCGAAGAAGGCCGTGGGATCGATCGACATCTGAGCCGAAACATCCCAGTTCCGCGCGGCATGACGGCCGCCGTGGGCCCGCAGCTTGGCGCCCGGAGCCTGGAAGGCTGCCCGCTGGATCGTGACACGCTCTCCCTGCCACATGGCCTCGATCTCACCTTCTTCCAGCCACGGTGTCCTGCCCAGATCGAGTCGTAGATGGGTCGCGTTCTCGCGCGTGCCGGGCTCGGCCGCGTCTTGGGAGACTCCACCGGCCAAACCCTTGGCCGAGCCGCTAGCCGAGGCACCGGGCGAGCCGTCCGCCGTGCCACCAGGCAAGCTGCCGACCTGGCTGCCGATGGCTTCGTTCGGGCTCGTCCGGGTGTCGAATGTCAGGCGTCCTTCGAGCGTGGCCAGATCCGGGGCATTCAGCCACACGTGGGGACCGGGCAGGCGGAAGATGACCTCGCCACGGAGGGTCTTGTCACGAACGACGTTGTCACGAAGGCCGGCGCCACCCGAACTCGTCCTCACGTCTTGTTCGCGTGTCAGTCGTGCCCCTAGCGTGAAGGGGCCCTCTCGTTGCCAGAGATCGGCCATGCGCACGATCGCTTCCGAATCGCTGAGGACGTGGGCGAGGATCGGGGGCATCCGGTCGGCCCACCAGCGCAGGCGCAGGTCGTTGGGCACAGTGCCATCGGCCTCGATATCGCCGGCCAGGCCCCGGATACGAAGTCGATCGATGCTCAAGCCTCGCTCTTCGCCGGGTGGTCGGAGCCGGCCCCAGGTGTCCGGATCGCGCGGCTCGTAGGCTGGGGCGGCGAGGGGGGCGTTCGCCGGTGCATTCGCCAGTGCACTTGCCGTCTCGGACACATCCCGCCAGGCCAGCTCCAGGGGGGCGACCCAGATCTCGGGGTCTGCGTCCAGACGTAGCTCGGCGGAGGTGGTGAGCGTTGCCGACAGGGCATCGGCGCGTAGTGCTGCCTGTCCCCATTCCGCCAGCCCGCGGGGAAAAGAAGCGCGCAGGGCGGCGCGCACGAGAAGGCTGTCGGGCAAACGGTCATCGGCGACGAAGGGCGCGAGCCAACCGGTTCCGGTGATCAGCAGGTCGGCGTGGCCATTCAATCTCTCGCCGCGCTTTGCCGCCGAACCCCGGAGCGTGATGCCATCACCGGTGAGCCATACCGTGTCGAGGACAGCGTTCGCGTCCTGGACGTGGGCTGTGAGCCGTGCGTCATGGATCAGCGCGTTGGGCTCAATGCCGACTTGCACTCGCGCGTGAGGGGCTTCGCCCCACAGGCCCAGCGCGTCGAGGCGTAGGAGCAGATCGGGCAGCGGGAGGCGGTCTCGCCCGTCGATGGCATTCACCGGTGGGGACGAGTCCTCAGCGAATGCCCCCGTCAGCATTCGAGGAGCAAGCTCGACGCTTCCCTGCAATGAGAGACCGTTCAGGCGGTCATCGTGACGACGCCAGATGCCGAGCAGGTCCGCTGAGAAGGCCGCCAGCTCCCGCCCTGAGCCGACGGCAACCTGCGGGACATCCGTCCGGGTCGTGGGGGCGTGGGGCTCGTAGGTTCCTGCCGTACGAGCATGCGACGCGTCCGGCCGGGCGGGGCCGCCGCGAAGATGTAGCGCGAAACCGTTCAAGGCCGGTTCCGCGTGCGCGTCATACCACCAGCCGCCGGGCAGGACTCCGTTGCCATCGAGGCGTACCTGGGCGGTGGTCAGGTTTACCGAAGCAGCGAGCTCGATCCTGGTCCCGACCGAATCTCGGACCCAGAGTCGCTCGATCGCAAGCTCGGCCGCTTCCGGCGCACGCAGATCGCAGCGGGCGGTCAGCTCTCCCCGAAGCGGGGGCGCCTGCGGTTTCCAGATGATGTTCTCAAACGCTATGCTCATGCTGCCGATCGCCACGCGGAGAAGCGCTGTGCGGGGAAGCTTCGTGCGGGGAAGCTCCGTGCGGGGAAGCTCCGTGCGGGACACCGCCCCTCTGGAGCCAACGGGCTTGCGCCCGGCCGCTCCCGAATCCGGTGCGAACAGGCGCGTGATGGCCGGCCCATCCGCGCGGCGAACGCGCAGGTCGATGGCCGGAAAACGCCATTCCCGGCGTAGCAGAGATCTCAGGTCGATCTGTACCTCGGCATAGGGGGCGACCAGAAGCGTGTCGCTGCTGTCGGTCCATGATAGGTCTGTGAAGCGCAGTTGATTGATCGACGGCCACTCGACGCGGGTATCCACTTGGCCGGGCAGATGCTGGGCGGCGAAGCCGAGTCCTTCGCGCAGAACGGCCTCGCGCGCGGGGCGGATCGTCAGGGTGAGCGCGGCGAGCAGTGCAAGCATGAGCGTGAGCGCCAGCGCGGCGAGCACGACACCGACGATGGTGGCCAGCGGCCGTAGCAATGGGCGCGCACGCTCGGAGGCCGGGTCCCGCGGCGGATGTCCATTGCCTCTGTCCATGTTCTCTCCCCTGGGCCCGGCGCAAACTAGAAGGGGTGCCCCACCGAAAAGTGGAAAACGCGTACCGGCTGATCCGGCTGCCCATCGGTCAGCCGGAGGCCCAGATCGGCGCGCGCCGGCCCGACCGGGGTGCGAACGATCAGTGCCGGACCGGCTGCGAATTCCAGGTCGTTCAGGTTTTGGCTCTGGTACTCGGACCACACCTGGCCCGCGTCGATGAATGCTGCGCCGCGAAAGCGCCACACGATGGGAAACCGGATTTCGAAGGAGGCCGCAACCATGCTCTCCCCCCCCGTAGGTGCGCCGTCGGCGTCGATCGGGCCCAGTTCGCGGCGCTTGAACCCCCGCATGGAGTTGTAGCCGCCGGCATAGAAGCGCTTGTTGGGCAAGACATCGGGGGAGCTAGACAGCGGCCGCACCCAGCCCAGCTCGAAACGGCTGGCGCAGACCACCTCGTCCATCAAGCTCATGTAGCCCATCCATTCGGTCTGTACGAAGAGGTAATGGGCCTGGGAAAGCAAACCCGGCAGGGTCCACTCACCCCCCAGGCGGATAACCGAACCGCTCGTTGGATCCAGCCGGTCGTCCGAGCTGTCTCGATGCAACCAAAACGATGCGTAGGTCAGCAGGCCTCCCGGTTCACTATCCGCCGGACGACCGTCCTTGCCCTTCCAGTTGACGCTGGATGCTGTCAGCCCCCCTGAGACAGCGGTCAGATGGCTGTGGCGGTAGCGGATCGACAGTGCGCCGCGTGTCTCGTTCAGCCGGTAGCCTTCCTCGTCCTGCCGTTCGGCCGCGCCGCTCAAGACGACGCTGGTCCGCGCTCCGAGCAGGCTCGGCCACCACACCGCCGATTCGGCAATCTGCTGAAACCTGGAATAGGAGCCTCCGACCTTGAGGCCCCGGCCACGCTGCAGGAGGTTGCGATGGGTCCAGTGGATTCGCGAGCGGAGGAATTCCTCACTCCAGTATCCGAGGCCGAACTCCATCGAGCGCGGCGGCCGCTCGAGAACCTGCACCTCGAGTAGAACCTGCCCGGGTCCGTCGTCGAGGAGACCGAGACGAACCTGCCGGAACAGATCAAGGAGGCGCAGGTTCGTCTGCGCCACCCGCTGGCTGGAGAGCGTGCACCATTGACCGGGATGAATCTCGGTCGTTCGCTTGACCAGCTCCACCAGATCGGGTGAGGCCCCCTCGACCCGGACGCCGCTGTAGCGCAGGCGCTCACCGGGGGCACAGGCGAAGACGACCGCGACCCGGCTTGAATCCGCGAGCGTGACGCGGGTTGCTACCGTCGCCCGTGCGTAGCCCTCTTCCTGGACGAGGCGCTCGAGTTGGCGGCGCGTGTCGGCCAGGTGCCTGTCGGCAAAGCCTCGTCCGGCTTGGAGCGCCAACCGGTCGGCTGGCGGCAGGGTGACTTGTTCGGGGAATCCCTCCAACGTCACGGTTGCCACCGTTACGCGCGGCCCGGATTCGATGCGCAGCGTGATCGTGATCTGGCTTTCGGACCGGTTCGGAGTGAACTCGGGCCGGATTCGCGCCGAGGGATAACCGTTGTGGGCCAGGAAGAGACGCCCGCGGGCCAGATCTTCCTCGAGCAGATCCGGATAGAAGGCCGGGCGTTGGGTGCGCAGCCATTTCGACTCCCCGCTCAAGACGAGGCCCTGTTCGAGCGATTGGGCAAGCTCCGCCGGTAGTCCGGCGATCACGAGCGCGCTCGTCTGCCAGCCCTTGTACTGCAGGGCTTCGGGCGGTAAGGGCACTTCAGGACTCGAGCTGGCGGAGGAGACCGCCTCGGCGCCGGCGCTTGGCCAACTTGCGGCTAAGGCGGGCAATGGAAGAACGCCGGATGCGCAGACCACACCGGCCATCCCGCAGAGGAGCGTGCAGGCAAGCCGCCGCCACGGGGCCGGCGGCCCGGCGGGCCGGCGTTTCTGACTGGCGATGGGAATGCCTGCGTCGCGTTCGTCCATCATCTCTCCCGAAACGGCCGTGAGTGGATCGGTTACACCGATCATACCGATCCGGATGATGGGCCGAAAGCTCGATTCAGGCGACGGGTAGCACACGATGTGAACGGCGACCGGGGGCGGCCCCCGACGAGCTGCGACGAGCTGGCCACGCACCGGGGGCGCGGCCCACGACGAGCTGGCCACGCAGCGTTGGCGACCGACCACCTACCGCAGGACCTCTGTGTGGCTTTAGCGGAACACCCCTTTGATCGCTCCCCACGAGCGCGCAGCGGCCGGTGTCGGGTCCTCACAGGGGCAGTCCACGGGTTGGGCTCCGATCAGATCACATTCGCCCGTCGGGGCACAGGGCGAGCACTCCTGAAGCGTGGCATCACCCCCCGCACAGAAGAGCGGGTCCTCGGACCGGTTGCCATTACTTCCGGTGGGATCGGGGCAGTCACCGGCGTACGCGGGTCCGGCTGGCGCGTAGACGTTGCAGCAGTCGAAGGAGGGCTGCGCGGGGAACTGACAGGCGATCTCGCCGGATCCCTGGTTCATGGCAACCAGATCGTGATCGAACTCGGGGTTTGACGCGCCGCGAATGAAGATTCCCCCGCCGGAGAAGGCGATGTTTCCCGTCACGGTGTTGTTGCCGAAGGAGGGGGAGGAGTCTTCGATCAACACCCCGCCGCCGTTGCCGCTGGCCTCGTTGCTTAGGAAGAGGTTCTCGCGGATGAGACTCGTTTCGGTCAGGTGGACGTAGATCGCTCCGCCTCCCGAACTGGCCTGATTGCCGATGAACCGATTGCCGCGGACGGTCACGTCGCCGCGAAAGACGCTCAGGGCGCCGCCTTTGCTGCCCAGATTGTCTGCGAACTGGTTCTCGCTGATCTCGCCACCGGCCTGGTGGACGGCGACGGCGCCACCGTCGAAGCCGCTATTGCCGGTGAACTCGTTTCCGGTGACTTGGGGCGCCGACGAGCTCTCGATCAGCAGCGCCCCTCCGGGACCGCAACAGGCCGTGTTGTTCGCGAATCGGTTGTCGTGCACGACGGCCTGGGAGGAGGCCGTGATCGTCATGGCGCCACCGCTCCCGCCGGAGGCATCCACGAGTTCGTTGCCGGTGATGAGCGGTGCGCCCCCGGCGATCAGGATGCCGGCACCGAAGTAGGCGTCGCCGCCGGTGATCGTGAAACCCTCGATGACGGTGGATTCGTCGCAGTCCACGCACAAGAATCCGCGTGATGGGCCGGGTCCCGCGCTCACGTCGATGTACGTGACGGCGGCCCCGGCAGCGCTGCGCACGACCACCCCCGATTTCATCTCGACGGCCGAGAAGTCTCCGAACGCATCTTCATGAACATCGGTGTAGGTGCCCTCGTGAACGAGTACGGTGTCGCCGACCGCCGCCGAGTCCACGGCCGCCTGGATGGTGGGTGCATCCCCGGTACCGTCGGCCCGCACCTGGAGCGTTCGCGCCCCGACGGTGGCCGGCCCAAGAGCGATGAGCATCGCCACCAGCACAACGAGACGCAAGACTCCGGTCTCGATGGTACTCTCCAAACGGAATCGGTGTTCGCCCTGCATACTGAAAGACCTCCTTGCATGGAGCGCGGGGGATGGGCCCCGCCCAATCGTTTCTTGATGAACCTCGGCCTTAGCGAATCAATACGATGCGCTGCGAAGCCTCCTGGCCAGAGGCCCGCATGCGCACGAAGTAGACGCCATCGGGTACGGGTTGCTGCCGATCGTCGCGTCCGTTCCAGACGATGCGCTGGTCGCCGGCGCGGCGCGGACCGTCCACCAGCGTTCGCACCCGGCGGCCGGCGGGATCGTAGACGCCGATCTGCAAGGTGCCGGGATCCACGAGTTGGAACCACAGGTCGGTTTGCCCCGAGAAGACCGACGGCCGCGGCGCATACAGCCGAAGCTGTGGTTCGGAGGCCGAAGGATCCACGATGCAGAAACAGTTGAGCAGGTAGTCGATCACGCCGGCGAGCTCCTGGGGATCGTACTCCCAGCTCCAATGGGCGATGCGCCCGTATTGATCGATGACGATGTCCTGAGGATAGGGCGCCTCGGTTTCGGGCAAGCGGTAGGCTTGGTACATCGCGTTGCCCACATCCTCGAGCCCCACGAACCGCATGCCGTAGACGTCGCGGAACTCCTCCAGCGCGCCCAGGTTGCCAGCGATTTCGAAGATCACGACGTCGTCGGGATCGAACGCCTCGTACAGGGTGGCATCGGTCGCTGCAGCCTGCAGCGAACAGATCGGTCACCAGTTGGCCCCAAACTGCAGCAACACGACCTTTCCCCGATGGTCGCTCAGGGTGTGGTACTCACCGTCGGTGCCGAGCAGCGTGAAGTCGTGCGCCATCGACCCGATTTGCGGGAAGCTCGGGTTGTTGGCGTAGGCGAGCTGGGTGAAGACGCCCTCGTCAGGGTCATCGGAGTGGTAGAGCACGTGGCCCCAGACCTGTTGCGGGTGGGCGGTCAAGACCACGTCCTGGGTTTCCCCGGGTCCCAATGTGAAGCTGACCGGCGAAGCCTGGATGCCATCGGGCGTCTGAATGCTCGTCACCGTGAGCGGCCCGGCGCCGTTGTTGCGAACGCTCACCGTCGTGTCCTTCGGCGCGCCCGTCACACCGAAGTCCAGACGGAACGGATAGACCTCGATGTCGCCGGCCGGGTCCGGTTCGGGGGCGTAAACGCCCAGGCCGCGCCAGTCGGCGATGACCAACAATGTGTCGCCCTGGCTGTTGACCCCCGCCCCGGCGCCCATCGCATACACTTTGGTGGCGTCCCAGCCCGCGCGCTCGATGGCCGCCGGTTCGCTGACGTCGAACCACTCGGCGTACGGGTAGGATCCGGTGACGAGCATCGAACCCACCCGGTCCATCGAGAAGGCGTTGCCCAGCGTTTCAGCTTGACCGGCCAGGAACGGTTGCAGCGGGTCAGTGACATCGACCGCGGCCACCCCCGCGGCCGCCAGGGTCAGAAACACGGTGTGCCCATCTTCCGAGAAGAGGATGTCGTTGGCCAGACCGGGCAGGTCCAAGGCGGCGACCTCTTCCAAGGTGGCAAGGTCCACCACGGACAGACCGTGGCGGCCGTTGGCCACATAGAGGTGCCCGTCGCGGGCCACGACGTCCCAGCAGGCATTTGCGGGAAGCGCGAATTGATCCCAGTAGTCGGGTGCTGTCGAAAGCGTCAGATCCAGCCGGTGGATGCCCTCGTGATGGGCCGCCACGTAGAGGAAGTCGCCGACGCGCACCCCGCCTTCGTAAGAGGTCAGGCCGCCGGGGTTGCAGCTTCCGAGCAGGCTCGGGATACCGCTACTGATGCTGTACATCTGCACGCCGCGATCGTGCAAGAAGTTGAATAGCGTATCCCCGCTGGCGTAGGCCCGCCAACCGGGGGAGCCCGTACTGTGCAGCCGCTCGACGTTGGCGGGATCGGAAATGTCGTAGGTCTGCAGGCCGCTGCCCAGGCCCACCGAGGCATAGGCCCGGTCCCCCACGATGAGAAAGTCCATCATGTGAGCGAACTCGGCTTCGTTGCGGCCCAGCAGGCGCATGTTGTCGATGCCCGTTTGCGCCAGAACCGGGCCCGCCATCGCAAGGGCGAGCGATAGGACCAGCCCCACCCGCCGCCAACTCCTGATCAGGTACTCCATGGTGATTCTCCCTGGCTGAAAGGCCATTTCCCTCACGCAGTGGTGATGCTGTCACCGTCACCAGTGTGTGTGGTTCCGTCGCGGGATCTTACAGTGCAACTTGCATCTGCAAGCGCGTTGCGCCGAAGGGGGCGGTGGGCGGCGGTGTCCGGCCGCAGATGCCATCGGCAAAGCAGATGGGCGCCGGCTGTCGCTTGCATCCGCCCACGGGGGCCACTATGGTCACAGCTTGTCGGACCCCTTGGCAGGGGGTGGTGCCTGGACCGTGCCTTCGCTGCAAGGTGAAGCCGGTGCCCCGGTGGATGCGGAGAACGATGGAGGCGTCATGGCGGATCTCTCGACGACCTACATGGGTCTGAAGCTCTCGAACCCGGTGATTGTGAGTAGCTGTGGCTTGACGGGCAAGTTGGCGACGGTCAAGGCCTGTGCCCAGGCCGGCGCCGGGGCGGTCGTGCTCAAGTCGATCTTCGAGGAGCAGATTCAGGCCGAGGTGGCCGGGATGATCGAGCAGAGCGAGCCGTCGCTGTGGCATCCCGAGGCCGCCGATTACATCACCCGCTACGGCCGGGAGAACGCGGTCCAGGAGTACCTGCAGCTCATCCGCGACGCCAAACGCGAGCTTCAGATCCCGGTCATCGCCAGCATCCATTGTGTCTCGGCCGGTACCTGGATCGAGTTCTCCCGTCAGGTGCAGGATGCCGGGGCCGACGGCCTCGAGCTCAACGTCTTCGTGCTTCCCTCCGACCCCCGCCGTGCCGGCACCGAGAACGAACAGGTCTACTTCGACATCGCCACCTCGGTGAAGGAGAAGGTCTCGATTCCGGTGGCCCTCAAAGTGGGCTCCTACTTCTCCGGTCTCTCCCGCACACTCACGCGGCTCAGCCGCACCGGCATCGATGCGCTCGTGCTCTTCAATCGCTTCTTCAACCTGGACTTTGACATCGAGTCGATGGAGCTGGTGCCGGCCTCCTACATCAGCTCACCGGAGGAAGCGGTCAGGCCGCTGCGCTGGATTTCGCTGCTCTCGGGCACTGTCGAGTGCGACCTGGCGGCCACGACCGGAATTCACGACGGGACCGGTGTGGTCAAGCAGCTCCTGGCCGGCGCCCGGGCGGTGCAGGTCTGTTCTACGCTGTACAAGCACGGAGTCGAGCAGATCGAGCCCATCCTGAGCGAACTCGAAGGCTGGATGGAGCGACACCGATTCGATTCGATCGATGCATTCCGCGGGAACCTCAGCCAGTCCGAAAGCAAGAATCCGGCCGCCTACCTGCGCGTGCAGTTCATGAAAGCATCGGTGGGACTCGACTGAGAGCGAGCCCGGCGGCTTGCGCGAGCTGGCCGGCGAAGCGTGATGCGCGCGTGGATCGGCCAGTGGGAGATGGCCGATCCGGGAGAGCGCTGCGGAGGGCCGGGGACTCGAACCCCGAAGCGGTTTCCCGCGGCGGATTTCAAATCCGCTGCCTTACCAATTAGACTAGCCCTCCGGAAGCCGCCATTATGCGAAATCGATCCCCGATGAGTCAATCGCAAGCCCGGGTAGCGAGCGCTCGAGGATGTCCGGATCCGGTGCCCGGCCTCCGGCGGCGACCGGATCTTGCGCGACTGCCGGCTGGGCCATTGTGGGCTGCCTCGCAGCCGTCTGCGCCACGGCCGGCTGCATCACGGCCGGAGGCACCGCCGCCAGCAGTGACCCCATGAACTCGCGGTGGTTCCGTCCGCGCCGGTACTCGGGCTCGCGGGGCGGATGCTTCAGGTACCGGTCAACCGCTTCCAGGTTCGGCGCGAAGAGAAGCGTCGTCGTATAGAAGTAGAGCCCCTTGCGGCGGTAGATGCAAGAGCCGCCGATCTTGCGATCCCCGAGCACCAGGTCCGAGAAGCCGTTGGAGGTCACCCCCGGGTAGCCCGCGCGATCGAGCCCGGCGATCACCCACTCGGTGAGCCGATCGGTCGCGCGCTTGATCATGCCCAGTCCCGGCAACGGCAGCGCGGCCGAGACGATCAGGTTGCCGGGATCGAGCAGAACAGCGCAGCCGCCTCCCAGCCGGCGCAGCAGGGGAATCCGGTCCTGCCGGCAGGCCTGTAGATCGATCTCCCGATCGGGCCGGCTACCGCGTCCCAGCACGACGGCCATCCCGGCCGGCCGGTAGACGGAGACGACCGGCTTGCCCGTGCGGGCAGCCTCTTCGATGGGATGGTCGTCGATCGTGTAGCGGCCGAAGCCAGGCTCGCGGCCATCGGGGAGCACGTGCTCGGGGGCATGGGCACTCTCGGGGGTACGGGTGTAGGTGGGGGCATGGGCGTGCGCGGCTGATTCACGCAGCGAGTGATCGTGCGGGTCACGGAGCGGACCCTCGCGCGGATGATCCGGCTTCTGATCGAGCCGCCTCCCCACAGCAGCGTCTCCTCTATCTCTTGCGCTGCGGCGGCAGGTGGGTGGGTGCCCCCGCGCTCACCTCGGCGGCCTCCATGATCGCCTCGGAGATCGTGGGGTGCGGATGGATCGTCACCATCAAGTCCTCGATCGTGGCTCCCATTTCGATGGCCAGCGTGGCCTCGGCGATCAGCTCGGAGGCTTGCGGCCCCACCATGCCAACACCCAGGACCAGACCGCTGTCGGGATCGGAGATGATCTTGGTCAGCCCCTCGGTCTCCCCGATCGTACGGGCGCGTCCCAGGGCACGCAGCGGGAACTTGCCCGTCTTGTAGGGAATGCTCTTCTGCTCGGCCTCGCGCTCGGTCAGGCCCACCCAGGCGATCTCGGGGTGGGTGAAGACCACCGCCGGGATCGCACGATTGTCGAAGGCCGATTTGTGCTTCGCGATGACCTCGGCGGCCACCTTGGCCTCGCGGCTGGCCTTGTGCGCCAGCATGGGGCCGGGCGCAACGTCTCCGATCGCGAAGATGTGGTTCTCGGCCGTGCGCATCTCCTCGTTGACCGGGATCACGCCGTGCTCGTTGGGCGTGATGTTGGTATGCTGCAGGCCGATGTCATCGGTGTTCGGACGCCGACCGATGGCGACCAGCACCTGCTCATACTCCTCTTGGCGGATCTCACCGTTGTGCTCGATCTCGACGGCGAATCCCGCCGAGGTCTTCTCGATCCCCACGACCTTCGATTCCACCAGCACCTGCTCGAAGCGCTTCGTGATTGCGCCGACCATGATCTCGACCAGGTCGAAGTCAGCGCCCATCAAGAGGCGGGGGAAGAACTCGACCATGCTCACCTTCGAGCCCAGGCCCGCGTAGACGAGTCCCATCTCCAGGCCGATGTAGCCGCCGCCCACCACGAGCAGGCTTTCGGGGATCTTGGGTAGCTGGAGGGCCTCGGCGGAGGACCACACCGGCTTCTCGTAGGCCGAGGGCAACTGGTTGATGCGCGATCCGGTGGCGATGATGCAGTGCTTGAAGTCGATGCCGCTCACATCGCCGCCTTCGAGCGCGAGGGAGTGGTTGCCGGTGAAGCGCGCATGGCCTTTGACGACCTCGATCCCGCGTCGCTTCAGCAGAGACTCCACGCCACCGGTGAGCTGATCGACCACGTTCTGGGTCCAGCTGCGCAGGCGGTCCGGATCCACCTCGAGGTCCGTGAAGGTGAGGCCGAACTGCTTGGCGTGTCGGGCGCTTTCGGCGAGCTCGACCGCGTGGATCAGGGTCTTCGACGGGATGCACCCTTCGAGGAGGCACACCCCGCCCGGGCGGTCGCGCTCCTCGACGAGCATGACCTCCTTGCCCAGATCGGCGGCCCGCAGCGCGGCGACGTAGCCTCCGGGGCCGGCGCCGATGACGACGATTTCGGTTTCCTGTCTCAGGCTTCCCATGACCATGTCGTTTTATCCCCTTTCCGCTGATCCAGATCCAGCCTGGGGCAGCACCTAGGCTTCGAGCAAGAGCAGATTCGGGTCCGAGAGTTGCCGGATCATCTCGGTGACGAAGCGCGCCGCGTCGGCTCCATCGGCGATCCGGTGGTCGAATGCCAGGGTGAGCGGCAGGACTTTGCGAATCACGATCTCACCGTTACGCACCACCGGCTTCTCCTGAACTCTGCCCATGCCTAAAATGGCCACCTCGGGGTAGTTGATCGTGGGAATCAGCGCCGTGCCGCCCAGCGGTCCCACGTTCGTGATCGTGAACGTGCCGCCGCGCATCTCGCTCACCTCGAGGTCGCCGGTGCGTGCCCGGCCGGCCAGGTCCTCGATCTCGGCCGAGATCTTGACGATACTCTTGCGATCGGTGTCGCGCACCACCGGCACGACCAGTCCGCGGCCGGTATCGACCGCGACGCCGATATGGTAGTGCCGCTTGTAGACGATCTGTTCCCGGAATGGATCCAAGCTGGCATTGAATGCTTTCGCCTCCTTCAGACCCGCGGTGACTGCTTTGACAATGAACGGCAGCAGTGTCAGTTTGCCGCCCGGCTCACCGGCACGGCGCTCTTTCTCGCGCTTGCGGAACTTCTCGAGCTCGGTGACGTCAGCCTCGTCCATGTGCGCCACGTGGGGCACCAGGATCATCGAGGTCACCATCTTGTGCGCCACCTTGCGGCGGATCGAACGCAGCGGCTCGATCTCGACCGGTCCGTACTGGCTGAAGTCGGGCAACGGTTCCAGATCCAGGAACGGGATGGCCGAGGCGGCGTGGGCCGCGTACTCGGCTTCGGCGAGCGGTTCGCTGGCAGCCGCGTCGCCTTGGGCGGCCGCGCCGGCTGGAGCAGCCGCGCCGGCGGCCTCTCCCTCGCCGCGACCGGGCGCGGCCTGGGGGCCGGTCCCCGGTGCCGCCGCGGGCTCATCGGGCGCTGCTCCCGCCGCTGCCTCGCCGCCGCCGGCGAATCGGTGCACATCCTCAGGCATCACCCGGCCGCCGGGACCGGTGGCGGTGACCTGCTTCAGATCCACGCCCAACTCCCGGGCCAGCCTTCGGGTGGCCGGAGCGGCCGGCACCGGGCGGCCCGCCACCACTCCCTGCGCGGGGATCATGGGCGGGGACACCGATGCGGGCAGCGGTGTGGCGTGGGGGGCCGCTGCCTCGGCCGGCACGGCGGGCATCGCAGGCGCACGGAGCGTATCGGGTGCCGGCGGCGCGCTGGCGGCGGCGCCGGTTTCAGCCGCTACGGCGCCCTCGCGGAGGGCCTCTCCGCCCGCAGCGGCCCCGATCTCCTCGCCCTCGGCGGCGATGACCGCGATCACCTGGCCGACCTCGACGATGTCACCGACCTTCCCGCCGGCGCGGGCCAGGATGCCACCCTTCGGCGATGGAATCGTGACGGCGGCCTTGTCGGTCTCGACCTCTACCAAAGAAGCGTCTTCCCCGATCGGCTCGCCCTCGGCGACGTACCACTTCAGAATCTCACCCTCGTGAATGCCTTCCCCCAGGTCGGGCAGCTTGAATTCGTACACGGCAACCTCCTCGCAATCGGTGCTAGAAATCGAGCGTCTCTTCCATCCCGCGAAGCACCCGGCCCTCGGTGGGGATGTAACTCAGCTCCCGGCCGAAGTAGGGGGTCACGACGTCGAATCCGGTCAAGCGCTTCACCGGGGCCTCGAGATAGAGCAAGGCCTTGTCGTTCAGGTGGGCGACCACCTCCGAGGCCACGCCCAGGTTGCGCGGGGCTTCCTGCACAACGACGCAGCGTCCGGTCTTCTTGACCGAATCAATAATCGTCTCGTGGTCCATCGGGGAGATCGTCAGAAGATCGATGAGCTCGACGGTGCAGCCCCGCTTCTCTTGCAGCGCTTCGACGGCCTTCTTCGCCGTGCGCATCATGGCGCCCCAGGCGATGACGGTGAGATCGCCGCCTTCCTGCACGACCTGCGCCCGGCCGATCTCCATGACCTCCTCTTCGTCCGGCACCTCCTCGCGGAAGGCGCGGTAGGAGCGCTTCGGTTCCATGAAGACCACCGGGTCCGGGTCGCGCACCGCGGCTACGATCAGCGCGCGAGCGTTGCGGGGCCCTGAGGGGATCACAACCTTTACGCCCGGCATGTGCGCGTAGAAGCTCTCGCGGCTTTCGGAATGGTGCTCCAGCGCGCGCACCCCGCCGCCGTAGGGCATGCGGATCACGATCGGGCAATGGCGCTGGCCCATCGTGCGGCTGCGCATGCGGGACGCATTGCCCTCGAGTTGGGGCACCATGAGATAGGAGAAGCCCGAGAACTGCATCTCGCCGATGGCCTTCAGGCCCGCCAACCCCATGCCGATGGCGGTGCCGATGATGCCCGACTCGGCCAGCGGGGAGTCCATGACGCGTTCCTCGCCGTACTTCTCGAACAGACCGTCGGTGACGCGGAAGACACCGCCATCCTTGCCCACGTCCTCGCCCAGGATCACGATACTGTCGTCCTTGGCCATCTCCTGATCGAGACCAAGGTTGATGGCTTGCACCATGTTCAGCTTAGCCATTGCCTTGCTCCTTCTTCAGCTCGGCCAGGAATTCGGCCTTCTGTTCTTCGATGACGGCGTGACGGGTTCCGTAGACGTGATCGAACGGCGCCTCGGGCGGGAAGTCGGTCTTCGCTTCGAACTCCTCGACGCCCTTGTCGATCTGGGACTTGATCTCCTTCTCGAGCGCTTCCTGCTGCTCGTCGTTCCAGATCCCAAGCCGATCCAGATACTTGCGGAACCGGGGAATCGGATCGCGCTTCCAGGCTTCCTCTTCTTCAGCCGGATCGCGGTACTTCTTCGGGTCATCGGCGGTGGTGTGCATCATGAGGCGGTAGGTCATCGCCTCGATCAAGGTGGGTCCCTCGCCGCGCTTGGCGCGCTCGAAGGCCTGCTTGGTGGCGACGTACATCGCCAGGAGATCGTTGCCGTCGACCTGGATGCCGTGAATGCCGGCGGCAATGGCCTTCTGAGCGATCGTCTCGGCCGCGGTTTGCTTGTGGCGCGGCACCGAGATCGCCCATTGGTTGTTCTGGCAGATGAAGACGACCGGGGCCTTCCAGAGGCCGGCGAAGTTCATGCCTTCGTAGACATCGCCCTGGGAAGAGCCGCCGTCGCCGAAGTAGGTCAGCACAGCCGTGTCCTTCTCCTTGCGGTACTTGATGGCGTATCCGATCCCGGCCGCGTGCAGAGCTTGCGAGCCCACGATGACCGCGATCGGCAGCACCCGGCCCGGTCCGCCGGGGATGACGTTGCCTTCCTCGAACCCGTTGTAGTAGAGAAGCGGGTTCATCATGGTCTCGCCGCGCAAGAGCCGGGCTCCGAGTTCACGATAGGCGCCGACGAACCAGTCGTTCTCGCCCATCGCGAACGCGGGCCCGACGCTACAGGCTTCCTGACCCGTGCAGGGGCCGAAGGTGCCGATGCGGCCCTGGCGCTGGAGGTTGAGCATCCGCTCGTCGATGCGCCGCGCGAGCACCATCGCGCGGTACATGGCCAGCACCTGACCGTCTTCGAGCTGAGGCTCGAACTCGGAATCGGCGTTGCCGTCCTCATCGAGCACCTGCAAGTGGGAAACTGAGAAACTGGCGAGTTCCTTCAGTGGCATTGCGAGCTCCTTCCGTCAGGGATCTCAGGTTGCGATCTCAGGTTGCGATCACAGGCTGCCGCCAACCGGCGGGATCGGTCGCGCGGGGCTTGGTCGATTGACCCTACCCGATTTGCGGGCGGTACAAAACAGCCCGCAAGGTCGTTTATATCCTCTGCCCGTGGGCAGAGTTCCCAAAAAGCGATAGGATTGCGCCTGTTACCCGACCGCTGGTAGACTGCGCCCTCGAATGCAGATGGGAAGGAGGCCTGGACCGAATGTCGAAGCACCCGCAACCGCGAATCCGCCTCGTCGAGACCAAACACTCCGGCCGGTGGCTGCACTACCGGGTGGCCGAGTACCGGGACCCTACCGGCCGGGCGCGCTGTTGGGAATATGTAGAACGCGAGGGAGATACGGCGGCAGCCGTGGTCGCGGCGGTGTGTCAACCCTCGGGCGACATCGTCTTGGTCCGTCAGTTCCGGGCGGCGATGGCCGCCGACACGATCGAGTTTCCGGCCGGGCTCGTGGATGCGGGCGAGTCGCCCGGCGAGGCGGGACTACGGGAATTGCTTGAAGAAACAGGACTTACGGGGGATGTTCGCGAGGTCAGTCCGGTGCTGTGCACGAGCCCGGGGCTGACCTCCGAACGTGCCTACCTGGTTGAGGTCACGATCGATGAGCACGACGAGCGTAACGCCCATCCCCGGCCGCAGCGTGCCGGCGACGAAGACATCATCGTCTGGCGCCTGCCGGGGAGCGAGGTGGAACGAGCGCTGAAAGACGTTGCCAGCGAAGGAGTTGTAGTGGACTCTCGCGTATGGTCCTGGATACGGAAGGAAACCGGCGCATGAGCATGCGACACGCACTGGGCGGCCTCTGTCTGATCTTTATTCTCGCCCTGATCCTGTCATCCTGCTCGGACGATGAGTCCCTGCTGAACTGGCGTCAGTCGAACCGGGACGGGCTGTCAGATCCGGCCGACACGCTGGTGAGCGCGGAGGTGATCACGGCCGGTGCCACCTACTGGGAGCAGCAGGCGACGGGCCGGACGAGCTACTTCTTGGTGGGACGGGTGGACCGTGCCGGTCTGGTCGAGGATGCGACGACCGTGTTCGCGGACGCCTACTTGAAGTGGGATCTGACCGACCTGCCCGAGGGCACCGTCGTCTCGGCGAAGCTGGAGTTCGTGCTCCACGACCTCGACGACGCCGGCACGACCCCGCCCGAGTCATTCAATCTGCGCCTCTTCGAGGTGACCCAAGCGTGGGAGGAAGACAGCCTGGGGCTATACCAGGCCCCGCTCACCAGGGAGGTGACCTCTCTCGGCAACAGCGGCGTCTTCGATGTGTCCGACCTGTCCGACACCCTCGACGTTTCGCTGCCGCAGCTCTTCGTCTCGCCAGGCGATTCGAATCTGATGGCTCTCGTCAACCAGTGGCTGGATAATCCTTCGACCAACCACGGCGTTGCGATCCGTGCCGGGGACGAGACCGACGAGCAGGGCTTCCTCCGCTTCGTGGCCCGCGAAGGTACCCCCATAGGAGCGGCCTATGAGGAGATCGACGTCGACTGGCCCAAGCTGACGCTGGAGGTCCAGGTGGCTGAGGGCGATGTCGAGATCCGCTCTCTGACGGCGGTGGCGGACGGGTTCCAGTTCTACGGCGGCGACGGCCGGGGCGGGTTTCGAACGCCTGGCCGTGAGCGCGGGGCTTTCGCCGGTATGGATTCCGAGACGCAGCTGCTTCTGAGTTCCGGCTACGTTCAACCTATGATCTTCAAGATCGAGTTGGACAGCCTGATGGCCGAGGATCCGCAGCGCTTCCCGAAGGGATTGGCCATCCATCAGGCCACGCTCGAGCTCACCCAGATCCTCGGGGACGAATGGAGCATGACCCCCGAGGATACGCTGTGGCTCGAGGCCTTTGCGTCATCGATCGAGTGGTCCGAGGACGACCCGCCCGAACCAGGGGAGGTGAATGGACCCTTCATCTCTTCCACCCGGATCACCCACGATGACGAGACCGTGTCGCTCGACATCCGATCATCGGTCCAGCGCATCGTTGAGGGAGAGGATCTGAGCATCGTGGTTCTGATCGATGCCGGGCCGAGTGTTTTCCGCACCATCCTCTTCCAGGGAAGGAATGCCGGCACGGGGGCGCCGGCACTACGGACCTACTTCACGCGTCCCAGCGACGGACGAATCCCGGGCGTGCTCGAGCAGGGAGGAGGCGAGTGATGAAGAGTTTCGAGATGCGCACGCCATTCGTCGCCCGAACCGCATCGAATGGCCACAAGATGCGAGGAGCCGTATCCGTCGGATTGCTGATTGTGCTGACTGGATTGGCGCTGACGAGCTCGGCGGTCCAGGCCGAGAGCCTCTTCGCCCGCGAGGCATTGGGCGAATGGATCGAGGGCTACGACATGCGTGGCGCAGCCCTGGGGGCGACCGGGGTCGGAACGATCGATCCCTACAACCTGAGCGCGCTCAACCCGGCGGCAGGCGCTTGGGCGCCCTTCGTCCTGGGGTACATAGGGATGGAAGGGACGGTCAACTGGACCGATGACGGGCAATCGACTTCGCGACGCACGGCGGGTACGATTTCCGGCGTGGGCCTGGTGGTTCCGATGGGCAAAGGGTGGGGCCTGCGCTTCTTGCTGCGACCGCAAACCGATGGAACCTACGGGTACGAAGGGATCGCGCCGATCGGCTCCGAAGCCCCTGAGACCAACACTCACCGCGAGGAGGGATCGCGCGGGCTCCTGTCCTACAGCGCCGACCTGACCTTCCGGCCGGCGACATCCTTGGCGATCGGTCTTCGCGGCGGTGTGCTGGCCGGATCGATGCTCGATAAGACCTCTTATGATTTTGGTGACAGTGGCTGGGTCGACACGGAGGACCGGCGAACGATGCGCTGCGAGCCCACCATCCGCTATGGGGCCGGGTTCCAGTGGACGCCTCATGGACGCGTCTCTTTCGGCGCGGCGGCCGTGCTGGGGGAGACTCTGACCCTGGATGAAACCTATACGGCTCCGGGTGGCACCGACTACGAAAGCGTGCGATACGAGCTCGACCACCCTGCCACCTACGCCGGCGGTCTGGCGGTGTTTGTGACCCCTCGCTGGCGCATGAGTGCGGATATGGTCCATCGCGGGTGGGAGGATCTCGACTTCACGCATGACGGTGAGGTGATCGAGGACGCGTTCCACTTGCGCAATACGACCGCCTACGGCATTGGTCTCGAGCGCGTGCTGGGCGAACGTACGCCGGGAAGGAGCGCATGGTCGAAGCTGGCGTGGCGCTTCGGGTACGCGTATCTGCCCTGGTACGCCGAGGACGCCGGCGGCGACCTGTTCGAAGAACACCGCTTCAGCTTCGGACTGGGCATTCCCATCAAGCAAGATCGCGGCTCACTGGATATCCTTCTGGCCTACGGCCTGCGCGGCGACGAGGAGAAGAACGGGATGGTCGAAGAGTACCTCCGCATCGGCCTGGGTGCTGTTTTCGGTCCCGTGCCCCGCGGCTACTAGCACGGCGGATCCTAGAAACGCCGATCCCCCGCAGAGGTCAATCTCCCAGCAGGCCGTAGAGGCCCGGCCGCCGGTCGAAGACCACGTGATTGGTGGGGGTGACCTGTTTGTCGTCGGCCAGGGCGGGGTCGATCTCGGCGACGATGACTTCTTCCTCGGTCTTGGATGCCCTCATCAGTTTCTCCCCACGATGTCCGGTGATCTGGCTCGCGCCGGTGAAGGTCAGCTCGCCGTCGCCGCAGGGCTCGCTGCCGACACGATTCGAGGTGACGGCGAACACCCGGTTTTCGATGCAGCGGGTAGGCATCGCGTCCTGGCAGTAGGGCAAGACGAGATTGGCGCTGTGGGCCAGGATCTGTGCGCCCCCCAGGGCCAGGCAGCGCGCGGTCTCGGGGAAGATCCAGTCGAAGCAGATCATCATGCCGATGCGGCCGGCGCTCGTCGCGACCACCCGCGGCGTGTGGTTTCGGCAAGCCTGCGTAACTGGCCCTACGGCTTCGCCGAAAGCGTGGCCTTGGGGTCGCCGTCGCGCCCGAGCGTGTCGCGGTAGTTCCAGGGCATCCAGTCGGCCGGGCTTTGGGCCACCTGCTTTGCGTGGCGCAGCAGCGTCACGAGGTAGTCGAAGGGATCCGCGTGGCACAGCTCGGCGGTGTGGATCAGGCTCATGAACTGGTCACCGACCCGCGCACCGTTCTCGGTCCTGTAGAACATGGCATTCTTCCTGTGGAGGATCGCGCGCTTCAGCGTCCTTTCGCAGATGCTATGCCGTGTCCCAGACTATGCCGCGTTCGTGACGACTGGACCCCAAAGTCCCGTAGGACCCTTGGCTTCCGCAATGGCCGGGTCGGCATAGTCACAGCCTCTGGAAAAAAAGGCAGCAACCCACCATCTGGCGGACGGTACCGGAGCGGTGCGATGCCCGACGGATCTGCGTGGGTGAGCGCTCGTTCTTTGAGTCGCATGTCTGCATGGATGTAGATTGCGTGGTCTGAACCGATTCGTGGCCAAGCCAGAATGCGATCAGGTCAACGTCACGCCGCAGGAGATCCACCGCTGCGGCATGTCGAGGCGTATGAGGTGCGATCGGTTTACCGACAAGCGACGGGCATTTCGTGTTGGCCGTGGCCGCGTGCCTGGAGACGAGTGCCTGCAGCGCATCCGCGCTGAGGAAGCCTCCTCGCGGGCTTGGGAAGAGGGGGTCATCTGGCCCACCTCGTCGCTCGACGAGCCAATCCTCAAGAGCTACTCCGGACATCACGCCGCAATGGAGTACAGCGTGTTGTCTTCCGCCCCTTGCCGAAGCAGCGTAGGTGCACGCCAACACAGAGGCCCACATCGTCAGAAAGACGACCTGACTATGCCGCGTTCCTGAAGAATCTTGTTGAGCCGCGTCCATGCCAAGACGAGTCCATCGCAGACCGTACGCGGGAAACGCGGCATAGTCTGGGACACGGCATAGTCTGTGCTATGCCGCGCGCGGCATAGCACAGATTATTGTCCAGGGGCGCTCCGGCCACGTGCAAGAACCGGGTCAGCTTCTCCCAGT
>CAZNJE010000053.1:0-35140 GCA_964573295.1 uncultured bacterium | reverse complement strand
CTCGAAGCTCTTTGGGTCACACGGCCAGAGGCCGTGGGTTTATCGACGGACTAAACCGACCCTCCTCACGGAACCGGACACGGGCCGGTATCCAGCTGCGAGCCCAAGGCCGACCCAGGTCGGATTCGCCCGACACAACGTATCTAAGCGTTAGAAACAAAAGAAGATAGCACCTGGAACCCAGCTGGGTGGCAGGTTTATACACTCGTACATGGAGCGGCGGGATCATGGCGGCGTGAAACCGCCGGGAGACAAGGAGCTGTCCCCTCGAATGGGAGGTACCCAATGAATGCGTTTGACGACTGTGTCAAAAAGGGACGGCTGAAGAAGATCGAGACCGACGCAGAACGAGTGGCCCAGGAACTGTCGACTGCTCAGGAAGAGATTGAGCAGGGACGCGCCTACTTCGAGAAGGGCAACTGGGGCGGCGTGGTAGTCCAAGCATACTTCGCCATGTCCCACGGTGCCCGCGGCGCGTTGGCCTCCCAGGGCTTTCGCGACACGAATTTCTATGCCTTGTGCGTGGGAATCCAGCAACTGTTCGTCGAGTCCGGTGATCTACAGCCGGATACGGTGAAGGAAATCCGTACGTCCAAAGAAATCAAAGATGGCGTCTACAACCGCCGGAAGGTGACTCCGGAGGAAGCCAGGCGCTCGCTTGCCTCGGCGCTCGAGTTCGTGCACGACATCTTCGTCCGCCTGGCATTGCCGGGATTCGAGGCGGAGAAGATCGACAAGAACTTGCCCGAGGAGAATTTCAACCGCGCGGATCGGGACGAGGATGACTGGCGTTCGAGGCGCGGACGCGAACGCTCACCTCAGAACGGGCGTCCGGATCGCCAGCCTTCGAACGAGGCACGACGCTGGAGGAGCGATGACCCCCGGCGGCGTCCCCGTGACTGGGGGCGGTCAGGATGGCAGAGCTCAGCGTATGGTCGCCGGCCAGCGTCGGGAGACTCGTGATCCCGGACTGACCATGGATTGGGCGGAGCCCAGCGGCAAACCCCAGCGGGCGTGCGGATCATCGATGAGGTGATCGGTGCGCCCGCTTTGATTTGCTCTCTGGCTCCGCTTGCAATGAGCCTGTGTTCACAGGTGCTCACAGGTGTTCACAGGTGTTCAGGCGCCCTGCCCGTCTTCTCGCGATAGGCCTTGTTTCGCGGCCGCCTCGCCCGCCACCCATCCAGTGGAGAAGGCCGCCTGCAAGTTGTATCCACCGGTATCCGCGTCGATGTCGATCAGCTCACCCGCAATGAACAGCCCCGGGCAGATGCGCGAGGCCATCGTCCGCGGATCGATCTCGTCTCTGGCCACCCCACCTGCCGTGACGATTCCCTCGGCCAGAGGCCGGGACCGCTCGAGGTCGAAGCAGAATGACTTCAGCCACAGGCGTAGCCGGCGTCGCTGGGCCGCCGACACCTGATTGGCGAGCAGTTCAGGCGCCAGGCCGCATTGCTCACAACAAACCGGGATGAGTCGCTTCGGCATCAATCCCCGGAGCAGGACGCCCAGGGTCCTCTTTCCCTTCACATCCAGGTCGCGCAACAGCCGGCGATCCAGCTTGGCATCGTCCAGTGCCGGTTTCAGATCGATGCACACCCGGACGGCTTCGCCGGCAGCCAGCAGCTCGCCCGCGAGCTTGCTCAAGGAGAGGATGATTGGTCCGGACAGCCCATCGCTCGTGAAGACCATGTCTCCGAACTGCTCGGCCCGCTTCTTGCCCCCTGCCCATATCTGAGCCGTGACGAGCCGCAGTGACAGGCCTTCCAGGCGCGGAGCCACATCATCCCGGGTTACAAGAGGCACCAACGCCGGATGGACCGTCACGATGCGGTGGCCGATTTCCCGCGCGAGACGGTAGCCATCGCCGGTCGAACCGGTGGCCGGGTAGGACGCTCCGCCGGTGGCCAGGATCACGGCGTCGGCGGGCGCCAGACGCTCGGCGACGCGAACACCCCGCACGCGCCCGCCCTCCAGCTCGAGGCCCGCAACCCGCGCACCGGTTTCGAGCCCGACGTCTCGGGACCGGACCCAGGCGACAAGCGCCTCCACGACCCGGCGAGCATCTTGGCTCTCTGGAAAGACACGTCCTCCGCGTTCGGTGACCGTCGCCACACCAAGTTGATCGAGCAGGTCGATGAGATCGTCGGGTGTAAACCTGCTAAGCGCATGGCGGATGAAGCGACGGCCTTCACCGAAGTGTCCGGCGAACTCCGCCAGGGGCGTCACGTTGGTGAGATTGCAGCGGCCCTGCCCGGTGATGGCCAGCTTCCGCCCCGGGCGGGCCATCTTTTCGAGCAATGTCACCCGGGCGTCGGCCGCGGCCGCGCGCCCCGCTGCCAGCAATCCCGCCGCGCCGGCTCCGACGATGACGATGTTCTGTGTGGTCGAGAGCATGATGCATGTTGCCCCTTCCCCATGACTCAAATCAAGAAATCCGAACAGATTCCGATGCTTGGGATGAAGGGACCGCCACACCCTGTGGCGAAGGCGCGCAAGCTTCTCCGGCACCGGCCGGTATCGGCTCCCGGTGCCAGGGTGTTCGGAGCCACCGCGGTCCAATCGGGTGAACACAGACGAAAGGATGTCGACCGTGCCGATTTCGATCTCCGAGATGAAAGTCACGCAGGATGCGCACGGCGCTCGCTACCTCGCTTTCCCGCTCCAGATTTTGAGGCTGGATGAGGTCACCGGCTTCGATCTGTACTTGCGTGCCCAGGGAGGCCGGCGTTTCGTGCTCTACCGGCGCGGCGACATGGCCTTCCATGAAGAGCATCTGCTGCGACTGGCCGAGAGCCAGGTCCGCGAACTCTACGTCCCCGAATCGCAACTGGGCGCCTATGCGCAATACATCGAGCAGCACCTGGATGACATCGTCACCGACCCGGACATTCCCACCGACGAGAAATCCCGCATCGTCTATGACTGCTCGGCGCAGCTTGCCAAGAAGGCCCTGGATCAACCCTGGTCCAGCGACAGCATCGCCCCGGCGCGGCAGATCGTAGGCCACACGGTCAAGCACCTCTTCCAGGGACCCGAACATCTGAAGAGCATGATCAGCATGCTGAGTGAGGACTTCACCGTCTACGCCCACTCCGTGAATGTCTGCGTGCTCGGGCTCGGGCTGGCGTACCGCCTGGGTTTCAGCCAGGATGCGATGGAAGACTTGGGTTCGGGGCTGCTGCTCCATGACGTGGGCAAGGCCATGATCGCCCCCGAGATCCTCCACAAGAGCACGCCCCTCACGCCGGAGGAATGGACCATCGTCCAGGGCCATCCGAACCAGGGAGTGGAGTTCCTTCAGCGAGCCGGCCAGGCGACGCCTTCGGTACTCACCGTCGTCCACCAACATCACGAGCGCTGCAATGGGACCGGCTATCCCCAGGGGCTGTCAGCCGAGCACATCCACATCTTCGCGAAGATCGCCTCGCTGGCCGACGTCTTCGACGGGTTGACCACGGCCCGGGAGGACCGGCCGGCCCACGAGTCTTTTGAAGCCATCCAGATCATGCAACGGGACATGGCCGGCGCCTTCAACAGCGAGCTCCTCCGGACACTGGTCCACATGCTGAAGGGCAAGTACGAGGCGCCAGCGCGCGCCACCAGCACCCGGTTCCGGAAAGCGCCCCCCCGGGCGGCCTGACAGGCCGCCTGACGGGCGGCCACCACAGCCCCGCGCCTGGCGGCCGGGGTGGGATCCGAATCCCTCCCTTCGTCTGGGATGATCCGAACAACTTCTTGTTGCGCAACGACTTGACCATCTCCAGACCGATTCTTCGGCACACGGCCTAAACCTTTCTACCTTCTCTAACGTCTCAGGTGCGAAAGCAGTCAACTGGCGGCCTTGGGGATGCGGAGGGGGATTCCGTGATCGCGGAGACGACACAGATCGGATCCAGCCGGCGGAACCATCCGCTTCCCGATGAGGCAACCCTCATCCGGGCAGCCCAATCCGGCGACCCCGACGCCTTCGAGAAGCTCTACCGGGTGTACATCGGCCAGGTCTATGCGCTCTGTCTGCGGATGGTCGCCGATGTCACCACGGCCGAGACGCTGGCCCAAGACGTCTTCGTGCGGGCCTGGCAGAAGCTGGGCAGCTACAAGGCTCGGGGTCCCTTCGGAGGTTGGCTGCGGCGGATGACGGTGAATCTGGTCATCGAGGACCGGCGCCGTCTGAAGCGCGAACGACGGGTACTGGAACACGGCATCGAGGTGGACGCTATGGATCAGGGAGTGGCAACCGCACGCAGGGACCATGAGGCGACCTCGCCGGTCGGCGCTACGGTCACCCGCCCCCCCGCCACCGAAACGGCCATCGTTTTGGAGCGGGCGATCGCCACCCTGCCGCCGGGCGCCCGCCAGGTGTTCGTCCTTCACGACGTGTCCGGATACCGGTACCGGGAGATCGCGCAGATCATGGGAATCGCGCTGGGGACGGTCAAGGCTCACTTGCACCGAGCCCGCAGCCTGCTGCGGCAGGAACTGGGACGCTCGGGGGAGGCGATGTGTCCATGACGCCCACACTGAGTCACGAACGTGCCTGGGAGCTGCTTCCCGACTACGTCGACGGGTACTTGAGCGACGAGGAGCGGGCAGCCATGAAAGAGCACCTTGGAAGCTGTGAAACGTGCCGCAACGAGGTTGCCGAGATCGAGGGGTTGCTGGCGGAGGCCAGGCAGCTCCCCGAGAGCATCGAGCCCGAGCGCGACCTGTGGCCCGGCATCGCCGAGCGCATCGCCGCGCCGGATGAGGCCGACTCACGGGCTGAGGGGCCGGCCACGGCCGGATCCTGGTGGAGCCGGCTGCTGGCGAGCCTGCGCCCGAAGCCGATCGTCTGGACCTCGCTGGCCCTTGGTGCCACGGCCGTGCTGGCGGTGCTGCTCCTGACCGGACGGGAGCCGGGTCCGGCGCCGGGCATCGGTCCGGCGCAGGGCGACCCGACGACCCAGGCCACGCTAGCGGCGCTCGAGAGCGAGTGCCGGATGAACGAGGATCAGATCCTGGCGGTCGCGGCGGATACCCCGGCCGACCCGGGTGGTGGCACCCTCGATCTCATCCGGGCCAACTTACGGACGGTGGATCTGGCCATCGGGCAGGCGCGCGAGGCCTGGCAGGCCAATCCGCACAGTCCGCATCTGACCCGGATGGTCATCGCCGCCTACCAGGCCAAGGCCGCGCTGCTCGGCGATGCCCAGACCATGCTGCGGACGACGTGAAGAGAAACTCGGGCACGGGACCGCAACGAGTGAGCGCGGTCGGCGAGCCCCACGCAGGTAGAGGAGGTCACATCATGAACGCGCACACTTCGAACCGGAATCGGAAACCAAAGGTCGGTCAGGGCCGGCTCGCGCCAGATCGCGCGTCACGACGTGCGCCACGACGCACGCCCCCGTGCCGGCGGCGCGCTTCAGTGCCGGCCATCGCGCTGATCGTGTGCTGGGCGGCGCTGACGACAGTCTCAAACGCGCGGGAGACCGTGGATGTGAGCCGAGAGGTTGCGGCGGACGCACGGATCTCGATCAACAACATCAGCGGACTGGTCGAGGTCACCGGCTGGGACCGCAAGGAGGTTCGCATCACCGGCTGGCTCGACGATGAGATCGAAGAGCTGCGCGTGGAAGGTGACGCGCAGGATCTGGAGATCGAGGTCAAGTATCCGCGCCGCAGCGGGAGCTTCCATGTCGATGCCGAGCTCGAGATCAAGGTGCCGGCCGGCTGCCAGCTTCACGCGAGCACGGTCAATGCCGACATCGATGTGACCGGTCTGGCCGGCGAGGTCACCTTGACGACGGTCAACGGCGACATCGACATCGAGGGTAGTCCCAAGAGACTCAAGTTGCAGAGCGTCAGTGGCGATTTCGCGCTGGACATCGACTCCCCGCGGGCGGAGATCTCGACGGTCAGCGGCGATCTGGATATCTCCGGCCCGTGCAAGCGCCTTAGGCTCGAGTCGGTCAGCGGCGACATCGACGTCACGGCCGGCCCGCTGAGCGAGCTGGAAGCGAACACGGTGTCGGGTGACATCGAGTTCGCCGGCACGCTCGAGGAGGATGCCGACGTCGAGCTCAACTCACAGAGCGGCACGATCGTCTTCTACATGCCCGCCGGCTTCGGTGCCGAATTCTCGGTCAACACCTTCAGCGGTGACATCGACTCGGAGTTCGGAGATCGCCCGGAGCGCAAGAGCCGCTTCGTTCCCGGGGAGGAACTGGAATTCAAGGTCGGCTCGGGCCAGGGATCGGTCGACATCAACACTTTCAGCGGAGACGTAGACATCTTGAAGCCGTAGTCGGCCGGCGTACCGCGGGTGATCTCCTCGCTGCAACCTGTTCCAACTCGCCCCGGCCTCACGCGATGAGGCCGGGGCGTTGTGCTCGATGAGAACGAAATCCGGGGATGGGCAGTCAGAGGAGATCGGCGATCGGGCAGCCTACGCCGTCAGGCGGGATCGGCACTCTCGGGCGCGCGCTCATCCGTCAGCTTGCGGAACTCTCTGCCGATCATGGCCGCCAGGATGAACCAAGCGAGCACCAGACCGAGGTTGAAGAGCGCGAACTGGATCGTGCCAAACGACAGGAACGTCGTCCCCACATAGACCAGCAACGCCGACAGCACATCGCCCGCTCGCACGAAGATCGTATCGATCGCCTGCTTCGCCTTGTATTTCTGCTCCCGGGTCGTCGGCAGGAAGAGAACACCACGTAGCGTGTTCTGCAGCGAGTAGTCGGTCGCGTTCTCCGCCGTCTTTACCCAGCGAATGATCCCCAACACGGGGATGAAGGCTGCCAGGCTGTAGCCGGCGAACGCGATGATCGGCAGAATCAGAAGCGCAACCCGCACGCCCAAGTACTTGAGAATGCGTGAGACCAAGAAGAGCTGCATGAGCAGGCTCACCACGTTGACCACCTGGAAGAAATCGGCGTAGAACTTGCCGATGAAGGTCTGCATACCCGCCTCGGACCCACCCGTCGCGGCCTCGGCGGCCTGCGTGATGACCCGGCCGAGAATGTACTCGCCGGTCGTGTTCACCCAGTTGAGAAAGAGGATCAGCAGCGCGATCAAGAGCAGATAACGGTTGCGGAAGACCAGGGCGTAGGCGCCGCTCTTGCCGATCGGCTCCTGGGCCTTCGCCGTCTCAGGCGGTCCGTCCTGCGCGCTGGGCATGGACCCCGGCGTGGGCCGGGTGGTGAGCCGCCGTTCACGCAGATCGACGATGTTCGTGACAATCAGGCTGGCCGCCAGCACACCAGCGGCCACGAGGAGCAACGAAAAGACACCCAGAGGCTCGATGAGCCAGCGCGAGATCGCGGGGCCCACGACCGCGCCGGCCGAGGCGCCGAACGCCACGATCGCGAAGAGCCGCTTGCCCTGCCCGGGTGTGTAGAGATCGTTCGCGAATGACCAGAACTGGGCGATGACCGACACATTGAAGATACCGACCCACAGGTAGAAGGCCACCCCCAGGGGCACGTCCGCTTGTGCGAGAAGGTAGAAGGCACCGATGCAGCCCACGAAGAAGAGGGTGACGGCGTTGAGAAGCTTGCGACGCGGCATCCGGCTGGCCAGCCGGGCATAGAGCGGCACGGTGAAGAGCAGCAGGAAGGTCTGGCCGGCCGACATGTAGGCCTTGAGCTCAGCCCCGCCGCCGGCCAGGATCAGTGCCTCGCGTACCGGCTTCATGATGTAGTAGGCCGCCAGCAGCAGAAACACGTTCAGCATCAGCAAGAGAGCTGTAGCGCCCTCGCCGGCATGGACCTCGGCGAAGGCATTCAACAACCGTTCGTACCAGCGACTTGATCGTGCGTTCATCGTCCCGTTTCCTCAGGCTTCGCGCCTCGGCGATACCGCAGGCGCCCGATCACTCGTCCTCGCGCGAAGGGCTTAGCGTTCGAGGGCGATCACCTCGCCCCGGGCCTTCGAAACGTAGACCCGGGTCGTACGGCTCCACCCGTCACCCCGATCCACTTGCACCTCGACTGCCCAGAACGGTCGATCATGAACGTCCAAGGCAACCCGTGTCGAGGGAAGCTCCTGCCACGGGAGCCAATCGCGTCCCTGGCGTTCGGCGTCCACCCCACGCACCCGTCCCCGGTAGCGGGTGTCACTCGCCGGGTAGATGCCGCGCTCAACGCCCAGGTCATGAAACCAGAGGTCTTCGCCCGAAACCATGAAGAAGTCCAGCGGCGGGATCTTGTCGAAGTAAGTCCGTGCGATCTTGTCCCGCCGTTCGCGCAGGATGCGAATGACATAGGCTTCCTCAGCCGGATCGCGGTAGCCCGCCGCACGGACCGCCGCGATCAGATGATCGTCCCGGAAGGCCGAGACGATCTTTGCCGCCCAGTAGGCATCCCGGTGGGTCATGTTTGCGAAAGCGCTGTTCGGCTGCATGGGCTTGAAGTCTTGAGGATCAAAGAGCTCGCTCTCCCAATAGCCCACTTCGCTGCCGGGCTCGGGATCGTCGAGCCGGCGCCATGGATCCTCGTGAAGCCCGAGTGTGACGGTACGACCCAGCACCGGCAGCAGATCGATCGTGTACTCCCATCCATACCGTGGGACATTCCCGGCGGCACCGGTTCCAAACGTGCTGGCGAAATCGATCAGATAGTGCCGCAGGTAGTAGGTGTCGCTCCCCTCACGTCGCACGTAGGCGTCCAGGGTGTTGTGCTGCTTCGTATCGTAGTGGTTGAGCCAAGCGGCGAAGACACGCAGTCCGCGCTGCTCGCGGCGGTGTTGATGATCGATACGGTCGTTGGGATCGCTTTGGCGCCGCCCGTAGAAATCGTAGCCACCCACGGGGCGCCCCGCGATGTACTGGCTGGCAATGGCGAGATAGCGGCCGTCGGGTAGCGGGGCGACCCGCGCTAGAATGAGGTCCAAATCCTCCACGGTCATGGGTCGCTTGCTACCATCCTCGAGTTTGATCTGGACATCCTTACCCAGGTGCAACATCTCGGGCACGAAGGTCGCCACGTTGTCATTGGGCACGTAGTAGCCGGCCGCATGGAGGAGGCGCGCACTGACCACACCGGCCCGGGTGGTCATACCCAGCGCTCCAGGCGGATCGAACTTGATCAAGTAGCGGTCGCCGCGCCGATCCTCGATCACGAATCCCGGCGAAACCCCCTCCGTCTTGGCCCTCTTGACCGTCCACGGCCCCTCCGTCTCCGGACCCCGGCCGGGAGGCGCCCCGTGCTCGACCATCTCGGGAGTCATGGGATAGAGGCCGATGCGGTTCGTGAACCAGGTCGAGTTGGGCACCTCGTCCAGGGCGTTGACGTTGACGGCCGGCGGCACGTGCTCGCCGCCGAAGATCGTACCGATCCTGCGAACCAGCCGATCGGGCCGGGTGTGGCGCCCCATCGGCAGCACCACCGAATCGTGAATCATGTCCCACAACAGATTGGGATCCCGCTCCTCCTGCGGCGGTGTGGGCAGGCGGCCTTCCTCGTACCAGATGACCGGCTCGTCGCGCAGGGGCTCATCCGCCGCGGCGAGTGGGGTGGATATGACCAGTGCAGCGAGCGCTACGATCGCGGCAAGCGCAGTACCCCGGCTGAGCGCTACGATCGCGGCACGCCCGGGGGAGGCGGCGAACACGGCACGCGCAAGCAGCGCGGCCGGCTGCCGTACGGATGTCACCGGCGCACTGCAATGCCTCCCTGATCGTCTACCGGAGGGCGATCTGGTCGCGGCCATGAAGCAGCCCTCCTTTCTGGAACTGGAAGATCTGGCCGGTCTTGATCCGAATCTGGGTATCTTCCTCCGACCAGCCTAGCTCCACGAGCCCCTGAAAACCGGCCTTCGTCAGAAGCCGGATGCCGAAGCCGTAGGATTGGGTGAGCCGGTCGGCGGCGACCTCGTCGTATTCGGCGAATACCTGTCCAATGTCGGTGAACAGATAGAGGTCGGTACCGAGGCCGTCGACATACATGTTGTTCCACAGCGGCCAGCGGTACTCGATCGACATGGCCACCAGGCCCCGGTCACGCCAGCGCATGTCGTCGTAGCCCCGCCACAGGTCCGGATCATCGTTGGTCAGAAGGCGCTGGAAGGGCATGATCGTGCCCTTATCGGGTTCCAGCCAGTTCGTGTAGGCGCGCATCGCCAGCGCGCGCTTCCGGTGCCAGAGGGGCACGAAGCGTTCGATCTCGGCACGGAACGACCAGAAGCGGATCTGGGGGTTGTGCGCCAGACCTCGTGCGCTGGCATACCCGAAGTCACCCTGGTCCCAGAACCGGGAGACTTTGATCCGCTCGATGCCGCCGCACTCGGGGCGCGCATCTTCGCGGGTGGTATCGTGCATCAGCTCCAGGCTCACGGTCCATCCGGCCGACCGGTCGCGGTAACCGAACGGGAGCGGATCCCACTCAGCGAGGGAGATGTCATCGTCGTCCTCGTCGTCCTCCTCCTCGTCGTCCTCGTCGTCCTCCTCGTCGTCCCGGCTGTAACTCTCGGCCCGGGCACCGACCGAGGAATAGAGAACCTGGAGCTTGGCCGAGAAGGTCTCGCCCAAATTCCGCAGGTATGCCCCACCCACCCAAGCGGTCTCTTGGGTATAGTGGGCCTCACCGGAATACTCGGTGGCATAGCCGATACCAAAGAAACGAGCATCGGGTCGGACATGGTACCCACCACCGAACTCGAAACGGTTCGCCGAAGATCGGTCGAAGGCCATCCCCAGGCTCACCTTGTGCGAGCCGCGCGTCGTGGAGTGCCAGCGCAGCTTGAACTGGTGGTCACCGCCCAGCATGCGGTTGTGCGTTGCCGTCACACCGCCCCCGATCCCGGAGTGGGTTCCCGCCCGCAGGCCGACCGTCACGCCGAACGGGCCTTCCCGGGGACGCAGCAACCGCTTGAGCCAGTTGAGCGATTCGTTCTCGTCGACGTAGACGATCACCTTCTCGGCGCCATGGCGCACCAGCCAAAATGGTAGGGCCACGATGCGGTACGGCACCAGGAGGGCGGTGGCCCAGGACGGCCGGGGCGGCTGCTCGAAGATCGTCGTGGTGGAGTCGGCCGGGGGTGGAATCGGCCCCCAGTAGCTCCAGCGGCCGCCAACGCCGGTCGTGTCCGCCGGTTGGGCATCAGGAAGGGGAATCGATTCAGAGGATGGTAGATCCGGCCCAGGCCGGCTCCCAGTCTCCGGCGCCGGGCTGGAAGGGCGAGTGCTCTCCAGCGAGGACACCGCCTCCCACGGGGCGGCTGAAGCAGTCAGCAGGCACACCGCCAGCCAGACCATCGCGGACACGGTCGAGCGTACGGCAAGCGGCACGCCAAGACGTGGGCCAGCCGGCCGGCGCTTCCGGAGCGTTCGCCTCCGAGGGTCTGGATGCCAGTAGATGAGACTTGCGAGCACCCGGGAATCCTACGTCCTCCCGGCCCAGGCAGGCAATGCCGATCCTACTGCGCCCCCCCCCGCCCCCCCCGGCATCTTGACGCCTGGCACCGCGCCTCCTACTCTCGGGGCTTGGAACTCGAGCGAGACCAACCGGATCCGCGGCTGCGTTCTCGATGAAGGAAAGTTGCGATGGCCACGATTCCCGAGATCGGCAAGCCGATCCTGCCCACGACCACCGCTGGGATCTCTTTCGAGGAAGCCCAGCGGGACTTCTTGTGGCAGCGCTTGATGATGACCACGATCTTGGGGCTGGCCATCAGTGTCATCATGGTCCTCTTTCACCGGGTCATCGTGAACTCCGAGGAACTCATCGAAGCCTCGCTCTCGGGTTGGATCCTCGATCTGCACTACGGGCATGTGGGAACATTCGGCCTGGCCCTGGTCGTCTTCTACCTGGGACGGCGGCGATGGCCGGTGCGCCGGCTGCGCTGCGGCGGCGCGGTCTTGGTGGGACTCAACCTGGTCATCGGCATCGTGGCCGATGTCTTGCTAGCCCCCACCACGATCGACTTCTTCACGATCAGCTTGCTCCTGTTCTTGCCAGCGGCCTTCATCCCCTGGCCGGGACGCTTCCAGTGCACACTGGGCGTGATCGCGCTGGTCACCTTCGCCGCCATGCAGGTGATCGCCTTCCATCACGTCCCGACCACGCGGGCGATCTGGATGCAGGAAGGCGGCCTCCAGCCCTTCCGCCAGTTTCTGTTGACCGGCATGGTGGCGATCACGATTCTGGCGGGAGCCTCGGATCTGACGAGCCGAACGCTGTACACCCTCCGCAGGACGGCCCATCACGCCAAGCGGCTCGGGAACTACGACATCCTGCGCAAGCTCGGCAAGGGCGGCATGGGCACGGTGTATCTGGCACGCCACGCGATCATCTGCCGCCCGACGGCCATCAAGGTTCTCTCCGAGGAGGCGGGCCCCTCGCCCCAGGCACTGGCCCGCTTCGAGCGCGAGGTGCACCTCTCGGCCAGCCTGACGCACCCGAACACGATCAACATCTACGACTTCGGCCGCACCGAGGACAACGTCTTCTACTACGCCATGGAGTATCTAACGGGCATGGACCTGCGCACGATCGTTCAGCGCTTCGGCCCCCTCTGTCCCGAGCGCGCCGCCTTCATCGCCGCCCACGTGTGCGGATCGCTGGGCGAAGCGCACGCCCGCGGCATCATCCACCGCGACATCAAGCCATCGAACGTCTTTCTCACGCAACGCGGCGGGCTTTACGACTTCGTCAAAGTGCTCGACTTCGGTCTCGCCAAGCAAACCAACGCCGACCTCGACTCCCATCTCACGCAGGCCGGGGTCATCTTCGGCACCGCCGACTTCATCGCGCCGGAAGCGGCCTATGGAAGCGATACGATCGACATCCGCTCCGACATCTACAATCTGGGCGGCGTGATCTACTGGATGCTCACCGGGCAACCGCCGTTCGTGTCCGAGTCGAGCCTCAAGGTCATCGTCGACCACGTGAAGACCGATCCCGTCCCGCCGGCGAAGGTCTCTGAGCTCGCCATCCCGCCGGAACTGGATGCCCTGGTCATGAAGTGTCTCGCCAAGGATCCCGACGACCGCTATCAGAGAACGGCGGAGATCATGACCGAGCTCGAGGCCATCAGCTGGCCCCGGCCCTGGAGCCACGCACGCGCCGCGGAATGGTGGGAGTTGCATGGATTGACCTGCGAGATCCCCGATGATTTCAACTGTGCCGCCGAGGGACGCGCGTTCGCGCGAACGGTCCCCGCGGCCGGGATCATCCCTTCGCGGGGGACGGGAGACACGGCCCCTGGCCGGACGCCGTCATCATGAACTTCACCGACCGATTGCTGCATCGTTTCGACGTCCGCCCCGACGAGGTCCGCACCTTGCTGCTTCTGCTGGGCGGGGCATTTCTGGTCGTCTCCTACATGGTCGTGGCGCGGGCCCTGCGCGAGGCGGTCTACTTGACCACCTTCGACGTCACCACCCTGCCCTACATCACCGGCGCGGCGGCGCTGCTCAGCCTACCGGCGGTGGCGTGGTTCTCGAAGGTGCTGTCCCGGGTTCATCCCTGCCGGGCCATGTACGCCGTGGCCGGAATCAGCGCGATCGGTCTCCTGCTACTGCTGTGGATCGGCCGCGACACCGCGTGGGGAGTCGTGGCCCTCTACCTTTGGACCGCGCTCAGCGCGCTTCTCGTGACGTCGGGCTTCTGGATCGTGGCCGCCGAGTTCTTCACCGTCCGCGCCGCGCGGCGCCTCTACGGGATCATCGGCGCGGGTGGTACGGTGGGAGCGTTGATCGTGGGCGTATCCCTGAGCTGGTACACTCGCCAGCTCGATGTGCTCTACGTCGTGCCGCTGCTCGTGGCCCTGCTGCTGCTCTACGTCCTCCTGCAATCGCTCCTGCCCGGTTCGACCGAGGCCGCGTCGGCCACCACGACCACGACGATCCAGCGACCGATGAAGGAGAACTTCTCGCTGGTGTACAACACGCCGCACCTGCGGACGATCGCCTGGATCGTCTTCCTTGCCACGATGGCCTCGACCCTCGTGGACTATCAGTTCAAAGAAATCGTCAGCGCGCGCTACACGGATCAGGCCAGCCTGACCAGCTTCTTCGGCGCCTTCTACGGCTGGACCGGCGGCGTGGCGCTTCTCATCCAGCTCTTGCTCGCCGCTCGCCTGATGGCGGTTGCCGGTATCGCGGCCAGCCTGACCGTACTGCCGATCTTTCTTTTGCTGGGCGCGGGAGGGCTCTTGATCGCCCCCGGGATCGTCTTGGCCGTCCTGGTTCGCGGCGGAGACAACTCCCTCCGCAAGTCGATCCATCGCCAGTTGCTCGAGTTCCTCTACGTGCCCCTGCCCGCCGCGCTGCGACGGCGCACCAAGACCTTCGTCGACTCGGTGGTCGACAGCCTGGGAGAAGGGGCCGGTTCCCTGGTCATCTTCTTGTGGGTCACCCTGCCCGGACTACCCTCGCGCTATCTGGCCCTGTTCGTGATGATCCTCTCCGGGTTGTTCATTCTTGTGAGCCAGCGGATGGGCCGGGAGTACTTCAGCACGATCGTGGCGCGCCTGCAGGAAGAGGAAGCGGAAGCAGCCGAGCGCAGTAGCCGGGCGAGGGTCAAGAATCGGCACCTGCTCAGCGCCAGTTTTTCCCGCATGGACATCGAAGCCCTCTTGACCAGCACCGGACTCCCCGAACTAGCGGAGCTGGCCGATCTGCGCAAAAAGCGGCGGTCGGACGGCCCCAGCGATGGGCAGGCTGCGGGCTCGGCCGCGGGCCAGGCCGCGGGCCAGGCCGCGGGCCAGGCCGCGGGCCAGGCTGAGGGCACGAAGGGCGAACTGGCTCCAGCGCAGCTCTCGCACGAACAACAGATCCTCCAGGCGCTGCACTCACCGGAAGACTCCCAGGTGCTGCGCGCGCTGTCGCTCCTGCGGGAGAAGGAAGAGGTGTCGCGAGAAGACATCGAGGCGGTGATTCGTCTTTTGGCCCGCGACAAGCTGTACAACCAGGTCGTCGCCCGCCTCCAAGAAATCGGCGAGCCGGCCGTGCCGCTCTTGGCCGCGGCGCTATGCTGTCCCGAGACCGACTTCGTCATCCGGCGACGGATTCCGGCCGTGCTGGCCGGCACCGGTGGGCCGGAGGCCGACGACGCGCTCATCGATGCGCTGCGAGCCGAACGCTTCGAGGTGCGCTATCGCTGTGCGGTCGCGCTCGTGCGACGTCGAAAGCTCGGGCTTCCGGTTTCACGGCGGGCCTGGCGTCGCCTGGTCTGGAAGGCCATCGCCGCCGAAGTGCATCGGGACCGGCCGATCTGGGAGTTGCAGAGGTTGCTCGACGGCCAGGAGGCCGACGACGAGCTCGTGGTTCAGCGGGTGGACACCCGGGGGCTCACCAGTCTGGAGCACACCTTTCGGATGCTCACCCTGGTGCTGGATCCCGAGCCGGTCCGCGCGGCGTTCCACGGGGTCATTCTTGATGAGGAACGTCTGCGCACCTACGCGCTCGAATACCTGGAACACGCCCTGCCGGCTGAGATCCGTGAGAAGCTCTGGACCTTCATTGGAGACATTTCCGAACGGCAGCGCGCGCGCGACATGCGTCCGCTCGACCACGTAGTCTCTGACCTCGTATCGACCCGGGCGACGCTGTTCGCGGGAGAGAAGGAGCGGGACGCCCTCAAGCGCATGCTCGCTGACGAGAACCGGGAGAGCTAGGTGGCGCCTGGCAAGCGTCGCCACCGCGATCGGAGCGACGGGGACGCTTAGGGGCAGCACGACCTCGTCGATCACATGGATGGATCACATGGATGGTCGTGTTGCCGGCGTAGATGCCCGGCAGAAAGATTCGTCGCGAACTGCCGTTGGACGGTGGAGCTGCCACCACTCCCGGGCGGCCGCCGGCGACCAGGAGCAGCACGGTTCGATACGTGCCAGTCGGGCCGCCACCTCCTCGGCCGTCGCCGGACGCTCGCCCGGATCCTTCTTCAGCAAGTCGAGAACCAATTCTTCGAGGCTATCGGCCAGTGCGATCTCACTGCGCTGCTTCGGCGGCGTGGGGGGCGTCTTCACGTGATCGGCCGCCACGGCCATGGCCGTGGGCCCTTCAAAGACCGTAACCCCCGTCAGCAGGTAGTAGGCCACGCACCCCAAGGCGTAGAGATCGGCGCGGCCGTCCAGAGGGCTCTCGCCGGTGAGGATCTCCGGCGCCAGATAAGCCGGTGTTCCGGTCAAGGTTCCTTGCTGCGTAAGCCGGTTGGACTCTCCTCCGTCGAATCCAAGCCCAGCGGTGCTGAGGACGAGACCGAAGTCGAGCACCTTGATGTAGTCGACCTCGGTGCCGATCCGGCACGTGTAGAGGTTGGCCGGCTTGATGTCGCGATGGACGAGGCCCCGCCGGTGCGCCTCGGCCAGCGAGCCGCACACCTGCTTCAGGAACTGAATGACCCTGCCGTCGGGCTGGGGGCCGTGCTTGCGCACCAGCGTCTCGAGATCCAGGCCGTCGAGCAACTCCATGACGTAGTAGAAGGTGCCCTCGTCATCAACGCCGTAGTCGTAGATCGTAATGGTGTGGAACGACTGCAGCGCCGCCGTCGCCTGCGCCTCGCGCTGAAACCGCTTCAAGATCGTGGCGGCATCGCCATGCACCGAATCCGGACGGATGAGCTTCACCGCAGCCGGTCGCGCCAGCATCTGATGCTCAGCGCGCCACACCGTGCCCATCCCACCTTCTCCCAGCCTCTCGGTGAGCCGGTAGCGCCCGATCTCCTCGGCGCGCCGGATCTGCTGGCCCATCGAGTAGATGATGCGGCTGACCACGAAGGCGATCAGTGCGGTTAGATGGGTGGTGAACAACTCGGACGAGACCCACATCCGCGCGAGGTCGAGGTCCGGTGAAGTTCGCCCGCTGGCCTGGGAGATCGCCAGCACCCCGATTCCGGAGAGCGCCGCGAGCTGGGACGCGATCAAGATCTTGACCGGCTTGTTGGGAACCAGGACCGGATAGATCAAGAGCCACAGACACTCGAACGGCACCCCGTAGGGGACGCCCCATTCGTGAACCTGTGCCTGGATCTCCGGTCCGACGTGCGAAAGCGTACCGAACCGCGTCTCGAAGGCGATCCCGAAGGTGGCCAGCACCATGTAGATGAGGCCCAGATCGAGCACGCGGGTGGGCTTCGAGTCCAGGCGCGGCAGCAGAGCGGCCACGATCAGCGACAGCAGGATCGATCCGATCGCCGCGAACAGATTGGGGTTGATCAGGTCTGCCGGGGTGAGGTGGCCCATGCTGATCGCGGTCACGCGTCCCCAGGTCCCCATGACGAGAAAGGCGGCCGCATAAATGAGCGCCGTCGCGCGCAGGCGCCGGGCGCTGCTGCGCTCGACCGACAACGGCAGCCCCGTGCGGGTGCCGGCTCCCGCTCGCTTCGAAGAGGAACTCGTGGCTCTGCCGGCCAGAATCCTACGTGTCACGATGAACCCTCGAAACCGTGGTCATGCATGATCAGCTCACACGTACCGCCGGCCCCACGCCGCCAGCATGTGCCCCACCCAGATCGCGTCCTCGGCCTCGTCGATCAGCAGGTGATCGGCTTCCCCGAGCGAGACGAAGCTCTTGGGATGGGGCGCCAGCTCGAAGAGCTTGCGCGCGTGGGCGATGTCGACAACCCGGTCGCTGGGCGAATGGAAGATCATGAGCGGGGCAGGCAGCGACGAGACCTTCTCATGGAGGTTCTGTTTGCGAAGATCCTCGAGCAATCCGGATCCCAAACGAATGCGCCGGCCGCCGATCTCCACTTCGAAGGCATCCTGGCCTTTCGGATTCGGCGGATCGGCGCTTTGGTCACCGGTATCGTCCCGATCGCCATCCGGACCGGCGGCTCCTCGCGCTGCGCGCCCCCGGGCATCGTCGAGCTTGCGGGCAAGCTGCTCGGTATCGCTGGGCGCGGCAATCGTGGCCACCGCGCGCACACTCGGTATCCGCTCGGCCGCGGCCAGCACGGCCGCGCCACCCAGGCTGTGGCCCACCAGGAGCGACACCTCACCGGCTTCCTGCTTCAGGAACGCGGCCGCTGCTTCGATGTCCTCGAGGTTGGAGCTGAAGGTGGTGGAAGCGAAATCCCCCCGGCTCTCCCCCAGACCGGTGAAATCGAAACTGAGCGCGCCGAAGCCATGCTCGGCCAGCGTCTCGCTGATCCGGCGCATCGACTTGTAGTCCTTCGAGCAGGTGAAGCAGTGCGCGATGAGTGCGTGTCCCACGGTCTGTCCCTCGGGCAGGTGCAACCGGCCGGCCAATGGTTCTCCCGTCCCGCCGGTAAACTGCAAACGTCGAGGTTCACTCATCGCCGTCCTCCATGCATCTTGTCGAACACGTAGCCGCCCGCCACCGCGCCCCAGACCTGACGGCCTTCCTCGTCGAAGCCGCGATCCCAGCTGACGAGCCGGTCGGGACGCACGGTCACCTCGCTGGTGGCGTAGGACGCACCCCGCAGGTCGCTGCCGCACGCGCGCCCACGCGTGGATCCCACGAAGGAGAGCGGATTTGCGCGATGGAGCACGATGGCGCAGCCTTCGCGCAGGATCAGATCATCGGGTGTCAAATGCGCCAGTGGGCGCTCTCGTTTCCAAGCGCCGACGACCGCGTCCGGATCGGGCAGGGTGTAGACGACACTACGAAGATGCTTCTCGTCCACACGCTCCACGTGATAGACGCGTTGCCGGTAGGGCTCCTGCTCGTGCCCCGCCACCGCCTGCTCCACATACAGCCAAACGCCGTCATCCCGCTGAGCCCACATGGGCCACATCTCGAGACGGATGTCGAAATAGGTGGTGTCGGAGGCCGCCTGTGCCTGGCTGCTGAAAGCGCCGGTCATCCACCGGGCCAGGGTGTGCAGCTCCTCGTCGTCGTGTGGATCCGCTCGAGCGACGTCCCGTGCGATCGCGGCATCATCGGTCAGGCCGGGCACGCCGGTTCCACCTCCCGGTCGGCATGAGAGCGATCCTCCCGCCAGAGACAAGAGCACGAACGGGCCCATCATGACCAGTGCCGGTATGCGCATCCAAAGGTCCCTCGAACAAATAGGTGCAATGAAACCGGCCGGTGCATCCCAGACCGGCTGGAGCGTCCCCCGCTCCTTCGGCCTCAGGATGCCACGGCCGGCTTCCTCATTGAAGGGCTTTCGGCCGTTGCGGCGCTGCGCAGCGCCCACGGACCGCACTTCAGTTAGACCCTATCAGCGCTCCACGGCCGCCGTCGTCGGCTCTGCGGGCGCTACGGGGCCCTCCTCCTCCTGCGCAGCCGGCATCGCCTCTGCCTGCCAGCCGGCCAACTTCTGCTCGAAGCGCTCCAGGTGCCGCGCCAGATCGAACGCGGACGCATCCGACGCCGCCGCAAGTGGGAGCACCCGGTCCAGGCTCACCGCCGCCCGCACGTAGGTGCTGTCGATCGCCAGGGTTTGCCGGTAGGCCTCGGCCGCCTCGTCCGGGTGGCCCAACCGTTCCAGCGCCACGCCGAGATTGTTGTGAAAGACGGCCTGCTCGGGCGAGGAAGCGGTTGCTTTCGCCAGGGGCCCGACCGCCTCGAGGAAGCGCTCCTCCTCGATCAGAATCAGCCCCATGTTGTTCATCGCCCAGGCGTCATCCGACCGCAGGGATAGGACTCGCTGGTAGACCTCGAGGGCCCGGTCGGCCAGGCCGAGATTGTGCAGCGCGCGGGCCAGCACTCGCTGTGCATCCGCGTTGCTCGGTTCCAGCACCACGGCGCGCTGGGCCGCGTCGTGCGCTTCCTGCGGCCGCCGGGCATCGAGACAGACGCGTGCGAGGTTGAGGTGTGCCTTGGTCAAGTCCGGCCGCTGCCGCGCGGCCTCGCGCAGGGCTTCGGCCCCCGCCACGTACTCCCCGCGCTTCCAGTGCGCAAGGCCCAGCATGTACTGCCCCCACGCGCTGCCCGGGTGCTGCTCGGCGTAGGCGGCGAAGCCGCGAATGGCCTGATCGTACTCGCCGCGATGGTAGAGCGCTTCGGCCTCTTCATAGGACAACACGGCCTGGGATGGAACGTCTCGGGACACATCACCCAGGCCCGGTTCTGGCTCCGTCTCATCACCCGGGCCCGAATCCGACTCCATCACGCCACCCGGGCCCGGTTCCGGTTCCGGCTCCATCACGCCGGCCCGCTGCGACTGCGCCGCTACCGCGCCATCTTCGTTCGCGACCGGGACTGGGCTGGTCATCTTCGCGGTCTGAACGCCGGAGCCGGACCCGTCGTCGCTCTCGGCGAGGCCGCGCTCCTGGGCGGTGTTGAAATCGTCGGTCCCGCAGCCGGTCGGACCCACTGCCATGAGCAGCCCCCCCAGGAGAGCCAGGAGCGTGGCGGTGAGGGGTACTGGTTGGACCCCGCGCCGGGAACGGTTCGACGGATTGGCATCGATTCTGGCATACATCATCCTCCTCCTTGCCTTGATGGCCCTCTTCCGGAGGGCTCGATACGCGATGATCATGGGTGACCCACCGGATCACCTCCGAAAGAGGGGCAAGAAGGGGACCGGAAGCGGATGCGGCATGGGCGCTGGCGGCACGATTCCGTCTAACTCGTTGTGAAACAGCGAATTGGAAGGCAGGCCCATCGCCGACTCCAGCGGGTGGCTGAGGAGAGCTTGTGTCCGCAAGGACACGAGATCAGGTGGGCATCTCGACACGTCGGCGCCTGTTGCCGCCGGGGATTCCCCCCCCCAGGCGGGGTGGACCTGATAGCGGCGGGACTGTGCCGGAACCGAAGGTGCCCATCCGATCTGCTCACGATCTGCGCACGATCTGCGCACTTGCGGCGGGGCCGCTCAGTTCGAGCACCAGAGAAGTCCAGATCGCCGATGGGCAGCAGCTGAACCGACTTCTTCCGATGATCGCCTGAGTAGCCCCGAACCGCAGGCGCGGTGCCGCGCGCATTCCCACCGAGCGGGCGAGTCGTCCTCCGCTTGTGGCGCGGAGTGGGAGATCGCGGACCCGCTCTCTCGCCCGGTGTTGGCCAGTTTGCGCCGGCACCAATGGAAAGGCGCATTCAGGAAGTCCTGTCCGCACCCATCCGCTGGAACCCGTCAGCGTCGCAGTCTTCCCTGAGGAAGCGTCTATGGACGAGAACAACCGCTATGGGCTTCCCGTGTCATGCGTTGGGTGGCGCATAACCAGCGTTGCACTCGTCTGGCAAAACGTCGTGGTGAAGTCTTGGCGGGTCGTCCCGTCCTGCTTCCTCGTGATGCACTCGGCCCTGCGGGCCTGGCCAGAAACTGGAACCCGACAGGAAGTCCTGCGGACGGTTCCGCTCCTATGTCTCGGGAGGATGAGGCCCGGGCTTTAGGAGAAAAACGATGCTTTGCGCCATTTTCAGGTAGGCATTGGGGAGGGGTTCGGGTATGCGGCCGGGGGGCTCGCGGACGAGATGGTGAGAATCGGCCACCTTCGCGCCGTTGCCGGCATGGGAGGCCGCGACCGGTATGGGAGGCCCCGGCGGCCCCCGCGCGCCGTCAGCGAGTGCCTTGATCGGCTCAGGCGGCCAAGCCGATTGTCAGGAACGTTTGATCCCGTGCCGGCGCATGATCTTGAGCAAGCTCGAATGATCCGCCAGTCCCAGCGCCCTGGCTGTGCGAGTGATTTGCCAGTCGTTGTTTGCCAACGCTTCGAGGAGAATCGCCCGTTCGGCTGCCAGTCGACGGTCCTTCAGCGAGCCCCCGGCTATCTCCACCGATGCTACCGACGACCCTGCCGAGCCGGCTCCATCCACCAGGTCCGTCGTCGCCACCGTGGCCAACTCCAGCGGCACGTGTTCCGGCGTGATCAGGTCCTCATCGCACACCGTCACCATCCGGGCGATGGCATTGCGCAGCTCCCGGACGTTGTTGCGCCGCCAGTCGTAGGCTTGCAGCCGGGTCACGACCTCTTCGGCGAACCGCTTGGGACGCCTTCCGTACTCCTCGCAAATCCGCGCCAGGAAGTGCTCGGCCAAGAGCGGCACGTCCTCGAGCCGCTCGCGTAGCGGGGGCACCGGCACCACATGGATGTTGATCCGGTAGAAGAGGTCCGAGCGGAACCGCCCCTCTTCAGTGTCCCGCGCCAAGTCGCGATGCGTGGCCGCCACGATGCGCGTGGCAACCTCGATCTGCTGGGTTCCACCTACGCGCAGTACCTTCTTCTCCTCCAGCACGCGCAGCAGCTTCGCCTGCGCCGCCGCGGGAAGCTCGCCGATCTCGTCGAGGAAGAGTGTTCCGTCGCTGACCGTCTCGAAGGCCCCGCGCACGGTGCGCGTGGCCCCGGTGAACGCGCCGGCCTCGTGACCGAAGAGCTGGCTCTCGATCAAGTCCCTGGGCAACGCGGCGCAGTTGACCGGCAGGAACTTCTTCTGTGCCCGCCCGCTCTGGCGATGCACCTCGCGCGCCACGAGCTCCTTGCCGGAACCGCTCTCGCCCACGATCAGTACCGGGGCCGGCAACGGTGCCAGGCGCCGGATCTGTTCGTGGAGAGCCCGCATGGCCGTACTCTCTCCGAGGAGCCGGCCGCCGCCCAGGCGCCGGCGAAGGTCACGATTCTCCTGGGCCAGCTCGTGGGCTTCGAGAGCATTCTCGATCTCGCGGATCACCCGCTCCATGGGCTCAGCCTTGTCGATGAAACTATAGGCTCCCAGCTTGATCGCCCGCACGCAGCGTTCATAGTTGCCCGTGCCGGTATAGACGATGACCGGAGGGGCATGCTTCTCCTGACGCAGCCGCTTCAGCAGCGCGAAGCCGTCCATGCCGGGCATCTCGAGGTCCAAGATCATGCCGTCGACCGGCCTTTCGCGCAGGATCGCGAGGGCCCGCTCGCCGCTGGTCGCCGTGACGGTGTCGTACCCACCCAGCCGCTTCAGATCGTAAGCGTACTGCTCGCAGAAGGCCGGAATGTCATCCACGATGAGAATGAGGCTCATTCACCCACTCCTTGGTCGCGGGGCAGCCAGATCCGGAAACACGCTCCTCGGCCCGGCAGGTTCTCCGCATGGATGGTCCCATCGAAGTCAGAGACCAACCGCCGCACGATCGAGAGCCCCAGGCCGCTGCCCTCAGGCTTGGTCGTGAAGAAGTCATCAAAGATCCTTGGCAGCACCTCCTCGGGAATACCGGGCCCCTCATCTCGTACCTCGATTACGACTCCCGGTTCGCCCGACTCCCCATCCCGCGGCCGTGTCACGACGCGGATGTCCCCAGGCTGCCCACGAAGACTCTCGGCGGCATTGCGCATCAGATTCTCGGTGATGCGTCGCAGCGCGACCGGATCGACCGTGATCTCTCCCACCCGCGGATCCAGGTCGAGATCCACCTTCACCCGAGGCGCTGCGCCCATCGAGAGGGCGGCCTGCTCGATGACCTCGTTGCAGCGGCATCGGCACCGGCCGGGACGCGAGGAGATGCGCGCGTAGTTGGCGGCCAGCTCCTCCAAGTAGGCGATGCTGGCTTCGAGCACCGCGCGGCGCTCCGAGAGCACGCGCGGGACCTGCGCGGGATCGGTGCCCAGCAGATCGGTCAGGTGGCGCAGGACGTTGCGAATCGGGATCAAGCCGTTCTTGATGTCGTGATTGACCTGGCGCGCCATCTCGCCCAGCGTGGCGCGCCGTTCCACCTCGCGCAGGCGCTGGGCGCCCGAACGCAGACGCGACATCATCTGGTCCAAGACGCGGGTCAGAAGACCCACCTCGTCGTCGCGGCGGCGGCTGGCGAAGCGGGTATCGAGCGTGTCTAGGTCGATCCCGCGGGTCTGCTCGGCCAGGTCGGCCAGCGGGCGGCTGATCTGGCGCGAGAGCCACACGGCCAGAAGCAAGCTTCCCAGGGCGAGCACGGCCATGATGATAAGAAGCCATTGCCGAAATCCCCCCAGAAGCTGCTCGAGGGGCGCGAGCGGATAGCGCAGCTCGATGGCGCAGGAGGTGGGGCGATAGGTGTCGGCCATCTGCACCAGGAGCGGAAGCTCGAGAGACCGCACGATGGCTTGCGCGTCGGCGCCACCGTCTTGGGCGTCACCAGAGGTGGGCTCCCCCGTAGATCCTTCGAGCTCACCCATCTCCCGGCCAGAAAGGAGTCCTTCAGGGAGACGAAGACGAATCATCAGATCGGGATCACGCGTCACGCTCCGCACGTACCTCGGCCCAAACTCGATGCCTCCGACCAAGTACAGCGTGTGTGCACCAATCCGCAGCGAGTCCAGGCGGACCTGCGCGAGGAAGCTTCCCTCCTGACGCGGCGCTTCCGCCACGACGCCCGTCACGCCCGGACCTTCGACAGTGCGCAGCAAGGGCACGAGCCGCCCCTGGCGCGACCCGTACATGTTCCAAAAATGACCACAGCTCAGGATCTCGCCATCGGGGGTTTGGAACTGCAGCATGTCCAGACCGAGCAGATGCATCGACCGCACTGCCCGATCGCGCAAGGCCTCGGCGGCGGCCGGATCGGCGCCCTCCAGGCCCACCCTGAACCGGTTGTCGTCGAGCAACTCGGTCCGCAGCGCGGCCAGACGGTCGGCCACGAATCGGTCCCGGGCGGCCACATCCTCGGCAACCACCTCGACGAGACCCTGAATGCGCTCATGATACTGCCGGGTGAAGCGTCCTTCGATCCACTGGCTCACGAGCTGCCCGAGCAAGGCCAGCGGCAGAAGAACCAGCAGCGCGGCACCGGCCAGGATCCGTAGGCGGAGCGTCATGGCCGGCCTGCTCGGTCGGAGCGTGACGAATGCCGGCGGGCGAGGGCACGGCGCCCGCAGCTCGCCGGCCCGGTCCTCGGCGACTGCATCCGTCCCGTTCTATTCATGCCTGTTCGCATCGGCTACCTCGTGCGCACCGCGACGACCCCTACCGGAAGGTAGCGGGATTGGCCCTCGGGGCGCAAGCGTGCCCCTTGGCGCCCTCCCGGCGGCCCTACCCACGGGATCCAGGCGCAGGCCCGCCGGGAGGCGGGGAGGGAGGCTGGCCGCGAGGAAGACCGCGAGAGAGGCTCATGGCCGCTCCCTAGGCGGGGCTTTCCGCGCACCAGGAAGACCGCTACTATCCCGCTGGGAGCCATCCATGTGCGGCTCTCGCGCAAAGACCGCCCCTGAATCTGGAGGACCATCATGTCCCATCTGCTTCTTCCGGCTATCCGCCTCTCCGCGGTTGTGACTTCCGGCTTGATCCTGGCCAGTCTCCTCGCCCCCGCGGCGCACCCGGCCACATCCGTTCATGCCGGAACCGCGGACGCCGCCTCCATGCACGCGAGGGCAAACGTCGGCGCCCAACGCCCGCCCGACACACCTCTGTACGAAGCCGAGTACGACTATCCGGTGCTCGATGAGCTCCGCGAAGAGCGCGAAGCGCTTCTGGCCGAGCGTGACTCGCTACGCAAGATCATCGATGACCGCTACGCCGAAGAGGCCGAGAAGAAAGAGGAGGAGAGGCTGCGCTTGCGGCTGGACTGGTCGGCGATCGAGACGCCGTCGGATCCCGAGCAGTGCACGAGCGCCTTCCACTTCCCGCCCCAGCCGCAGTTCGCCACCGGTACTTGCTGGGCATTCGGATCGACGTCCTTCTTCGAGTCGGAGGTCCATCGCTTGACCGGCGAGCAGGTGAAGCTCTCGGAGATGTGGACCGTCTACTGGGAGTGGGTCGAGAAAGCACGCCGGTACGTGCGCGAGTACGGTCACTCCAGCCTCGGTCCCGGGTCACAGTTTCACGGCACGCGCGAGATCTACCGGCACTATGGCGCGCTGCCGCTGGAGGCCTATCCGGGCATCCTCCGCGAAGACGGCCGGCACGACCACAGCCTGATGACCAAGGAGATCCACGGCTACCTTCGCTGGGTGAAGGAGAACGGCTTCTGGTTCGAGGAAAAGGTGATCGCCTACGTCCGCATGATCCTCGACGAGTACTTGGGTTCGCCCCCTGAGCGTTTCGACTACCGCGGTCGCACCTACACACCCGAGGCGTTTCGCGCCGAGGTCCTCTCGCTCGATATGGACGACTACATCGAGATTTGCTCCACGCTTCGCGAGCCCTTCGGCACCTGGATGATCCTGGATGTGCACGATAACTGGCGCCGCCGGAACGACTACCTCAACTTGCCCCTGGATGATTTCTACCGGGTGGTCAGATCCGCTCTCCAGGAGGGCTACACCGCGGCACTGGGCGGCGACACCAGCGAGCCCGGAGTCGACGGCATGCACGATGCCGTCGTCGTCCCCAGCTTCGACATCCCCGGCGAGTGGATCGATCAGGCCAGCCGCGAGTATCGCATCTACAACCGCACCACCACCGATGACCACGGCTTTCATCTGGTCGGCTATCTGGAGTTCGGCGGCCGCGACTGGTTCCTCGACAAGGACAGCAATCGCAGCTCGCGGCTGGGTGAGCACAAGGGCTACTTCTTCTACGACGGCGACTACATCCGCCTCAAGATGCTGAGCGCGATGGTGCACCGCGACCGGTTGGCCGGGCTGTTGCCGGAGGAGATGCCCGAACGGGCCGGTGAAGAGGATCCGGCCGGCGAAGGAGGCCCGGGCGGCGACTAATCAACCGTCCGCCAGCCGGCAGAGGAGAACCGGGGCGTGCCGTCCCAATCGAGACCCAGTCGAACGAGCCCGCGGCGCGCGATCAGATGCGGGCGGGCCGCGGCCACCCCGAACGCGCAATCGTGATGCCATGCGCCGTAGTAGTCGCGGTCGATCGCGCAGACGTAGCCGAGCTCATCACCTCGGACGAGCAGCTCGGCGAAGGCCTCGGGGGCAACGCCTGGGGCGATCGGCGCCGGCCCCGCCTTCGCGGGCCGCAACCGATGCTGTAGCGAAGCAACCGTCTCCCCGTAGCGGTCGATCAAACGGCCGCGATCCCAGTTGAGAAGCACCGCCAGCCGTCCGGCAATCCGGGCCGCGTCGGCATCGCCCGACGGATAGACGACACGGGGCGGCGTGAGCATCCGCGATGCGAGTTCATCCTCGGAAACGCCCAGCCTGCCGTCCAGACCGGTGACCGGTGCGTCATTCCAGAAGGGAAGCGGGCGGCCTTCCCAGTAGACGCGCGGCGGGGTGCCGGCTCCTCCGGGGCGGCTCAAGCGGCGCCGGGCCGCATCGTCCGCCCAGTCGTAGAGCGTGTCGCCGGCCACCCACTCCAGGTCGGGCGCGGGACGGGCGTCGGAGATCATCACCTCTCCGGCCAGCTCCGCGCATAGGGGCAAGGAGAAGCCGGGCGCGCTCCGCAGGCTGCCCCGGCTCAACGGATCTTCACTGCGCAGAAGGGCATCCGGACACAGCTCGGGCGACAGGAAGACGTAGAGGCGGTCCCAGGGCAGGGGCGCGCTGGTGTAGGCGGCCAGTTCCGAGGCCAGCGTGTGCACATTCCGCTGACGAGACAACAGCACATCGACCCCCGCATGAAGCAGATCCCGGGGATCGCCGCCGGCCGCGGTTGTGATGACATCCACGGCACACACCTTCTCGAGCGAGCCGCCCGGCCAGAATGCGGAGACGCGGCTTTGCCGGGCCGAAACAAGCCGGAGACCGTCATCCACATCCGGCCGGTAGGGACCGCTACCCAGCGGAAAGGTCTCGCCCGGGACGGGCTTGGCCACGGCCAGGGCGGGATGGGCGAAGATCGCCGGGAGCGTCTCGACCTCGGTGGACAGGGTCACCCGAAGCGTTCGGATGTCATCCTCTTCAGGCCACGGGATCGACTCGATCCAATCCCACGGATGGTGGCTGCCCGAGGCGAGTGCCCGCGCGTGCCCGCTGACCCAGGCGGAGCGGACATCATGGGACCGTACCGGCGAGCCATCCCAGAAGGTGGCCTCGGGACGAAGTTGGAACACCCAGGTGCGCGCATCTTCCCGGCGCCACTCGACCGCCAGGGCGGGCCACATCTGGCCGGCGGCGTCGATGCGTACCAGGTTCTCGTAGAGTTGGCGAAAGAGGATGCGTTCGGCGTCGTTGGTCGGCACCGGCGCATGGCGCGGATCGACCGGGCCCGTCAAGCCCAAGCGAACCGGCGTCCACCGCTCGGGCGTGCCCGGCAGTAGCTGTGGCTCGGCCACGCGGGACGGCAGGCCACCATCGCGGGGCGGCACCCCGCAGCCATGGGTCGATAGCAGGGCCAGAAGCAGGACCAGTTGCGGTACCCGCTCGCCTGCCCAAGCCAGCTTCCGCCCACTGAATCGCTTCATCCCGTCGTGCCTTCCTGGCATTCTCCGCCTCGGTTCCAGAGGGTTGTTCTCTCGAGGAAAGGTAGCGGGTATCCAGCGTGGGGCGCAAGCCGGGTGCGTGTCCGGTCGCAAGAGAAAGCTCGCGCCGATCCATATGAATTCTCTAGACTGTCGGGCGGACCGCGCGAGCGGTAGACGCGCGAGCGGTAGACGCGCGAATCGGCCCCCGATGTCGGCCCCGATGTCCTTATGGCAGATCACAAGTCCAAAGCCGTAGCGTGGATGCTTTTCTCCACGCTGAGTTTCGCCGTGATGGCCGCGGCGGTGCGCCTCTCCGGCGAGTTGCCCGTATTCCAGAAGGTTCTGGTCCGCAACCTGGTGAGCCTCTTGGTGGCCGCCTGGGTGGCGCGTAAGGCCGGCCGGCAGGGCCTGCTCGGGAAGCCCGAACACCGCAAGCACCTGCTTTCCCGTGCGCTCCTCGGGCTGCTGGGCGTGGCCACCTACTTCGTGGCCATCGGTGGCCTCTACCTGGCCGATGCCACGATGCTCAACAAGCTCTCACCCTTCTTCGTCACGTTGTTCGCCGCCGCGTTCCTGGGGGAACGGCTCGGCCGGGCCCGGATGATCGCTCTGGCGGCCGCCTTTGCCTCGGGCATGCTCATCGTCAAACCGCGCTTTGATCTCTCCATCCTCCCGGCCGTGGCCGGATTGGTCTCCGCGATCGCCTCGGGTGGTGCCTACACCCTGTTGAGATACTTGAGGGAGCGCGAGGAACCGGCCACCATCATCTTTCAGTTCTCTCTGCTGTCGGTTCTGGCCACCCTGCCGTTGCTCACGCTGGGGGTGCGCATGCCGACGACAGAGCAGGCGTTCTATCTGCTGCTCATCGGTCTGGCGGCCTCGGCGGGCCAGTTCGGCTTGACTTTGGCTTTCCGGCACGCACCCGCCGGGGAGGTCTCGATCTACAACTACACGGGCATCCTGTTCGCCGCCGGGCTCGGGTGGTTGCTATGGGATGAGGTCCCGGATCTGCTCAGCGTGCTCGGCGGGCTGGGCATTGTGGCGACGGCGGCGGTCATGTTCTCGTGGGAGTCCGAGCGGGCCACGCGCTGGCGGTGGCGTGCGGGAGCCTCCTCTCCGGGTGAACCCTCGCCCGGAAGCTCCTCACCTGGAGCACCCTCGAAGGGGGCCTCTCCCAAGAAGGCGGACTGAGGTATGCCTTGGCGTCGGGCAGCGGGGACGCTGATAAGAGTTCGACCCAGGACAAGGGCGGATACGCTCGGAGCAATGGGAATGCGACGAACCCACTGCGCCGGCCGGCCAATACTCGAAGCGGGAACTAGGCTGCGTGCAACGGGATCGGCCCGCGCACGTTGTCAAGCATGGCTGTCGTCACCACACCCGCCATTCATCGGACAGCGTCATTCATTGGGCGGCCTCGCTAGCGCACCCGGCCCCAGCCAAGCACCGGATGCGGAACGTTGACCACCTCGGGATGCCAGAGCGTGAGCTCGGCATTGCCGCCGACCAGGTGGCTGGCGGCCTCGAACCCTTGCATGAAGGAGTGGTCCATGTTGCCCACCTCGTAACGCCAGGCGCCGAAGCGGCCGCGCGAGAGGATGTCGTGCTCATAGAGCTCGGGCAACAGACGGTTCAAGGTCGCATCGCGGCGCTTCGAAGGAATGGGGTAGCTCCGCTCCACGCGGTAGGACCAGCTGTGAACGACCTCCTGGGGACTCTCGATCAAACCCGCAGCCACCAGGCCGTTCACCGTATCTTCGACCACGCGGTCGCCCTGTACCGGCTTCTCCGGGGACTCGGAGATCTCGCACATCAAGGACCAGTGTTGCTCGATGTCATCCACATTGTTGGGGCTGTATAAGCTGAAGTGCGTGACGCGGTAGAACGGGCAGTTCGCCTCGGGGAAGTACATCCAGCACTTGGTGCGCAGGTGCTCTGGCGTATTGCCCTTCAGCCCGATGCCCACGATGTAGGTGGAGCTGTAAAGCAACTCGGAGGCGGCTTCGGACCACGCGCTCCGGCCGGTCGCCTGGGTCAAGAGGTCCAGCGGCATGGTCGAGATCAAGGCGGCGTAGTCCTGGGTCGAACCATCGTTCAACCGGATGGTTCGTTTGTCCGGGTCGATCGATACCACTTCCCGGCCGGTGTGGATCCTCTCCTGCGGCAGGCGCGCAGCCATGGCGCGCCAGATCGCGCCGGTGCCCCCGTGGCGCGGAAACCGGAACATGTTGTTCGGTCCCCAGGCGCAGTCGTCGGTCCCCAGGGCGAGATTGCGGACCACGCGGATCGGATCGGGCACCGACACCCGGTCGGCGATCCACCCGGCATCCATCATCGGGGGCGGATAGGCCCATACCTTGTAGTTGTATGGCCGCATGAACAGGTCGGCGATGCCCTCGCCGAAGACCTGCTCGATGAAGTCTCCGAAATGCTCGAACGGCGGCTTCGGATCGGCCAGCTTGGCGCGGATCAGGCCCTCCGCGCAGCGGGCGGCCTCCTCGGGCGGAAGCCGATGAATGTTGTTCTGGAAGGGATAGGGCACCCAACGTTCCAGAACGCGGATCCAGCTTTCCCGCTCGTGCTCGATCCAACCGGTCTCGCCCAAGAGATCGTCATAGAGCCGGCTCACCAGATCGTAATGGGAGAATGCCACGTGACCGCCCAGATCCCAGGTGTAGCCCTTCTCGTCGGTGAAGCTGGTCGCCAGGCCGCCCACGTGCTCTTCGCGCTCGAAGAGGACCCAGTCCGGGTATCGGGCCCGATCCAGCATGTACGCGGCGCCCAATCCGGCCGGACCGGCGCCGATGATGACGATGGGACCTTTCTGGACCTGGGGACCTAGATTCACGACCGGCTTCCTTTCTGCTGGTGCGGTCTCGCGCGGCGGTCTCGAGTGGCGGTCTCGCGCACTAGACACGCCGTGCCCGGGGAGGGTTCCCCTCAGCGGGGAGACTCCGACCGGAGTGCCCGGCCAACGCGTCGCGGTCTTGCGATCTCCCGCCAGCCGCCCAGTCGGCACGCGGTAGCCAACAAGTCTCCCACGAACGGATCGGCAAGGGCAAGTGAGATCTGGAGTTCGGGGTGCCTCGGGCTCGTGGATCACGTCCGCAGTGAGTTGGCGCACACTCAGATGCAACGCTTCGACACGTCGCCGGCACACTCCATATAACCATCGTACTCAGAGCACGAACCATGTACGCGGCCAATCGAGTGGCGCCTATACGCCTCGCCTGCGCGATTCCTCGCTCAGCTGGACCGCGTTGTCAGGATGTGCCGTTCGACCTTGACTTTCCCAATAGATCCTCACGCCGGTGGAAGAATCGTGACAGCACCAAAGCCGTGAGGGGAGTCCGAAGCCGTAGCCGAGTATGCCTATCCGCTGGAGTGCCATGTCTCCAACGATGGGGCCAATGACGCCAAGCAGCGATAGACCACCTGCCAGAAGGAGAGACCATCGGGCAATAGCCCGGATTCCGGAACCAACGAAAACAAGGGCGGCGCAGACGAGGGACAGTCCCAAGAAGACATCCCATGCGAGAAGCTCAATAGCGTACAGCGTTGATGGCCATTCCAGAACGGTGAAGTCAGTTTGACGCCCGGCCGTCAGCGCTACGAAGTGAACGGCACTGGTAAGGCCTGCTAAGGCCTGCCATGATTCCAGCGAAAACCAGCGCCATGAGGCCAAACACCTTGCGATCTCTGCTCGCGGTTTCATAGATTGCTGCCATGACAGCAACGAGGAAAGGAGCCGCCAGCAATGTAAGCGCCTCCATCACGGCGAGGGTCGAATCCACGATCGGATCGTCGAACCCAACCTGAACAATGCCGAACGCCACGACGATTACGTAGGCGACACTCACGACGCAAAGGCCGATTGACGAGAAATGTCCGATTCTATTGGCCAGACTCATTCGCGGTCTCACGGATGTCGCATCCTAACGTTGGGCGCCACCTGCAGCGGCAGAGCCGCTGGCACGTGCCCACCCTTGCCATGCCACCCTCGTTCGCAACTACGCAAGCGCCGATGGCTGTCAGCGCGCTTGTAGACCAGAAGGCCCGTCAAGGAACCTCTCCGATCGCTTCTGCGTCAATCCACTCCCTCATCACCTGCAGGGCGAGCCCGATATTGCCGATCTGGCAGTGATTCTGGGCTGGGTGGACCGGCGCGGCCCTGGCCTTGCAGGGCCTGTGTCGGGTGCACCCACGTTCGCGCCAGGGCCGTGCCGGCCCGCACATCTGGTGAATGTGGTGTTGTGTCCAGCGCTTCAATCCTACTCGATCCTGCCGATCATGAAATAGCGCCGCGTTGGATCCTTTGGCCCCGTACCGACCTCTTGGACAAGGCCGCGGTCCACGAGCTTCACGAGACGGGTTCTCGTTGCTCGAGACGTGAGATTGATGGCCTTGGCGATCTGGCTCGTAACTTGTCCTTCGTTTCTCTCGAGGAATCGCAAGATGGCCTGATCTGTTTCATCCAGGGTAGCAGGATGCAGTCTTTCCGTCGAAATGGTCACCCGGAAGCTCGTGCCGATTTCCTCCAGGAGAGGTGTGGCAAGACCGACATCCTTACACGCGGCAGTCATGCGCTGAATCCCGCTGCCCCAATGCTCCATGAATCCCAGCGCGTGAAACACACGGCCAATGACACGATTGCGGAGTTTGGATATTCCCCGATATAGGTCCTCAACAGTGAGGCCGAACGGAAGGACTCCAGGGCTCTCCACTTCAAGTCGGTCGTCAAAGATGGCTAGTCTTATGGGTGCACCGCGTTGGGAGTAGTCTGCATGTGCGACCGCATTGACGATTGCTTCACGGACCGCAAGGGGTGGAAGATTCCAGGTATCTTTGCGGCGCGTTCGTCCGATTTCGGCTCCTTGCAGAGAGTGCTTCTCAACGAACGAAACAGCTTCATCTATTGAGTCGACGGGATATGAGAGCATCTGAAGTCGATCGGTTATCTTCCGGCGGTCGGTGCCAGCAAAACGACCCGCCTGGATCCAAGCGTCAGGAAAGTGTGCTGCTCGATCCCGACCGAACAGAAGGATGCCACCAACCGTCGGCACTTTGCGCCCTTGGTAGGTCGTGACGAGCCTGAGCGTTTCAAGATCTGCCTTGCGAAGCTTCCGAATAGGTTTGAACGTCTCGGAAACGGCCTGGAAATCAATGGCTTCTGAGTCGAGGCTCGGGAGTGGCTGTTCGTCATAAGCCTCACCGCCAGCGAATCTACGCATTTCCGCAATGAGTTCCGAGCCTGCCTTTCGGTTTGTAGACCCCACACGCACATAAGTGCTTTGCTCCAATCCGTCGCGTGCCACGAAATGAGGGCGCGAAGGGCTCGGATGAACCTGAAGTGCCAAGACATGGGTGCGCCCGTAGGGGAGTACCTCGATCTCCGGCACGATGCGTGGGGTGACGTGATCACTGATCAAGCTGGCCAGGCGTTCTTCCACTTCCATGGGCTTCGCAATACCGCGTACGCGTCTGCTCCTGTCCTCGACACCGATCAGGACAGTTCCCCCCGAAGTGTTCGCGAAGGCGACGATGCTCTTGATGATTCCAGCGGGCGATGACAAGTCGCGCTTGAACTCGAGGGTCTTGCCCTCTGGCCGTTTGAGTAGCTCAAGGATATCCATAGCTCAGAAGTCTACTCGGAAGTGCTCTGAAGTGCAAGGCTTCCGAGTGGACTTCCTCCGCTTGGGATGTCGGCACGGGCCCTGCCATGCAGGGAACGTGACGGGACAGGCCGTCAGCTCCATTCACTGTTCTGCGATCACCCTGCCCTGATCCCAGTTCCGTTTCTTTCCGAGATCAGCTGACCCTGCGCAGCTGCGACACCTCCCGCTCAAGTCTGCCTTTGAGGCGATCCTTCTCGACCTCCAGGTCATGTCGAGTCTGAAGATTGAGCCAGAATCGTTCCGTGGTTCCGAAGTATCGTGCGAGCCGCAGGGCCGTATCCGCTGTAATGCCCCGACGACCATGTACGATCTCATTGATCCTCCGCGGGGGGACGCTGATATCTTTGGCCACGCGATACTGGCTGATCTCCAATGGCTCGAGAAACTCCTTCAGAAGAATCTCGCCGGGATGGATCGGAGGAATGCGTTTTGGTGCCATTCTCAACTCCCTAGTGATACTCCACGATCTCAACGTCCTGGGCGTCGCCCTGCTCCCAGCGGAAGCAGATCCGCCACTGGTCATTGATCCGTATGCTATGCTGTCCCCTTCCGCGACCTGTGAGCTTCTCCAGTCGGTTGCCGGGGGGCGAGCGCAGATCGTCCAAGACCTCGGCTGCGTCCAGAAGAAGAAGTTTCCGTAGCGCGGCCCGGCGCAAGAGGGCCGAGAATCCTCTTACCGCTTCACGCCTCCATATGCGTTCCGTTTGGCGATTCCTGAAGCTTCGGATCATACGTCTATAATAACGTTCCGCGATAATATCGTCAAGGGTTATACCCTACTTCGGCATGCCATCGGAATCAACTGCGGCTCAACTCTTCCAGCCCAGGAGCCCCTCCCACTTTGTGAGCGAGCATTCCGGCCTCGCGTCTTCACCGCAGAACACGAACATCAGCGGTGCCGCGAAGCGGCACCCGCTGAATGTGGTGTTGTGCCTTCTTGCCTTGTATTTGCTGTCGAAAGGTGGAGTTCCGCCTACGCCATCCCCTGCGATCATCGTTGGACGACAGGGCCTCAGTCAAGGTAGATGATCCAGATGTCATACGATCGCCCGTCTTCAGATAGAGTGAATGCCAGCGCACCTTGGTCCGGAGACCAGGAGGGACTACCCGCTCCGGCAGTGGGGTTCGACGTGATTTGTTGACGATCGCCTCCACGTGCATCCATGGTCCAGATCTCAATACTGCCCGTACGATCTGATGAATACGCAATGCGTAATCCGTCGGGTAACCAAGCCGGCCTCCTCTCATTGCCGTAGTCGGTGGTCAACCTCATGGTGAGTCCACCATCGGCGGTAATCGTCCATATGTCGTACTCGAAATTCTCGGGGGATCGAAGATGGAATGCGATCACTTCGCCGTTAGGAGACCAGGACAGCCCGC
>CAZNJE010000052.1:25495-35359 GCA_964573295.1 uncultured bacterium | reverse complement strand
GTTCCCGCATGGCGCTGTCGGGCACGTCCCGATACGGGGCCACAAGCAGCAGACCGCCTAGGGACTCGGTCAGCGGTGCGCTCGTGAACGCGTCAGCGCGTCCGACCACCAGCAAACCGCCCGGTTCGAGCGGTGGATCTGTGGTGTCATCGGGCGTCATGGACTGCGCTTGGAACACGCCCTGAATGCCCGCCGCACGGGCACCGCATCCCTCGGGGCACACTCGATCCAACAGCCTTTCGTGGACGGCGCTCGCCACCCGGCGGAGCCCCTGGATGCGCTTGCCGGCCGGATGAGACTCTTCGACGCCAAGGAGCACCACCGGAGCGAATCCCCCCGCCGCAGCGCGTTCGGCCAGACCGACCGCGACCGGCCACTCCTCCCCACTCTCACCGAGGCCTACGACGCCCACGGCGAAGGGTTCTGCCTGCAGTAGATGGAAGAGACGGTCACATGCCCGGGGATCGGGGCGAAGCTGATGCAGCCCCGCCGATTGACCCCGCGTGGTGCGCGGCGGCAGCGCAAGCTCGGCCAGCAGGGGCACTTCCAGGCGCGCTTCCAACCCCTGGGCAGTGGGCACGTATTCGTTGGGGCGCCTCGTGCTAGGCATCAGCGCAGTCATCCTCAGAAGGTAGGCTTCGGGATTCAGCCGGCAGATGCTCGGCTAGGCTTCGGGATTCAGCCGGCAGATGCTCGGCTAGGCTTCGGAGCCGAGCCGGCAGATGTTCGAGCAGGTTTCGCGCATCATCCTCGAGAAGGCTACGCATGTCGATGACCATCCGCTCCTGATACAGCCGCGGAACGATCGGCGGCTCTCCCGCACGCAGCCACCGGGCAGCCACATCCAGCGACAGTCCCACTGGCATGAGTGCCACACCGCAGGAGGGCACCGTCTCCCCGGGCAGCGATCCGCCGCCCACGACCGCCTCGGTCTCGATCACCTCGACCCGCCAAGAGCCCCCTAGCACCTCGCGCAGACGCACCGCCAATTCCTCCGCCTGCTCGCGCAGCGACTCGATCGGCCGATTCAGGAGACGATACAGTGGGACCGCCTCAAGTCCCTCCTCGCCGCGGGTGTATTCGATGAGCGTGGCCTCCAACGCAGCCAAGTGCAGCTTGTCCAGTCGCACGATCCTCGCCAGCGGATGGGAACACAATCGCTCGATCAGCGGCGCCTCCCCGGCCAGGATGCCGGCTTGAGGCCCGCCCAGGAGCTTGTCCCCACTGAAAGACACCAGCGCCGCCCCGGCCTCGAGGGTGTCCTGGACCCTGGGCTCGCCGCGCAGGAAATCGGACGGATGCTGGCGCAGCGCTCCGCTACCCAAGTCCTCCACCAGCGGCACGTCGGCCTCGCGGGCCAGGCCGGCCAACTCGGCGGTAGTAACCGATTCGGTGAAACCGTCGATGACATAGTTCGACGGATGCACCTTGAGGATCATGGCTGTCCGCGCGGAGAGCGCCTTGCGATAATCGCTCAGCCGCGTGCGGTTGGTCGTGCCCACATCACGCATGACGGCCCCACTGGCCTCGATGATGTCCGGAAGCCGGAAGCTGCCGCCGATCTCGACCTGCTCGCCGCGTGAGATGATTACTTCGCGATCACCGACCAGCACATGAAGGGTCAGGAAAACCGCTGCGGCGTTGTTGTTGACCGCCAGGGCGTCATCGGCACCGCACACTTGCCGCAGCAGGCGCCGCACCCGTCCCAGACGGGACGTTCGTTTGCCCGTACCAAGATCCATCTCGAGGGCGCTGTAGCCACCGTAGATCGCGGCAACTGCGGCCTGGGCACCGGCCGACAGCGGTGCACGCCCCAAATTGGTGTGCAGCAAGATGCCCGTGGCATTGATCACCCGCCGCAGCGGTGCCGGACGAAGGGCGGCGGCCCGTGCGGCCACCCGTTCGGCCACCGCATCGGACGCCAGCGCATCGGCCTCGATCTCCCCGGCCAGGAAAAGCCGGCGGGTCGCGGCCAGTTCCTCACGCGCCAGGGCCACGACGACTTCGTGGCTCATCGAGGCCGTCACCGGCTCCAAACCGGGCGCGCGCAGCAGCTGGTCGACCGCTGGCAGCCGCCTCAGTTCCTGCGCCCTGTCCGCCATGACAGCACTCCTCCCCCCGCTCTTCGCTCTCCCGGGGCCACACGGTTTCGCACCCGATTCTCCCCGTGGCCACTCTGACCTACTCTGCCCGCCGCGGCTTCTTCCGCCCCGTCTGGCCACTCTGACCTGCTCTGCCCGCCGCGGCTCCTTCCGCCCCATCCGGCCACTGGACTGGGGCCTGATCTGGCCAATCCGCCCGCCCCTAGTGGTGGCTCGGTTCCTCGGAAACCCGATCGAACATGTCGAACACCATCGTGTAGGCCCCGCGGCCCTGGGTGGCGCTGCGCAGATCGGTCGCGTAGCCGAACATCGTCGACAGTGGCGCCCGCGCCTTGAGAATGTGCACGTCATCCCGCGGCTCGGTGCCCAAGACGCGGCCGCCGCGCGCCGCAATCTGCTGATGGATGCCGCCCACGAAGTCGGCGGGGCAGACGATCTCGAGCCGCATGATCGGCTCGAGCAACACCGGAACCGCCGCCCGGCAGGCTTCCCGAAACGCGTTTATGGCCGCGTTGCGGAAGGCGAGCTCGCTCGAATGCAGCTCGTGCGCGGCGCCACCGTTCAAGATCACGCGGATATCCTGAATCGGATAGCCCCACCGGATGCCCGATTCGCAGGCGTCACGCACTGCTCGCTCCACGGTTGTGACGAACTCATCTGGGATCTCGTCGCCGGCCTTGTTTTCGAACACCATGCCACCGCCACGCTCGAGCGGCTCGACGGTGAGCCGAACGCGCGCGAAATGCTCCCGGCCACCGGTAGTGCGGTCGTACTCGTGCTGCGCCCCGCGCTTCTCGCTGATCGTCTCCCGATAGGTGACCTGCGGCTTGCCCAGACGCACCTGGATATTGAACTCGCGCACCAGCCGTTCTTCGAGCACCTGCAGATGTAGCTCGCCCATCCCCTTGATGACGGTTTGCCCGGTATCCTCGTCGATGCTCACCTGGAAGGTCGGATCGTCCTCGGACAACCGCGTCAGCGCTGTCGTGAGCTTCTCCTCTTCACCGGCCACTCGCGGCTCGAGCGATGCCATCACGACCGGAATGGGGAAGGTCACGGCCTCCAGTTGCAGTGGATGCTCGAGATCGGTCAATGTGTCGCCGGTGCCTGAGAGCTTCAGCCCGGTCGCGATGCAGATGTCCCCGGCGAGCACTTCTTTCGTCCGGCTCTTCTTGTCGGCGTGAGCACGGTAGAGGCGGGCAATGCGTTCTTTCTGGCCCAACCGGTTGTTGAGCACCATCTCGCCCTCGCTCAGCTTTCCTGAATAGACCCGCAAGAAATTGACGCGACCGGTGCCACTGTCTCCGGCCGCCGTGTAGGTCTTGAAAACCAGTGCTGCGCTGGGGCCCTTGACCTCCGGCGGCCGCTCTTCCTTCTCGCCGGTGTCAGGATGGACGCCGGTCGCGGGAGGCACCTCATCGGGGGCGGGCAGAAAGTCGATGATCCCGTCCATGAGCGGTTGCACGCCCAGATTCCGCAACGCGGCTCCGACGAAGACCGGCACGAACTGATGGTTCAATGTCCCCCGCCGGATCCCGGCCAGCAGATCCTCCTCGGGCAGGTCATCCTCTGCGATGAACCTTTCGAGCAGTGCCTCGTCCTCGGCCGCCACGGTCTCGACCAACTCGCGATGGTGCAACTGCATCTCATCGAGCAGGTCAGATGGGATATCGTCGAAGTAGAACTCGGCGCCCTTCGACTCCTGATCCCAACGAATGGCGCGCATGCGGATTAGATCAATCACTCCTCCGAGTCGATTCTCTGCTCCGATGGGACGGTAGAGCGGCAACGGAGTGGACCCGAGGATCGTACGGATCTCCTCGAGGGCCCGTTCGAAGCTCGCACCCAAGCGGTCCATCTTGTTGACGAAGATCAGGCGCGGTACGCCGTAGCGCTTGGCCTGACGCCAGACCATTTCCGACTGGGGTTCTACGCCGCCGCGTGCGCACAAGACCACGACCACGCCGTCGAGAACCCGTAAGCTGCGCTCGACTTCCGCGGTGAAGTCGACGTGACCCGGGGTGTCGATGATGTTGATATGATGCTTGCGGTACTCCACGGTGATGGCTGCGGAGGTGATCGTGATCCCGCGTTCGCGTTCCTGATCCATCCAGTCAGTAATGGTGTTCCCGGAGTCGACATCGCCGAGCCGGTGGGAACTGCCCGTGTAATACAGGATACGCTCTGTGGTCGTCGTCTTTCCGGCATCGATGTGTGCAATGATACCGATGTTGCGAATGGATGAGAGCCTTAGGGTACGGGCCATACACTTCTCCCAAGTTACTGCTGAAACGTCTATTATGAAGATGGTCTGCCGCTTGTCAAGCCACCCCCTGAAGGCTAGGTTTAAGGGCAGTCCCGTCCGGCGGGAGCCAAGGACGAACGCGGCGGAAACCGGTCGCTGCAAACGGCGGCCCGGGCTTGACCAGGGCGGCGGTAGGCCTCGACCGTGCCTCCAGGCACGGAGGATCCATGATACTCGCGGGACGCTCATTCTACGAGATCGAACTCGCCTACAGGGTACGATTTCGTAAGGCCTTTGCCGCCGCGGCCGGCGTTGTGGGCCTCGCCGTGCTTTTTGCCCATCTTCTCGTCCCGAGCGAACCCGACTCGACGAAGCCCGAATGGTTGGGCCGCGAGGGCAAGCCCCAATGGCGACTAGAGATATCGCCCAAGGATCGAGTGGAAGCTGAAGTGCAGGCTGAAGCGCGCCGCCGCTCCCAGGCGGGGGCGCTGCGCATGATCGAGCTCGAGATCGTCCCCGAAGAGATCCCCGAGGTCGTGCGCCTCACCGAGCGTCCTCAGAGACCTCCACCCGAACCCGACGCGGACCTCGAGATTCCCGAGCCCATTCCGGACCCAGATATCGGCCCGCGGATCGAGATCGGCGAGCTCGTGCCGATTCAACCCCACCAAGTGGCGGTGGAATTCGAGCTCAGCGAAGACCGGTCCACCGTGTCGACGACCACACCCTCGGCTGTCACCGACGAGTTCGCCATTCTGGAGATGATCCGCCCTACCTATCCGAGTGTCTCCGAGTACTACGAGGTCGAGGGCCTGGTCACTATCCGGGCGACCGTCGAGCCGAGTGGCGCAGTTGCCCGCGTTACGACCCTTGAGAATCAGGCTGACGTCTTTTGCGAACGAGCTGCCCAGCAGGCGCTGCTGGCGTGGCAATTCCGCCCCATGATGGTCGACGAGAAGCCGATCTGGTTCAGCGTGGTGGTACCCTTCCGCTTTCGTCTCGAATAGGCACTGACACTTTGGGAGGCTGACTCACTGAATCGGCCGGTGCCACCGGCACGTCCTCATCGGGTCCGATGAGCCACAGCGGTTCCTGCTCCTCCAGAAGCTCGAATGATCCGGGTGGTTCGGGCGGTTCGGGCTCCGGCGGCGGCCCCAAGGCCGGACCGGCAAGCCGATTCCGATCCCCCAGGCGGAAGTGGAGTTCGGGCAACGCCACCTCGGGCGCCATCTGAAGACGCCGGCCTTCGCCCCGCCCCCGGGCCGGTCCGCTAACTCGCTCCATGATCTCCGCGAATACGGCCGGACAATAACCGCCGCGCTCGACGGCCGCCCCGACCAATCCGAACGCAGCGAATCCCCGACGCGCGAACGCGTCCGCCGGCTCACCGAAAAGCTCGGCGTAGGTGGTCTCGAAATCGGCATCCTGACCGGGCTGTCTCACCGGCACATAGGTATCTCCCGGATAAACGACCTTCATCTCGAAGTCCCTGATCACCCTTGTGAGCAATGGATCGCCCAGCTCGGGTCCACCGAGGTAGGCGCCGATGAACCCGGCATGCGCCATCTGGGTGAGCAAAGCCGCGAGCTCGCGCGGCTGTCCCGGACAGAGGAGCGCGTCCAGGGAATCGGGGATCACCGGGCGCGCCCGGGCCAGCAGATCGCTGAAGTCGGTCGTGCCGGGGATGTAGGAGCGATCATAGACGATGCGGATCCCCCGCCGCTGGGCAATGTCGCGTCCGAGCTGCGCCCAGCGCTGGCCGTCAGCGGTGAACGGATAGAGCAAGGCCACGCGTCTGATCGAGAGGCTGTCAGCTGCGTAGGTGAGCACCGCTTCGGCCTGTTCATAGGGCCCCACGGTGCACCCGTAGGTGCCGGTCCCCAGAAAACGCACGGTCGAATCGGTGGCCGCGGGTGAGATCAGCACGGCATCGCGCCCCTGCAGGTAGGCGGCGGCCATGAGGGTATTGAGACTGAACACCTCGCCGATGAACAGGCGAACGCCCTGGCCATGCAAACGCTTCACCGCCGCTATGCACCCTTCGGGCGAACCACCGGTGTCGGCAATCTCCAGCCGCAGGGGAAACCGAGCGTTCGCATTGTGCAACCGCCGAGCCACATCGGCGCCATTCGAAAGGGCGATGCCAAAAGAGGCGTAGGATCCTTTGAGCGGTGCCAGAAGCCCCACGGTGAAGAAATCATTGGCGCCAGGCTCTTCGGACAGGCGCTCGAGCCACCGAGGCTGATTGTCTGGGCGTGTGGCCGGGGGTGTGGCCGGGCGTGTGGCCGGGGGTGTGGCCGGGGGTGTGGCCGGGCGTGTGGCCGGGGGTGTGGCCGGGCGTGTGGCCGGGCCGCAGTTCTCAGGCCGTGTCTCCCAAGCCCGGAGTGCTTCGCGGGTGTGTCCCCGCCGGGCCTCCTGGCGCGCGTACTCTTCGTGCGCGTCGCAGAGCAGATCGTTCCCGGGATACTTCCAGAGAAGGTAGGCGAGCTCGGGTTGGGTCAGCTCGCCACCCAGGAGTCGTACCAGATACCGGTGGCTGACGTCGCGCTGCTGCCTGCCGAAGGAGGCATGCGTGAGCCACCAGTCGGCGGCTTCCAGCACCAGGCCCTGGCCCTGCAATGCCCGGGCGAGCAACACCACCCACGCACTGTCGGACGGCCCCGGCGGTGCATCACCGATCAAGGGCGAAAGGGTTCGGATGGATTCAGCGAAGCGACCCAGCTCGATTTGAGCTTCCGCCGTGATCAGCCTCGCCCCTTGGGCCCAAGCGGGACGCATGCTGTCGAGGTAGGGCGAGGCCATTTCAATCGCCGCGTCGTACTCGCCCCGGGAGAGGGCGCGGTGGGCTTCATCAAGGAACTCGGCGGCAGAAACCGGGGCCGCTGACCCGATGGCCAGCAAGAGTATGATTGGCAACACCCGTTTCCAGCCGAAGACACCGCCGGAAACGCTTTCGCCGGCGCGAAAGAATGTGTGCGGAGTACGAACCATGTTCGCCGTGTGACGAATCACGCGCCAGACCCGGGCAATCATGTTTCGGGGTTGGGAAATGATATGGCACGCACAGTAGGCAGAGGCAGAAACGTTGGGGACGATGCTCAGGATGCGCAAGAACACGTACCAGGCGCCTGAAACGGCACACCGGGCCTGCGCCGCCTGTTTACTACTCGTCCATGAAGATGCGCGCAAGATCTGACAGTCCCCTTTGAACGCTACCGCCGCCCTTCACGAGCTGAGCAGCCGGGCCTCAGGCGTCCCTGCCCGGCTCACGCGGCGCAAACGGCCACGCAGCCGCCGCGCCAACCGGACCAACCGCGCCAACCGGACCAACCGCGCCAACCGGCCGACTCGGCCCACCTCGCTGCGCAGGCGCATCACGCCGAGCAGTGGTACACCCGGCCATTCTAGCGGCCCGCTCACCCCACCCGGCCCACCCGGCCTACAGGTCGCGGCCAGTTCAGAATCTGAACTTGCCGAAGTCTTTGGGATCGAGGTTCTCGATAAACTCGCGTAGCTCTTCGGCCCGCTGTTCTCCCGAGCTATCGCCGGTGGCGCCAGCGCTGGCCAGAAGACTGTCGATTTCGCTCGAGAACAGCTTGGCATCTGCGTAGATCTTCGCCTTGCTCTTCAGTGCCAGGGCGATCGAGTCACTCGGCCGAGCGTCGACACATAGGATGTCATTCTCTTTCTCGATATGGACTTTGGCGAAGAAGGTGCCCTCGACCAGGTCACAGATCTCCACTTTCGTCACCTTGGCCTTCAGGCCCTTGAGCACGCTGATCATCAGATCATGGGTGAGAGGCCGGGGAAACTTACGACCAGCCAACTCCATGGCAATGACGCTTGCCTCGGGATGCCCGATCCAGATCGGCACCTGCCGGTCTCCCATCGCATCCTTCAAGATCACGACCGGGGACTGGTTCTTCTGGTCCAACGCCACCGTTGCGACGACGACTTCGACCAACACGTCCGCACCCCTTCCTCAGTACTTATTCTGTGGGAACTGCCCCGACGGCGACTGCCGAAGTCACACCCAGGAGACCACTCGCCAGCCGTTGCCGGCGTCCCATGCGGGCGTGCGAATCGCCATGTGTTACCGGCGTCCCATGCGGGCGTGCGAATCGCCAGCCGCATCCGGCATCACATGCGGGAGCCAGGTCCCGGAGTTGCATCCCCCTGGAGCCACATCCACGAGTGTAGCACCCTATTCAAGCTCGTCGACCATCAATCGCGCTGACCGCGCCATCTCGTGGTCGGGGTACTCTTCCAGGAAGGTGCGAAACGCGGCCAGGGCCTGGGTCGAATCGGCCCGCTCCTCGGCGTGCACAAAGCCGATCATGAACATGGCCTCGGGCCGGCGAGGACTCTCAGGGAAGCGATCCAGAATCTCCCGGTAGATCTTGATCTTGTAGTCGGGCTCGCGCTGACGCTGGGCCGTGGTGAAGAGCTCCTCGTCATCCATCTGCAGGAAATAGAACTCATCGAGCGCATCCTCGTAGATTCTCACTCCGAACTCCACCTGCAGCGAGTCGAGCACGTCCTGGAATAGATCGGATTGATTGCGCGTGGCAAGCTTGTTCACGATTTCCTCGCGCACCTCGTCGAAAGCCCGTGGAATGCGGTCGCGGCGGTAGTCGGCCCGCACGAGGTGCCAGCCCAACCTCGAACGGATCGGTTTGGAGATCTCCTTCTCCTCCATCTCCATGACAGCCCGACCCAAATCGGGCAGTTTGCCCAGCGGCCCACACTCGTAACGCGCATTCATGGGGGGCATCTTGCCGCCGCGCTGGGCCGAGAGCGTGTCGAGGGAGAACTTGGCAGCCAACGCCTCGAACTCATCGAACTCATCGCCAGCCAGGATCCGCTGGCGCAGATCCCACGCTTCGGCTTCGCTATCGACCAGAATGTGGTGGTACCAGACTCGGGGCGGGAGTTCAAAGCGCTCCTTGTTCTCCTCGTAGTGCGCGCGTACTTCCTCCTCGCTCGGCTGAGCCCGTGCATAGACCTTCTTGTCCATCGTGTAGTTCTTGAGAATGTATTCGCGCGCGAAGAACCAGGCGCGCTGAACTGAGGGAGCATCGGCGAACCCCAGGTCGTCGCCCCAGTTGGCAAAGCAACGTTCGGAAATCAGCTGCGGCAGGACCTCGCGGATTTGAGCGGCCATCGCGGACCCCTCGTGCGGCCACTCGGGAAACTGGATGCGAAGCTTGTGCCACAGATGGCCGGCGGTCACCGGCTCTCCATCGATCTCGGCCACAACCCGGTCACTACCAGGCACCTCGGGTGCGGTGAAGTCGGGCCGAGGAAAGCGCTCGGGCTCCTCCGGACCACAGCCCCCCAGAAGAACCGCGGACAGAACTACCGAAAGAACCACGACAGAGGCCAGCCTAGGCGCCAGCCGAGAGGCCAGCCTGGGCGCCAGCCGAGAGGCCAGCCTGGGCGCCAGCCGAGAGGCCAGCCTGGGCGCCAGCCGAGAGGCCAGCCTAGGCGCCAGCCGAGAGGCCAGCCTAGGCGCCA
>CAZNJE010000052.1:24081-25395 GCA_964573295.1 uncultured bacterium | reverse complement strand
GGCGCCAGCCGAGAGGCCAGCCTAGGCGCCAGCCGAGAGGCCAGCCTAGGCGCCACAGAACAAACTAGGGACAGGCCGAATGCGAACAGGCGGGGCAAGCCCCGCCGGTTCTCTAGCTGAATACGCACAGAGTTCACCTCCTGCAAGAGGGGGGTGTCACTCGCTTTCTTGCTTCGCCACCCACACCTTGACCTTGGCGTGAATATCCTGGAAGAGCTTGACCTCAACCCAGTATACACCCAGGACCTTGATCGGTTCTTCCAGCAACACCTGCCGCCGGTCGACCCGATAGCCCTGCTCGGTGAGCGCCTCGGCAATGTCCTGCGCGGTCACGCTTCCAAAGAGCTTCTCGTCCTCGCCCACCTGGGCGTAGAGGGTCAGGCTGGCTTCCGACATCTTGCTAGCCAGGCTCTCGGCAGTAGTCCGCTCGCTCGCGGTCCGTTTGCGGTAGGCCCGCTCGGCCTCCTCAAACACCCGCGCCCCCGCGCTGGTGGCCTGCAAGGCCAGCTGGCGGGGCAGGAGGAAGTTGCGCGCATAGCCGCGCGCCACCTGTACGCGGTCCCCCCGCGTGCCGAGTCCCTCGATCGATTCCAACAGGATGACTTCCATCTCTTGCTCCCCTAGGCCGATCGCAAGCGCAGGTCTTGGTTGGCCGGCGTGTGCCTGCCGTCGCCCTACGCTTCAGGAGGCCGACTAGTAGCTATCGCTCTCGAACGGAATGATGGCCAACACGCGGGCACGCTTGACAGCACGCGTGACTTGCGCCTGATGGCGACGGCAATTACCCGAAATCCGCCTGGGGACGATTTTGCCCCGATCCGTGATCGCCCGCATCAACCGGCGCTCGTCCTTGTAGTCGACGTGCTCGACCCGGTCGAGACAGAGTTTGCAGATCTTCTTGCGCGCCATGCGTGGCTGCTTCTTCGCCATGTCGGAATTGTCCTCCTCATCTGCTGATCGAGGCGCCTCCCGGACCGGGAGGAACCACGGGATCACCGTTCACCGCCCCCCGTGGGCGATCCGGCGATTCGATCCAGACAGTGGCCCTCAAACCCGAGGACCTGTGCCGCACCGGTGCCGGTGCGAGCTAATCGGTCTTCTCCTCCGCGGAAGGGGCTTCCGCGGTTCCATCACCCGAAGCTGCCGCCGGCTAACCCTTTTCCTTCTCGGAGGGCGCGCTTTCGGCAGGAGACTGGGGCTCTGCCGGAGCTTGTCCAGCCGGAGCCTGCTCTGCCGGAGCCTGCTCTGCAGGAGCTTGCCCAGCCGGAGCCTGCTCTGCAGGAGCTTGCCCAGCCGGAGCCTGCTCTGCAGGAG
>CAZNJE010000052.1:0-23981 GCA_964573295.1 uncultured bacterium | reverse complement strand
CAGCCGGAGCCTGCTCTGCAGGAGTCTGCTCAGCCGGAGCCTGCTCTGCAGGAGCCTTGGTCGCGGCGGCCGCGGTCGCAGCGACTGTTTCTTTCGCGGTCTCGCCGCGAGATGGCGTGTGCAGATCATCGCCCTCGTCACGACGCCGGCCACGCGGCGGGCCGTCACCCCGCAATCCCTCGCCACGGACGCCCCGACGCGGCTCACGGGCCCGCAGATCGGGCGGGAACTCATCATCCGCCGAGCGCACCACCAGGTGGCGAAGGATGTTCTCGTTCAGTTTGAAACGGCGATCGAGCTCAGTCAGCAGGCTCGGTTCTCCGTTGAATCGGGCCAGGACGTAGAATCCATCACGCACGTTCCGCACCATGTACGCCATCTTGCGGCGGCCCCATTTGTGGACGCCCACGAGTTCACCCGAGCCAGCGGCAATCGTATCGGTCACCGCGCCGATTTCCTTCTCGATGCCCGCTTCATCGACCTGCGGATGAATGACGAAACAAGCCTCATACTCTCTCACCGGCAATCCTCCCCTGCCGTCACCAAACCCATAGCGGGCACTCGATGCCGTTTCAGGACCCAAAGCACCCTATTTAGCCGTATTTGCCCCCCCGGTGTCAAGTCTTTGCGTGCCCTTGTCGGCGGCTGCCGGCTCCCTGAGACCCGGAAACTCCTCACAGCCACCCGGCCCACCGCTGGCATCGGCCCCACCTCTAGCGCAGGCCCCACCTCTAGCGCAGGCCCCACGGCTGGCACAGAACCACCGCTGGCTCAGGACGCGTAATTCGCGACAAGCGCACACTTCGCCCCAGACCCGCGATACGGGGAGGGCGACCCGCTCGCGTGGGCCGCCCGCGTCAGTAGGAACCCTGGCGCCCCCCCCGGGGAGGGCGTCGCAAGTGACGAATTCTACAGGCCTATCGCCGGGCCGATCACCCGATAGAGCATCAGGATGAGTGGCGTGAAGACCAGCGAGACGATCGCCATCAGCTTGAGCAGAATGTTGATCGCCGGGCCCGATGTGTCCTTGAACGGATCGCCCACGGTGTCACCCACCACGGCCGCCTTGTGGGTATCCGAACCCTTGCCGCCCAGGTGATCCGACTCGATGTACTTCTTGGCGTTGTCCCAGGCACCGCCGGCATTGGCCAGCATGAGAGCCATTGGCACGCCGGTAATCAGTGAACCAGCCAGGAGTCCACCCAGTGTTGCTGGCCCGAACACTGAGCCGATCACCAGCGGGATCAATACTGCCAGCAATCCGGGCAACACCATCTCACGCAGCGCGGCGGCCGTCGTGATGTCCACACACCGGGCATAATCGGGCCTCGCCTTGTCTTCCATGAGACCGGGGATCTCTTTGAACTGCCGGCGGACCTCATTGACCACCCCAAAGGCGGCCTTGCCCACGGCACGCATCGTATCCGAGGCAAAGATGAACGGTATGACGCCACCTACGAGCAGCCCCACCAGGACGCGCGGATTCATGATATCCAGGACCAGCTCCTCCCCGGTGATCTTGCCCACGGCCTGGATGAAGGCCGTGAACAGGGCCAGGGCAGTGAGCGCCGCGGACCCGATGGCAAAGCCCTTGGCGATGGCGGCCGTGGTATTGCCGGCCGAGTCGAGCGCGTCGGTGCGCTTGCGGACCTCGGGGCCCAGATGGGCCATCTCAGCGATACCGCCGGCATTGTCGGCAATAGGGCCGTAGGCGTCCACGCTGACGGTCATGCCAGTGATCGCCAGCATCCCCACCGCGGCCAGGGCGATGCCAAAGATCCCAACCAGGTTGTAGCTGATCAGGATGGCGATGGCGATCACGATCAACGGCAACACGGCGCTGCGCAGGCCGATGGCGAACCCGGCAATGATGTTCGTCGCCGAGCCCGTACGGGAGTTTTCGGCGATGTGGATGATCGACTTGCCGGTCGTGTAGTACTCTGCGACGAAGCCGACCACCATACCCGCGATCAGGCCCACGAAGGTGGCGAAGAAGTAGCTCAAGCCCATGTTGGGGAAGGCGAGCAACGTCATGAGGAGACCACCGATCGTGAACAACGAAGCGGCCGAGATCGTGCCCATCCTCAGAGCGATCTGTGGATCGCCACCCTCCTTCGTGCGCACCGTGAACATCGAGAGGATCGAGGCGCCGGTGCCGATGGCCAGAAGACCCATCACATAGCCGATGGCCTCACTATAAGACGGCAAGCCGCCGACAGCCTCCTTGCCGAAGACGGCAATGGCGATGACCAGGGAGGAGACGATCGAGCCCACGTAGGACTCGAACAGGTCGGCCCCCATTCCGGCCACATCGCCCACGTTGTCGCCGACGTTGTCGGCGATCGTGGCCGGGTTGCGCGGATCGTCCTCCGGAATCCCCGCCTCGACCTTGCCCACGAGGTCAGCGCCCACATCGGCGGCCTTCGTGTAAATGCCACCACCGACACGTGCGAAGAGCGCGATCGAAGAGGCTCCCATGCTGAAGCCAGCAACGATCACGACCGCATCGGTGAGGCTCGTGAACTTGCTGAACAGGAAGAAGACCAGCGTGAGCCCGAACAACCCCAACCCCGCCACGGTGAACCCCATCACGGCCCCACCGGGGAAGGCCACGTTGAGCGCGGCGTTGAAGCTGGTGCGCGCGGCCTGGGCCGTGCGCGTGTTCGCACGCGTGGCGATCTTCATGCCCGCGTACCCGCAGGCCATCGAGCTGATCGCGCCAACCAGGTAGGCGATCGCGGTCTTCCAACCCAGCCCCTGGATATCAGGATCGCTGATGCCGACCGAGATCACCACTACCAAGACGACAATGAACACAAAGAGGGTCCGGTACTCCCGACGCAGAAAGGCCATCGCCCCCTCATGCACAGCGTCGGAAATGCGCACCATCTCTTCTGAGCCCGGATCCTTCCGCATGACCTTCACGAGCGCCACTACCAGAGCCGTAACCAGCGACAGCGCTCCGGCCACGACAGCCAGTAGGACCAATGACGTCAGAGGACCATCCATCCTTCATTACCCCTCTGTTCGAAACCGCGTGTCGATTCTCCATTACGGGCGGCGTATGGCCGCCGGGCGTCTCTATCATGGGCGGCTTGTCGCCACCGGGTGGTTCCATCCTCACGGCCGGTTCCACGGCGGCTTGTGATTCCGCCGTGACACCCAGCGTGACACCCAGTCCGGCCGCAGCATGCTATTCAGCCTCCGCATCCCCCTCCTCATCCGGCTCCTCATTCGCCTCCTCACTCGCTTCCTCATTCGCTTCGTCCCAAGGGGCGGGCAGGCCGTTGAACCGATTCATTGCGGCAGTGATACCTTGCTTGAGGATTACGTGCAAGGCATCAAGCGCCCGGCCCAGAATCTGCGTGAACCGTTCCCAGTCCTCGTCTTCGAAGGGACCCAAGACATGCTCGGTCATGCGGCCGGATCCGTCGGGTCGGCCCACACCCAGGCGCACTCTCGCAACTCTTTGATTTGCAACAACATCCAGGATTGACTGCAGGCCATTGTGCCCTCCGGCTCCCCCCCGCGGACGGATGCGCAGACGGCCCAGGGGCAACTCGACGTCGTCGAGCACGATGACGAGGTCTTCGGGCGCAGCACCTTCACGCAAGAGAGCGTCGACCGCCTCCCCACTACAGTTCATGTAGGTGAGCGGCTGAACCAGGCGATGACCGCCGCCGGCAACGCGCAGTTGATTCTCCCGAAAGAGGCGATGCCGGGACCACTCCCCGCAGCGCCACCGGCGACAGGCCGCCTCCAGCAACAAGAATCCCGCGTTGTGACGTGTGCGGCGGTATTCCTCACCCGGATTGCCCAACCCCACGATAATCATGGTGCCGGCCTCCTGCCGGTGATTCTCCCGCTACCAATGGACCCGATTCCGGACAAAGCACCACCCCGGGCTTCGCGTGGAACGGCCGGCTTCTCAAGCGCCGGCCGTTCAAGCCCGGGGCGGTTTCTGAGGCTACTTCGACTTCGCCTCGGCGCCCGCGCCATCGGTACCCTCGGCTTTCGCCTCGGCGCTTTCGGCGCTCTCAGCTGCAGCGCCTTCCGCGGCCGCCGCGTCCTCGGCCGCCTCAGCAGCTACCGTCGCCGCGCTCTTGCCATGAACGGCCGCGACCACCCGGTCACCAGGAGTCACGATCGTGAGCCCCTCCTTGACCAGATCCGAGGCATGCAGCGAGTCGCCGATGTCCATCTCGGAGACGTCGACCTCAACGTAGTCGGGAATCTGATCGGGCAGGCACTCAACCTCAACATCGCGCAGGACGTGGTCGAGGAAGCCTCCGCTAAGGCGCACCCCAACCGGCACGCCGACGAAGTGCAACGGTACGGTGAGCTGGATCGGACGGTCCATCGAGACGCTCAGCAAGTCCAGGTGCATCGGAGCCGATGTCACCGGGTCCCGCTGCATCTCCTTCATCAGAACCTTCATGTCCGTAGCCCCTTCCCCGCTCAACTTGAGATCGATGAGGAAGCTGCGGCCAGCGGTCTGACGCAGGAGCCGATCGACCTCGCGCGCCTCGACCGCGATCATCACATTATCTTGCCCCGGGCCGTAGACGATCGCCGGCAGATAGCCGTCCCGGCGAATCCTGTGAGCCGCGCCCTTACCGGTCTCGCGGCGAACCTGGGCCGTCAGTTCGACCATTGCCATGTCTGGAACCTCCGTCACTTCGTCCGTGGACCGTCTCCGCCCGGACGCACCCGCCCATCCGGCTCGTCCGTAGCAGGGACTCGTCGCGCGGCAGTGGGATTGTTGGTTTCGGAATCGATCCTATCGCTGCATGCTCCCACTCTAGGCAAAGAGACTCGAGAGGGAACGCTCTTCATGTATCCGCAGTACGGCTTCCCCGATCAGATCCCCGACCGAGAGAGTCTTGTATCCGTTACCCAGCTTCTCCTGATCCTGCGGCACGGTATCGGTGAAGACCACCTCCTCGAATCCACCTTCAGCGAGGTTGTCGAGTGCATTGCCGGAGAAACAGGCATGCGTCGCAGCAGCATAGACGCCGCGCGCCCCTTGGGCTCGCAGGGCCAGGGCCGCGTTTTTCAGCGTGCCCGCCGTCGAGATCAGGTCATCGACCAGGAGCACATTCTTATCCTCGACATCGCCGATGATCTCCATGGCTTCGGACACATCGGCGCTCGTCCGGCGCTTGTTGACCACCACGAGCGAGGTGTCGAGCCGGGTGGCGTACCCGCGCGCCATCTTGGCCCCACCCACATCGGGGCAGGCCACCACCAGATCGGAAATGCGCTTCATCTGGAAATGGCGCGTGATCACCGGTCCGGCGTAGAGGTGGTCGAAGGGAATATCGAAGAACCCCTGGATCTGTGCCGAATGCAAGTCCATCGTCAACACCCGGTCAGCCCCGGCAGTGGTAATCAGGTTCGCGACCAGCTTGGCCGAAATCGGCGCCCGTGGCCGGTCCTTGCGATCCTGGCGCGCGTATCCGAAATAAGGAACTACCGCCGTAACGCGATCGGCCGAGGCGCGCCGGGCCGCGTCGATCATGATCAGCAGCTCGAGCAGGTTCTCCGCCGGCGGAAACGTGGGCTGGACCATGAAGACGTCACAACCGCGGATGTTCTCCTGGATCTGGACGTTGATCTCGCCGTCAGCAAAGCGAGAGGTCTCCACCTCTCCCAGAGAGGTGCCCAAGTAGTTCGCGATACGTTTGGCAAGCCCCCTATTGGCCCCGCCCGAGAACACGCGCAGCGAATCAAGCATACCGATGCCCCGTCTTCTTCCGGTACTCCCACCGCTCGCACCCTACCAACGAGCGGCATCTCGCCGAACTCATCACCTTCCGCAGCCTGCCTTCGCGGCCTGCCTCCGAAGCCTGTCACCACGGCCTGTCACCACGGCAGGTCACCACGGCCTGTCACCACGGCAGGTCACCACGGCCTGTCACCACGGCCTGTCACCACGGCAGGTCACCACGGCAGGTCACCACGGCCTGTCACCACGGCAGGTCACCGCGGCCTGTCACCACGGCAGGTCACCGCGGCCCATCTCGGCGTCGTCCCTGGACCGCCGCCTCTCTGGGGCGGGAGGATTCGAACCTCCGAATGCAGGGACCAAAACCCTGTGACTTACCACTTGTCGACGCCCCAATGCTCAAACCCGCTATTGTAGTGGCCCGTCTCCCGATTCCCAAGGGAAAAACCAAGTGTGGGCCCGTGCGGATCCCATGGGAAAGGCCGCTCATGCGGGACCATCCGCACGAGCGGCCTCGAGCTCAAAAGCCCACGTGTCCCACCCAACGGCCTAGGTCACCGGCGTATGACTCTCGAGTTCCTGACGATACTTCGACAGAATCTCGTCCTCGATCCAGCGCCGCGTCTCGTTGTTGATGGGGTGGGCCAGGTCCTGGAAGCTGCCGTCGGGGCGCTTCCGACAGGGCATGGCCACAAACATGCCCCGATTGCCCTGAATGATCTTGAGCCCACGGATGACAAAGCAGTTGTCCAGGGTGATGCTGACGAAAGCTTTCAGTTTGTCATCATCCCGGAGCGAAATGCGAACTTCCGTGATCTTCATGGACTCACCACCTTGCTAGAGAGGGCCAGCCAATACGCCGAGTGGGTTACCGTTTCCCGGAGTTACGCTGCGTATCAGCCATCGACAGGTACGCCTTCCCTGAGTACCTGCCCGTTGACTACACCGCTTCGCAACACCCCCTTCCCGTGGGCTCCGCCGGGAATGTCTTCCACTCGCGCACACGCCCTCTCTCTGGATGCGGCCGGCCAATTCGGGCTCAGGACAGTATCCAACACAGGCGGAGCCACTTCCGGCCGACCAGATTGAGGTCAGCCCCGAAGCGAACATTGTGTCCGCATGAGCTCCCACGCTCGGCTGGTACGCCCTGGCAGGCTCTCCAGGTCGCTGAAAAGAATTCCAACGATCCCGGCAAGGTCACGCTTCGCTAGAGACTGCAATATGATCCTAATCTTCCGTGATTTTGGTGTCAAGGCGCTTCTAACCCCTTGCTAGACTTACCAGGTAGGGGTCACTCACCGGCCAAAAACCCGCGAAGCTGTCGGACAGAAACAGACAGAACAGCGTGAAGGCGAGACGACTACTCCAGCTGCCTCCTGGCTGGGCCGGGGCAAGGGCACCTGCCTGGAGCGCAAACCGGCCGATCACTTCAAGGGACAACTCGCATAAGCACTAGCATAAGCACTTATCCTGCGGGAGGTTGTGATCCTCGGTGCTATGAATGCGGACCGAGTCGAGACATGACCCGGCTCAGGGTTTCGCTACCTCCCGTCTCATCGTCTCATCGTCTCACCGTCTCGTGGTCTGCCGGTGCGTGGTTTGCTCGCTCAGCGTCTTGCGGTCTGCCGGTGCGGTTTCTTCACGCCAGGTACAAGATGAGGACAATAGTCAGTCCCCATAGCAACACATCCGCCAGGATCGGCAGATCGGTCAGAAGGATCTCTGCGGGAGCACCTCCTCGGCCTTTCTGATAGACCAGGTAGAGGTAGCGGAAGATTCCATATACGACGAACGGAACCGTGTACACCATCTTGCTGGGGTCGGCGTGCTCGGCCGCCTGAGGAGAAATGGTATAGAGCGCATAGGCCAGGATCGTCGACCCAGTCACTACCGGCACGAGCTGATCGAGCAGCTCCGGCGAGTACTCGCTCAAGGTCGCCCGGTGATCCTGGGCCCGGTCGGAGAGGGTCATGCGCTCATGGCGGCGTTTGACGACCGCAATGAAGAGCGCCAGGAAGAGAGTGCAAACAAGCAGCCATGGCGATAGCTCCGGGCGCGGATTGAGCGCTTCGACGCCGGCAGTCGCCCGGAGCATGAAGCCGATGGCGATGACGATCACGTCCAGGAGCACCACCTTCTTGAGTCGCATTGTGTACAGCAGGCTAAGCAGCAAGTAGGCCAGAGCCACAAGCCCCGGACGCACACCCAGCAGGAACGTGCCTGCCAGGCCCGCGATCGTTGCACCCACCATGAGCGCCACCGCCGGCCATCGGCCAAGACGCCCCGAGGGCAAGGGACGGGTACGCTTCCGTGGGTGGAGCCGGTCGTTCTCGAGATCCCGCAAGTCATTGAAGACGTACCCGGCCGAACTCAGTAGGCAGAAACATCCGCACGCCATGAGTGCTCTCAAGAGCTGGCTCGTATCGGTGAGCTGCATCGAGAAGACGACTCCGGCCAGCACGACCAGGTTCTTCGTCCACTGCCGGGCGCGAAGCTGTTCGAGCAGGATGGTCACCATCGCCCCCCCTACTTTCGCTCACCCGCCAGATAATCGACCAGCCCTTCACCCCATGAGGCCAGGGCGTCACCGAAGGTCAGCTCGAAGGCCCGGGTATCGAGCACGCTGTAGGCCGGACGGGCGGCCGGACGCGCGAGTTCGGCGGTCTGGATCTCATCGACCGCCACCTTGGAGAGGCCAGCCTGGTCCAAAATCGCCCGGGCAAAGGCGGCCCAGCTCACCTCTCCCGTCGAAGCTACGTGATAGACGCCGTAGTTGCCCGAGCCGGCGATCATGGCGACCGCTCCCGCCAGGTGTGGAGCGTAGGTGGGCCGACATACCTGGTCGGCCACGACGGCGAGGTGCTTCTTCTCCCGCGCGGCGCGCAGAATGGCTTCGACGAAGTTCATGCCGCCGGGCCCGAAAAGGCCCGAGGTTCGCACGATGTAGTGCTTGGGTGTGAGAGCCTGCACGGCGCGCTCGCCGTGCAGCTTCGATCTACCGTAGGCGTTGAGCGGATTCGGATCGTCGTACTCCTGATAGGGCCGGCCCGAGCGGCCATCGAACACATAGTCGGTGGAGATCATGAGCAACTCGGCATCGACCTCGCGAGCCGCAATCGCCAGATAGCGCGTCCCCAAGGCGTTGACCTCGTAGGCGCGCTGCGGTTGCTGCTCACACTGGTCGACCTGGGTCATGGCTGCCAGGTGGACGACCGTGTCCGGACCGGTCTCAGCCAGTAGTTCCCGGATCGCAGCCAAGTCCCGCACATCGAGGTCGTCGAGATCGGTCCAGATGACATCGTGACCATCGGCCAGCCGCCCACGCAGCGCCTGACCCAATTGTCCTCCCGAGCCGGTGACGAGCACTCTCATTCGCCCACTCCACCCAGGGCTTCGCGCAAGAGCCGCCGGGCCTCATTGAGCGCGTCTTCGACCTTGTCCATATCGGCTGCGCCGCCCAGCGCCATATGTGGACGGCCACCGCCTCCTCCGCCCGTCACGCCGGCAACTGACCGAACGAGCTCGTCGGCGCGCAGCCGCTTCTCTGCGATCAGGTCATCCGTGACCACCGCCAGGAAGCTGGTCTTCTTCCCCGTGGAGGCGCACAGCACCGCCGCCCCGTGCCCTAACTTCTGCCGAACCCGATCACCGAGATCCCGCAGGTCGTTGGCCGAGCCGGCTTCCACGGTCCCGACCAGGTAGCGGTTCTTCCCGGCCGCGACAGCCTGCCCCAGCAACGCGTCGAGCTGGGTGACGCCCTCACCGCGCCGGGCCTTGGCCAGGTCCTTGCGCAGGCGCACGGTTTCTTTCAGCAACCCGGTCACCTTCTCGGGCAATTCCTGTGGCGTGGCCCCCAGCATGTGGCGCAGTTCGTCAATACCGGCGCGCCAGCGTTGTGATTCTTCCAACGCCGCCAGGCCGCAGACCGCCTCCAGCCGGCGAGTGCCCGATGCCACGGCGGTCTCTTCGACCACCAGAATCTGCCCGATCTGTCCGGTGGCGCTCACGTGTGTTCCGCCACAGAGCTCCTCCGAAACCCCCGGGATCCTGACGCGGCGCACGCGGTCGGTGTCGTACTTCTCGCCGAAGAGCGCCGTCACGCCATCGGCGACAGCTTCATCATAAGACGAATAGCTGACGTGAACGGGCCGGTCTTCGAGCACAATGCGGTTGCTGATCTCTTCGATCCGGTCACGCTCGTCGGGACTCACACTGGAGAAGTGACTGAAATCGAACCGCAAGCGATCGGGGGTCACCAGGGAACCGGCCTGTGCCACGTGCGTGCCGAGCACCTGCCGCAAGGCCGCGTGCAGGACGTGCGTGGCCGTGTGGTGACTCCGAATTCGCGCGCGCCGGAACTCGTCGGCCTCGGCCGTCCACACCCGGCTCGGATCGGCCAAGGCCTCCTCGGGCGAGCCCCCAGGCGAGGCCTGCGGGGCCTGGGTAGCCTGCGCGGCAGGATCTCCGGACCAGGCCGGCGTGGCATGCGTGGCCGGCGTGGCATGCGTGGCCGGCGTGGCATGCGTGGCCGGCGTGGCAGGATCTCCGCACGAGGCTGGCGTGGCATGCGTGGCCGGCGTGGCAGGATCTCCGCACGAGGCTGGCATGGCATGCGTGGCCGGCGTGGCAGGATCTCCGCACGAGGCTGGCGTCGTCTTGGCGCGTACCACGTGACGGGTCTCCGAACCCTCGCGCAAGGTGTCGATCACGGAGAATTCGATCTCGCCGCTCACCAGGCGGCCGGTGTCGCCGACCTGACCGCCGCTCTCGCCGTAGAAAGGCGTCTGATCAAGAATGACGATCCACGTGCGCTGTGTGCCACCCGCAGCCTTCGCGGTCCCCGCAGCCTTCGCGGTCCCCGCAGCCTTCGCGGTCCCCGCAGCCTTCGCGGTCCCCGCAGCTTTCGCGGTCCCCGCAGCTTTCGCGGTCGCTCCCTCGAGGGGGGCGAAGCGGCGTACGCGGCTTTCGGCCGCAGTCATCTCGTAACCCAGGAAAGAGGAGTCCTCGCCTTCGCTCACCACGGTCCAATCGAGATGCTCAAGAGCCGACTCGAAACTGGTGGCTGCCCGTGAACGTTGCTTCTGCTCATCCATGCATGCGGCGAACCCGGTCTCATCTACCTGCAGGCCCTGGCCGAGAGCCATGTCCCGCATGAGCTCGAGCGGCAATCCATAGGTATCGTAGAGCAGAAAGGCCTCCTCGCCTTCCACCGTCTCCCGGCCCTGCCGGCGCGTCTCCTCGAGGACGGCCTGCAGCTTGCCGAGGCTCTGATCGAGCGTGGCTTGGAAGCGTTCCTCTTCCCTGCGTAGCGCCAGCACGGAGCGCTCGCGTCCTCCCGCAACTTCCGGGTAGGCCTCGGCCATCTGAGATACGACCAGGTCGACCATCCCGTGAAGGAATGGCTCCTCGCGGCCCAGCGTGTAGCCCTGCACCGCGGCACGACGGATGAGGCGACGAATCACATAGCCCCTTCCCTCGTTGGAGGGCAGGATGCCCTCTCCAAGCGCAAAGGTGAGTGCCCGCACGTGGTCGGCGATGATGTGCAGGGACGCCTCGTGACCTTCGTATGGTTTGCCGAAGAGGGACGCGGCGTGCTCGATCAGCGGCCAGAAGAAGTCGGTGTGAAAGACGGTCTTCTTGCCCTGAAGGACCATCGCCAGGCGCTCGAGACCGATCCCAGTATCGATGCCGCGGTTCTTCAGCGGCAGGTCGGTGCCGTCGGGCTGACGGTCGAATTGGGGAAAGACGAAGTTACCAACCTCGACGAAGCGGTTGCAGTCGTCCCCCGGTTTGACATTCGGCCGGTCGGGATCGACCTCCGGCCCTAGGTCATAATAGAGTTCCGAGCAAGGACCACAGGCGCCAGTGCCACCAGCGGGCCCCCAGAAGTTGTCCTCGGCGCCCAGTCGCACGATCCTCTCCGCCGGCAATCCAATCACGTCCCGCCAGATGGCGAAAGCCTCGTCGTCATCGACGTAGACCGATGCGGTGAGATTCTCGGGATCGAGGCCGTAGATGCGCGTAAAGAGATCCCAGTTCCACTCGCACGCTTCGCGCTTGAAATAGTCACCGAAGGAGAAGTGGCCGAGCATCTCGAAGAAGGTCAAGTGGCGCGGCGTGCGGCCCACATCGTCGATGTCGGTGACGCGCAGGCACTTTTGCACACTCACCGCCCGGCGGTAGGGCACCGGCACGGTGCCGGCGTAGAATCTCTTGAACTGCACCATGCCCGCGGAGGTGAACAACAGCGTGGGATCGTCGTGAGGCACCAGCGGCGCACTCGCCACCCGTTGGTGTTGCTTCTCGAGATAGAACTCCACGAATCGCCGGCGAACATCACTGCCCTTCATACTGGCTGGTGACCTCCCCTTCCCCGTTCGCCGTGCCCCATGCGATCATCCTCGCCAAGCGTTGCACGGTACTGCCTGTTGAAAACCATGTGTCCGCACCTGGTGGTACCAACCCTGGGTGTCCGCACCTGGTGGTACCAACCCTGGGTGTCCGCACCCGGTGGTACCAACCCAAAGCTCACCAACCCCTAGTATACCCTTCGGCAGAACCTGAGGAATCCTCATCCTGCGCCGCCACTCGTTCGAGAGCAGCGCGGATGATCGCGCCGCTGAATCCCCTACGCTGCAGGAAACCGGACGCTTTGCGCCAACGGCTGTCGGCCGGCCAGCGTCTGTACCGGTCCGAAAGCGCTTCCAGCGCCATCGTCAGATCGTCCCACGGCGGCTCACTGGCCGCCACCGCGTCCTTGGCCGCGTCCGGCCCCACGCCCTTCTGCTCCAGCTCTCTCACCAGGGCCCAGCGCGACATTGGACGCAGTCGCCGGCGGTCGCGGACGTACATATCCGCGTACCGCCGGTCATCGATCAGGCCCTGCGCGACGGCCATATTGACGGCTTCCTCGACCAGATCGGCGCGGTAGCCCCGCCGAACCAGATAGTCAATCGCTTCCCGGCAGGTGCGCTCCCGCCGCGCGATATGACGTGCCAGATCGGCGGTCAACCGCTCCCGGTCATCCGGCGACGCGGCCGTGGCCGTGGCCGTGGCCCGCCGTCGACGGCGTTGAGCCGCCCCGTTGTTCGTGGTGTCGACATCCACGTAGGATCCCCCACTATCTCTTCTTGGCCGGTGTCGCCGCACCAGCCTTGCTGGCCTTGGCCGGCGTTCCCGCTTCGTCCTTGTCGGCCCTGTCGGCCTTGTCGTCCTTGCCGTTTTTGTCGGCCCTGGCCGGCGTCTTCTTGTCGCCGCCGTTACCCTCGGCCCCAGCCTCGCCGGGAAGGCCCTGCTCGCTCACCGGTTCGCCCACGACGGCCCCGGGGACCAAACCCAGCTTCTCGCGGATCTCGCGCTCGAGCTTCTCGCTGAGTTCGGGACTCTCGCGCAATGTGCGGCGCGCATTCTCGCGGCCCTGCCCGAGTCGCTCCTCTCCATAGGAGAGCCATGTGCCGGCCCGGGTGACGAGTTCGTGTTCGAGGCCCAGATCGATCAACTCGCCCGTCCTCGAGATGCCCTCATCGAACATGATGTCGAACTCGGCCGAACGGAAGGGTGGCGCCACTTTGTTCTTCACCACCCGCACCCGCGTGCGGTTACCCACGACCGTATCGCGCTCCTTGATCGAGGCGATCTTGCGGATATCCAGCCGGAGGGAGGAGTAGAACTTCAGGGCGTTGCCGCCGGTGGTGGTTTCCGGATTGCCGAACATGACGCCGATCTTCATCCGGATCTGGTTGATGAAAATCACGGTGCAATTCGATTTCGAGATCGAGCCGGTCAGTTTGCGCAGCGCTTGCGACATCAGGCGCGCCTGCAACCCCACGTGCGCGTCACCCATTTCGCCCTCGATCTCGGCCCGCGGCACGAGGGCCGCCACCGAGTCGATCACGATCACATCGACCGCGCCGCTGCGCACCAACTGATCGGCGATCTCCAGCGCCTGTTCCCCGGTATCGGGTTGCGATACGTGCAGGTTCTCGATGTCGACCCCCAGCAGCTTGGCGTAGCTGGGTTGCAGGGCATGTTCGGCGTCGATGAAGATCGCCGTGCCACCCTTCTTCTGCGCCTGCGCCACCATGCTGAGCGTCAAGGTCGTCTTGCCCGATGACTCCGGCCCGTAGACCTCGACGATGCGTCCACGCGGGATACCGCCGACCCCCAGGGCCATATCCAGACCGATCGACCCGGTGGAGATGGCATCGGCCGCAACCCGCGCCGTCTGGCTTCCCAGCCTCAGGACCGATCCCTTGCCGAACTGCTTCTCGATCTGCGAGATCGCGAGGTCAAACGCCTTCGCCCTCTCCTTGCTTTCGCTGACCATTGCGTACTCCTTCTTCCCCCCTTGGCCGCACAGCGGCGGGACTACTCATTTAGATGCGCGGTCTCGATCGGCGTGTAGACGGGACCTCGAGGCGTCAAGCGGCTCCGGATGAGCGCGATGGCGGAGATGCTAAATGGCGCCTGCGGGATTGTCAAATCGTCGCTGCCGGGCATCTGAACACGCCGGCCCCGCCGGACTCGCCCCAGGGTCACGTGGGCCCGAAACGGTTTGTCCGGCCGACCGAATCCAGTCTCCTCCAAATCGCGCGTCACCTCGCTCGCCAGCCTCACCAACGCCTCCTGCGGATCCGCCAACCCCAGCCACAAGACTTGCGGCCGGCGCTCGGAGGGAAAGGCGCCCAAAGCGCGCCACACTGTCGCGACAGCGCTCAGCCGTTCGGGGTAGGTCCGCACCCGCTCGCTGATGCCCTCGACCTCGGCGGGCAAGATGTCCCCGAAGAAACGCAGTGTGACGTGTAGGTTCTGGGGCCGCACCCACTTGACGTCCTCGTCTCCGAGCCGGTCACGCAGGCCACCGATCACATCGCCGGCCAGCCGCACCGCCTCGCGGGGAAGCTCGAGGGCCAGAAAAGCGCGGATTCGGTCGCCCGTCATACTTGGTCCTCCATCCAGGGCAGGCCCACGCGAATCGTGAAGGCCGGCTCAGACGCTGGAGCCGGATGGACCCCAGACCGACCATGCGCCGGCCACACGAATCCCGCGCCTCCCGCACCGGCCGCACAGACCACACCCGCCAGACCGCACGGGCACGCGCGCCGTCAGCGGCCTCGGGACTCGCTGCTGGCGGCGGGATCGTCCCACAACAGGTCGGCGCGATCGATCAGCAAGAGCCTTAGCATGTTGAGGGCCAAGGTCACGCACGCCTCCAGGATCATCTCCCGCGAGCCTCCCAGGCGCGCCGCCAGGCTCCGCGTTTGCTGCGCATCACTCAGGCCGAAATGCACAAGCCCCACCGGCTTCTGCGTGCTGCCGCCGCTGGGTCCCGCGATCCCGGTCGCCGAAAGTCCGATGTCGGCATGCAGGCGGCGGCGCGCACCGGAGGCCATTTCCTCGGCCGTCGACGCGCTGACCGCCCCGTAGGCATCGAGAGTGGCCGGGGCCACACCCAAGAGATCCACCTTCGCGCGGTTGCTGTAGCTCACCACCCCGCCGTGGAAGACCTGCGAGCTGCCGGCCACCTGGGTCAGCGCCGCGCCGATCCGTCCTCCGGTGAGCGATTCGCCCAGGCCGATCGTCCGGCGCCGGCGGCGCGCTAGTTCGACGACCGTCTCCTCCAGGGTGCTGTCCCCGCGACCGTAGACGATCGGACCCAACCGGCCGGCCACCGCCTCGACAGTTTCCCTCAGAACGCGGTCGTTGGCCTCTCCGGGCGGGGTCCAGAGCCGCAAATCGACCCGCCGCGGGCCCGGCAGGTAAGCTACCTGCACCCCTTTCCCGATCAGCGGCCGGATGGTCTGCGCAAGGGTCGTTTCCGAGACCCCAACCGTGCGCAGAACCTCTCGAGACGCGTGGGAGGTGATGCCTTCACGCTGCAGCAGGGGGATGACCAGTTCGGTGAGCATGCACTCCATCTCCGCCGGCACCCCCGGCAGCGCGAAGAGCACGCTGCGGTCGGTGCGCAGCAGTAGACCGGGGGCCATGCCTACCCGGTTCTCCAAAGGCTGCGCCCCGGCCGGCACGAGCGCCATGGCCTCGTGCGCGGGGCTCATCGTGACACCACGCGTGGCGTACTTCTCCCGCAACTGGCCCAGCAGCCCCTCGCGAAAGATCAGTTTGCGTCCCAGGGCCGAGGCCATGACGCGCCGGGTGAGATCGTCAGGCGTCGCGCCCAAACCACCGGTGAGAATGACGATCGAGGCGCGCTCTAACGCTTGCGTCAACTCACGGCCCAGGGCTTCACGCTCGTCGGGCACGACCGTGTGCTGCGCGACCTGGACCCCCACATCGCCCAAGCGGGCGGCGATCACGGCGAAGTTGGTGTCTCGGGTGTGGCCGGATAGGATCTCATCGCCGATCGCGATCACTTCCGCGTTCATGGCACCATCCGTCCTTGGCTGTGTCGTTGAGTTCGGGCGACCCTCCGGCTAGAAGCCCGGAACAAGCCACCCCGCCAGCAGGAGCAGGATCACCGTGTAGGCACCCGCGCCCAAGTCGTCGATCATGACGCCCCAGCCCTCCGGCAGGCTCTGCCACTGGTATACAGGGGGCGGTTTCAGAATGTCCATTACGCGAAACAGGAAGAATGCCGCCGCCAGGTGAAGCGCGTCCCATGGGATCAAGAGCACGCTCAAGAGCATCCCGGCAATCTCATCGATCACGATGACGCTGGCGTCGTGTCCGTAGCGGCGTTCGGTACGCGTGGCCGCCCACACACCCACCGCCGAGACGGCCACGAGCAGCCCAATGCGAACCGCCAGGGTGGCGTCGCCGACGGCGTAGAGCACGACCGCCAGGATCGCGGAGGCCAAGGTAGCCGGGGCAAACGGGAAAAAACCGGTTCCGAAGAAACTGGAAATGATGAGTGTCACCGCGTCGGGACGCGGCCGCCGGGTCATCGATTCGGACATGCTGATACCTCCCTCACTGTCAGGAAAGTACCAGCCGTGGCCGGACAGTGCCAGAAGTGCGTGAGGGCCGGGCACCGGGAGGCGCATGACGGCGAGCGAAGCAAACGATGAGGAGCACAACGCCCACGGAGGAACGCCACGCCCAACGCGGAGCACAACACCCACGGAGGAACGCCACGCCCAACGCGGAGCACAACACCCACGGAGGAGCACAACGCCCACGGAGGAACGCCACGCCCGACGCGGAGCGCCAGGCCCGACGAGGAACGCGATCCGTCGGGGCTAGGGCGCCGCGCCCACCGGTTCCCTCTTCGGTTGGGCCGCCAGCTCACGCACGACGGCAGCCACCACCGCCTTGAGCGTGGGCACCACGCCCTCGCCCGAAGAGGCCACTGCCTCGAAGGTGGGCCACCCGCCACCGTTCAGAAGCGCCTCGAGTGACGATGTGGCCACCGCGTTCGGAAGGTCGCGCTTGTTGTATTGGAGAATGAGGGGCACCGAATCGAGCGTGCGCCCAAAAATGGCGAGGTTGCGCCGCAGATTCTCGAGGCTTTCGCGGTTATAGAACATCTGTCCCGGATGGCTGTCGGCCACGAAGACGAGCCCGTCAACGCCGCGCAAGACGAGCCGGCGGCTCGCGTTGTACTTCGGTTGGCCGGGCACCGTGTACAGATGGAGGCGGATCCGGTAACCGAGAATCGTGCCCAGGTCGAGCGGCAGCAGGTCGAAATAGATCGTGCGGTCACCGGTGGTTTGCAACCGGGTCAATGGCAGATCATGCCGCTCGGCCAGACGGCGATGGATGAACTCCAGATTGGTGGTCTTGCCCCCGCGGCCGGGTCCGTAATAGACGACCTTGCAGTGCAGCTCACCGTTGGACCGATTGTAGAATGCCATCTCTGTCTGACCTACCCATGCCCTAAAAAGCCATCATCGCTCCACCCACCTACGCCTGTCCCGGCGTACCGAAGAGCTGATCCATGCGGTCCATGGCTTCTTCCTGAAAACCATCCTCGATCGACGGCACACCTTGGCTATCCTCGTATCCCTGGCGAATCGTATCGCTCAAGCCCGGGAGGGATTGCCGAACGGCAAAGCGCACCAGTCCGAGTGTGGTTTCATGATCGAACACCATTGCAAGGATCGTGCCCTCGGTCACCTGGGTTAGGTAGAGGGCGTACTCGTCCCCCTGATGGAAGGCCGTGTGAAACGCGTCTTCCCCGAGTAGGCGGGCGAGTTCACGCGTCGCGCAGAAATCGGCCGCCATGAGTGACACGAAGGTAGTCAGGTCAAATTTGGGAGGATCTCCCACCAAGGTGAGCAACCGGCCCGCCGAGTCCATCAAGAACACAGCCCGGCCCGACGCGCCCGTGAGTACCCGTTCGAGCTGGGACTGCAACTGGACGAGATTCCCGCCAAAACCTTCCCATCGGATCTGCACCATGGCCCCTCTCCTCTGATGCAGGTATTCCGATGAGGCCGCCGCCGCTCGTTGCCGCATAACGTTCGTCGCTCTGGGCCGGCAGCCATGCATCGGTACGAAGCCGTCAGTCTTGCCCCGCGGTGAGCGGCCCGGTATGGCTACCGTACCCTCGCCTTGATCGCCTTCTGCGCCGTGATGTTGCGTGGCGAAACCGACTGCTGGTTCATTCGTTTCAGCGGTTTACGTTGCCCATCTTCGGGGCTGGAGGGTGCCTGTCAAGGCAAAAGTGTGGCGAAATGGGCGGTTCGGGCCTAAAACTCCTTCCGACCCTCGAGTGCGCGCGAGAGGGTGACTTGATCGGCCAGCTCCAAGTCCGAGCCGACCGGTACGCCCCGCGCGATCCGCGTGACGCGGACGGGAACGCCGGCAAGCAGCTCGTGGATGGCGTGCGCGGTGGCTTCGCCCTCGCTGGTGGGGTTGGTTGCCAGGATCACCTCGGCAAACTGGCCATTGCGGATTCGATCGGTCAGGCGGTCGAGGCCAACCTCACCCGGCCCCTGGCCCTCGAGAGGAGCCAGACCGCCCCGGAGCACATGATAGAGGCCCCGATAGTGGCCGGTGCGTTCAAGCACGATCACGTCACTGGGTTCCTCGACCACGCACAGAAGAGAACGATCACGTCGTTCGTCGGCACAGAGGTAGCAGGGCTGCACTTCCGAGATGTTGCCGCATAGCTCGCAGACCCCCACCTCGGTGCGCACGCGCTCAATGGCCCGCGCCAAGTCCAGCGCTTCCTCACGCGGGATCCGCAGCAGATGAAATGCCAAACGTTGGGCCGTCTTGTGGCCGATCCCTGGAAGCCGGGCCACTTCCCGCACCAGCGCCTCGAGATGACGAGAGCTATATTGCACGGCACGCGCCCTACATCATGCCCGGCAATCCGAGGCCGCCGGCCAGCTTGCCCATCTCTTCCCGCGCCATCTCGTCGGCCCGCGTCTGCGCATCGTTGACGGCGGCGGTGACCAGGTCTTCGAGCATCTCGACATCGTCCGGATCGACCACGGTCGGATCGATCTTGATCGAGAGCAGCTCGTGCCGTCCGTTGACGGCAACCTTGACCATGCCACCACCGGCGGAGCCCTCCACCGTCTTGTTGGCCAGCTCCTCCTGCACCTGCTGCATCTTCGACTGGGCCTGCTGGAGCTGCTTCATCATCTTCGAAAGATCTTTCATCCTTGTCCTCTTGCTTGACGTCTATCCGGAAACGCGCCGTCCGGCCGCTCACGAAAGACATGCCTTCGCGCGAGACCGAAATCGCGCAAGGCCGAATTCACACGAAACTACATGGCTGGCCCAATGATGTCACCGTCCATCAGCTTGGCGATCCGCTCCGCCCCGTCCGCCGCTTGATCGCCGCGGCCTGGAGATCGAGCCCCCTGGCCTGGAGCTTGAACCCCCCGGCCGGAAGCTTGAGCGCCCTGGCCTGGAGCTTGCCCCCCCCGGCCGGAAGCTTGCCCCCCCCGGCCGGAAGCTTGAGCGCCCCGCCCGGAAGCTTGAGCGCCTCTGCCGGGACTTCGCCTCCCACCGCGCGACGCAGTCGAGGCAGAGGACGGATCGTACCCAGGCGCCATCTCCGAGGCGCACGTCGAAGCGCTGCCGTGCGATGCCTGCGGCGCAGGGGGACGCCCGTGTCCAGACGACATCCCCGGTGAGGGGGGCGCAGCGGACTCGGGTGGGGTCGCCGACCCGGGGAATGGGCCGGTCGCGGATGATGTCCCGGGGAGGGCTCCGCTGGCGGGTGAAGTCCCGGGGAACGCACCGCTGCCGGATGAATTCGCGGGAGACGTGCCGGCTTCGGATGAATTCGCGGGAGACGTGCCGGCTTCGGATGAGATCTCCGGCGAGGGCGGCTGGTTCGGAGACGTGAACTGGCCTTCGCCGAGCGGTTTGGACGCCTCGGTCACCAGCTGCATGCCCAGTGGCTGGCCACAGACATCCTCCACGGTTTGAAGGATGTGGCGGAGATTCGAGCGCTTCTCTACCTGATCGCGCTTGAACCCGTTGGCATCATCAAGCAGAACCTCCATGCGGCCGCGACCGAATCCCACAACCTGGCTGTCACAGAGGCAGGATCCCAGAAACGCTTTCTGACTACGGGTGCGTTCGATGACCTGCTCCCAAATCTGCCGGAGTTCGGAGAGATCCATCTCCCGAACCTGTGGCCCCGTGCGGCCACCGGGAACCGACGCAGGCCGCCTGCCGCCACCCGGAGCCGACGCAGGCGCCGTGCCGTCACCCGGGCCCGCTGCGGGCCGGGTCCCTCCCGCGGACGCATGTCCCGAGGCCGGAGTAGACCCCATACCGCCGCCCGGGCCCGCGGCGGGCCGGGTCCCTCCCGCGGACGAGGTCGTTCCGCCGCCGCTGCGGAGTTTCTCGAGCACCAGACCAAGGTCTGCCGCCCGGGGCAGCGATGCCATCTCGGCCAAGGCCACCTCCAAGTGAACCCGCGCATGCGGCGAACGGCGCATCTGCGCCGATACGTCCAGGAGGATCCTGAGCCAGCGCAGTGCATCGGCCGTGCGTACGTCGGCGGCCTGGGACTTCAGCGCGGCGGTCTCATCAGCGGTGAGTTCGATCATGGCCTCGGTGGCATCGCCCACGCTGAGCAGCAGCAGATTACGGAAGTGATGCACGAGCTCTTCGGTCACCTCCTGCAGGTTGAGACCGCTCTGGTAGGCATCCTGCAACTGCGTGAGTACGCGCGCCACGTCCCCGGCTACCACCGCGCCGGACAGGTTGAAATGCAGCGCGCTCCCCGAAAGCCCGAGGATCTGCTCGATGTCGTCTGGACCGAAGGGTCCTTCCCCGGTGGCCAGCACCTGGTCGAGCAGCGTCAGACTGTCACGAACGCCGCCCTCGGCCTTGCGCGCCAGGATCAGGAGCGCGTCGTCGGAGATCTGGACGCCTTCTTGATCGGCGATCCGGCGCAAGTGAGCGCGGAGGTCATCGTTGGAGACGCGCCCGAAGTCGAACCGCTGGCACCGCGAGAGAATCGTCGGCGGCACCTTGAGCGGCTCGGTCGTGGCCATGATGAAGTAGACGTGCGCGGGCGGCTCTTCCAGGGTCTTGAGCAGCGCATTGAACGCGTCGGTGGTCAGCATGTGCACTTCGTCGATGATGTAGACTTTCGTGCGCATGCTCGAGGGCGCGTACTTGACACTCTCGCGCAGCTGGCGGACGTCATCGATTCCACGATTCGAGGCGCCGTCGATTTCGAGCACGTCGATGCAGTGCCCTTCGGTAATCGACGTGCAGGCATCGCACTGGTTGCAGGGAACCGGGGTCGGTCCCTGGTCGCAGTTGAGGGCCTTGGCGAGAATACGCGCCGTCGTGGTCTTGCCGATGCCTCTTGGCCCCGCGAAGAGGTAGGCATGGCTGAGACGACCGGTCTTGAGCGCATTGGTCAGAGTCAGGGAGACGTGGCGCTGGCCGATGACGTCTTCGAATCGCTGCGGTCGCCACTTGCGCGCCAGTACAAGATAGCTCATCGGCCGCTCATGCCCTCCCTGGATGTTGCATTCTGCGCCCCCTTAGAAGCGAGAGTGGAGCCGTGCACCCTTCTTCGATCACCTATCCTCGCCATTCCGTCCGGTCGATGGCTCAGATCAGGCAGATCCGCGGCACCCGATGGAATCTACTTACCGCTGCTACCTCCCGGTCCTGACGGGGTTGGGCAGTCCACCGTTGCGCAGGGCCTGATCCTCAACGCTCCGAGTCGGAGGTATGGAAAAGGAATCGGGATCTAAGAAGGGAATTCAACCCCGCTATAGCGGATTGCGGGCTACAGGGCACCGCTAACTCCCCATCTAGCACGGCTCCGAAACGTGTATCCCGTATGTGGGAGCCTTGGAGCTGAGCGGGCTCGAACCGCCGGCCTCCTCGTTGCGAACGAGGCGCTCTCCCAGCTGAGCTACAGCCCCGAATCAGCCGGCATCACCGCCGGCCCAAAGACTTCTAGCGCGCCGGTGCGATCGTGGCAAGCAGCCAATCGCTACGGGGGCAAAAAACTGGCGGAGAGACTGGGATTCGAACCCAGGAGGGGCGTAAGCCCCTACACGCTCTCCAGGCGTGCTCCTTCGACCACTCGGACACCTCTCCGCGCAATCTTACACCGCAGAACCGATGCATCTCCACAAGTCCACAAGCAGGCTCACGCACGCAACGACTTGAAGAATTGTCGCATCAGGGCTGCCGCCTCTTCGGCGAGCAGCCCTCCTTCCACGCGCAAAGTATGATTCAAACCTTCGGCCCTCGTCAAGTCCAGCCGAGAACCGCAAGCTCCAAACTTCGGCTCGCGTGTACCATAGACGACCCGGACCACGCGCGCGAGGTAGAACGCACCCATACACATGGCACATGGCTCGACCGTAATGAAGGCACTGGCCCCCGTGAGCCGCCAGGTGCCCACTGTGCCGGCCGCGGCCGAGATCGCCAAGATCTCAGCGTGCGCGGTCGGATCCTGCAAGCTCTCGACCCGGTTGTGGCCCCGGCCCAGCAGCCGGTTCTCGGCCACGATCACGCAGCCGACCGGCACCTCGCCGCAATCGAAGGCGCCGCGCGCCTCACCGAGCGCCTTCTCCATCCAATAGGCGTCGTCACCGAAACTGCTCACCCCTTATGACCCCGCCGCCTCGGCCAGGGTTTCGGCCGCCTTGGCCGCCACCTCGTCGGCGACCTCTTCGAAGCGCGGCGGCTCGGCGCCGGCAGTGGTGACCCGGGCGATGCCGTGGTCCTGTCTCCCGGTGTTCATTGTGGTGCTGGCCGCTTGCTCGGCCTCGATCGTCCTGCTGACCCGCTCACGCCAGCCGCGCCGTCCGGTTTCGGCCGAGTAGATCTCAAGCATGAGCGAGATCCGGGTCGCCGCCGGGGTCGCGCTGCCGGGCGTGGGCTCTACCTGACTCCATTCCTCAACATTCGCGCCCAAGAGCGCGTCGAACCCCAGGGTTTCGCACAATTCCTGCACTTTCAGCGTGTGCATTCGCTTGCTGTCGTTCCAGTAGTCGAGAATATCCTGGTACAGGCTGGTCAAACCGAATCGTCCGGCGGTGGCCGCCACCTGTTCGGGGCGCATCAAGACAAATGGATACTCGCCACCGGCCAGGGCCTTTTCCAGACGCGGGGTCATGATCTCCAGAGCCAGGTTGTCCCCGGCCGAAGAAGCCAATCCGAGATAGCCCACAACCCTCAGCGAGTCGAACTCGATTGCATACCGCGAGCGGGATGTGGCCGGCGAGGTCGCCGAACCGGAGTGAGGGGCTGACTGGCAACCCGCCATCAAGGTCAAGGCAGTCAGCGTGGCCAGGACGCCCAGCGCAATCGGCAGGAACGCTTTGCGGATCATGGCTACCTCCGTCATCGCATGATCTGTTGGATGAGGCCGAAGGGGAAAATCTGCGCCATCGGCAGGCGAGTGCGACGGGATATCGCTGCGCGCCCGGGAGGGCTCGAACCCCCAACCTTCTGATCCGTAGTCAGACGCTCTATCCAATTGAGCTACGGGCGCACAAACCGCGGAGAGGGCGGGATTCGAACCCGCGGAGAGCTATTCACCCTCAACACATTAGCAATGTGCCGCCTTCAGCCACTCGGCCACCTCTCCTCAAGCCGAGTCAGCTTATCCCAGTGCGAAAGTAGGTGTCAAGCCTTAGCCTTAGCCTTGACTCGGCAAGGCCTTGACCTTGACCTTGACCTTGCCTTGACCTTGACCTTGACCTTGACCTTGACCTTGCCTTGACCTTGCCTTGACCTTGACCTTGCCTTGACCTTGACCTTGACCTTGACCTTGACCTTGCCTTGACCTTGCCTTGACCTTGACCTTGCCTTGACCTTGACCTTGACCTTGACCTTGACCTTGCCT
>CAZNJE010000051.1:0-35457 GCA_964573295.1 uncultured bacterium | reverse complement strand
TTTCCGGGAATCAGCACGCCAGCTCGACGCAGATGACGTTTTCGGGATGCACAGGTCCGCGGTTGCTTCATCCCTGCGTCTAGACCACTGCGTAGCGTTGCCCGGATCTCATCTTCGCGGAGTCCAGTGTCGCGCGCTGCCACAGACAATCCTTCCTCGGCCATTTGCTGATCGATCTCTCCACCTCCTACAAGCTGTCCAATGGAATAGGCCGCCTTGTTGAACGTGTGATTCCGGGATCCTTGGGCCGCAGTTCGAACTAGGGCGCACTCCTCCTCCAGCGCCTTCTTGCCATAGGCGGTTCCGCCACCGTCGTGGCTTGGCGGAGGGTGCATTGGGGAGTACGGGGTGCGCTGGCAATATTCGGGACCACGCAGGCGGTCAAAGAGCCAACCCGGCATCGGAGCGATCTCCATACCCACCTCTTCCCAGTCGTATCCGCCCGCGATATGCTCGCTTGGTGGAGCAACGATGTAGCCACCATCACCCCGCACATCGAGTCCTGGACCCAGACCGGCTTCCTTGACCTTGTTTGTGATCCTCCCGCCGGGGTGCTCGAACAGCAGGTGGCGCCCACCGCTTCCGGTACGCGAGGTCAGAGTTTCGGGTAGTGGGCTGTGCTCATCCTGCAGCCGCTTGAGCGTCTCTTCACCACCATCATCGACATCGACTACCACGATGCCCGATTCCACGCCGGTCCGGATCCCAACATTTGCCCAGGGACAGCAGGTCCACCAGGCGCGGATGTCACGCTCCTCTGCCGATGCTTCGCGGAGTCCGTGCGGGACAAGTTCCGCGACCGGGTGTTTGCCAGGAGACTCACAGGCCCAAGAACCACAGGTGCAACGCCCTGCCCGAATGCTGTGTAGTGGCAGAACGCACCAGCCACGGCGGGCGTACTCCAAAGCAGCGCGGAGACAGCCCGACGTGGCCTCGGCTACATCCCGGTCCCTGTGGGCGCCCGCGCAGATCACGATGCCGCGCTCGCCACCGGTTGTGTTTGCAGAGAGTTGGCTCGCGACACCCTGAAGGCGTCCTCGCCCAACTCTCGGATCGCGTAGCCCGTGAAGACACGGCAGATGTCACGGCCGACATCCGACCCACAGTCGATCACACAGGCATGCCGCTCGTGGTCGAAGTCGTAGGCCGCCTCCAGGCGCACCCGCGACTGGCCGTGCAATCCCTCGGCGGCAAGGACTGCCAGAAGCAGGGTTTCCTCAACGTCCCCAGCGGGAATCGTCGTCTTGAACGTGTAACGTCGGACTTCTCGATGATTCACATTCCACTCCTTTCTGTTTGCGGGGTCACGCCCCTACTACATATATACGTCGTGCCGTCGCGAACTGTCGGATTCGGCTAGATGTGGTCCTTGAGCCCCCGGTCCTCGAAGAACTCCCGAAGCTTGGGGATTCTGTCCCTGTACAGGGTGTCTCGGTGGAGACCGAGAGTTCGCGCGGTTTCCGACACCGAGTGCTTCATCAGAAGCATCGCCACCTCCTGCAGATCCGGCGGAAGCTCGCGCACGACAGCCCATACTTCCAAGCGCATGTCCTCGCGTTCGATCGCAGTGCTGGTGTAGTTCCCGAGATCGAACTCGTACTCGTCCTGACTGATCAGCTCACCGCGCCTCACACGGCCCCCTTCACCGTCGCCGATGCGCTCGTCCAACGAGTGCTTTTCCAAGCGGCAGTCTCGTTTCTTGCGCCTTCTGGATCGGCTGAAGTCGGCGGCGATGCCATCGAGCACAAGAGACGCATAGGTTCGAGGGCTCGCTCGCGATGGATCGCACTGCGGCAGGCGAAGCATTAGGCCCAGTGCCATTTCTTGTTGCAGATCCTCCCCATCCTCTCGGGTCAATCCGGCTATTCGGGCATGATGTCGTGCCTTGCGGCGGATTAGATCTTTCGCGCATGAATCGAAATCCTCATGATTTGAGTGTTCCAATGCTCCCACCCCTCTGGCGCGAGGAGAGGTGGAGAGGTGTCGCACAAAGCAGAAGCCGGCCACGAAGTCGGGGTGATGTAGGTCCGCTGTGTCAGCGACACCACATCCACCTCCGCTTCGCGGCCGGTTAGACGTCGGTTGACGTTGATATATGAGCTAATGGAGTTGACCCTTTCGCTAGGCTGCTACTTCCTCCACTTCATATGTGATGGGCAGGCCATGTTGCACTTTCAGCAAGAGGATCGTTCCGTTCTTCATGGAATCGAATTGCGCGAAAAGGTCGCGAACCTCAGCCTTCAAGGTAAAGTCCTCACGATTGACTTCAGGTCGTGGCCCATTCTCTCCGCACAGTTTCACGGTGCGAACTCTACGGGGGCTTGGGTCGAGGATTGGTTCACCGTTGTGGATGATCAGGTCGTAGATTGTTCCGAATCCAAGCCGTTGCATCACATCGATCAGGCGCCGACGGGCAGGAGTCAATGTCGCCTTGGTGGTTTGATTCGTCATCGAGTATCTCCTCTTGCGCTCATATGCGCGGTTATAGGGATTCCCTGGGGCGGGATTGCCGGACGGACGTCCAGCGGCATCGTCCGTCTCCAATGCGCAGGTGTTCACCAATGCCCTTGCGTGCTACCCATCGCGTCGTTGCCCATCCATCCACTTCTTCACCTTCGCGGGCTCGAAGCGCACTAGACGCCCAATGCGCAAATGGGGGATTCGGGGTGGGTCGGACCCAACCCAGCGGTAGATGGTCTTGGGGTGCACGCCCAGCATGGTCGCAAGACGTCTGACATCGAGATTCGGGCTCATGTCCACTATCAATCCTCCTTTCATGGCCTGCTGCGGAGGAGAGTTCCTTCGCGCTGCCAGGAGGAGAGTAGAGTGGAATGCGTTGTGTCCCGATGGTGAACGAGGCGCGGGATGCTTCCCGTTTTGCGGCTGTATAATATTTCCAAATAGGCAGTTACGCTGAGCGCGCAAGCGGGAACTCAGAGGATAGCAATGGATCTGAGAAAGATTGCTGAGCTAGATCGTGGCCGCTACTTAAGCTTCGATTCCTTTCGGTACTCCCTGATGTGTCGCCACAGGGCATCGGGCCCAATGCTCAACTCCAGATCGTCGATGATCATAGTCAGCGCGATCTCTTTTGGTGGGAGGCCATTGTCTCGCAGCTTCCTGAACTCAGCCGCCATTTGATCGGACACCTTCACCATCATCGCTGAATCGGACTTGGTGCGATCCAGCCGCTTCACCAGGCGGTACACATCGTCGTATCGCGCACTGGCCCTTTTCGTTTGCGCCTTGGTGATTGCTGGCGCGCGTACTCCCATGCACTCAAACAGGTTGAGCATCGGATAACGGAGCGTGCGGATCAGCGTCATTGACACTTGTCCGAAGAACTTCTCAACCGCCTCGGGATTGGGATGCTTGATGAGGGCTCCTACGGACTCAGAAGCCATTGATCTGGCATGCCATTTGACGTCCTTCCAGTACTGCTTATCACGACCATCCATGAACTGCCTGATCGCTCTATAGGCTCGTTCTCTGCTGTAGCGTCGCGGAAGCACAATTCCGTCCTGGGGCACATAGAACAAGGCACCACGCTCATCGCGTTGTGCCTCCGGTCGCATCTCAGTGGTTCCGGGTAGGATTACATGCGTGCGAAGCTCAGGCGGGCGAAACGGATCCGGAAACTCCATCAGATCCAGCATCGTTAGCAACAGGTCGCTTATCTTCTCGAACCCACCCGGATCCGGCCTGAAGTACATGTTGTCGAGGCTAAGTCTACACAACGCGCTGTAGAGCTTGCCTTCAGGGCTGTTCCCGTCGAGGAGTCTCAGACGCCACTCATGGTCTTGTCGCTGTTCTTCGCGCCATATCTCCACATCTGACTGCGTCTTGATACGCCAGCGCTTCTCTTCGAGCTTTGCAGCTAGGTCCTTCCACTTGAGTTTCTCGACCAGAGCCCATCGCTTGTCCAACTGGACCGCAATCTCATCAAACCACGATGACATCTCGGACAGCTTCAATGTCTCGCAGCGAATGTCGAATCCCTCAAGTCCGAGCGGATCGTGTATCGGAACGGTGCACGGCTTCCGTCTCCTGCGCGGTCGCCAGCTGCCAGATGCTCGCCCCATGATACCTCCTGCCTCATTTGGGCGGATATCGCCCCAAAGCCTTCAGGGAGTGCTGCTATGTTCTAGCCGTTGCCTGGTAGACACATGTGCAAGCAGAAACTCCGCTAGGGGGTGTCGTGGAGTCAAGTCCACAGGTGATCCCAGCGAATCCTTCGCGGCGTACATGGTGAGAAGAGAAGCAAAGTCTGATCGAGGGGAAGGGACTGGCGGTCAGATCCCGAGTCCGGCAGGTATTGCCAAGATCACCAGAAGCGACTCATACAGTCACGCCACATCCTCCTTTGCCTTTGCCAGTCGGGAACGGCCGCGATCGGACGGACCATCCGCTCCCCGACTCCGCCCCGACTGCCCTCCGCGCACGGCAGCTCGAGGATCGCCTCCTGGATGTCCGGCGCGAGGTGGAGCAGGTTCATGATCTGGGTCAAGCGTGCGCGGGTCACATGGGCCAGCCGGGCCAGTTCTGCGTAGTCGACCACCGCGCCCCGGCGGACCAACTCGTCCATGTGGATCGCGAGGGCCATGAGGCGCGAGATGCGGGGCACGGACTTCTGCGCGGGCGGGGCCGGGATCGCTCCCTCTTCCAGCACCCTGCGGCCGCGCCGCTCGCATCGGAAATGAATCTGTCTGGTGATCGTCAGGCCCGCTGCCATGCCTATGCCTCCCCCATCTCGCTCGACAGCATCTTGATCCCTGCCGGATGCAGGCTGATCGACACCGTCCCCGTCGCTCCGTCATAGTCCACACGCTCGACCAGCAGCTCGGTAACCCGGACCTGCTCCCGCGGGGCCAAGGCCTCCCAGACCGGATTGAAGGCGGCCAGGGCCCGCGCAACCTCATCCCCGTCAACCTGTTCCCGCTGCAGGCCAATCAGCTCCTCCCGGATCTGGGTTCCACGCTGTTCCAGCCTCCGAATGCGATCCTGCAGGTCGGCCATGCGATCCGTGGCGACGGTGTCTGTGTTGGCTCGGACTGCCAGTTTCCGCAGTTCCGAGTCGTACCTGCCCAACTCCCGCTCCAGGCTGCGCCGCTCCGCCTCCAGCTCCTTCTTGCGTGCTTTGGCCTGTGCCTGCGCCTCCTCCAGCGTCTCGCGCACCAACGTGGGGTCCTGCCCGATGCCGCGCACCTGGTCGATGACGAAGCTCTCGATCTCCTGGGCCGGGATCGACCTCGAGGGGCACGTGTGCCAGCCTCGCCTCTGCGCTTTCGAGCAGACGTAGTACCGATAGCGCCGACCATTCTTGACCGTGTGGGTAGGCACCATCGCGCATCCGCAGGGCGCGCATCGCAGGAGCCCCTTCAGGATCGCTCCGTACCGGTTCCGAATGTGCGTGCATCCCGCTGCGCCGTTTCGCCTGAGCAGCTTCTGTGCCCGGTTGAAGACCGCCCCATCCACCACGGCCTCATGCTCGCCGTCGTGAACCTCGTCCTTGTAGGTCACCTTGCCGATGTAGAGCACATTGGTCAGCAGACCATGAAGACTATGCTTGCTGAAGGCGTGTCCGCCCGCCTCGTGGCCCTTCTTCGTGATCCAGCGCTTGTTGGTCCACCCCCGGGCGTCCAGCTCGTGGACCGTGGCCAGCAGGGACTGGTGCTCAAGGTAGAGGTTGAAGATGGACCGGACCCGTTCTGCCTCATCCTCATTGACGTTGAGGCGCCCCCCTCCGGGATCGACATCGAAGCCCAGGATCGGCCGCCCGCCGGACCACTTACCCCTGCGCCGGGCGGCGGCCATCTTGTCCCGTGTTCGCTCCGAGATGATCTCGCGCTCGAACTGGGCGAAGGAGAGCAGGATATTGAGGGTCAACCGCCCCATGGAGCTGGTCGTGTTGAACTGCTGGGTCACAGAGACGAACGAGACGCCCTTCTTCTCGAACGTCTCCATGATGCGGGTGAAATCGAGGAGGCTTCTCGACATCCGATCGACCTTGTAGACCACGACGCAATCGACCCCGCCCGCCTCGATGTCGGCCATGAGCCGCCTGAGCGCCGGGCGTCCCATGTTGCCGCCCGTGTAGCCCCCGTCGTCGTAGCGCTCCGGCAGGCAGGTCCAGCCTTCCCCCCGCTGGCTGGCGATGTAGGCTTCGGCGGACTCACGCTGCGCATCCAGGCTGTTGAACTCCTGCTCGAGCCCCTCCTCGGTGCTCTTGCGCGTGTAGACCGCACAGCGGACCGTGGGGGTGTCACTTTGCTTCCGAGCCATTCTCGCGTCCTTTCCTGTTCAGCTTGAAGAAGTGATAGCCGTTCCAGTGGGTGCCGGTGACCTTTCGGGCCACGGCGGTCAGTGATTTGTAAACCTCGCCCTCGTACTCGAAGCTGTCAGGTAGCACCCGCACTTCAACGAACCGGCCCTTGTAGTGACGGGTGAGGATGGTACCTGGCATCGGAAGCCGGTCATCGTGGGTCACCTGGATCGTGGCGACCTTCGTCTCACCGCTCGGGTCCGACGCCTTCACCCTCGGAGCGGTCAGCCGCAGGTCGGAGCCGGCGGCAAGCTCCTTCGCCCGTCGCCGGGCCCGCTCAGACAGGCCGCCCTCCTCGTTGGCCTGCAGCCTCCACAGGATGCGGCGGATCAGGTACTGCTTGTGCCGGGATGCTGTGGCCTCGCCGAAGACCTCGGCGTAGCGCCCGCGCAGATCCCCGATGGCCATCTTCTCCAGTGCGGCCAACTCCTTGCCGACATTCAATGCCATGCTCTGCCCTCCTCTCGTGTTCTCGGTTGCGCTAACCACTAGGTCTCACAAGGGCGAGTTGTGCCGGACACATCAACTTCTTTGTGGGACGGATCGGGAGCGTGCTCGGCGGGTCCGGGTGTAGGCATCTCGGCCTCCCGCTGGCGGGCCAGATGCATGCGCAGGATGCCTCGGGCAAGGATGGCAGCAAGCTCGCGGCGGCGGGCGTCGGGAGTCAGACGGCCTGGATCGTCGATCGAAGGCAGCATGGTGGGCCTCCTCTTGGATGCGCCCACAGCGGCCTCCGCTCTACGGCCAACTCGCTGTCCGGCTGGGTTGGGTCTTCTCTCTACTAGATATATACGTCGTGCGGGTTCGTAGTGTCGGATTGGGGTGCAAAGGGAACAGGGTTGTTAACCCAGGGCGGGTTGTTCAACAGAGAGTCGGAGAGTTTTGGCCCATTCGCCGGGGATCCGGTCGCAAACGTGGGGGTTGCCTTCTGACCCCAGTCCCTCTCTCGCGGAATAGAGAATCGGGCAGGATCACGGCACCGGTGCCAAAACCCCTAGCGGGTGCGGGATACGAAGAAACCCCAAAAGCTCTCGCTCTCAGGGTTCTCCGTTAACTATATGGACGCGGTAATTCCGCTGCTGATTGTCTGGCTCCCCGGGTAGGACTCGAACCTACAACCCTGCGGTTAACAGCCGCATGCTCTACCAATTGAGCTACCGAGGAATGCTCTCTAGATCATGATCGGCCAGCCCGCTGTGGACCGTGCCGCAAGATCACAGATCAGGGAGCATACCCAATCGCTCCCCTCGGGGTCAAGCTGGCAAAAGCCCTGTTCGGGGGGGCCTTGGCTGCCACGCCTGCCCGCCCGCTCGCTCGGTTCCCCTTGCCGCGTTCCGCGGGCCGGAGTATAAGCAACCTACCGACCGGACGCCGGCAAAAACCACGGTGCGGCGCTCGGTCCTCCGCCCGTGACCGGGAGGAACGCCTGCAGTAACATGAAGAAATTGATGCACATAGGGGATCTACACCTCGGATTCGCGCATCGCTATCTGGGGCCGAAGGCGCCCCAGCGGGCGCGGGAGATCCTGGAGGTCCTCGAGCGGCTTGTCGCCTACGCCACCGAGGACGCCCACGAGGTGGCCGGGGTGCTGATCGCCGGCGACCTCTTCGAGCGTCACGATCCGGACCGCGAGTTGGCCGGCCGGGTGCAGGCGCTGCTCGCGCGAGTCCCCGCCAACGGCCGGACCCTGGTGACCGTGCCCGGCAACCACGACGAATACAGCTACCCCGACTCGGTCTATCGCCGCCAGGCCGACTCCTGGCCCGGGATCCTGGTCACCTGCCCGCAGCCCGAACGGGTGGCCGTGGTGGATCTGGGCGAGATCAAGGCCGAGATCTATGCGATGGCCTTCACCGCCGGCCTCAGCCCGAAACGCCTTGCGGTCTTCGGCAGCGAAGACGACGAGGCGGCACCCGGCGCACCTACCGAGGACGCAACCGGCGAGGACAGGGCCGGCGAAGGCAGGCCCGGCGACGCACCCCCCACCGCCAAACCCTGCGTCCGCGTCGCGGTCTTGCACGGCACGCTCGATGCCGACCCCTCGGATCGCTCCTATCGGATCGACCGCCCAGTGCTCGGCGAGTCGGGCGTCACCTACGCGGCCCTGGGCCACATTCACAAGCCCGCCGAGCACGCCTTCTCCGGGGGGCAAGCCGTCTACCCCGGAACCCTGAACGGCAAGGGGTTCGATGACCCCGGCGTCGACACGCTCACGCTGGTTGCCTTCCCGGGTGGGCGGCCGGAGATCGAGCGCGTGCCGGTGCCGGTGCGCCGGATCGAGTCACGCGCGATCGATCTCTCGCGCTTCGCATCGCAGGAGGAATTGGTCGCCGAAGTCGAGCGGGATCTCGACGCCGATCGCATTCTCGCGCTCGAGCTGTTCGGCACGCGCCCGCCCGACTACGACCCGGCCGAGCTGCGCGGCCGGCTGGGGACGAAGTGCTTTCACTTCGAGCTCGAGGACCAGAGCATCCGGATCGATGACGACGAACTCAGCGCGCTGGAGCAGCAACCCACGCTGCGCGGCCTCTTCGTGCAGAAGCTGCGCGCGCAGATGGCGGCCTGCGCCGGCGACGAAGACGAGCTCGCCCGGCTCCGCTTGGCCATGCGTAAGGGCTTGGCCGCGTTTGGGGATGGGTCATGAGTGTGCGGATCCATCAGCTGGAGCTCGAGGGATTCGGCTTGTACGGCCGCCCGGCCGCCTTTGCGCTAGAGCCCGGACTGAACACGTTCGTGGCCGCCAACGAGAGCGGCAAGACCACCTTCCTGGCCGGACTGACCGCCGTCCTCTTCGGGCTGCCCAAGAGCAGCGACCCCAACGAGTGGGGCACCGCACGGTTCCGATCCTGGTCGGAGCCGCTGCACTTCCGCGGTGAGATCATCCTGTGTGATGAAACGAGCTGGCACCGAATCCGGCGCAACTTCGCGACCCACGAGGTACGCTGGTCGGTCGCGCCGATAGGCCAAGACGGGCGGGACTCGCAGAACGGGACCGGAGGCGGGATCGCGGCCGTTCCTCCGGACCCGGACGCCTCGGCCTGGGCACCGCTGTTCGAGGATGAGCACAATCCCAGCGCGCGGGGGGATTCGGTGAGGCGCTACCGCGCGCACCTGCGCGAGCTGCTGGGCCTCGACGACGCCGAGCTCTTCCAGCTCATCTACTCCCTCACCCAGGATCCCGAGGACCGCTCGCCCGAGGAAGCCGACTTCCGCTCGCGTCAGGTGCCCGCCTCGGTCCAGGGCCTGCTAAGCGGCAGCGGCCGCGACGTGCGCGAGATCTTGACCACCCTCTTCGACCAGTTCTCCGAGATCACCCAGGCCACCAAGGACGCCGGCCTGATCCGGCCCGGCAGCACCCGCGCGCTCAACCGCCGGCAGGCCGGTCGCCTGGAGGAGCTGCGCGAACAGCAGGTGGAGATCCGCCGCCGCCTGGAGGACTCCCGCCGCACGCTCGATGAGCTGCACGGGGTGGCCGAGCAGCTCGAGGCGCTCCGTCAGGAGATCGCCGAAGCCGAGGACACCCTTGCGAAGTCGCGCTCCCTGCGCGACGCCTGGGACCGCTGGATTCGCGCCCGGCGCGACCGGCGCGGGATGAGTGAGCAGATCGTCGATCTCGAGAACGCGCTGACCGCCGCCAAGAGCGAGCAGCGGCAGGTCAGCGACGCCGAGGCGGAGCTAGCCGCCTCCTTCCCCGAATACGCCGCGCCTGATCTGGACACCGAGGCGCTACGGGAACGGCTGGGCGCACTCGTCCACCAGGCCGAGGACCTCGCCGAACTGGACGCGCGGGCCCGGGTGCTCGGAGAACGCCGCGCGGCGCTGGAGCAGCAGCTGGCCGACGAAGAGCCCGGCGCCGACCCTCACATCGCTGCTTTCTACGAGCATCCTCATCTGGAACGCGACCATGCCCGCTGGCGCCAGGCTGCTCGGGAACTCGGCGAACTCGATGATCAACTCGCGCGGATCGAAGCCGACCTCTCGGCGGCGAACGAGCGGCTCGAGACCCTGCGGCCCTGGGCGGCCCTGGATCCGGAGGCCGATCTGGCCCGCGGCATGGTGCGCGCCGCGGCGCGTCTCAAGGCGCTGCGGGAGGCCCTCCCCCAACGCCTGGCGCGGGCCGAGGAGGCCGAGGCGCTCGCGAAGGAGGCCGCGGCGCTCGAGGCCCGGCTGGCCGGGCCCCTGAAGGCGATGGCCGCGGCGAGCCCCGAGCAGCGAGCGGCGGCGGCGCAGTTCGGGGACCGGCGCGCGCTGCACCAGCAGGAACTCGAGGCAGCGCGCCGGCGGCTCGAGGACCTCGAGAGCCGCATGCGCACCTACGATGAGCGCATGGAGGAGGTCCACGAGCTCGAGGATGAGATCGCCGCCTACCTGGGCCCCGACAGTCCCGAGAACTGCTGGGATGTGATTGCCGAGAAGGTCGACCAGAAGGTGCGCGGCTTGCAGGAAGAAGCCCAGCTCCTTAGGCGTATGGATCAGGACGAGCAAGAACTGCGGCGCGGCCTGGTGCGGCTGGTGGGGATCCCGGCCGCATTGGGCCTGCTGGGCGGCGCCCTGGTCGGCGCGCTGCTGGGCCATGCGCTCACCGGCGGTGCCCAGGTGGCCCTGGCGGCCGGACTGGGAATCGTGACGGCCGTGGCGGCCGGCTACGTGGGGTTCCGGCAGGGGAAGGGCAAGGTCAGCCACGATGTGGGGCTGGCGCGGGGGCGCTTGAGCGCGGTGCAGCGGACCATCGACGATCTCGACCGCCAGCTCGGCGAGGCCAGCCGGCCCGGCGAGGGCCAGCTCGATCTGACCTCCCTGGACCTGGAGGCGCTCACCGACCTGCGGAGCCAGCTGCGCAACTACCGCCAGCACATGGACGACCATGCACGCCAGAAGGTCTTCGCACCCAGCGAAGAGGAGCTGGGTGAAGCCCGGGCGGCCTTCGGGCGGGCCGAGGACGAACTGCGCGATCTCCTGGAGCAGACCGCCGAGCTGGGCGAGAACCCCGCCGAAGCGATTCAGGTGTTCGAGCAGACCGAGCGTCGTCTCGCCGAGATCCGGCCCCGCCTGGCCGACGTGACCGCCGAACTGGGTCCCGCGGGCGGCGCGGGCGTGCCGGTGGCGGAGTTGCCGGCGAGTTGGGCCGAGGCGGTCCGGCTGGCGGAGACGGCCGCGGCGGCCGCGGCGATCGCCGGCGAACCGGCCCCGGCGACCGGCGATGAGCTTCGCAGCTGGCTGGAGGCCATCGAACCCGCCGGGTGGGACGAGTGGATCGAGCAGGCCGAGGCGCTTGCGGCTGCGGCCGTGAGCGTGGCCGACCTCACGGCCCGCCGCGACGCACTGCTTGAGACCGACAAGGACGACGCCACCCGCCGCGCCCAGCTCACCGCCGAGGTGGCCGAGCTGTCCGAGGCCTGCCGGCCGTTCACGTTGGAGACCGAGCCCGAGGACATCAAGACCGCCGCGACGCGCTTCAAGGAACTGAGCGAGGAGCGCAGCAAGGCCCAGACGCTAGTGGCCGAGTGCGTGGCAGCCCGGGAGGCGCTCGCGACCGAGCGCAAGGAGCTGCAGGCGAGTCTGGAGGCCGCGCGCGAGGAGGCCGCCCCCTATCTGGAGCCGGTCGGCGGCGATGCGGCCCGGGCGCGGGAGCGGCTCGCCCAGGCGAGCACGCTTCGGCGCAAGCGCGAGGAGCTGGCCGCCCGGTACCTGGCTATGCTCCAATCGCGCGATGCCGCGACGCTGCGCGATCTGGAGATCAAAGCCGAGGAGCTGCGAACCGAAAGCCACCGCATCGCCTCTGAGCTTCACGAGATGGAGGAGCAGTACCCGCTCTTCCGCGAGCTCACCGGCGCCGAACCCGAGGATCTGCAGGCGCGGTTCGAGGCGATGGACAGGGAGGTCGAGGCCGGCCGCAGCCGCCTGGAGGAGCTCACGCGATCCCGCGACCAGCTCCAGGCGCACACCGCCGACGCCCGCGCCGAGGGGCGCCGCGTGGGCAACGTGGCGGTGCTCGAGCTGGAGGCCGAGTCGCTGCGCCGGGAGGAGGAGCGTCTTCTCGTCGAGCGCGATGCGCTGCGGATGGCCTTCGAGGCCTTGCAGGCCGCAAAGGTCGAGTTCGGTCAAACCCACCGGCAGCGGCTCGAGCATCGGGCCACCGAAATCTTCCGCGAGATCACGCGCACGCCGGCCCGCGCGATCGGTCTCGATGACGCCTTCGCAATTCGCATCGTCGAGGAAGATGGCCACGCCTGCGTGGCCCGCCAGCTCAGCCAGGGCGCCCGCGACCAGCTGGCGCTTGCGCTGCGGCTGGCCGTGGCCGAGCTCATGACCGAAGGACGCCAGCCGCCCCTGCTTTTGGACGATCCGTTCCTCGCCTTCGACGAAGAGCGTCTGGCCGTGATGCGCGAGACTCTGTCCCGCTTGGCCGAGACCCGGCAGATCATCCTCCTCTCCCACCGCCAGGACCTGCGGGACTGGGGCGCGCCGGTGTTGCCGACGACCGATCTCCACAAGTGAGAATCGTATCCAGTCGTCGCGGCGGCGGAGGTCGCGCGGCCCGAGCAGACCGCTCGAGTGAGTAGCTTGACAGGCTCCGACGCAGCTCTATGATGGGGCTGCCAGAAGCGGATCCTTCAGCTACCGGGTGGGTCTTCGGCACGCAGTCCTGGGAACAGCAGGGATGCGGCGCAGCAAGATCAGGGAGGATCGGGTCCGCCCGAACCCCACCCGTCTCTCGTGCAGCCAGCGCTCCCCGAACCCGGAGCGCTGGCTGCCAGCATCCTTCTGGGTCACTCGGTGAGGCACCTGACTCATGGCAAGCCAGATCGAAATCCCCGAACACCAGCTGGACGACTTCTGTCAGTCCAATGGCATTGGGCGACTCGCCTTGTTCGGCTCAGTTCTCCGCGAGGACTTCGGCCCCGACAGTGATATCGATGTTCTGGTCGAATTCCACGAAGGTGTACGGATTGGATACTTCGGGATGGCGAGGCTGGCGCGCGAGCTGACAGAGATGCTGGGCCGCAGCGTGGATTTGCGAACCCCAGCGGAGCTTCATTCTGCCTTTCGTGATGAGGTCTTGAGGGAGGCTCGAGATCAGTGTGTCGCGGCCTGATCGCAGACTCCGGCTGCAGGACATGCTGCACGCCGCCAAGGCCATCCTCCCTGCCAGGCTCTCAATCGTGCTCGGCCGCCAGCCGCCGCACAGCACATAAGAGGCCCGTCTACCCCACGTACGTACCGCCGGTTGGAATCCGCCGCTCGGGCGCGAACGGCAAGGGCGCGAGCTTCGGCGTGGGGAAGTACTCCTCCTGCACCGGGAGCTGATCGAGCCGCTTGGCGAAGGCCGCCTGCAAGAACGCGTCCACCCACCAGTAGACATCCTGGCGGCGGATGCCCGCGCGGAGGCGGCCCATGCGGCGACGGCGCTCGTCCTCGGGCATCTGGATGGCCTGGTAGATCGCTGCCCCCACCCCCTCGAGGTCGTAGGGGTTGACCAAGAGCGCGCCGCGCTGCATCTGCGCCACGGCACCGGCGAACTCGCTCAGGATCAGGACGCCGTTGCCCTCGAGGTTCGAAGCGCAGTACTCCTTGGCCACCAGGTTCATGCCGTCCTTGATCGGGGTGACGAGCGCGACTTCGGCCGTGCGGTAGTAAGCCAGCAACTCGCGGCGGTCCAGACTGCGGTAGATGTAGTGGATAGGCACCCAACCCGAGCGGGTGAACTCGCCGTTGATCTCCCCAACCAGACGCTCGATCTCGGTCTTGAGCTTCATGTAGCGCGGGATGTTGAAGCGGCTGGGCACCACCACCTGGATCAGGGTGACCTTCTCGTGCAGATCGGGAAAGCGTCGCAGGGCCGAGCGAAAGGCGTCCAAGCGATGCGGGATGCCCTTGGTGTAGTCGAGCCGGTCGACGCCCAGGATGATCTTGCGCTGGGGAAGATCCTCGTGAATGTACCAGGCCGTCTCGGCCACCTCCTGGCTGGCCGCCTGGCGGGCGAACTCGCGCGCGTCGATACTGATGGGGAAGGAACCTACGCGCACCTCACGGTTCTGGGTGCGAATCGTGGCGTAGGAACCCTGGGCTTTGACGCGCACATCCTTGACCAGGGTACGGACGCAGTGAACGAAGTTTCGGCGGTCGCGCATGGTCTGGAAGCCGAGCAGGTCAAACTCGAGCAGGTCGCGCAGGAGCTGGAAGCGCCAGGGCAGCTTCATGAACAGATCCAGCGGCGGAAAGGGAATGTGGAGGAAGAAACCGCAGCGCGCTTTCACCCCCAGGGCCCGCAGCTCCTTCGCAACGCTCATCAGGTGGTAATCGTGAATCCAGATGAAGTCGCCGGGGCGGCTGGCCTCGGTCACAGCATGGGCGAAGCGGCGGTTCACCGTCTGGTAGGTATACCAGTAGGAGGGATTGAAGTCGCAGAGGGTCTGAAGGTCGTGGAAGAGCGGCCAGATGATCTCGTTGGCGAATCCCTGGTAGAACTTAAGACGCTCCTCGGCCGACAGCATGACCGACCGTAGCTGGTAGCCGGACTCTTGGGCGGCCCGATCGAGCAGCTCCTCGATGTCGACCCCGTCCCCATCGGCCACCGCCCCCGGCCACCCGATCCAGGTGCCGCCGCGGTTGCGCAGCACCGGCGCCAGCGCGGTGACGAGGCCACCGGATCCGGTGCGAACATCCCAGGTGCCGTTGTCGTCACGTTCCAGGACCACCGGCAATCGGTTCGACACCGTGATGAGCCGCGCGTCGGCGGGAGTCTCTGGTTCTTGGTCGTCTCGGCGGCCGACCGGGCGGTCGGCCGAGCTGCCGGCTAGGCTGTCGGCTCGGGTATCAACTCGGACATCGGACTGGGAATCGGATTGGAATTCGGACCGGGTATCGGAACGGTTGTCGTTCCGGCCGTCGGGCCAGGCAGTCGAAGGGTCCCCCGCTGTGGGTTCGTTCATCGTCATCCTCCTCCATGCTCGTGTCCGCTCCCGGCGTGCTGCCATTGCCGAAGGAAGGCCAGAAGCTGGTCGGGAGGGACCAGATGGGCTTCGGCTTCAGTCTCGCGCCATTCGGGACGAACGAGGATACCGAGGCCCTTGCCCTTCAGGGCCCGAAAGGCGTCCTCGTCGGTGCGGTCGTCGCCCAGGTAGGCCACGACGCTTTCGGCGCCGAGCTTGGCGGTGATCTCCTGAATCACGACGCCCTTGTCCCGGCCGAGCAGGCGCAGTTCCAATCCGCCGTCGAACTGGTGCAGCTCGAGGTTGCCCTGGCTGGCCAGCACCGCCCAGGACTGCTCCACCGCGCCGCACAGCGCCTCGGCCGCCCCTTCCGGCAGCCCTCGCCAGTGCACGGCGACGCTGGCCGGTTTGCGCTCGAATCGTTCCTCGGCATCGCCCATGCTGGCCCGCAGAAAGGCGACACTGTCTTCGGCTTCCTGCATCAGGGCTGCGTCGGACGGCTCGATGGGCTGCATGCGATAGGTGCCGTCGGGCTCGCGCTGCTCCCACCCATGATTACCCCAGATCTCCGGGCACGGATCCAAGTCCAGAAGCGGCAACAGATCGGCGATGGCCCGTCCGCTCACAATGATCAACCGTGTATGATCCGACGCCACGATGTCAGCGAGGATCTCCCGCACCCCCGGATAGGGAAAGGCCTGATCCCGCTCTGGGCGGAAGGGCGCGAGGGTGCCGTCATAGTCGAGCAGCAGCACTCGCTCACTCGCTTGAGGGAGTTGATCCAACAGCTCACCGATTTGCGCAGACCACACTGAATCCAAGAAAGCCTCCTATCCCCAGGGCACCTCACGGCTGTCCAAGACCCAACCAGCGCACTCAGGCACGCAACGCCGGCCGTCCGAAATCCTGCCAGCGCGCACTCAGGCACGCGATCTCGGCTGGCCGAGACGCTGACAGCACACGCGCATGCACACTAGCCCAGTTCGATGCGATCGCCTTGATTGTGCAACATCGCCAGAAACAGGGTCAAATACTCGCGCAGGTGCCGGGTGAGCAGGAAGTTCTCGCGCACGAACTCCTTGGCCTTGTGCCCCATTTCTGCGAGCCGGTCGCGCCGATGCAGCAGATACCGGATGCGCAGGGCGGCACCCTCGGGGGTGTCGACCAGGAAGCCGGTGTGGTGGTTGAACACCTGCAGACGGATTCCGCCGGTATTGCCGCCGATCACCGGCTTACCCTTCCAGAGACCTTCGGTGACGGTAAGACCGAAGCCCTCCTTTACCGACTTCTGCACCACGATGTCCGCCGCGCGCTGAAGCGCATTGATCGTGCGATTGGCATCCGCCGGCAAGAGCAGCACGTGAATGTTCGGATCGTCGCTGGCCGCCACGCGCACCTCCTCGAGCACCGCGGCGCCTTCGGGGTCATCGGTAGCTCCGCCGCCGGCGAGCACGAGCTGGAGGGCAGGGATGAACTGGGTGGCCAGCCGGTAGGCACGGATGACACCGATTGGATCCTTGAACCGGTCGAAACGCGAGACCTGGACGATCATCGGACGCTCGGGATCGATCCCGAACTGCGTGTAGACCTCGTCGATCTCCCGCTGCTCCAGATCCATGTTCTTCTCGGCCAGCGGATCGATGCTGGGCAAGATCAGAAACTGCCGGTGCGGCAAGGGTTGGGCGAAGTTGGCCAGCGAGAAGATGCTGGCATCGTGCACGCTCACGTGCTTGCGCAGGTATCGCCACACGGGCCGGAACGGACGGCTGACATCGATGTGGCAGCGCCACACCCACTTGCCGGCCCGATCGGGGAAGTGGTTGATCAAGGGCGCAGGCTGGGGGTCGTGAATCACCACCAGGTCGGCGTCTTGAAGCAGGGGACGTAACCGCTCGGCGTTCTCACGGTTGGTTTCCTCGTAGGCGGCGTAGAGCGAGTCCGGCATCTCGACGATGTTGCCCTGCAAGGCATTGTGGAAGTTCTTTGTGCAGCGGTAGAACTCATCCTGCCCCCGAATGACCTCCCAGTGGGTCTCGATCCCGAGACTCTGCATGAGGGGCACCAGCTTCGTCAGGATCTCGGCCACGCCGCCGCCCACGCGGGTGGAGTTGATGTGCACGACGCGCTTGCCCTTCAAAGGCTCGGCAAGTTGGTAGAGCTGGTTGATGACATCGATGCCCACGACAGGGGTGTACTTCTCGAGAATCTCACTCATGGCGCCCCCCCTGGAAGTAGTCGATCAGAACATGTCCCAATTCGTCGCGCAGTTCGGACAAGGTCGAAAAGAACGGATCGATCTCGGCGATGGCTGCGGAAAGGTCGGCGTATTGATCGCCGAAACCGCCCAACCAGGCCCGGAAGTCATCGACCGAATCGGGTGTGCGCCGGCGTGCATCGATCACATGATAGAAGATGCTGCTGGGCGACATCGCCGGCACAGCCTCGGCCAGCTCACGCGGTTCGTTCATGACAAGGGCGGAATCGAAGATCACGATCTGCGAGGTCAGAAAATTGAACTGGTGGTCGGTCTTCGACCACGGAACCTGTTCCATCTCATCGAGCCGTTCATCGATCAGGTCGAGGAGTTCCTGGCGCAGATCCTCGAGGGTGTCGAAGTCGGTGGGATCGACCACCCCGAGCTGCTCGGCCATCCGGCCGTCGCGCAGCTCTCGGTGGACCCAGGAAGCGAAGTCATGCTGGTACTCGGGATCGTCGAAGCTCGCCCGCAGCCGGCTGCCCCAGAAGTGGTGGTAGATGCTGTTCTCGTCGATCACGGCCAGGATGTGGCGCAGCTCGCGCAGGTTCTGTGCCCGCCGGCCGGTGGCCATGGCGATGAGCGCGCAGTCACGGACGCGGAAGCCGCGCTGCCCGGGATCGGGAGGCGGTCCGGGAACCTCCTCGGGTGCCATCTGCGACTCGTCGTGGGTGTAGACGTCGGCGCCCTCGCTGCCGCCTGATTCGCTCGGCGTGCCAAGGGACTGCCCGGCTGAAGCCTCTCCTCCGGTACCGGACGCGGACGCATCGCTGGCATTCGATCCGAGATCGCCATCGGGCGCCTCATAGAGCCGGTATTTGCCCGGACCCGGTGGGTGGTGGTAGATCATGACAAGCCTCCTGCTTGCAAGTCGCTCGCACCATCCTGGCGCGATCACACTGCGGCGAACATGTGTCTGAGTCCTGACTGTGTATCCTAGCGGCCAACTCCGGCGATGGCTAGCCCTGCATCGCATGGCTCGGCATTGCACGGCTCGGCATCGCAGGGCCCGGCATCGCAGGGCCCGGCATCGCAGGGCCCGGCATCGCAGGGCCCGGCATCGTCCCGCTCTGCCTCGCCCGGCCCTCAAACCAACCGTCCGGGATACAGGAAGGGGAGCGGCTTTCCACTCCCCCGTAATCTTGGCTCTGTTGTTGGCGGAGCCGCCTCTTTACGTAGCTGTTCGCGGCCGTTCGCAGTTCGCGGCCGTTCGCCGTTCGCGGCCGTTCGCCGTTCGCGGCCGTTCGCCGTTCGCGCTCGCTCCTGGGCCGCCTGATTCGTCGCCACATCAGGGTGGGTGGACGGCGGTCTCGCCGCGAGGCCGAGGCCAGGGCCAGAACCGGGGCTGGGGCCGAGACCGCGACCGAGACCGAAGCCGAGACCGAAGCCGAGACCGCGACCGGGGCCGGGGCCGGGGCCGGCTTCGCGTGCTACCCCGCCGGCTACTTCTCCTTCTTCTTCTTCTTTTCCTTCTTATCTTCCGCGGCCTTGGCGGCTTCCTCGCGCGCCTTGCGGTCGGCGGCTTTCTGCTCGGCACTCTTGACCAACTCCAGGATGGCCATCTCGCCACCGTCCCCCAACCGCGCGCGCGTACGGATTACGCGGGTGTAGCCGCCGGGCCGGTTCGCGTACCAGGGCGCGATTGTGGTGAAGAGTTTCTGGACGATCTCGGGCTTGCGAACCGTCCTGGCCACCAGGCGCCGGGACGCGACATCGTCTCGCTTCGCGTGCGTGATCAACCGCTCGGCCACTCGGCGGGTCTCTTTGGCCTTCGCCAGGGTGGTCTCGATTCGCTCGTATTCGAAGAGCGCGGTCGTCAGATTCCGCATCAGCGCCTTGCGATGCGAGTGCGTACGACTTAGCTGGCGACCGGTCTTTTGATGTCTCATCGTCTTGTCCTTTCAAGCCCCGCGGCGCCCCCCGAAGGAGCGCCTTCGAACGTGACGCCGCCGAATTCGGCGCCTTGAAGCCTCCCCCCCGCACGCACGGCGGGGGCGCCTCTCTCTAGCTGGTGGGTTCCTCGACGTAGTCCGAATCGTCCACCGACTCTTCGGCGCCTTCCAGGTCCTCATCCATCCCGGCGCGAACGCCCAGGTACTTCGACACGTCCATGCCGAAGTGGAGGCCCATGTTCTCGATCAGGTCCTGGATCTCCCGCAGCGACTTCTTCCCGAAGTTGCGGTACTGCAGCATCTCCGCCTCGGACTTCGTGACCAAGTCGCCCAGCGAGCGGATACGTGCCGCCCGCAGGCAGTTGGCCGAACGAACCGAGAGTTCGAGCTCGTCGACGCTGCGCTCCAAGAGCGCCTTGATGCGGGTGAATTCCTCGTCGACCTTCTCTTCCTCTTCTTCCTCGAACTTCTCCTCGAACGTGACGAAGAGGTTGAAGTGATCGCGCAAGAGCTTCGCCGTCATGGCCAGCGCGTCCTGCGGGACGATCGAACCGTCGGTGGAGACGTCGAGCACGAGTTTGTCGAAATCGATCCGCTGGCCGACGCGCGCCGCATCGACCTCGTAGGCCACGTGGGTGATCGGACTGAAGTTGGTGTCGAGGACGATCGTGCCCAGGGGGCGCTGGCCCGCCTTCTGATGTTCCTCGGCGGTCACGTAGCCCCGGCCCGTGCCCACTTCGACCTCGATCTGCAACTCGCCATCTTTGTTGATCGTGGCGATGTGAAGGTCGGGGTTCAGGATCTCCACGTCCGAGGAGATCTGCATGTCGCCCGCCTTGATGACGCCCTCGCCCACGGCCTGGAAGAGGCCGGTGCGCGGGCCGTCACCGTGATGCTTGAACCGGATCTGCTTCAGGTTCAACACGATGTCGGTGGCATCCTCGAGCACGCCCGGAATGGGCGAGAACTCGTGGAGGACCGAGCTATGATTGAATTTACAGGCTACAACGGCCGCTCCCTGAAGGGAGGACAGGAGGACGCGCCGCAAGGTGTTGCCGATCGTGTAGCCGAAGCCACGCTCGAGCGGTTCGATGATGAAGCGTCCGAAGGTCTCGTTCGAGACCGTCTCATCCAGGGTATACGACTGGGGCAGTCGGAGGACTTTCCATTTCATGCCTCAACACCTCCCAGTTGGCGGGCCTCTCCGTGCTCCGGAGCGGACCGAGGTTCACTACTTCGAGTACAGCTCCACGATCAGCTGCTCTTGGATCGGCACCGGAATCTGATCCCTCTCGGGCAATTGGAGCACCTTCCCGCTCAATTCCTTCTCGTCGACCTCGAGCCAGGCTTGGTCCTCGGTGCGCCTGCGGTTCTCGAGCGTATCGACGATCTGTTCGACTTTCTTGCTCTTCGGGCGGACCTTCACCACGTCGCCGGGCTTCATCTGACAGGACGGGATGTCCGTGGTCCGGCCGTTGACGGTGAAGTGGCGGTGACGGATCAACTGCCGCGCAGCGGCACGCGACGGCGCCAGCCCGAGGCGGAAGACCACGTTGTCCAGACGGGTCTCCAAGAGCTGGAGCATGGTCTCGCCGGTCACGCCCGTGCGCGTGGAGGCCGCATGGTAGTAGTTGCGGAACTGCCGCTCCATGACCCCATAGATCCGGCGGGCCTTCTGCTTCTCCCGAAGCTGGATCCCGTACTGAGTTTGCTTGCGGGGCCGCCGGCCCTGGCCGTGCTCGCCAGGGGCATACGGCTTCTTTTCCATCCCGCACTTGTCGGTGTAGCAGCGCTCGCCCTTCAGATAGAGGCGTACTCCTTCACGACGACAGAGCTTGCACTTCGGACCGTGATAGACACCCATTCGAATCCTCCAAACAGAGCCGGCGCTTTCCTGTTCCCGCCGGCCGGGAGACCTCTCAATCGACCCGGGCCCCTCGCCCGCGTTGCGCGCGTCGGTCCGGGACGGGATCACCTCAACTCTAGACGCGGCGCCGCTTCGGCGGCCGGCAACCATTGTGCGGAATCGGCGTGACGTCGCGAATCGCCGAAACCTCCAGGCCCGCTGCCGCCAGGCTGCGAATCGAGGCCTCGCGCCCCGGCCCTGGACCTTTGACCCAGACCTCCACGCGCCGCATGCCCATCGCCAGCACTTCCTTGGCAGCGTTTTCGGCCGCTAGCTGGGCCGCGAAGGGCGTACTCTTGCGCGAGCCTTTGAAGCCGACCTTGCCGGCGCTGGCCCACGAGGCCACCGCACCGGTGGGATCGGTGATGGAGATGATCGTGTTGTTGAACGTGGCATGGACGTGCGCCACACCGGTCAACCCCACCTTGCGATCCTTCTTCCGCGTTCTCTTCTCTCGAGCCACCTTGCGAGTTCCTCCTGGCTACCTGACTAGAACCCCGCGGGCGCGCCCGATCGGACGCGCGCGACGACGGTCGCCCCGGCCGGCCGGACCCTCGCAGGCCGGCCCGAGCCAAATCGTGCCTACTTCTTCTTCTTGACCGTTCCGGACGAACGGCGCGGGCCCTTGCGCGTGCGAGCGTTGGTGTGAGTCCGCTGGCCATGGACCGGCATGCCGCGCCGGTGACGAATCCCCCGGTAGCAACCGATGTCCATCAGGCGCTTGATGTTCATCCCGATCTCGGTGTGGAGTGAACCCTCCACCCGATAGTTGTTCTCGATCTCGTTACGGAGCCGCGCGGCATCCTCTTCGGGCAGATTCTTGACGCGGATGGTGGGATCCACTCCCGTGGCCGCCAAAATCCGCTTCGAGGTCGTGGGTCCGATCCCGAAAATGTAGGTCAGCGCGGTATCGATCCGCTTGTCGTTAGGGAGATCGACTCCAGCGATACGGGCCAAGGCAATACCTCCTCTTTATCCCAGATGCTGCCGGCTCATCCCTGGCGCTGCTTGTGCCGGGGATTCCGCTTGCAGATGACGCGAATCACGCCGTTGCGACGAATCAGTTTGCAGTGCTCACAAATCTTTTTGACCGAAGACCGTACCTTCATCGTTTCCGCCTCTCTCACGCCGCTGCCGCCTCAGGCGGCCGGCGCCCCATCCGGATCTGCCGGCCCCGGGGTGGTCAATATTCTCGGACCTTCCTCGGTGATGGCCACCGTATGCTCGAAATGCGCCGACAACGTGTGGTCGCGCGTCACGACCGTCCACCCATCCTTCAGGGTGATGACATCGAACCCGCCCACATTGACCATCGGCTCGAGGGCCAGCACCATGCCGGCCTTGAGCAGGGGCCCGTCGGTGGGTCCGCCAAAATTCGGAACCTGCGGCTCCTCGTGCAGCTTGCGCCCGATCCCATGTCCCACCAACATACGGACGACCGCGTGACCGCGCTGCTCTACATAGGTCTGAACCGCGTGCGAGTATTCGCCCAACCGCGCTCCCGGGCGCAGCTTCTGAATCCCATGCATCAGGGCCGAGCGGGTGACATTCATCACCTCGGCGGCTTCACTGGACACTTCCCCAACCGGAAAGGTCCAGGCCCCATCCCCGTGCATACCGTCCTTGTACGCGCCGACGTCGACGCTGACGATATCCCCCGCGCGCAGGATCCGGTCCGGTCCCGGAATGCCATGGACCACCTCGTCATTGATCGAGATGCAGGCACTGGCCGGGAAGCCCCGATATCCCTTGAACGAAGGCACCGCGCCCTGCGATCGGATGTATTCCTCGATCTCCGCATCCAGATCGCTGGTCTTTGCGCCGTCGGCCACCCGCTGCTTGGCCAATCGCAGCGCCCCTCCAACGATTCGCGCGCTCTCGGCGATTCGTTCGATCTCGGATGGGCTCTTCGTCGCAATCATGAATACCCCTAGAGTCCGAGCGCCGACCGAATTCCGGCCTTCGTCTCCTCGAATCCGCGATTGCCGTCCACCGTGGCCAGCAGCCCTTGTCGGCTGTAGAACTGGATCAACGGCGCGGTCTGCTCTTCGTAGACCTGCAGTCGCTGGCGTACCGTTTCCTCGGTGTCGTCCGGCCGCTGGACGATCTTCGTCCCGCACACATCGCAGATCTCGTCCTGCTTGGGCGGTTTGAAATGAATATTGTACACCGCTTTGCAGTTCGGGCACACGCGGCGGCTCGTGAGCCGGCCGATCAACTCACCGGCATCGACGTCGATCCGGATCACCTTGTCCAGCAGGACGTCTCGGTCGGCGAGCAGCTTGCCGAGTCCCTCGGCCTGCGCCACCGTCCGCGGGAAGCCGTCCAGAATGAAGCCGCGCTGCACATCGGCCTCACCCAAACGTTGCCCCATCATGTCCAGGATCAGTTCGTCGGGCACGAGCTTGCCACTCTCCATGTACTGCTGCGCTTGCTTACCCAGCGGGGTGCCGTTCTTGACGGCATCGCGCAGGATGTCGCCGGTCGAGATCTGAGGAACCTCGATCTCCTCAACCATCCAGGCGCTGTGTGTTCCTTTTCCGCATCCGGGGGCTCCAAGCAGTACCAATCTCATCTGTGCCTGATCTCCTTATCCAGCTACATGCGCCGACCGCCCTTCAGGCGGGTGCGCTTCATGAATCCATCGTAGTGGCGAACCAGCAAGTGGCCCTCGATCTGCTGGAGAGTGTCGAGCGCAACGCCGACGACGATCAAAAGGCTCGTACCCCCGAAGTAGAACGGCATGCCCGCCCGATAGATCAAAATGTCGGGCAGAACGGCGATGGCTGCCAGATACAACGCTCCGGGGAAGGTGATTCGCGTCAGGATCCGATCGATGTAGTTCGCGGTAGGCTTGCCCTGGCGGATGCCGGGCACGAACCCGCCGTGCTTCTTCATGTTCTCGGCCAGATCCACGGGATTGAGGACGATTGCCGTGTAGAAGTAGGCGAAGAACATGATCATCAGCGAGTACAGGATGATGTAGAGCGGCTGGCCCGGGAGAAGCCAGTTGGTCGCCTGCTGAACCAGGAAGCTATCCGGGAAGAAGCTCCCCAGCGTACTCGGAAACACGATGATCGACTGGGCGAAGATGATCGGGATCACGCCGGCCGTATTCGGCCGCAACGGGATATGGGTGCTCGTCCCGCCGACCATCCGGCGCCCGACCACACGCTTCGGATACTGTACCGGGATCTTGCGCTGGGCCTGGGTCATCATCACGACGAACATGGTCACACCGATCATGCCGGCGATCAGGATGATCAGGAAGAGCATGTTGATGTCGCCCGTGCGCACCAGCCGGAAGGTGGCCATCCACTCTTGCGGGAAGCGCGCCACGATCCCGATGAAGATGATCAGCGAGATGCCGTTGCCGATCCCGCGCTCGGTGATCTGCTCGCCCAGCCACATCACCAGCACCGTGCCGGAGGTGAGGGTGAGCATGGTCAAGAGCTGAAAGCCGAAGTGGCCCATCGAGATCAGCCCGGGGATCTGTCCCGACATGCTGATCAGATAGATACTGATGCCGTAGGACTGGATCAGCGCCAGCAGCACGGTGCCGTAGCGGGTGTACTGGGTGATCTTCTTGCGTCCTTGCTCGCCCTCCTTGCGCAGGCGCTCGAAGTAGGGAATCACCGCTCCAAAGAGCTGCAGAATAATCGAGGCGCTGATGTAGGGCATGATCCCCAGCGCGAAGACCGTCGCCCGGCTGAAATTGCCGCCGGCGAAGAGGTCATAGAGGCCGAAGAGGCCTCCCGCCTGACTCTGCGCGAACCAGTTCGAGAGAGCATTGCCGTCGATGCCCGGAACCGTGATGTGACCGCCCAAGCGGTAAATCACGAGGATTCCGATCGTGAAGAGGATGCGCCGCTTCAGTTCCGGGATCCGGAACATCGACTCCATCTTACTGAACATGGTCACTCCTTAGCGGCTTCCGTCCCGGCAAGGATCTCGACCTTGCCGCCACCCTGGCCAACCTTCTCGATCGCCGATTTGCTGGCCGCGTGAACCTTGACGGTGATGGCGTGCTCGATGGCCCCCTTGCCCAGCAGCTTGACCGGCTGCTGCGGCTTCTTGACCAGGCCCGACTTGATCAGGTCGGCGAGCTCCACGGTCGATCCGGCCTCGAAACGGGCCAGGTCGGCCACGTTCACAACCTGGTAGACCGTGCGGTTGATGTTGGTGAATCCGCGCTTGGGCACCCGGCGCTGGATCGGCATCTGGCCGCCCTCAAACCAGGGCGGGGTCCCGCCGCCGGAACGCGCCTTCTGACCCTTGTGCCCGCGGCCGCTGGTACCGCCCTGCCCGGTCGCCGTGCCTTTGCCCAGGCGCCGGCCATTCCTCGTCGTGCCCTTTGCCGGCCTCAGTTGATTTAGTCTCATCGCTCTACCTCACCTCGCCACCGGAGACCCCAAAGAAGCCCCCGCGGCCGTTCCGTGATCCCAAGCGGCTGCCCTCAGGCGTTCTCCGCCGGCTCCACCCGGACCAAATGCCCAACCACCCGCAGCATGCCGCGGATCTGAGGCGTGTCCTCGTGCACCACCGAGTGGTTCAGCTTGCGGATCCCCAGGGCCCGCATGGTCAGCTTCTGCTTCTCGATGCGCTGGATGGTGCTTCGCACCTGCGTGATCTTAATCTTCGCCATCGGTCGCCCTCCCCGCCGCGAAGCCGAGCACGTCGCCGACCCGCAAGCCGCGACGGCGAGCGACATCACCCGCGCTCTTCAGATTGCGCAGACCCCGCTCGGTCGCCTTGACCATGTTGTACGGGTTGTTCGAGCCCAGACTCTTCGTCAGGATGTTCTGCACGCCGGCCAGCTCCAAGATCGTCCGCACGGCGCTGCCGGCGATCACGCCCGTACCGGGCGACGCCGGCTTGAGCAGCACCGACGCGGCGCCGAACTCGGCCGTGATCTGATAGGGCAGGGTACCCTTGTGGAGGGGCACCTCAAAGGCCCCCTTGCGCGCCGCTTCGGTGGCCTTGCGGATCGCATCGGAGATCTCGTTGGCCTTGCCCAGGCCCACCCCGACGGTCCCCGCCTTGTTGCCGACGGCCACCAGGGCGTTGAAGCTGAAGCGGCGGCCACCCTTGACCACCTTGGCAACGCGATTTACGTGAATGAGCTGATCGACCAGTTCGGGCTCGGTGCCCCGGTCCATCCGGTCAGATCGCTCGTGCCTGTCGCGATTCAACGTAGGCCTCCTTCGTTCGCGCCCGCTCCCGGGAGCTGCGCGCGTGCGATGCTAGAATTCGAGTCCAGCCTCGCGGGCACTCTCGGCCAGAGCCTTGATCCGGCCGTGATACACATAGCCGCCGCGGTCGAAACTGACCTGCTTGACTCCCTTTTCCTGGGCCCGCTTGGCGATGAGCTTGCCCACCTCCTTGCCGGCCTCGGTCTTGGTCTTTCCCTGCAGGACATCCTTCAGCTCGGGACTGGTGCTGGCCGCGCCGGTCAAGCACACGCCGGCGACATCGTCCACGAGCTGGACATAGATGTGACCCTGGCTGCGGTAGACCGCCAGGCGCGGCCGTTCGGCCGTTCCGGACAGCTTCTTGCGAATCCGGCGATGCCGCTTCAGTCTCGCATTCCGCCGCAGTCGTGCAATCGACCTCATCCTTCCATCCTCCCGCTAGCGCTTGCTAGGCGCCGGACTTCCCGGCCTTGCGCCTGACCTGTTCATTCTCGTAGCGGATGCCCTTGCCATGGTAGGGCTCCGGACGCTTGAGGGCCCGGATCTCGGCCGCCACCTGGCCTAGCTGCTGCTTGTCGATACCCTTGAGCATGATCTTCAGCGGCCGCTGCGACACCTCGACATCGATCCCATCGGGCACGGCGTACTCCACATCGTGGTCGAAGCCCACGTTGAGCACGAGCGTCTTGCCCTTCAGCTCAACGCGGTATCCGGTGCCGACCACTTCCAGGTTCCTCGCGAAACCCTGGCTCACGCCGACGACCAGATTGTTCAGCACCGTGCGAGTGGTGCCCCACAGGCTGTTGGTGCGTTTCGTGACCTTGGGGTTCTGCACCCTCAGCACGTTGTCCTTGACCTCGAGCTGCATCTCGGGCACCACGTGCCACTCGAGCTGGCCCTTGGGGCCCTTGGCCGTCACGTGCTGGCCGCTGATCTTCAGATCCACCCCCGATGGAAGCGGAATGGGCATTTTGCCGATACGGGACATAGCTGAACTTCCTCATCTCTGGCGCCGCGGCGACGCGCAGGCGCCGCCGGGGGAGCGCTACCAAACCGAGCCCAGAAACTCTCCGCCGATGCCGGCCTTGCGTGCTTCTTTGTCGGAGATGACACCCTGGGGAGTGGTGATGATTGCCGTTCCCAGGCCACCCCGGACGCGCGGGATCTCGCCCTTCGAGACGTAGACCCGGTGGCCCGGCTTGCTGCCTCGCTGGATGTTCTCGATCACCGAGCTGCCGTCAACGGGATCGTACTTGAGGTAGATCCGCAGCATCCCTTGGCGGCCATCCTCGATCCGCTTGAAGTTGGCAATGTAGCCTTCACGCAGCAGAAGCTGGGCGATATCTTCCTTCACCCGCGAGGCGGGCACATCCACGCGCTGATGCTTCACCCGGGTGGCGTTGCGGATCCGGGTCATGAAGTCAGCAATGGGATCGGTCACGCTCATCAGCGTTTCTCCTCTTCTATCTCCCCTGCGCCCCCGCCAACGGCGTGGGGCCGAACCTCTCGCTCATCCATCTGCGGCCGCCGCTCGATCCTGGCAGCCGCCGCTCGGTCCTGGCAGCCGCCGCTCGGTCGAAAGCGACCGGCCCGATCAGCGCACCCCTGCGGCCGGCGTGGCCATGTGGCCGGTTCACCCGGTGCGGCCGGCACGCCCGGTTCACCCGGTGCGGCCGGCACGCCCGGTTCAGCCGGTGCGGCCGGTTCGCCCGGTCTACCAGCTCGACTTGGTCACACCCGGCAGCTCGCCGGTCAAGGCCAGCTCCCGCACGCAGATCCGGCACATGCCAAAGCGGCGGATATAGGCCCGCGGCCGCCCGCAGCGATTGCAGCGGTTGTACTTGCGAACCTTGAACTTCGGCTCGCGCTTCCATTTCGCGATCATGGACTTCTTCGCCACGCCTCAAGCTCCTCTTGGTATCTTCCAGCGCCGCTTGGCGAACGCCGGCTAACGCTCCCGGAACGGCATCCGCATCGCCTTCAGGAGCTCGAATCCTTCTTCATCGGTCCCGGCCGTGGTCACCACGGTGACGTTCATGCCCCGGATCTTCTCGACCTTGTCGTAGCTGATCTCCGGGAAGATGATGTGCTCCTTGACGCCGAAGTTGTAATTGCCCTGTCCGTCGAAACCTTTCGGCGGCAGGCCCCGGAAGTCGCGGATCCGCGGGATCGCCACACTGATCATGCGATCCAGAAACTCATACATCTGCGCGCCGCGCAGGGTGACCATCGTGCCAATCGGGTTGCCGGTGCGCAGCTTGAAGCTGGCGATCGACTTCTTGGCCCGCTTGATGGCCGGCTTCTGGCCCGCGATCGTGCCCAGGTCGGCGGCGGCCGCCTCCAGAAACTTGATGTTGTCCAGCGCGTCGCCCACGCCCATGTTCAGGACGATCTTGGTCAAGCGCGGCACCTGGTGCGGATTCGTGTAACCGAACCGCTTCTTGAGGTAGGGAACGGCCTCGTTCCAGTAATGGTCGCGCATGCGGGGCGGTGGTCCCGGTTCCTGGACGGCCTGGGCCTGGTCCTTCTTGGAACCGGACGGGGCCTTCGCTGCACCCCCACCCTTGCCCTTCTGCTTCGACTCCTGCTTCGCCATGATGATCAGCCTCCGTCAATGGCTAGCCGCGCTTTGGCTGCGGCTTCTCGATGACCTCACCCGACTTCACCGCCACACGGTCCTTGATCTTCACCTTCCGGCCCGCGTCGTTCTCATAGCGGACCCGGTAGCTCACGCGCGTCGGGCCCTTGGCCTTCGGATCATACAGCGCAACGTTCGAGACGTGCAGGGGAGCCTCCTTTTCAATGATACCGCCCTGCTGCTGCGCCTGAGACCGCGGACGGGTGTGCCGCTTGATCATGTTGATCTTCTCGATGACCACCCGGTTGCTCTCGGGAAGCACGAAGAGCACTCGCCCGGTCTTGCCCTTCTCATCACCACTGATGACGATGACCGTGTCACCTCGCCGAATATCCACCTTCTACCTCCTGCCGGACTCACCCGGCGCCAACGCTACAGGACCTCCGGGGCCAGCGAGACGATCTTCATGAACTCCTTCTCGCGCAGCTCGCGGGCCACGGGACCGAAGATGCGGGTTCCCCGGGGCTCCTTGTTGTCGTCCACGATCACCGCCGCGTTCTCGTCGAAGCGGATGTAGCTTCCATCGGGACGGCGGACTTCCTTCTTGGTCCGGACGATCACGGCCTTGGCCACCTGGCCCTTCTTCATGGCCCCGTTGGGCAACGCATCCTTGACGGCCACGACAACGATGTCCCCCACGCTGGCGTAGCGCCGACGCGTGCCGCCGAGCACCTTGATGCACTGGGCCCGGCGGGCCCCCGAGTTGTCTGAGATCACCAACATCGTTTCTTGCTGAATCATGCCCCATCCTCCGGCGCGCCCCGCGGGCGCCACTTGGCGGACTCATGCCGCGTGCGGAGATCTCTCCTAGTCGTTCAAGACGGACCGTTCGAGCACCTCGACCAAACGCCAACGCTTCAGCTTGCTCAGGGGCCGGGTCTCCATGATGCGGACCTTGTCGCCGACCCGGCAGGTATTCTCCTCGTCGTGAACGTAGAACTTCTTCGTTTGCGTCACGTACTTGCCGTAGACCGGGTGCGGCAGGCGACGCTTCATCAGGATCACCGCCGTCTTGTTCATGGCCGAACTGAGGACGACACCTTCACGGATCTTCCGATTGCCTCTCTCGCTCATCTTCTTCTTGGCCCCCTACTTTTCCTGGCGTGCCAACCGGCGGATGCCCCGGTCGTCCTCGAGCAGCATGGTCTTGGCGCGGGCGATCGCGCGGCGCATATAGCGCATACGCAGCGGGTTGCCCTCCGGACTCATGGACGCCCGCAGCTGGAGGTTGTGAAGTTCCTCCTCCCAATCCCGCAGCTGGATCTCGATCTCATCGCGAGACAGCTCTCTGAGCCTCTTGGCGTTGAATTCATTCACGGCTTCCTACCTCCAAAGTCCACGAGGGGTTACAGCCGGCCGGTGAACGGCTCGCGCAATACGATCTTGGTCTTGACGCACAGCTTCGCGGCACCCAGCCGAAGGGCCTCGCGCGCCAGCGGTTCGGCGATACCCTCGAGCTCGAAGAGCACGCGGCCGGGCTTGACCACGGCGACCCAGCCCTCGGGCGCGCCCTTGCCCTTGCCCATCCGGGTCTCGGCCGGCTTCTTCGTGACCGGCTTGTCCGGGAAGATGCGAATCCACATCTTGCCGCCACGCTTGATATGCCGGTTGATGGCCACACGCGCGGCCTCGATCTGCGTGTTGGAGATCCAACCGGGCTCGGTCGCCTTCAGCCCCAATTCCCCGAACGCCAGGGTCGCGCCGCGGATGGCCTTGCCACGCCGGCGGCCGCGCATCTGCTTACGGAACTTGGTCCGCTTGGGCATCAACATGGGTCGTCTGCCTCCTCGCTCTCAATCCTCGTTGGGGCCGGCGGACCCGCGCACGCCTCGCGGGCGGCGGGGGAACGCGACCACCCTGTCCTAGCGCCGGCGTCCACCTCCCCGCGGGGGCGGGGCTGGGCGCTCGGGAGGTGCATTCAGATCCTGGTCACCGATGATCTCGCCGTGGAAGATCCACACCTTCACGCCGACCGTACCGTAGGTCGTGAAGGCCACCGACTGCGCAAAATCGATGTCCGCGCGCAGCGTGTGCAGCGGGACGCGGCCGTCGCGGTACTCTTCGGTCCGCGCCATGTCGGCGCCGCCCAGCCGACCCGCACAGCGGATCTTGATCCCCTTGGCACCGGCCCGGATCGAAGAAGACATCGCCTTCTTCATCGCCCGCCGGAAGGAGACTCGCATTTCGAGCTGGCGCGCCACGTTCTCACCCACGAGGCGGGCATCGAGGTCGGGGTTGTCCACCGACTTGATGTCCAAGAACACCTCCTTGGACGTCACGTGGTGCAGCTCGTCGCGTAGCTGGTTGACCTGCGCGCCGCTCTTGCCGATCACCATGCCCGGCTTCGAGGTGTGGATCGTGATGTCCACCCGGTTCGAAGACCGCTGGATGATGATCCTGGAGATACCGCTGTTGGGAAGACGCCGGCGGATGTACTTCTTGATCATCAGGTCTTCTTCAATCAGCTTCGCGTAGTCCTTCCTGGCGAACCAGCGCGAATCCCAGGTCTTGACGATCCCCAGCCTGAAGCCGATCGGGTGGGTCTTCTGTCCCAATGCTACCTCCCGGAGGCTCCCGCCTCCTGCGCTCTATCCAGGTGCCGCGTGCTCCTTGAAGCGAGTGCCCGCAGCCTACTTCTTCTCTTGCACGATGATGCGGATGTGGCTCGTGCGCTTCAGCACGCGCGTCGCGCGGCCCTGGGCCCGAGGCCGGACCCGCTTCATGATGGGCCCTGCCATCGCCACCGCCTCCTTGACATAGAGGCGATCGACGGCGACCTCCTCATCTATCACCGTGGCGTTCGCCACGGCCGAGGTCAGGATCTTGCTGATCTTCCCGGCGATCGGACGCTGCGTGAACGTCAGGATCTCCTGCGCCCTGTCGACCTGCTCGCCGCGGATGAGCCGGAGGACCTGATCCGCCTTACGAGGCGACACGCGCACGAACCGAGCGATTGACCTAGCTTCCATCTTCATCTCATCCCTTCGCCAACCCTTCCCCGGTGTGGGGAAGCGCGTGGTTACTTCCTCCTGCTCGCCCTGTCGGAAGCATGTCCGCGGTAGGTCCGCGTGAGGGCGAACTCGCCCAACTTGTGCCCGACCATGTTCTCGGTGATGTAGATCGGGATGAACTTGTTGCCGTTGTGGATGGCAATCGTGTGGCCCACGAAATCGGGCACGATCACCGACCGACGCGTCCAGGTCTTGACGACCTTCTTCTCACGCGTCTTGTTCATGTCCTCGATCCTCTTGAGCAGCTTCTGGTCCACATAGGGACCCTTCTTCACGGAACGTGGCATGCTACTCCCTAGCCTCCATTTACCGACGACGGCGGACGATCAGCTTGCTCGACGGCTTGTTCTTCTTGCGAGTCTTGTAGCCCTTGGTGGGCTTGCCCCACGGCGTACACGGATGACGTCCGCCGGAGGACCGGCCCTCGCCACCGCCCATGGGGTGGTCGACCGGGTTCATGGCGACGCCGCGCGAGCTAGGCCGTCGGCCCAGCCAGCGACTCCGTCCGGCCTTCCCGATAACGATCTTCTCGTGATCCACATTACCGACCCGCCCGACGGTGCAGTAGCACTCGAGGCTGAAGACACGCACCTCGCCGGAGGGGAGCTTGACCTGGGCCTGTTTCCCTTCCTTGGCCATCACCTGGCACTCGGCGCCGGCGGCGCGGGCCACCTGCGAGCCCTTGCCCGGGATCAGCTCCAAGTTGTGGACCATGGTGCCCTGGGGAACCTTGCGGAGAGGAAGCGCGTTGCCTTCGCGAACCTCGGCATCGGGGCCGGACATCAACGCGTCGCCCACCTTGATGCCGTCGGGGGCCAGGATATAGCGCTTCTCGCCGTCGGCGTAGACCAAGAGCGCGATATGCGAGGACCGGTTCGGATCGTACTCGATCGCGCTCACGCGGGCCGGGATTCCGTGCTTGCGGCGCCGGAAATCGATCATGCGGTAGCGCCGCTTGTGGCCACCCCCCCGGCACCAGGCGGTCACCTGGCCGCGGTTGTTGCGCCCGCCGGTCTTCTTCAGCGGCCGGAGCAATGATTTCTCGGGCTTCTTCTTCGTGAGATCCGAGAAATCCGCCACGGTCATATACCGGCGACTCGGGGTCGTTGGCTTGAACTTCTTCAATGCCATTCTCGGTGCTCCTTCTGGAACGAACCTACGCGCGTCAATCTAGGATTGGGCCGGGGCGAAAAGCCCGGGCGCAACCGGACCGGGAACGCTAGACCTCGTCGAAGATGTCGATGGTCTGTCCCGGTTTGAGCGTCACCATTGCCTTCTTCCACGCAGACCGGCGTCCTTCGAAGCGGCCCAGGCGCTTGATCTTGCCGATGAAGTTCATGGTCCGCACCTCGTCGGTGTCGACCTTGAACATCTCCTTGATAGCCTTCGCGATCTGGACCTTGTTGGCGTCCGGGTGTACCTCGAACACGTACCGGCTGCCCTTCTTGCCCTGTTCGCGAATCTGGGCGCCCTTCTCGGTGACCAGCGCGCGCCGGATCACCATCCGCGGTTCCAAGTGCATTAGCTCCACGCCTCCTCGATCATGGCCAAGGCCGGCTCCATCACCAACAGCCGGTGCGCATGCAGAACCTCGTAGGCGTTCAGCAGGCGGTATTCGCGAAGCTGCAGGTTGGGGATGTTGCGGGCCGCCCGGGCCAGTTCCTCGTCGTGTTCGGCGATCACGAGCAGACAGCGCTCGCCCTTGATCTCCAGGTTCTTGAGAACCGTCGCCACCTCGCGCGTCTTCGGCTCCGGCAGGGAGAACGATGACACCACCGTCACCTCACCGGCCGCGGCCTTCTCCGAAAGCGCCGACTTCAGCGCCAACCTGCGCACCTTCTTCGGCAGCGTGTAGTAGTAGTCGCGCGGCTGAGGGCCGAAAGCCCGGCCACCGCCGACCCACAACGGCGAGCGGGTCGTGCCCGCTCGGGCTCGCCCGGTTCCCTTCTGGCGCCAGGGTTTGCGTCCGCCCCCGCTGACCTCGGAACGCGAACGCACCGCCGAGGTGCCCTGCCGCTGGTTCGCAAGGTAATTGCGGACCGCTTCCCACATCACGTGGCGATTCGGCTCGATTCCGAACGTTCCGTCGGGCAGATTGACATCCCCCTTCGTCTCGCCTGTGTGCGCGTACAGCTTGGCAACTGCCATGGCTAACCCTTCTTCTCCTGCGTGCGGGCCTTCGAGACCTGCACCAGCGCGTTGCGGTGCCCGGGAACGGCGCCCCGGACCACCAACAGATTGCGATCCGTGTCGATCTTCACGATCCTCAGATTCTTGATCGTCCTGCGGGCATTGCCCATATGGCCGGGCAGCTTCTTGCCCTTGATGACACGGGCCGGTGTGGCGCTCATACCAATCGAGCCCGGCACCGCGTGCGTCTTGCAACCGTGGGTCTCACGGCCGCCATGGAAGCGGTGGCGCTTCACCACGCCCTGAAACCCGCGCCCCTTGGTGGTGCCCGTCACGTGGACCTTCTCGCCCACCTCGAACATGGACACGTCGAGTACGCTTCCGGCCTCGACCGCCTCCTGGGTGCGGAACTCGCGCAGCGTCCGGTGCGGCTCCACGCCGCCGGCCTTCAAGTGACCGAGCGCGGGCTTGGTGAGCTTGCGCGCCGGCACGGCATCGAAGGCCACCTGGACCGCCTGGTACCCATCGCGCTCCGGCGTGCGGACCGTCACTACCGGGCAGGGGCCCAGCTCGAGGACCGTGACCGGCTGCACCCGTCCGTCCTCGTCGAACACCTGCGTCATTCCGATTTTTCGTCCAACCAAGCCCACCATGACTTGCTCCCCAGCTCGTGGCTGGCCGCCGTCCGCGAACGAATCACCCGCCCGCGGCGCGCACCGCCTAGGATATCCGCTACAGCTTGATCTCGATGTCCACGCCCGCCGGAAGCTCCAGCTTCATCAGTGCGTCGATCGTCTGCGGCGAGGACTGACTGATATCGATCAGCCGCTTGTGAATGCGGGTCTCGAACTGCTCGCGCGACTTCTTGTCGACGTGCGGTGACCGCAGCACCGTGTAGATCGTTTTCTTGGTCGGGAGCGGGATCGGTCCCGCCGTAATCGCGCCGGTACGGCGAGCGGTCTTGACGATCTCCCCCGCCGACTTGTCGAGCACGCTGTGGTCGAACGACTTCAGCTTGATCCTGATTCTCTGTCCCGCCACTCGGGCTTCCTCCGATCGTCGGTTGATCGATGTGGCGCCCCGGTGCACCGACCGCGGCGCCCAATCCCAGGCTCTACTCGGTGATCTCGGTCACGACACCGGCGCCGACCGTGCGGCCGCCCTCGCGGATCGCGAAC
>CAZNJE010000050.1:0-35484 GCA_964573295.1 uncultured bacterium | reverse complement strand
AACATGGTGGGGTGGGCCGATGCACTCAGGCCATCACGCCATCTGGCCTTGCGGCTCGAGATGCGCGAAATCGAGATGGCGATCGACTTCGCGGGCTCTGAGACAGATGATGAAGACGTCGGCCTCTGGGACGAGCGCTGTCAAGCCTGCGACTGCTTCGCTCCCGTCAACGATTTACGCCTCTGCCAGGACTGTGCAGAGAAGCTTGAGCGGGACCTCATTCGGAAACGGGATTGGGACTACTCCGCCATGGCCTTCGGGTGCTGGAAAAACAACGAGAGGCTCTCCGCAGCGAGATTATCAAGAACCATGGGGAGTCGCTCGAGATGATTGTCGAGGAAGAGCCCTGAAGCCATGATGAGCCTGAGTCCTCGTGCGGGCCTGTAATCCCTTCGCAAGGCCCTCATTCACGTAGAGCAGCTTTCGTGCAATGCACAGGTGCTTCTCCCGTCCCGTGCATCGTGCCCCCCACGGTCAGCTTCTCCATTGGCTGCGGCAGGAACTGAATCCAAAGCAGACCGGGCCCCGCTGACGGTGTTTGTCCGCAGAATCACACTTGACATGATATCATAGTATGATACCATCCAACCATGACAAGTCGACATCGGCGAACGCTACAACGGATCTTTGAGACCCCGGAAAGGGCGGATATCCCGTGGCGTGACATCGAGAGCCTCTTCTTGGCGCTCGGAGGAGAGCTGACTCAGGGACGAGGGTCCAGGATACGCGTTGCCTTGCGTGGCATCCGCGCAGTCTTTCATCGACCTCACCCCAAGAAGGAAGTCGACAAGGGCATGATCAAGTCGGTACGGAGATTCTTGATCGAGGCGGGAGAAAAGCCATGATGGAATACAAGGGTTACATAGCCAAGGTCGCGTTCGACGATGAAGCGGGGATCTTTCATGGAGAGGTCTTGAATCTACGGGATGTCATTACCTTTCAGGGCACCACTGTGGCCAAGCTCCGCAAGACCTTCCGCGAATCGGTGGATGACTATCTCAACTTCTGCGCAGAACGGAACGAGCCCCCTGAAAAGCCGTATTCAGGACGTTTCGTAGTCCGCATCGATCCCTCGCTTCACAAGACCATTGCCACCAAGGCGAAGCTTGCTGACAAGAGCCTGAACGCCTGGCTTCAGGAAATCCTGCGCCAAACCGTCAGAGGCAGAAGAACGCGGAAGAGATAAACGGCGGCAACGGAAGCGATCCGAGCAAGCAGCGGAACCAATACTTTGAAGCACACATGGGCAAGTGAGCTGCTCGCGAGGCAGAAGAGTCCGCAGAAGTTCAGGTGCAAGGAAGACAGGAATCTGAGATCGTGCGGCAGGTACGAGCAGGATTGCCACATTGACGGGAGAACAAGAACATTCACCGGACGTCAGGTCCTGGCACGGCTCTGGCCACGAAGCGCCGGCCGAGCCAGTGACGCTCTGCAGGGCCAGAGCCGCGCCAGGCCCAGCCGCCGGTGATGTTTGCGTTCTGCGATGATCCGGACAGTGGTCTCAGATTCGCTACTTCAGAGGCGGGGTGATGGACTGCTGATGGCAACGTAACTGATGGAGACATCGGGGGTTCCTGAACGCTCAGAAGGACCTATTGACTGGAACCCTTTGTGCCGAATAGGGTTTAGTATCAATGAGTGAAAAACGGCCCGGTCATTCGTCCCTGATTGAAGCGTCTTGGCTTACCAAGACCACGAATGATCGGGCCTATTCATTCAAAGGACAGCCATGAATCCCAAGTACGCCGTTCTCCTGGACGGTGGCTTCCTGATCACCAAACTGAAGCAGCGGCTGAAGCGCTTTCCGACCGCCGCAGACATCGTCGCCGAATGCTCACGAATCAGGGGCCATCAGTCGCTTGCTGACCATACGCTCCTCAGAATCTACTTCTACCATGCGCCACCTGCCGTGGATGAGGTGAGGAACCCCCTGGATCAAAGCGTGACCAAGTTGGCGGATTCAAACGTCTACCAGCAGTCGAAGCAGCTACTGGATACACTGGAATTGGAACCTGACTTCGCGCTCCGCCTTGGGGAGACTGTGGCCGTCGGCTGGAAACTCGGTCAGAAGGCGCTCAAGACACTGGCCAAGACACCCAGGACCATTCAAGCAAGGGACCTCGTCCCTGACATCACTCAGAAGGGCGTAGACCTTCGCATCGGCCTTGACATCGCGCGGCTCTCTCTACAACACCTTGCAGATGTTGTGATAGTCGTCACCGGCGACAGTGATCTTGTACCTGCCTTCAAATTTGCTCGTCGCGAGGGACTGCGTCTCTATCTCGACCACCTCGGCCACGGCGTGCGCAGAGAGCTTCGGGCACATGCGGATCTCGTCCTGTGATACGTCGATCACGCACCCGTGCGCCTTGCATGCCTCAGTCGACCTTCGGTGCCGGTTCACGCGCCAGATCCGGACGAAGATGGAACAAGACGCAGAACACCAAATGCACCGGACGTCTGCTCCCGGCACGTCCCTGGCAGCCCCCCAACCCTGCCCTTCCAGCCAGGGTCGTGCCGGGCCCAGCCACCGGTGATTCTTGCGATACACACACTTCCTTGTTATCCGCTGATATCCTGTATATGTGGAGGTGTCTTGTATTGGATGCGGCGCTACCGCCTTCCGCCGAGGCCCAGTCGTAGGCGTCCACACGCCATCGAGTCCCGCCAACCGCATGCCAAGGCGCCACCCCCCACTGGACCCATCAGACCGGACGAAACGAAAGCGGCGACGAGCCCTCCATGGGCCCGCCGCCGCTTCTAGGGTTGGTTTGGCTCCCCTCGGAATCTTACACCACGCCCTGGTCCAGCATCGAGTCGGCGACCTTCATGAAGCCGGCGATGTTGGCGCCCGCGACGTAGTTGTCCTTCAAGCCGAACTCGGCGGAAGCATCCACGCACGCCTGGTGGATGGCCTTCATGATGCCGTGCAGGCGCTGGTCGACTTCCTCGCGCGTCCAGGACAGGCGCAGGCTGTTCTGGCTCATCTCCAGGCCGGAGGTGGCCACGCCGCCCGCGTTGGCGGCCTTACCAGGACCGTAGAGGATCTTCTTGTCGACGAACAGGTTCACGCCCTCAGGCACCGTCGGCATGTTCGCGCCCTCGGAAACCAAGTAGACGCCGTTGTTCAGGAGATTCTGGGCATCCTTGGTGTTGATCTCGTTCTGCGTCGCCGACGGGAAGGCGCAGTCGGCCTTGTGATCCCACAGCGGGTTGTAGTCCAGGCTGGGGTCGACGGCCGTGTAGGTGGCGCCGAACTTCTCGGCGTACTCCTTGATCCGGCCGCGGCGGACGTTCTTGAGCTCCATCGCGAAGGCCAGCTTATCGCGGTCGATCCCGGCCTCATCATAGATGTAGCCGCTCGAGTCCGACAGCGTGACCGGCTTGGCACCCAGGTCGAGAAGCTTCTCGCAGCAGTACTGGGCAACGTTGCCGCTGCCCGAGACCAGGCAGGTCTTGTTTTCGAGAGTCTCGTTGCGGGTCGCAAGCATCTCGGCGGCGAAGTAGACCGCGCCGTAACCGGTGGCCTCGGGCCGGATCAGCGAGCCGCCCCAGTTGAGGCCCTTGCCCGTCAGGACACCGGTGAACTCGTTGCGCAGCTTCTTGTACTGGCCGAACAGGAAGCCGATCTCGCGGCCGCCCACGCCGATGTCGCCGGCCGGGACGTCGGTGAACTGGCCGATGTGGCGGAACAGCTCACTCATGAAGCTGCGGCAGAAGCTCATGACCTCGTTGTCGCTCTTGCCCTTGGGGTCGAAGTCCGAGCCGCCCTTGCCGCCGCCCATCGGGAGCGTGGTCAGGCTGTTCTTGAAGACCTGCTCGAAGGCCAAAAACTTCAGGATTCCCAGGTTCACGCTGGGGTGGAAGCGCAGACCGCCCTTGTAGGGGCCGATCGCGCTGTTCATCTCAATGCGGAAGCCGCGGTTCACCTGCACATCGCCCTGGTCGTCGACCCAGGGCACGCGGAACATGATCACGCGCTCAGGCTCACAGATGCGCTCGAGGACCTTCGCCTTACGGTACTCCGGACGCTTCTCGAGCACCGGCCACAGCGACTCGACAACCTCCTCGACGGCCTGATGGAACTCAGGCTCCGCCGGGTTCTTCGCCTTGATGGCCTCCATGAACTCAGCAACTGAATTCGCCATTTCCCAAATCCTCCCTACCTCGCGATGTAGGTACTACAGTTAAAGGTGAACCGAAAAAAGTGAACCCCAACACCAAAAGAGAAACGTTATCAAGCGCCCTCTCGCACTCGCAAGCGGTTTCCTTGGGGGACGGGGCCATGAGCCCCTAGAAATCGTGACGAGCAGCATTAGGCGCGTGCGAGAGCCGCATCCAGCACCTTTTCTCGCCCCGCGCGTCGGCGGGTCGGCGGGTCGGCGGGTCGGGCGCTCCGGCTCACCGGTGGACCCGTGGGCCCATGGGTACGTGGGTACGTGGGCTCGTGAGCCGTCTACGAGCAGAACGGCCCGGGCAGGGCCCGGATGAGAAGGGCCGGCTGGTCGGCGGGGACCTCGGCGGCATACTGGCCGCAGCCGGCCGGCACGAGGACGCTGGTCCCGGCGCCCAGCTCACGGGCTACCCCGCTGGCTTCGATCCTGACCGTCCCTTCGGCCACGAAGAGGATCTCGCAGCGCTCGCCCGAAAGCGGGATCCGCTGCCGGCCGGCGAGCTCCCACTCCTCCACCTGGAAATGCTCACAGCGGGACAGCTCCCTGCGCTTCCACGCGTTCGAGCCCGGAAGCCGGGCCGGCTCCACCCGTCCGGCGCCGGGCGATGGCTCGCGGATCACGCCCATCGCCTCCTCGATATGAAGCGCCCGCGCCCGGCCCTTCGCATCCACCCGCCCCCAGTCCGAGACCCGGTAGGTCGTATCGGAATTCTGCTGGATTTCGAGCAGCAGGCAGCCGGGGCCGATCGCATGCACGCAGCCGCCGGGGACGAACACCGCCTCCCGGGGGCTGAGGGCGATCTCGCGCAGGTAGCGGCTCGCCTCGGCCGGATGGGCCAGGGCCTGTAGATCCTCCAGGCGCGCCCCCTCCCGCAGGCCGCAGTAGACGCGGGCCCCGGGCGCGGTGGCCAGGACGTACCACATCTCGGTCTTGGCGTCGCCGCCTCCGGCGCGGGCGGCGGCATCCTCGGGATGGACCTGCAGGCTCAGGATCTCCTGGGCATCGATGATCTTGACGAGTAGCGGGAAGGGCCCGGTGGTCGTTTCGCCGGGCCGGCAGCGGGTGCCCAAGAGCCGCTCGCCCAGCCGCTCGATCAGATCCGGCAGGGTGCGTCCGGCGTGGGGGCCCCAGTCGGCAATGCTCACCGCATCGCGGCGGTCTGAGATTTCCCAGGATTCAGCGCAGGGACCGGCCGGCAGCGCGCGGCCGAAGTGCTCGGCCATGCGCCGGCCTCCCCACAGGTAGTCGCGATAGCACGGCTCGAAGGTGAGCGGGTAGAGCTGTTGGGTCTCCATAGGCCGGTATTATGCCCACCGCTGCGGCATCCGGGTCAACCCCGCGTGAACCTCGCGTGAACCTCGCGTGAACCCACATACACCCCACGTGAACCCCGCGTGAACCCCGGTCGATCCCCAGCGCCCGCCGGCAACACCGATCGGGTTCAACCTGCCGGCGTCTGCGGCCGATCATCTAGAAGGGACCGATCATGAAGATCGGCAAACATTTGAAAGCAATTGGAAGAGTGCAGTCCACATGAGCATAGAGCGCCCCCACCATGCCTATCGTTTTCTGGTGGCCAGCCGGTTGCCAGAGGCCGCCGCGCAGATCCGCGGCGTCTTCGCCGAGTACGGCCTGGCCTGCGCGTGCGAGCCGGTGGCCGATCACGCGACGCCCGCCGCGGCACTGGCCGCGACGCTCGAGGACGGCGCCTGGGATGCCCTCATCCTGATCGACCCTCCCGAGGGCCTCTCGCCGGTCGCGGGAGCGGCCGGGCTGCCGGTCATCGTGCTGGAGCACCCCGAACGGGTCGATGAGCTCGCTCGCCTCCTCACCCGCGACCGCGAGCGCGTCCAGGTACTGGAAGAGGAGCTCGAGCGCGCCCACCGCCTGGCCTTGCAGGCCGAGGCGGCCAGCGCATCAAAAAGCCGCTTCCTCGCCCACATGACCCACGAACTGCGCACGCCCCTCAATGGCATTGTCAGCATGAGCGCCCTCGCCTTGCGCACCGATCTAGCGTCCCAGCAGCGCCACTACCTCGAGGTCGTGCAATCCTCGGCCGAGATCCTGCAGGAACTCATTGGGGACGTCCTGGACTTCGGTCGGATCGAGGCCAACAAGTTGCAGCTGGGCCATGAAATCTTCTCCCTACGCGAGCTCATGGATCAGATCGCCGATCTCACCGCCGCGCCCGTCTCGCGCAAACCCGTGGAGCTGCTCTTCCACGTCCACAACGACATGCCCTCCTGGGTTACCGGCGACGCGCTGCGCGTGCGGCAGGTCTTGCTCAACCTGATCGGCAACGCGATCAAGTTCACCGAACAGGGCGAGATCCGGGTCGAGGCGCGCCCCCTTCACGTAAGCCCACGCATGACCGAGATCGAGATCTCGGTCACCGACACCGGCATTGGGATCCCGCCCGACCGCCAGGCCCACATCTTCGACAGCTACGAGCAGGCGGGAGCCGATGCCAACCTCCGGGCCGGCGGTTCGGGCTTGGGGCTGGCCATCTCGAAGCGCCTCGTCAGTGCGATGGGCGGCCACCTATCGGTCCAGAGCACATCCGGGGAGGGGAGCCGCTTCACACTCACACTGGCCTTCGCCTCCCCCGACGAGCAACACAGTCCCACCTATCCAGAGAGCTTGCACGGGTTGCGTGTGCTGGTCGTTGACGACAACGTCACCAACCGGCGCATCCTGCACGACATGGTCACCGGCTTCGGCTGCGAGTGCCGCGAGGTGCGCGATGGGCCCGCTGCCTTGCGCATGCTCGATTTCGCCGCACGCGGCAGCCAGCCGTTCGATGTCGTCCTCTTGGACGACGAGATGCCCCAGATGGGCGGCCTCGACGTGCTGCGGGCCATGCACCAGTATCCGGCTCTCCAGGAGATCGAGATCGTCGTCATGACCTCGGTCGCCCGCTTGCCGGCCGTGATCGAACAGGAGTCGCTGGGCTGGGCGGCCTATCTGACCAAGCCGGTCAGCCAGTCGCAGCTCTTGGACATCCTGATGAGTCTCTTCGGGGATCCGGGCGTTGCGATCGAAGGCCCCTCGGGCGATGCGGCCGGCGCGCTGGCGCTGCCCTTGCCGGGAACAGGCGGCACCGCCTGCCGGATCCTGGTGGCCGAGGACAACGCCATCAACCAGCGGGTGGCGCGGGCCATCTTGGAGCATGCCGGCCATCAGGTCACCTTCGCCGAGAACGGGCACGCCGTCCTGGAGGCGCTGGAGCACGACGACTTCGACATGGTCCTGATGGACATCCAGATGCCGGATATGGATGGCCTCGAGGCGACGGCACAGATTCGGGCGAGGGAGGGGATGCGCAACCTGCCCGTGATCGCCATGACCGCCCACGCCATGAAGGGCGATCGCGAGCGGTTCCTGGCCGCCGGCATGAACGACTACATCCGCAAGCCGGTTCGGATCGATGAGGTGCTGTCGGTCATCGCCCGCTTTGCGCCCTCCCGCCCGCCGGGCGAGGAGGCGTGCGAGGGTTGGGAGGACCGGGTTGACCGGGAGAACCGGGAGGATCAGGAGGATCGCGAGGACCGGGAGGATCGGGCCGCCTGACGGCCGGCCCCGCACGGAGCGATCCTTGCGGCTGCCGGGTGGTCTGAGCCGCGCGCTGGGCTCGCCCGGACGCGAGTTCGACAGCCGGCATCCTCGAGCGTCCGGCGATACGCCCAACATGGCTCGGCTGGTGCCTCATCCCTGTTCGCTTTCGCTGGAGCCGCCGGTTCCCCCTGCCGTAAGATGCCTGCCGGAGAACCACGCATGCGAGATGAAGCCTACGTGACCCCGGTCACCCTGGAACAGAAGACCCGCGACTGGCTGCGCCACATCCGCGAATCGGTAGCCCCGCGCGACCATCTTCGCCCGCGGCCGCCGGCCTGCGCCCTGCTCATCATCGACATGCTCGACTACTTCGCCGCGCCCTCGGGACGCTGCTACCTGGCCGCCAGCGCCGCCGTCGGCCCTCGCATCGGTGCACTGTTGGATCACTGGCGCCGAGCGGGCTGGCCGGTGGTCTTCACGCAGCACGGCCACCGGGGCGCCGGCGACCTGGGCATGCTGGGCAAGTTCTTCAGCGACTACATTCGCGCCGGCGAGCCCGAGGCCCGGGTGGTCGAAGATCTGGCCCCACTGGCGACCGAGATCGTCATTCCCAAGACCACCTACGACGCCTTCCTGAACACCGAACTGGAAACGGCCCTGCGAGCGCGCAACGTGGAGCAGGTGCTCGTCACGGGCGTTCTCACCCACATGTGCTGCGAGACCAGCGCCCGGTCGGCCTTCTGCCGCGGGTTCGAGGTGTTCGTGGCGGCCGACGCCACGGCCACCACCACCGAGCAGCGCCACCTGCAGTCTTTGCTCGGACTAGCCGAGTCGGTGGCGATCATCCTGAGCAGCGCCGAGGTCATGGCCCAATGCCCGATTCCGACGTCATCATCGTAGGCGCCGGCCCGGCCGGTTGCGCGGCGGCGGTGCAATGCCGGCGGCTGGGGCTGTCGGTGATGCTGCTGGACCGCACGGGAGAGCCCGGCGGCCTCACCCGGCAGGCGTGGCGCATCGAGAACTACCCGGGACTCGACCCCATGCCGGGCCGTCGCTTCGCCGAGCACCTGCGCGCGTTCCTCGAGCGGTTCGAGCTTGAGGTGCGGAGGGAGGAGGTGTTCTCACTTGCTCGGCGTGAGGAGATTGGCTCGGGCGCGGGGCGGGAAGAGGACCGCCTTGTACCGGGGCGCCTTGTACCGGGGCGGGAGGTGGTTCGCCTTGTCCGGGGGCACGAGGTGGTTTCCCCTGGCATGGGGCGGGAGGGTGTGTGGCACGTTCGGGGCCGCGGCGTCAGCTACACCGCCGCCTGCCTCGTCCTCGCCACGGGCACCGAATCGCGCCGACCGCCGATCGCCGGCCTCGGCACGCCACCGCCAGGAATCTATTTCGATGTGGTCTCATTGATCGAAAACTCCGATGCGCCCGGCCACGTCGCGATCCTCGGCGGCGGTGAGGCGGCCTGCGACCACGCGCTGCTGCTGGCCGAGGCGGGCTGGCGCGTTACGTTGTTGCTGCGAGGCGAGCGCCTTCGGGCCCGGGGCCGGCTGGCCGAGTGGGTGGCGGCCCATCCGGCCATCACGCCGATGAGGCGGACCGAATTGCGTTCGGTCACCGGACCGCCACTGACGCTTGACATCCGAGGACGGCTTCGCGCACCGTCGGGCGGCCGTGCGCAGGGACAGGGACGTGGGGAGATGCGCGGGGAGGCGAACCCAGAGCCGGGCGGGAGCGCGCGAGCCGACGACGGCCTCACCCCGGACGCATTGCTGATCGCCGCCGGTCGCAGGTCCACCGCGGCGGACCTGTTTGAAGGCGGGCGCGCGGCGTCGCAGCCTGGAGCCGATCACGAGCACGCAGAAGCGCGGCAGCCTGAGACCGATCACGAGCAGGCGGCGCCGCCACCTGCCGGGACCAACCGCGGATCGGGTCTATGGATCGTGGGAGATGCGCGCACGGGCACGCTCGGTCAGATCGGGATGGCGGTCGGTGACGGGCTCGCCGCCGCCATGGACATCGCGGCGCGCTGGAGGGAAGGGGATCACGATGGATGATGCGGTGCGGATCGTGGAGAGGCGGGGCGATGATCGTCTGGCGCGTCTTTTCGTGGGCCGGCTGCGTGACGGCTCGCTGATCGAGTTCGTCGAATCTGTACAACCGCCCGTGTCCCGGGACCAGAAGTGGGTCTTGATCATCTCCACCCTCAAGGGCTGCCCGGTCGGGTGTCCTATGTGCGATGCCGGGGGCCACTACCGCGGCAAGCTGAGCGCCGAGGAGATCCAGGCCCAGATCGACTTGCTGGTCGCGAGCCGTTTTCCCGCCAAAGATCCGGCGATCCCCAAGCTCAAGATCCAGTTCGCGCGCATGGGTGATCCGGCCTTCAACGAAGATGTGCTCGATGTGCTCGAGGGCTTGCCTGAGCACTTCCCGCGCTCCGGCGTGATGCCGAGCATCTCGACCGTGGCGCCGGCCGGCTGCGCGCGATTCTTCGAGCGACTCATCGAGATCAAACAGCGCCGCTACGGCGGGGGGCGATTCCAGATGCAATTCTCGGTGCATGCCACCAGCGAGGCATGGCGCCGCCGGCTCGTGCCGGTTCGGACCTGGTCGCTGGCACAGATGGCCCGCTACGGCGAACGGTTCTGGAGCCCGGGCGACCGCAAGATCACCTTGAACTTCGCCCCGGCGATGGGCTTGGTGCCCGAGCCTGCCGCCTTGCGCGGCGTGTTCGATCCGGAGCGGTTCCTGATCAAGCTGACGCCGATCAACCCCACGCGTGCCGCGCGGCGGGCGGGCCTCGAAGGGCTGATCGATCCCCAGGATCCGGCCGCGTGCGAACGGGTGGCCGCCTCGTTCCGGGAAGCCGGGTTCGAGGTGCTGCTCAGCATCGGGGAGCTGCGGGAGAACGAGATCGGATCGAACTGCGGGATGTTCGTGAGCCACCCCGACGGGAAGGAGACCTGTCATGCCGGATGATCGCGCCGCGCATTTCCGCAAGGAGCGCGAACGGCTGAACGAACTCGTGCTCGAGAAGGCCGGAGTCACCACCAAGCGCTTCTTCAACCTCGACACCCAGGCCTATCGAGCCGGCGCCCTGCCGGTGAAGACCAAGGAGCTGCTGGGCCTGGTGGCCTCCCTGGTGCTGCGCTGCGATGACTGCATTCTCTACCACGTGATCCGCTGCCGGGAGGAAGGCGTCACGGCCCAGGAGATCGAGGAGACGGTCGCGATTGGTTTGATCGTGGGCGGCTCGATCACCATCCCGCACATTCGTCGCCTGTGGGATGCCTGGGAGGAGATGGAGGCCGGGCGGGGACCGGGCTCATCGTAGCATCAGCCTGGGGGGCCGGGCTCATCGTGACGTCAGGGTGGGCGGCCCGGCCGCCGGCCGAACGCTGCTCTATTCAGTTGCCCGCGGCCAATGATGCTCTGGCACCGGTCACATCGTCGCTACACCCCCTTGTAAATCTTCCGAGATCCGCTGAACAGGGGGGCAACTCTGCGTCTTTGCACAGCGTGCGATCCCCCGGGAACTTTTCCCGCAGCACAGCCTTGCAAGATTCGCGAGAGGATCCTGCGGACATGGCCGGCCCGGCCGGGCCAACCCTACGTCCACGTGTTTCACACGGCGCGAACGCGAACCTCTTTGGCAACAGGAGGTAATCCATGGCGAGTCACACCGGTCATTTCATCTGGACCGAGCTCATGACGAAGGACATCGAGGCCTCGCGCCCCTTCTACGAGAAGCTCTTCGGCTGGCAGACCGAGGGCACGACCGAACACGGAGGGGATGAGCCGTACACGATGTTCAAGGCCGGTGACCGCCCCGTGGCCGGCATCGCCCCCATGCCCGGCGATGCGCAGCATCCGCCCCATTGGCTGAGCTATGTGGCGGTCGAGGACGTGGATGCCACGGCGCAAAGGTGCACCGAGCTCGGCGGGAAGGTTTAAGTGGAGCCGCTCGACATTCCCAACGTGGGACGGGTGGCCGTGATCGAAGACAACACCGGCGGCGTCATCGCGCTGTACAAGGGTGCCAACTGGTAGAAGCGTGGGTTGTCAGGTCCGTAGCGAGCAAGCCAGCAGCGTAGCGATGGGCTCCGGGGGGCGCCTCCCGGAGCCCAGTTCATCGCTGCGAATTTGACTCCCGACTCACAGCTCGGCCCATCGTCGCTGAAATCAGCCCGCCACCGCCGGGCGCTTGATCACGACGAGGGTGACGTCGTCGGACTGCGGAACGCCGGCCGCGTGCCGGTCGACCGCTTTCAGGATCGCTTCACGAATCTCGGCCGCCGAGGCGTGGGCGTATTGCTGGATGGTCTCGATCAGCCGCCGCTCCCCGAACATGTTCTCGGGCACCTCGGATTCTTCCTCGGCCTTCGCGGCTTTCGCGGCCGCCGCGGCCGCAGCGGCCTCCGCCTCCTGATGGGCGGCCTCGACTTCCTTGTCCGCGGAAGCCGCCTTGGTCCCCTTCGCCCCCTTGGTCCCCTTCGCCCCCTTGGCCCCCTTGGCCCCGCGAGCTTCGCCGGCCGGCCTCTGGACGCCGCCGTCGTCGGTGAGCTCCATCGGCCCTTCGGCTTCGGTGACCCCGTCGGTATAGAGGACGAGAACATCACCCGGGCCGAACTCGATCGTCTCCTGCTGGTAGTTGAGACCCGGCATCATGCCGATCAAGAGGCCGCCGGATTCGATGCGGTCGACGCGTCCGTCCATCCGGCACAGGATGGGAGGATTGTGGCCGGCGTTGGTCATGGTGAAGGTGGCTTGACCGAAATCGAGCAGGCCGTAGCAGAAAGTGGCGAACATCTGGGAGTCGGTCGAGCGGACCAGCAGATCGTTCACCCGCCCCACCGTCTCGGCCACGCTGCTCGGATGGATGACCTGACCTTGCAGGCTGGCCTGCAGGTTGGCCATCAAGAGCGCCGCCGGAATCCCCTTGCCCGACACGTCGCCGATCGCCACGCCGACCCGGTTCTCGCCCAGCTGCAGGAAGTCGAAGTAGTCGCCGCCCACCTGACGGCTGGGCAGGCTCGTGCCGGTGATCTCGAAGCCGGGGACGGTGGGCGTCTCATCCGGCAACAGGCGCGCCTGGATGGCCCGGGCGGTCTCGAGTTCGCGCTCGAGCCGCTCGCGCGCCACGGCCTCCTCCCGCCCCCGGCGGACGGCCAGGGCCATCTCGTTGAACGACTGAGCCAGGTCACCGAACTCATCCTCGTTCGCCACGTCCACCCGCGCGTTCAGGTCGCCGCTCGCCAGGCGCAAGGTTCCGCGGTGGAGGCTACGCACGGCCGAGGTGATCCCGGTTGCGATGCGCATGCCCAGGAAGAAGGCGAAGCCTTGCACGACGAGCAGCAACAGGCCGGCCACGATGAGCCCGCCCAGCAGGGCCTGATTGAGCCGGTAGTCTTCGCGCACGAACTCGAGCGACAGGCCATAGAGGCTCACCTTGAGGTGATAGAGGATCTCGTCGTGATAGAACCCGCGGGGCCCGAGCCGCAGCACCGGTTGCAGCCCGACCCCGAAGCCCAGCGGATTGCCCAAGAAGCCCAGCTTCTCGGCCGTCTCGCTTTCGAGCCCCTCGAAGGTGCCCTCGATGCTGAGCACTTCACGCGCTGAATCCGCCTCCACCGCCTGCGTGACCACCGTATCGCCGGCGGCCATCACGACCAGGCCGGGATCGCTGTAGAGGCCCACGTGGCACATGAGCAGCTCGGAGAGGTAGTCGAGTACCGCTTTGTCGATCTCATAGCCGCGGACGCGTAGCGTGTCGCTCCCCAAACCGTCGAGGCGTAGGAGCCAGACCTCTTCGCGGATGTGGAGGTAGGCGGTCGTGTCGGCCGGCGTCCATTCGGTGAGATGGTCCCCGGCGACCTCCTCGGAGAGGGAAATCTGGACGCTCCCGTCCCGGGTGCGCCGCCGCGTCGCAGGTTGAGCATCGTTTTGCCCCGGGGCAAAAGTCCGGTCTGAGGATTCGGAAGCGTTTTGCCCCGGGGCAAAGGATCCATCCCGGGGTTCGGGCCGGGGTTCGGGCCGGGTAGTCCCCGGGGCAGAGGTTCCGCCGGAAGCCTGCGTCCGGGTGCCGGCCGCGGTCCATTCCAGGTATTCATCGAGATCATCGAGCCAGAGCGGGACCTCCCACTCCGAGCGCCACGCGCCATCTGCATAACGGGCTTCGAGCATGTGGGAGAAGGGCGCCTGATCGAGCTCGGCGTTGGCCCGCAGCTGGTCGGCCCACGCGCCCAGCAGCGTGCTGGTGCGCGCGGCGCGGCTGCCGCCCAGGGCGCCGTAGGTGAACATCAGGCCGAAAAGGATGAGCAGCACGACGGGCAACAGCGAAAGGAACAGCGCGCTCACCGCCATCTTGGTGCGCAGACGGAAGCCGCGCAGGCGCATGCCGAAGAAAAGGTTGAGCAGGGTGAAGACCCAGAAGAGCCGCAACGCCCCCATCGCGCTGCGTGAGAGTATGGCGACGATACCGCGCGCGCCGGATTGGTCATCGGCCAGGGCGCTGCCGATTTCCCATCCCAGTGTGAGGGCGGCAAATGTCACGACACCTAGGAAGAACAGGCCGGCCCGCTGTTTGGTCGTGAGGGCGCGGTAGCAGTTGTAGCGTCGGAAGAGGAGGAAGACGGCGGCGAAGATCAGAGCCACCATCCGGGCCGCGAAACCGGTGCCGGTCACGAAGGTCAACACGAGCCCCGCGCCGAGCCAGATGAACCAGAACTTACGGGCGGCGGTGTCGAGGAAGAGCATTCGCAGGACGGCCAGCCAGGTGCCGCCGGCCACGATCAGAAGCAGCCAGGCACCAGCGGCCGAGCTGGGCCCGAAGAGGTGATGGATCCCCACCGACAGCAAGCTGCCGGCCAGAATGAGCCGGATGAGTTGCCACGTCTTGCGACCGAGGACCGAGGGCGGCCCGCGGCGCGGATCGGGCAGACCGGGCACCTGCTGGCGATCCGGCTCGGATGAGGCGGGCACCTGCCCCCGACCGGACTCAGGCCGGGCGGGCACCCGCCCCCGACCGGGTTCGGATGGAACGGACACCTGTCGGCGACCGGGCTCGCGCTCTGCGGGCACGTGGGCGGTCATGCGCGTTTCCTCAGGAACCGGGATTGTGACGCTTCCATTGCGTTCCGGGCTACCCTACTCCTCGCGTATGAAGCTGCGCAAGACCGTGTGCAGGATGCCCCCGTTGCGGTAGTAGACGACATCGATGGGCGTATCGAGCCGGCACAGTGCGCCGAAGACCACTCGTTCGCCATCCGGACGGATGGCGGTTACCTGGACCTCGGTCCCCGGTGTGACCCCATCATTCACCGGAATCGTAAACACCTCTTCGCCGGTCAGCCCCAGCGAGGTCGCGTTCTCTCCATTGCGATATTGCAGCGGAAGCACACCCATCCCCACCAGGTTGCTGCGATGGATCCGCTCGAACGACTCGGCGATGACCGCCCGCACGCCCAGTAGCTGGGTGCCCTTCGCCGCCCAGTCGCGGCTGCTGCCCATGCCGTAGTCGCGGCCGCCCAGGACGACCAGCGGCGTGCCGTCGGTCTGATAGCGACCGGCGGCATCGTAGATGCTCATGATCTCCCCGCTCGGCAGATGGCGGGTCCAGCCGCCTTCGGCGCCGGGGGCGAGCAGGTTGCGGAAGCGGATGTTGGCAAAGGTGCCGCGCGTCATCACCCGGTCGTTGCCGCGCCGGCTGCCGTAAGAGTTGAACTCGAAAATCTCGACGCCCTTCTCCCGCAGGTAGCGCCCGGCCGGACTGTCGGCGGCGATCGCGCCGGCGGGGCTGATGTGATCGGTCGTGGTGCTGTCGCCGGCCACCACCAGCACGCGCGCGTCCTCGATCGGGGCGATCGGCTGGGGCTCGGGGCTCAGCTCCACGAAGAAGGGCGGCTCCTGGATGTAGGTGCTCATCGCCTCCCAGTCGTAGACGTCGCTGCCGGTGTGGGTGATCTTGTTCCACTCCTCGTTCGAGGTCTCGATGCTGCCGTACTCGGCGGTGAACATCTCGGGCGAGAGCGTGCGATCGACGAGTTCGGAGAGTTCCCGGGCATCGGGCCAGATATCCTTGAGGTAGACCGCCTGGCCGTCCTTTCCCGTGCCCAGCGGCTCGGCGTCGAAGTCGATGTCCACCCGGCCGGCGAGCGCGTAGGCCACCACCAGGGGCGGCGATGCCAGGAAAGAGGCCTGGGCCTTCGGGTTGATGCGGCCCTCGAAGTTGCGATTGCCCGAGAGCACGGCCGCCAGCACGATGCCGTCGTGATCGACCACCTTCGCCAGCGGCGCGGGCATCGGGCCGCTGTTGCCGATGCAGGTGGTGCAGCCGTAGCCCACCACGTGGAAGCCGAGCGCTTCGAGCGAGGGCAAAAGCTGTGCCTTCTCCAGGTACTGGGTCACGACCCTCGAGCCGGGCGCGAGGCTGGTTTTGACCCAGGGCCGGCGCGTCAGGCCCGCCTCGGCGGCCTTCTTCGCCAGCAAGCCGGCGCCCAGCATCACCGACGGGTTGCTGGTGTTGGTGCAGCTGGTGATCGCGGCGATCCCCACCGTGCCGTGACCGACCTCGGCGACCAGGCCATCCGGGTAGTCGTCATCTTGGCCCGGAGGCACCGAAACGGTGACGTGCTTGCCGGCCTCGGCATTGCCGGCTTCGGCTTTGCCGGCTACGACCTTGTCGACTTCGGCCTTGCCGACCGCGAACCCGCCCTTCTCGTGGGGCTCGTGGAGCACCTTCTTCCAGGCGGCCTTCATTGCCGATAGCGCCACGCGGTCTTGCGGGCGCTTTGGCCCGGCCACGCTGGGCTCGACGCTGTCCAGGTCGAGTTCGAGCTCGTCGGCGAAAACCGGGTCGGGGGTCTCGGGCGTGCGGAAGAGCCCCTGCGCGCGGCAGTAGGCCTCCACGCGCTCGATGAGCTCGGGCGGCCGGCCGGTGGCGCGCAGGTAGCGCAGCGACTGCTCATCGACCGGGAAGAGGCCGGCGGTGGCACCGTACTCGGGCGCCATGTTCGAGATCGTGGCGCGGTCGGCCACGGTCATGTGCACCAGGCCGGACCCGAAGTACTCGACGATCTTGCCCACCACCCCGCGCGCGCGCAGCATCTCGGTGATCCTGAGCACTAGGTCGGTGGCGGTGGCGCCGGGCTTCAGACTGCCGGTCAATTTCACACCCACGACCTCGGGCGCCAGCATGTACAAAGGCTGGCCCAGCATGGCCGCCTCGGCCTCGATGCCGCCCACGCCCCAGCCCAGCACACCCAGGCCGTTGACCATCGGCGTGTGCGAGTCGGTGCCCACCAGGGTGTCCGGGTAGAGGACCGGCAGGTCGGCGGTGGGATCCGCGCCGCGGTTCGCGACCGGCTGCGCGCCAGCGTCTGCACCGGCGAACGCACCGACGGGCCCGCCCACATTCTCGCTCCGCTGCACCACCGTGGCCAGGTACTCCAAGTTCACCTGGTGGCAGATGCCGCTCGCCGGCGGAACGACACGCATATTCTCGAACGCCTTCTGGCCCCAGTGCAGAAACTCGTAGCGTTCGCGATTGCGCTCGAACTCGAGCTTGGCGTTGTGCGCCAGCGCCTCGGGAGAGCCGAAGCGATCGACCTGCACGCTGTGGTCGATGACCAGATCCACCGGGATCCGAGGATTGATCTTGGCCGGATCTCCGCCGCCGCGATCCATGGCGCTTCGCATCGCCGCCAGATCGACCAGGCAGGGGACGCCGGTGAAATCCTGCAGCAGCACGCGGGCCGGCAGGAAGGGGAACTCCATCTTGGGCGGCGCGGCCGGATCGTACTTCGCGAGGCGCTCGATCAGCTCGCGGGTGACGATCTGCCCATCTTCGTTGCGCAGGAGCGACTCCAGGAAGATGCGGATCGCGAACGGGAGGCGGTCCAGGTCGGTCAGGCCCAGCTCGGCCAGCCGGCCGAGGCGGTAGTAGGCATGGGGGCCGGAGGCGAGCTCGAGGCGGTCGCGGGCGCCCAGGGAGTTGGCGGTGGGGGCGGCGGACATGGGGCATCTCCTCTCGTGCATCGTCCAATCGTCCAGAAGTACGACAGATGTTCAGAATCACCCAGGCATAGGGCACGATTCAACTACCATTGGCGAGGAGTGGAGTTTCCGGTGTGGGACGGGGGGCGCGACTGGGACGCAGGGACAGCGAGGTGATTGCTGGCGGGTGCGCATCACACGGACGGCGGCTGTCAGGCCAAATCGAGATGCCGTTGATGCAAGTTTGTAGTTTCCGAAGACAAAGAGTTTCTCTTGTCATGGCCGCGGCCGTGGTTCGGACCGGAGATCGAGGGACCGCCTCCCTCAGAGCGGCAGCGCTGCCTCCCGACGGAGGCTCTGCTTCGTCACTGCTCGTAGATTCCCGCACCTTGCTTCCGGATCGCCTCCTCCACAAACGGCATCAGTTTGCTATTCGACATGGAGAATCCCCAGGAGTGCCAGTAGCGGGACCAATCCTTGTAGACCACTTGGTTCTCGTGGATGCCCAGGATGGCCAGGCTGCCGTCCTTGAGCTCGATCCGCAGCTCACGGACTTCCATGTGCATCGTGAAGCGGGCTGGCCGGCCTTCCTGAAGCAGGTCACAGATCGTCTGATAGGAAGTGAACGGGAAGGTGTGGATGATCTCGCCGTGAATGTCTGTGATTCGGATGGAGGCAATATCATCCAGGACGAATCGGAACCACAAGGCTTGCTCTTCCAACACCATCAGGGGAGCGTCGAATCGAGGAGAGTGAATCCGTTCGATTGCCTTCCTGACAAACCTCCGGACGTAGTCATTGTCCGTTTCTTTCGTGATCTCCTCCAACACCGGGATGAATGACTTGTCGCGGGTATCCGCGAGGGCCTCGGCGGCAGCAACGCGGATCCCCTCGTAGAGAGTGGAGTCTTGGACGACCTTCAAGAGCAGTTCCTGGGCGGCGGCATTCCCGATGTAGGCCAGGGCTGTGATCGCCGCCCGCTGGACATCCTCGTACTGGCTTTCGAGCGCCTCTTCCACGAGCGGAAGATTGCGGGGGCCGAGCCGCCTGAGCTGTCTAACCGCAGCGTAGCGGCCCAAGCCGTAGTTTGTGGCCAGCGCATCGCGGAGATCGTCGGCCGTCCTGATGGCATAGGGTGGCGATGGCGGGGTCGGATTCGCATAGCTTGCATCCGGTCTCAGAACCAGCAGGAGTGCGAATCCAGCCCAGGACAGAAGTTGCGCTCGGTGGATCATGGCGCCTACCTCCCTTCCTCGCTGCACGGGGCACCAACTGCAGCGCTTCCCAAGATCGCCCTGGGAGTTTGTTCTGCAGCTCCCAGAACCGCTGGGGGGCGAGGCCACGTTCGCAGGACTGAATCCTGATCTGAGTCTAGGTCTGTGCGCCGGGAACGGCGAGGGGTCCACATGCGAAGAACGACCTGTGAGACCCGGGCGACCGACTCGGGCGACCGACCTCATTGGTTCACGAGGGAATGATCCTGCAGGAGTGGGCACTCACCGGCACATCGTTTCTGCTGCGAATGCCTTCCGCTTGATAAATGGGCCCCCTCAGTCGACCGGCCGGCCGCGCAGCTCGTGGGTGATCCCTGCCGGCCGGATCTTGACGCGCATCAAGAGGCCGTCGCGCTGGAAGGTCAGGTGCGTCTGGGTCACCGACGGGTCCCCCATCTCCATGTAGTTGAGCTGGAAGGTGCGCCCGCTGATCCAGTGCCCGCGGAGCGCGACGCGATTGCCGGTGGGCATGACGCCCGCCTCGGCGGCACCGGCGGCCTCGCCCACCTCGCCTACCGCGCCTACCGCGCCTACCGCGCCTCCCCCACCCACCGCACTCACCCGGTAGCGCCCGTCGAGCCCCACCGGAAAGCGTTCGCGCCCGTAGAACCCCACGAACTCCACCTCGGCCGTATCGGCGGGCGCGTTGGCGAATCGCAGGGCGATTCGCTCGATCCCGAGCGGGTTTGGGTCAAGCGCATAGGCGAGGCCGCTGATCTCCATCGCCAGTCCCGGCGGCATCTGCGTCTCCAGCGGGTCGGGATCGGCGAGCTGATCGACGAAGCGCTGCAAAAGCTCCTGCTGGCGCGGCCGGGGTTTGAGGGGCTTCTCGCTCAGGGGATAGCTGGCCATGCTGCGCCCGAACATCTCGGGAAGTTCGGGATCGGCGGCGGTCATCACGACCACCAGGTTCTCGGCGGGCGAGACACCGACCATTTGACCGCCGGCGCCGGTGGCCACCGGATGCTGGTCGCGGTCAAGCCACCACCCGTAGCCGTAGCGGGCCTCGGCGGGAATCGTACCGATCTGGTTCCGGGTCGAGGCGGCCACCCACTCGGCCGGCACGATCTGCCGGCCCATCCAGCGTCCGCCGCTGAGATAGAGCATGCCGAAGCGCGCCATGTCGCGGGGGCGCATGAAGAGCTCGGCGCCCCCGAAGGAGTGCCCCTGCGGTCCCGACACCCACTGATAGTCCGTGACCCCCAAGGGCCCGAAGAGGTGCGCGGCCGCGTACTCGCTGGCCGTCTGGCCCGTCTGACGGGTCAGCACCGCCGAGAAGGTGTGCGTCAGGGCGGTGCTGTAGACAAAAACCGAACCCGGCTCGGCGACAACGGGGCGCTCCCAGGTGGCAGCGACCCAGTCCTGGCTCGAGAAGATTTCCTCGGTGATGGGCCCGTTCTCGTCCAGGTCCAGTCCGGAGGTCATGGTGAGCAAATGGCGCAGGGTGATCTGCCGCTTGCGGGGATCGGTGGCGTCGTCACGCAGTTTGGGGTGTCGTTCGGGGGACAATTCGGGCAGCAGCTCCGCCACCGGCGTATTGAGCTCGGGCAGATCGCCCTCCTCCAAGCCGATGCCGGCCAGTGCGCCGAGCACGCTCTTGCTGACCGACTTGACGTTGTGCAAGGTGCCGGCGTCGTAGGGATGGACGTAGCATTCCAGGATCAGATGCCCGTGGCGCAGCACGATCAGGCTGCGAAGATCCCGATCCTGAGCCTGGACGCGCTCCAAGAAGGAGGCCAGCGCGCGCGAGTCGACGCCCTGCTCCTCGGGGGTCGAGCGCGGCCAGGGGGCTTCGTCAACGGCGGCCACCGCCAGCACGGGGGCGGCCAAGAAGGCCAGCAGAAGGACCTGCGGAATCCGGGCCAGCGGCTTCGTGCTCGTCCATGCGCGGGACAGAAACATCCGTGTACCCCCTTCTGAGTTCTCGACTCGGTCTTCTCGCAGTTCTGAGTTCTCGACTCAGGCTTCTCGCAGTCCCGAGCCGCACCGATCACCAGCTTCCAAGGCTCCTCTACGGCCTTGTTATCGCACATCTATCCTGCATTCGATAGCCGCTTCACGCGGGCGCGGACAGCGTGAAGCCAGCGCGAGGAGGGCACTGGGCGGTTGGCGGAGAGGGCGAGCTGGCCACAGTTCAGGAGACGGGAGCCGCCAGATGCGCGAACCACCTTATCGGAAGGGAATTGCCACAGCACGCACCTCGGCAGGCTGCACCCAGGATCCAAAGCCGTTCCCGGTCGGTGACGGTCGTGCTACTCTCGCAACCAATCCGAGCCGCACTGAGTTCGGGTCTCGTACGCTCCGGCGCATCACCGCGGGGAAGAGCTCCGGACGGCCGGGTGCGCAAGGCGCACGTCCGCGGGGCTGCGCACAACTCAATACCAGATAATCGCTTAGCCAGGGAGGCTGCATGGAGTCGTTCGAGGGGATCAAGATCGGGGTCGCCAACCGGGGGATCCCCGCTGTGCGTATCGGCCGCACCATCCGCGAGATGGGCGCCACCTACGTCGCCTTCTTTACCCAGGAGGATAAGACCGCGCCCCACGTGGCCCGCGCCGACCAGGCCTTCTCCCTGCGCGAGAACAGCTACCTGAATATCGAGGAGTACGTGACGCTGGCCCGCCAGCACGGCATCCGCGCGCTCCATCCCGGGTGGGGTTTCGCGGCCGAGGATTCCAGCTTCCCGAAGCGTTGCCGCGAGGCGGGCATCACCTTCATCGGTCCCTCATCGAACGCGATGAATCGGCTGGGCAACAAGGTGCGCGCGATCCAGATCGCCAAAGACGCCGGCGTGCCGGTGGTGCCGGGTTCGGGCGCGGCGGTCGATCCGGCCGGCGCGCGCCGCGTGGCCGAAGAGCTGGGCTACCCGGTCCTGATCAAGAGCGAGGGCGGCGGGGGCGGCCGCGGGATCATGCTGGTGCGTTCGGGCGAGGAACTCGACCGCCACTTCCGCTCGGCCACCACGATGGCCGAGACTAGCTCGGGCAATCCCAACCTCTACATCGAGAAGTACCTCACCAGCGTGCGCCACTTAGAGATCCAGGCGCTGCGCGACAAGCACGGCAACGCCGCGGTCCTGCACGAGCGCGACTGCTCCTTGCAGCGCAAGAACCAGAAGCTCTTAGAGATCACGCCCAGTCCCTGGAAAGGCGCCACGCCCGAGCTGCGCCGTAAGCTCAAGGACGCGGCGCTGGCGATCGTCGAGACCGGCGAGTACGACTCGATCGCCACGATCGAGTTTCTGGTCGAGCCTGACGGCCACTTCTACTTCATCGAGGCCAACACCCGCCTGCAGGTCGAGCACGGGGTCACCGAGCTCATCTACGGCATCGATCTGGTCGAGGAGATGATTCGGTTGGCCTTCGGTCACAAGCTCTCGCCCCAGCTGCAGCATCTAGAGCCGCGCGGCTACGCGTTGCAGTGCCGGATCAATTTCGAGGACCCGCAGAACGGCTTCCAGCCCAACGCCGGCAAGATCATCCGCTACCTCCCCCCCGGGGGCAACGGGGTGCGCAAGGACTCATGCGTCTATGGCGGCTACGAGTTCCCCAAGGCGTACGACTCGGCCGGCTCGCTGGTCATGACCTACGGCGGCACCTGGGAGAAGGCGCTTTCGGTGATGCGGCGCGCCTTGTCGAAGTACATCATCACCGGCCCCAAGACGACGATTCCGTTCCATCGCCGGGTGATCGCGCACGAGGCTTTTGCGAAGGGCGAGTTCGACACGAAGTTCATCGAGCACACCCCCGAGCTCATGGACTACCGAGACCATGAGCCCGAGCACGTGCGTCTCTCCTATCTGATGGCCGAGATCACCGCTCACGGCTACAACCCGTACCTGGCCCTCGGCACATACCGCCGTTTCGGCGATTCGAAGCAGGGCCCGATCTCCGAAACCCTCCCCAACGTCATTCGTGAGTCGCCCGAACGTTCGGCCGATGCCGATGCCGACACTGGTCCCGGGCTCGATGACTACCAACCGCCCATCGACCGGCGCACCCCACGGGCCGATCAGCTTCGCATCTTGCGCGAGTCGCCCTACGTGGAGCTGTGCAACACGACCCCGCGCGACATCACCCAGTCCGAGTCCAGCAACCGCATGCGGCTCCACGACGACCGCATGTACGGCCCTGCGCTCGATCGCTGCGGCTACGTCATGGTCGAGAACGGCGGCGGGGCCCACTACCACGTCAACATGCTGGGCAACCTGACCGACCCCTGGCGCGAAGCGGCCGAGTGGAACTCCTTCGCCCCGCACACGCCCAAGCTGATCCTGGTGCGCTCGACCAACCTCTTGGGCTACGCGCCTCAGGACCGCCACGTGATGGAGCGCACCACCGAGATGATCGTGCGTCACTTCCACGTCATCCGCTGCTTCGACTTCTTGAACCACATCGAGAACATGGAGCCGCTGGCCCGGATCGTCTTGCGGCACGAGCGGCGGGTCTTCGCTCCCGCCATCAGTTTCAGCTGGGCCGAGGGGTTCGACGCCGAGCATTATGTCGGCGTGCTCGAGGAGGTGATCACGATGGTGGCCGCGATCCTGGGCAGCTCGCGCGAGGATGCGGCGCGGGAGATCATCCTCGTCATCAAGGACATGGCCGGCGTGGCGCCGCCGCGCTTCGTGCGCGAGGTGGTGGCCCGGTTCAAGGAGCGCTATCCCGAGCTCATCGTCCAGTACCACCGCCACAATACAGACGGGCTGGGCGTGCCGGCGTTGGGGGCGGCCGCCCAAGCGGGCGCGAAGATCCTGGACGTGGGCGACGGGCCGGCAGTGCGCTTCTTCGGCCAGCCGGCCGTGTTGCCGGTCAAGGCCTACCTCGAAGGCGAACTGAACCTCGAGACCCGCGTGGACATCGAGAAGATCCGCGAGACCGCCTTCGTCCTGAAGCAGATCATGCCGATCTACGACCGTTACGTGCGCCCCACCTTCCTGGGGCCCGATCACGACGTCATTTATCACGGGCTGCCCGGCGGGGCCACCTCCAGCTCGCAGGAGGCCGCCCTCAAGCAAGGCTACGCCTTCCTGCTGCCCGACATCCTGCTGGTGCTGAGCCTGGTGCGTAAGCTCATCCGCTACCACGATGTGACCCCCGGCTCGCAGATCACCTGGACGAACGGCTACATGCTGGTCGTTCAGGCGCACGAGCGCGGCGGCCGCGAGGAGGTCGACCGGGTGATCGCGCTGCTGAAGCGCGTGACCGGCGTTTCGGAAGATGAACTCACCGAGCAGGAAAAGAGCGGCCGCTTGATTCTCTTCAAGCATGCGAACGACTCGCTGCGCAATCTTCTGCTGGGCAAGTTCGGCCGCCTGCCGCTGGGCTGGCCCGCCGACTGGGTCTACGAATCGGTCTTTGGGGACGAGTACCGCGCGGCGATCGAGAAGCGGACCGAGGAGAGCCCACTGCAGTCGCTGCCACCCCGGGACTTAGACGGCGCGCGCGAGGAGTTGGCGCAGCTCATCGGCCGCGAGCCGCAGGAGGAAGAGTTCGTCAACTACCTCAACCACCCCGGCGATGCGGTCAAGCTCATCAAGAGCCGCGAACGCTTCGGATGTCCCAACTGCATGCCCGACGACATCTGGTTCGAGGGGCTAGAGGTGGGGCAGTCCCGAGAGTTTCGGACCGTGGATGGCAAGTACCACACGATCGAGGCCCTCTTCGTCGACCCGGAGATCGACGAGACCGGCTGCCGCCTGGTGCGCTACGAGCTCGACGACGAGGTGATGGAGGCGCACATCAAGGTGGCCGAGGCCCGCGACACCGCCGGCGAGATCGAGATGGCCGACCCCAGCAATCCGTATCACATCGGCGCGCCGTTCGACGCCGACCTGTGGGTGGTGCACAAGAAGGCCGGCGATAGGGTCGAGGAAGGCGAGGAGATCCTGAACCTCTCGCTCATGAAGATGGAGACTGCGATCCCCTCACCGGTCTCGGGCACGGTGACCCGCGTGTTGGTCCACGCCAACTACCAGGTCGATCGCAAGATGGTCCCGGTCAAGAAGGGGCAGTTATTGATGGAGATGTCGCCGGCCAGTGCGCACTGCCAGTCATGCAGCGCGCCCATGGACGAAACGTTCCAGTTCTGTCCGCAGTGCGGCGCGAAGGCGTAGAACACGAAGGCACCTTTGAGGGAGAGTGCCGCGCGCGGGAGGCGAACAGCCCAGGCAGACAGCCCAGGCAGACAGCCCAGACGGACAGCCCAGACGGACAGCCCAGACGGACAGCCCATCGAAGTGACTGGCCATCCGGCCCTGGCCGAGGGGCCGCTCTGCCAGGCGAGAAGTGCGAGGTACCGCAATGACAGAGGATCAACAATGAGCAAGACCCCGAGTGTGGGCGTCGCCCTGGGCGGGGGCGGAATTCGCGGATTTGCGCATGTGCCGGCCTTGGAGACGATCGATTCGTGCGGCATCGTCCCTACCGCCGTCGCCGGCACCAGCATGGGGGCACTCATCGGTGCGCTCTACGCCTCGGGAAAACCGGGACGGGAGATCCGGCGAATCGTCGAAGAACACAGCCTGACACCCGGGGGCGGGCTGAAGGAGATCTTCGCCAAGATGGATGCGCTCCTGGGGTGGCTCCGTGCGATCCGCCTGGCCTGGAAGGGCACGGGACTGCTGCGGGCCGACGGTTATGTGGGCTTCCTCATTGAACAGATGAACGCGGAGACTTTCGCCGACCTGAAGATCCCCCTCCTCGTCGTGGCGACCGACTATCACTCCGGGGAGCCGTTCGTGTTCGACGAAGGACCTCTACGGCCCGCACTGGTGGCAAGTATGTCCATCCCGGGCGTGTTCGTCCCGGTCAAGCACAAAGGCCGGCTCTTGGTCGATGGCGGCGTGAGCAACAACCTTCCTTACGATCGATTGCCCCACACCTGTGACCTGACAGCCGCGGTGGACGTCACCCCCACACGCGAGCAGGACGACGACGAAGATCCCAAGGTCGTCGATGCTACACTAGCGATGTTCGACATCCTGGTAGACAGGTTGACGCGGATCAAGGTCGAGGCGCATCCGCCCTCCGTCTACGTACACCCGCGACTCGTCGGTATTCGGGTGCTGGAGTTTGAGAAATCGCAGGAGGTACTCAGCCAGGCGGAGCCCGCCATGAAGGAGTTCCGTAACCAGCTGCTATGTGCGGTGGCGCCAGACCGCGAAGGCCAGACGACGGGCTAGACGACGGCGAATCGGTCGAGGTTGAATGAGCTTGCCTGACATCCTCAGATGGCTACAGTGCTTGCTCAAACGCACCCGCGAGCGGCTCTGAATCGGGCCGTCGGCGATACGCCTGATGTCCACCGCCGCCCATCCATGGGCGGGCGCCCAGACCACATGGAGGCAAGAGCGCCCCAACCGGTACCCAGGAGGATCCTCATGGAACTCTTCATCATTCACGTCGTGATGATCGCGATCCTGCTGCTGCTCGTGCAGAAGCTCGTGCCGGGCATCGAGGTCGACGGATTCGGCAACGCCCTGCTGGCCGGCCTGGCGCTCGGGATCATCAACGCGCTGCTCAAGCCGGTGCTTCTGATTCTCACGTTGCCCATCACGATCCTCACGCTCGGCCTGTTCCTGCTGGTGATCAATGCGCTGCTGCTCAGGCTCGCGGCCGCGATCGTGCCGGGATTCCGCGTGGCCGGATTCGGGGCGGCGTTCTGGGGAGCGCTGTTGCTCAGCATCTTCAGCTTCGGATTGACGTTGATCTTCTGAGGGACGTGGGATCTCCCGAGGGGTCAAGCCAACGCAGTATCACCGGAGGAGAATCAGGCGCCGGGTGGCGGCCTCACCGTTCCGGACCATGCGCACGAAGTACACGCCGCCCCCCACCGAACCGCCCTCGGGGGTCTTTCCGGCTTCATGGACAGATCGGGCTCGAGGTAGGTCCCGCACTCGACGACCACGGTATCCGCGCACTCAGCGTCTCCAGGCCGCAACCCAAGGACTCGAATGCGGTGATCGCAGAGGCGATCAATGACTCATGCAGGCATGGAAGAACCTCATCCCGACGCGCCGGTTCGAACCACGCGCCCGATCCTTGGCATTCATGTAGATGCCAGTCAGGTCGATGGCGCAGTCGTTCTTCTTGGAGGCCAGCACCGCATACATTATGACTGGCCCCAGAATGTCGGCAGATCTATAATCATGCTATAAATCTGCCGACAGGGAGTGTAACATCTATTACAATAGGATATTAGAGGACCGCTGGTTGGCGCTATCCGGGGAGTTCCCCGCGCTTCTTCTCACCGGTCCCCGTCAGGTCGGGAAGACCACTCTCCTGCGACATTTGCTCGCCGGCACGAAACGCCGCTACGTCACCCTCGACGACCCGACGGCCAGAACGCTGGCCAACGATGATCCTGCACTCTTCCTGCAGAGATACCCGCCACCCGTCTTGATCGACGAAATCCAATATGCGCCAGGGCTGCTTCCGCTCATCAAGATCGCCATCGACGGGGAGCATCGTCCGGGAGACTTCTGGTTAACCGGCTCGCAGCAATTCCACATGATGCGCGGCATCACAGAAACCCTGGCGGGTAGGGTGGCGTTGGTGAACCTGATGGGCTTCTCCCAACGCGAGTCCCACGGACTGGCGGGGCGGGATGAACCATTTCTGCCCTTGCCCCAACAGCTCGCCAATGACCAACTTGTCGAGGGTCTCGCCACCGAGCCCGAGGTCTTTCGTTCCATCTGGACCGGATCGCTGCCGGTGCTTGTCACGGGCCAGGTCACCGAGCGCGAGGTCTTCTTCAGCTCCTACGTGCAAACCTATCTTCAGCGTGACGTGCGCGATCTGACCCAAGTGGGCGACCAGCAGGTCTTCCTCCGATTCCTGCGGGCGTGTGCCGCCCGGACTGCTCAGGAGTTGAACCTATCCGACCTGGCTCGAGATGTGGATGTTTCCGTAATGACGATCAAGAATTGGTTGTCCATCCTCGAGGCTAGTCACCAGATCCTCCTTCTGCGTCCCTACCACCGAAACGTGACCAAGCGCATCATCAAACGTCCCAAGCTCCACTTTCTCGACACAGGACTGTGCGCTTACCTTTGCGAGTGGTCATCTCCGGAGACACTTGCGGCAGGATCCATGGCCGGCGCCATCTTCGAGACCTTTGTCGTGGCCGAGATTCTCAAGAGCTGGTGGCATCGCGCCCGTTCCGCTCACTTCTACTACTATCGGGACCGCGACAAGCGTGAGGTTGACCTGATCATCGAGAAGTCTGGACAGCTGCATCCTTTGGAAATCAAGCGGTCCGCCTCACCTCGCAGTGAGTGGGTGCAGCCATTTGGCTACCTGGAGCGCTTAGGGTTGCCGCTCTCGAGCGGAGGTGTGGTCTGCCTGACCCCCGAGGTTCTCCCCTTGACCGGCGAGCATATAGCGATCCCGGTAGGTGTCATCTGAGGATCTCTGCCGCAGAAGCACACACCTTGTCTCACGCGCGAAGTTGATGAACAATCCGGGGGGCAAGACCCTGAGCAGCGATCTCAGTCACAGCCGGAGGTTCACATGACCAACACCGATGAGTCCAAGTTCCCGGACGCCGGAGACGGACAGCCCGTCGACGTGACCGGCCATCCCTCCTTGCCGGCGACGATCGCCCGGCTGGTCGAGGGCCAGCTCTACGGGGTTCTGTGCACGCAGGGCGAGGGACAGGCTTACGGTTCCTTGGTGGCCTACGCCTTCACCGGCGACTTGCGCCAGGCCGTCTTCGCGACGCCGACCGCCACGCGCAAGTACCGGCTGCTCTCCCTCAACGATCATGTGGCGCTCTTGATCGACGACCGCCCGGACCATCCGGGGAAGCTGATGCAGGTCCAGGCCGTCACGGTGACGGGGCGGGCACACCAGGTCGCTCGCGGAGCCGATTATGAGCGCTATGCCGATCTGCTCACCGCCCGTCACCCGCAGCTAGGCACCTTCGTCCGCGCCGAATCGTGCGCGCTGTTTCGCATCGACGCCGTGCGCTTCTTCCACGTCACGCGCTTCCAGGAGGTCGGGCAATGGATCCCTCCGGCACCCTGATCCTACCGCTGGCCGCCGAGACCGCGCGCCAGGAGCAGCTGGCCGGCGGCAAGGCGGCCAAGCTCGCCGCGCTGGCCGCCGCCGGGCACCGGATTCCCGCGGGCTTCTGCATCACAACCGCCGCCTACCAGCGCTTCCTCGCCCACAACCGGCTCACCCGGCCCATCGACATGGAGCTGGGACGCAAGTCGCTGGCCACCATGCGCTGGGAGGAGATCTGGGATGCGGCCCTGCGGATCCGCACGGCGTTTTTGCGCGCGCCGGTGCCCGGCGATGTGGCCGCGGCGATCATCGGCGCCGCGGCGCCCTGGTCCGCGGCGCCGCTGGCGGTACGCTCCTCGGCCGTCGGGGAGGATTCAAAGGACCGATCGTTTGCGGGTCTGCACGAGTCCATCGTGGGGGTGAGCGGCTCAGAGGCCCTGCTCGATGCCGTCCGGGTGGTCTGGGCATCGCTGTGGTCGGATGCCGCTCTGCTGTACCGCAAAGAACTCGAGCTGGACCCCACCCGCAGCGTGATGGCCGTCGTCGTGCAGGAACTGCTCATCCGCGATCGCTCGGGCGTCGCCTTCGGGCGCGATCCACGGGATGCCGGCCTGGAACGGCAGATCGTGGAAGCGGTGCCCGGCCTGTGCCGGGATCTGGTCGACGGCGCGGTGGATCCCGACCGCTGGGTGCTGGATCGTGCAAGCGGCGAGGTGATCGAGTGGCGCGCTGGGGTGCGCGAGGAGGAAGGCGCCGGCGCGCCGCTGCTGGAAGCGCAGGACCTCGAGAACCTCCACCACACGCTCACCGCGCTGGAAGAGCAGTTCGGGTGGCCGCCCGACATCGAGTGGACCGGACGCGCCGGCGACTTCGTGCTGCTGCAAGCGCGGCCGGTGACCCGCCCCCAGTCACTCGACCCCGACGAGGAGAAGCGCGCCTGGTATCTGTCGCTGCGGCCGGGCCGCGCGCGACTGGCAGACCTGTGCCGGCGGGTGACCGAGGAACTGATCCCGGAGCTCGAGCAAACCGGCCGCGCCTTCGCCGCCCAGTCGATCGACGATCTACCCGACGAGCAGCTGGCCCAGGCCCTGGATGCGCGGCGCGAGGCCCAGGCGCGATGGAAGAAGATCTACTGGGACGAGTTCATCCCCTTCGCCCACGGCGTGCGCCAGCTCGGCACCTATTACAATGACACGGTCAAGCCCGATGATCCCTACGAGTTCATCGGCCTTCTTCGGCATCAACCCATGCTGGCCACCGAACGCAGCGAAGCGCTCGAGGAGCTGGCCCGTGCCCTGGCCCGCCAGACCGTGGTGGCGTCGGCGGTGCGCCGGGTTCTGGCAGAGACCTCCGCGCAGCCGCTGGGAATGACGACGTTGCGAGAGCAGTTGCGGGAGATTCCCGGGGGGAGGGAATTCTCCGTCGCGTTCGAGAAGGTGCTCACCCGCCACCTGGATATCGTCTACGGCGGCGAGCGCCTGAGCAACCGTCCCGATCTGGCGCTGCACATGGTGCTGGAGTTGACCGAGCGGCGCGGCCAGACCAAGGAGACGGACGCTGAGCCGTTTGATGCGGTGGCTCCCGGAGCGCAGGGCAACATCGGCGCGGCCGGCGAAGGCGGCACAGCCGGCGACAGCGACGCGACCGGCGACGGCGGCAGAGCTGGCACCATCGACGCGGCCGGCGGGTCAGGAGATCTCGAAGCGCGCCTCCTCGCCGCCGTCGGAGTGGAGCGGCACGAGGAGGCTCGCAGCGTGATCGAGGTCGCCCGCCTGAGCTGGCGGCTGCGGGACGACGACAACGTCTTGATGGGACGCCTCGAGCATGAACTCCTGCGGGCGGTCAAGCTGGCGGCGGATCGCCTGGCGCAAGCCAGCCGGCTCGATCCCGGCGCCGGGGTATCCGGTGACGATGCCGCGCATCTGGCAGGCGCATTGCGCGATCCTACCGGCGCCGCGATCACCCTCCCGGCGAGGGCGCTCCAAGCCGATTCGGCGAAACACACCGGCCAGGATGCGGCGGAGACAGCGGGCGTATCGCCGCGTCAGCTGACCGGCCAACCCGCGGCGCCCGGCCTGGCCACCGCCACCGCCCGCACGGTGAAGGGTCCCGAAGACCTCAAGGTCTTTCGGGCCGGAGAGGTGCTCATCTGCGATGCCATCCAGCCCACCATGTCACACGTCGTGCCCCTGGCGGCGGCGATCGTCGAGCGACGCGGCGGCATGCTGATCCATGGCGCCATCATCGCGCGCGAGCTGGGCATCCCGTGCGTCAACGGCGTGAGCGAGGCCGTTCTCTCAATCGCCAGTGGCGAGGTGGTGACCGTCGACGGCCACCTGGGCATCGTGACGGTCGGCCGGCCCGAGTTCGACCTGGAGCTGGCCGGTGAAGGCCCGGCCCCGCCCACTCCGCCGGCGGCCGAGGAGGGCCGGTCGTGAGCCGGAAACGAAACGCCGCGGCCGGTGCGACCGGCGGCCACCGCGGCCGCCACGCAGACGGGAAGACCACCGCCGCCTCGCGACGCCCTGTTGACGGCGCCCGCCCATTGCGCCGGCTCGTGATCGTGCTGGGGGATCAACTCGACCCGGCAGCCACGGCGTTCGATAACTTCGATCCGCGCCAGGATGCAGTGTGGATGGCCGAGGTGACCGGAGAGATCGAGTTCGTCTGGAGCCACCAGGTTCGGCTGGCCTACTTCCTCTCGGCCATGCGCCACTTCCGCGATGAGCTGCGGGCGCGATCCTGGCACGTGCACTACCGCCAGCTCGATGCGCAGTCGAAGAAGAGCACGTTGGAGGCGGCGTTGGCGGCCGATCTGAGGCGGCTGGCCCCCGAGGCCCTGGTGGTCACTCACCCGGGCGAGTGGCGCGTGCTGGAGAGTCTGAAGCGGGTGGCCAAGAAGCATGGTCTGCCCCTGGAGGTTCGGCCCGACCGGCACTTCCTGTGCTCGCTCGAGGAATTCACCGAGCATGCTCGCGGCCGCAAGCAGCTGCGGCAGGAGTTCTTCTATCGCGAGATGCGCACGCGCCTCGGTGTGCTGCTGGAGGATGGACGCCCGGCCGGCGGCCGGTGGAACCTCGATCCCGAGAACCGCGGGGCCTTCCCGGCCAGCGGGCCCGGCCGGCTGCGGCCGCCACGGGCGTTCGCGCCCGATGGGATCACGCGCGAGGTCTTCGGCTTGATCGAGGAGCGCTTCGCTTCCCACCCGGGTAGCCTGGGGACCTTCGATTGGCCGGTGACCCGCGCGCAGGCCCAGGAGGCGCTGGCCGACTTCGTCACGCACCGGCTCGCGCGCTTCGGCACCTACCAGGACGCCATGTGGACCAGTGAGCCATTCCTGTACCACGCCCGCTTGTCCGCCCCCCTCAATCTCAAGCTGCTCTCTCCCCAGGAAGTCATCGATGCGGTGGAGGCGGCCTATCGCGACCGGCGGCGTCGCATTCCGCTGGCCGCCGCCGAAGGATTCATCCGCCAGGTCCTGGGCTGGCGCGAGTACGTGCGCGGTATCTACTGGACGAACATGCCCGGCTACCTGGGCCACAACGCCCTGCGGGCCAGGCGACCCTTGCCCGCGTTCTACTGGACCGGCGAGACGCCGATGCACTGCCTGGCGCAGGTCATCGGCCAGACGCTGGCGCACGGCTACGCCCATCACATTCAGCGGCTGATGGTGACCGGCCTCTTCGCCTTGCTCTGGGGCGTTCAGCCCCAGGAGGTGCATGCCTGGTATCTGGCCATCTATCTGGATGCGGTCGAATGGGTCGAGCTGCCCAACACGCTCGGCATGTCTCAGTACGCCGATGGAGGCCTGATGGCATCGAAGCCCTATGCGGCCAGCGGCAAGTACATCGACCGGATGAGCAACTACTGCCGGGACTGCCCCTTCCGCCCCGGCGAAGCGACCGGGCCGCGGGCCTGCCCGTTCACGACGCTGTACTGGGACTTCTTGCTGCGTCACCGGGAGCGCCTCCGTACGAACCCCCGCATGGGACTGCAACTTCGCAACGCGGATCGGCTTTCGGAGAACGACCGGTCCGCCATCCAACGCCAGGCACGCCGGCTGCGCCGCACGCTGCCCAGCGGCGTGTAATCCAATCCGCCGCGGCCAACCAGGGAGGAAGACCGGCATGTCCTCAGATCGCCCGCTCGATGTTCTCGTTGTCGGGGCCGGATTGGCCGGGCTCGCCTGCGCGCGCAGCTTGCACGAGGCCGGCTGCCGCGTGCGCATCTTGGAGAAGTCGCGTGGGCGGGGTGGCCGCTGCGCTACCCGGCGTTTCGATGGCGCGCAGTTCGACACCGGCGCGCAGTACCTCTCCCCCGGCGATTCGGCCTTTCATGCGCTACTGGCCGGCGCGCTGTCCACTGGACAGGCCGCCGAGTGGACCGGGCCGGTAGGTGGGATTCGTCCCCAGAAGGGGCAGTCCGGAGACTCCCGGCCCCGTCTCTCCACCAAGGTTCGCTATGTCGGCGTTCCGGGGATGAGCGCGCTCGCCGCCTTGCCCGGCGAGGGGCTCGAGGTTCTGACCGAGCACCGCGTCGTAGGGTTCGAGCGAGAGGAGGCGCGATGGCAAGTCCATCTGGCGAACGGACTCCGGTGCGAGCGGGCGTCATGGGTCATCGTCGCCGCGCCGGCACCCCAGGCGGCTCAACTGCTGCGTGAAGCGCACGCGGCATGGTCCCAGGTTCTGGGGCGAGTCAGGATGGACCCGTGCCTGGCGTGCCTGCTTCGGTTTGCCGAACCCCTACCCTTTCCCGCGGCGGCTTCCTTCTTCGATTCGGGCGACCTCGTCTGGGCCGCGCGCGACAGCAGCAAGCCGGGCCGGCCTCCGGGCGAGTGCTGGGTGCTGCACTCGGCCCGAACGTTTGCCCGGGAGCATGTGGACGCGCCCGAAGAGGTCTACACCGCCCTTCTGATGGATGCCCTGAGCCGCCGGCTGGATGGGCCGCTTCCGGCGCCGGAACTCGTGCTGGGCCACCGGTGGCGGTACGCCTTCGTCCGTGAGCCACTCGGTGATGCGTTTCTGATCGATCCCGCTCTACGGCTGGGGGCCTGCGGCGACTGGGGCGGCCGCTCACGGATCGATCTGGCCTACGAGAGCGGGCGCGCGCTGGCCGAGGCCGTGCTGGCCGCTCGCTAGTCTGCCTCCCGCGCGTGGGTCAAGTGCCTGCCGCTGCTTGCCATGGGATGCCCGGACTCGGTGACCGGCAATCAGGATGATCCCGGCGGGAGCAATCCTGGCGGCGGGGATGATCCCGGAAGCGGTGACGATCCCGGGGGCGACCCTCCGGCCAGCGAGCTGGCCTACGGCATCAATGCCCATCTGCCCGACGATGACACGCTGGACTTGATTTCCACGACAGGCGTGGACTGGGTGCGGCTCTCGATTTCCTGGGCGGGCATCGAGCCGGCGAAGGGGTACCGGTTCTGGGACTATATCGACGACCGCGTCGATGCCGTGCATGCCCGAGGTCTGAACATCCTGATAACGATCTCCCAGACGCCCGACTGGGCCAGCGAGAGCGGGCAGGCCAACGACCTGCCATTGGATCCTTCGGACTGGCAGACGTTCATCGAGGTCGCGGTGGCCCGCTACCAGGATCGTGTCCACCACTGGGGCATCTGGAATGAACCCAATGGCGGGGGCGGTGAGTACTTCTCCGGCACGCCCGAGGGGTTTCGCGAGCAGATCCTGCTCCCGGGAGCACGGGGCGTTAAGGCGGCTGATTCAACCGCTTACGTCGTAGCTCCGGGGATCACGATCCACACCGGATGGGAGACGTGGATGCGCGGCATTTTAAGCGAAGAGGCCAAGGCGGCCGTGGACATCGTGGCCGTCCACCTCTACGTCGTGGGAGATGCCGACGACCTCTTTTGGCTGGTCGACGACCGAGAGGTGGGCAACGATGATATCGCACCGCTCGAAACCGTCTTGGCCGAACTGGACCTGATGGACAAGCCCATCTGGCTCGAGGAAACCGGCTGGCCGACCGGAGGAACCTACGCCGTCACCGAACAGCAGCAGGCCGACTATTACCACGATCTTCTCTGGGGTCTCTATGGTCGGAGCGTGGTCGACGTGGTCTTCCCCTACGAGATGATCGACGATCCCGAGGCCACGGGAGGCTCGACAAACTTCGGTTTGGTGCGAGCCGACTACAGCCTGAAGCCGGCCTACGAGGTCTACAGAAGTTTCATTGCGGATCCCTCACCCGGGGAGAGACGCTAGAGACAGCTTGTATGAGCTGGTCGGCTGTCGTACCGCCTCGTGCTCCATGAGACAACGAAACGGCGATAACCGCGGGTGGCGGCCCGCCCATGTGCGAATCCCTGGGTATCGCAGACGCCGACTTCCACGGGATCGGTGGGGTCGGTGATGTCGATCACCCGCAATCCGTTCGCTCACGCGTTCCGCAGCGAGCCGCTGGGCCTTAGGTGCGGCGCAAAAACAACACGACATCCACAGGGGCTAATAGTATCATTATATT
>CAZNJE010000049.1:20937-36381 GCA_964573295.1 uncultured bacterium | reverse complement strand
CAAGCGAGCGCCGAAGGGATAGGTCTACCCGCGACAGGACTGTCTGCCTTGCAGGGACTGGCCTCTGGGACTTGCCCCGGCTGCAACCTTGAAGTATACTGAATTGATAGACTATGCGGCATGGCGGATCGCGTCTGGACGCCATTCTGTGGGATCTGTCATTAGTAGATGTGGTAGCTGTCATAAGGCGTAGGAGCCCGGAGCCTACGTCGTGTATGATTGTAAGCTTCCAGGCTGGTTGGTCAGCATAGTGGGTTGGTGAGCATGGTCGGTTGGTCAGCATGGCCGGCGCATCGAGCCGATCCGGCAAGGGGGGGACCATGAAGAAACGGGCTGGCATGCGATGCCACCTTCAGATAGCGATGGGGCTCGCGGCGTTGGGTGCCCTCGTGCTTCCCGCACAGGCCCAGGAGGGATCCTGGTGGCAGGGGTTCGGGTGGCCCGGCATGGGTGAGGCCGTCTACACGCTCACCACCGATGGGAACGACCTCTATGCCGGGGGGGGGTTCGTCCAGGCCGGACAGGCGCAGGCCGCCTACGTGGCTCGTTGGGACGGCACGCAGTGGCATCCGCTGGGCGAGGGCGTCAATTCCTCGGTGCTGGCTCTGGGGTGGTACCAGGGTGACCTCGTGGTCGGAGGCTGGTTTTCTGAGGCCGGCGGCCAGCCGGTCGATCGCATTGCCCGCTGGGACGGCTCGATTTGGCAGAGCTTCGGCAGCGGGATGAATGGCCGCGTGACGGCGCTCGTGGAGTTCGAGGGTGACCTGATCGCTGGCGGAGATTTCCAGCAGGCCGGTGGCGTGAGCGCATCACGCGTTGCCCGCTGGGACGGTTCGGCGTGGCAAGCCCTGGGCCATGGTCTCAACAACACCGTCTATGCCCTCTCCGTCTACGACGGCCAGCTTTACGCCGGAGGCAAGTTCACCGCGTCCGGCGGAGTTTCGGTGCCCTATCTCGCGCGCTGGAACGGCACATCCTGGGAGACGGTGGGTGCGGGAGTGGACCACTGGGTCTACGCTCTCCACGGCAGTGCCGACGGTCTCTTCGCTGGCGGCTTCTTCAGCACGGCGGGTGGTGAGACGGTCAACTACATTGCCCGCTGGGACGGCGCGGCTTGGTCCGGCCTGGCCGACGGCACCGACGGCACCGTCAAGACCATCCTCGCCCACGGCGATGATCTGATCGTGGGCGGCTTTTTCCAGAACGCCGGGGGGCAGGAGATCGCTTTTCTCGCCAGCTACGCGGATGGCGAATGGTCCCCGCTGGGCGCGGGCGTCAACGAGTCGGTTTGGGCCCTGAGCGAGTACGATGGGGGCCTGGCGGTGGGCGGCTCCTTCACGACCGCCGGCGAGATCGGCGCCTCCTTCATCGCCGCCTGGGACGGCCAGACCTGGTCGGCTTTCGGTAGCGGTCAGGGCCTCAACGGTTCAGTGGCGGCGCTCACCGAGTACAACGGCTTGCTGATCGCCGGGGGCGGCTTCCGCATGGCCGGAGGCACGCCCTGTGACTTCATCGCGGCCTGGAACGGCAGTGCGTGGGAGCCTCTGGGCGAGGGGATGAACAACGAAGTCTACGCGCTGGCCGTCTACGAGGGAGACCTGATCGCGGCCGGTCTCTTCACCCACACGGGGAACCTGGAAGTCAACCATATCGCTCGCTGGGACGGGGAGGCCTGGCATCCCTTTGGCGATGGCTTCGGAGGATGCTGAAGCCCCGTCATTCACGCTCTCGCGGTCAGCGAGGGGAAAATGTACGTCGGGGGAGTCTACGAGGAAGTCAACTCGATCGCGGCTCGCAACGTGTCCTATTGGGACGGCAACCAGTTCCACGCGATGCGTGACGGACTCGACAACCGTGTCCTGGCTCTGCAGGCCTACGGGGGAGACATCTACGCCGGCGGGGACTTCGTCTCCGACGGTGGGTTCGTCTATTACGATCACATTGCCCGCTGGGACGGCGATGTCTGGAGTCCCGTTGGTGGAGGCATGGGCGGCGGCTCCTGGCCGGTCGTCAATGCCCTGGAGGTCTACGACGGCAAGCTCATCGCCGGCGGCCAGTTCCTGGAAGCCGGAGGTGCGCCCGCCCCGCACATCGCCAGCTGGGACGGCACGCAGTGGGCCGGTTTGGGCACCGGCACCGACAACTGGATCTTCACCCTCACCTCCTTCGGCGACGGTGTTGCCGCGGGCGGCATGTTCACCGCGGCCGGCGAGCACGAAGCCGGCCGGGTAGCTTGCTGGGACGGCACCACCTGGAACGGACTCGGTACCGGCGTCCAGGACTGGGTCAGGACCCTCTGTGAGCAAGATGGATCGCTATACGTCGGCGGCAACTTCCAGATGGCCGGCGGAGGCGCTTCCTACTACATCGCCCGTTGGGAGCCGGATGGGACCGCGGCCGCGCCGGAGCTTGCCGATCTCACCCGTAGCCACCTTCGCCTCGGCAGCTCGAATCCGGTCTCGAACCGGCTCGAGCTCGTCTTCACGCTGCGCGGGCCCTCTGCGGTCAGCCTCGACCTGGTCGACGTGCAGGGACGCCGGATCGCGAACCTCTATGAGGGCTTTGCCCCGGCTGGCGAACATGCCATCGGCGTGGATCGCAACGATCTTGGCGCCGCGGGGCCGGGCGTCTACTTCGCCCGCCTGCGATCGGGGATCGAACAGCAGTCGGTCAAGCTGCTCTGGGTGGAGTGAACCACCCAGGGCGGCCCCGGCCGCCCAGAACCACCCACGGCGCTCCGGCTGCCCAGAGTCACGTCCACCTTCTGTTTTGGCGGGGGGCTACCGGCCTCTGTCCCCGAAGTCGCGGAGCATCCCCTCTTGACGGTCTCCGGTCTCCCTTGGTACAGTCCGCTGCGATTTGACGCTCAGAGGCCTTTAAGTCGATCCAGCGAGGTCACAAGGTGCCGCGAGCCCTTTGCGGACTCCATGAACAACGCACCGCCGGACCGCCCCAGTGCGGGCGCCGCCGAACCGTTTAGGTCGGCGGCCTTTTTTTGCCCATCTGTCGGGACCCGGACCGGGGGGGCTGGGATCAGCTCGGGGAGCCCGAATCGGGCGGCAGTCCGAGACCGGGCAGCAAACCGAGCGAGACTAGGCAGCAAACCGAGACGGGGCAGCAGACCGGAATCGGGCAACAGACCGGATTGGGGATACGTGCAGGATTCCGGAAGAACACCGGATCAGAGGGGACGACCGCCCAGCGAGGAGAGATATGAATCTGAAGCGAAAAGCCGTCATCATGAACGAGGAGGAGATGCGCCGGGCGATCGTGCGGGTGGCGCACGAGATCGTGGAGGCCAACGGCGGCATCGCCCACGTAGGCCTGGTAGGAATCCGCAAGCGGGGAGCGCCGCTGTCCGAGCGGATCCGCAATCAGATCGCCAAGATCGAAGGCGAAGAAATTCCGCTAGGTGTTCTGGATATAACCCTTTACCGGGACGATGTCCACAAAGTGGCGCCGCAGCCCCTCGTTGAGTCCACCGATATCCCCTTCTCGGTCGAGAACATGGTCATCGTGCTGGTCGACGACGTCCTCTTCACCGGGCGCACCGTCCGGGCGGCAATGGACGCTGTCATGGATTTCGGACGGCCGCGCGCGATCCAACTCGCCGTGCTGGTCGACCGCGGACATCGTGAGCTGCCCATTCGGGCGGACTTCGTGGGTAAGAACGTGCCGACCTCGGCTCGCGAGCTCGCCAAGGTCTACCTCAATGAGACCGACGGGCGCGACGAGGTGGTGATCTCCGAGTTGGTGGACGAGTAGATGTCCCGCGCCGGGAGAAAGAGTATCAGGTCATGGCACTTCAGCATCTGATCGGAATCGAGGAACTGAGCTCCGAGGACGTGCTTACCATCCTGGATACCGCGCGTACCTTCCGTGAGGTTCTCGACCGGCCCATCAAGAAGGTTCCCGCGCTGCGCGGCATCACGGTGTGCAATGCTTTCTACGAGCCGAGCACACGAACCCGGGTCTCCTTCGAGCTTGCCGAGAAGCGGCTCTCGGCCGACACGGTCAACTTCTCGGTGGCCGGCTCCAGCGTGGGGAAGGGCGAAACGCTGCGCGACACGGTGCAGAATCTGGAGGCCATGAAGCTCGAGATCGTCGTCGTCCGTCATCGCAGCGCGGGGGTGCCGGCCTACCTGGCGCACCATCTCGATGCCAAGATCGTCAACGCCGGCGACGGGCAGCACGAACATCCCACGCAAGCGTTGCTGGACATGTACACCATTCGCGAACGGAAAGGCCGCATCGCGGGACTGAAGGTCGCGATCGTGGGCGACATCACGCACAGCCGTGTGGCACGGTCGAACATCTGGGGTCTGACCAAGCTGGGTGCCGAGGTGACCCTGGTGGGGCCCGCGACGCTGTTGCCGCCGGAGATCGAACGCATGGGGGTGACCACCTGCCACGATCTGCACGACGGGATCGCCGGCGCAGATGTGGTCTACATGCTCAGATTGCAGCTCGAACGTCAGGAAGCCGGGTATCTTCCATCGCTGCGCGAGTACGCCATGACCTTCGGACTGGGAACCGGGGTGATGGGGGCCGCGAAGGACGATGCTCTCATCATGCATCCGGGGCCGATGAACCGTGGGGTGGAGATTCACACGGACCTGGCCGACGGCCCGCGCTCGGTCATTCTCGAACAGGTCACCAACGGGGTGGCCGTACGCATGGCGGTCCTGTACCTGATCAGCGGGGGCCAGCCCCCTGAGCCGATGGCGGCCGACGACATGCTGGTGGCGACCCGCCCGGCGGGGCGGTAGGGTTCCAGCCAGCCAGAGAAAGAGGCGAAACCATGGCGACCCCCTCCGCAAATACGCGTCTGTGGGACGCGGCCGAGACGATTCTGCTCAAAGGGGCCACAGTCGTCGATCCGGCCGCCGGTCTCGAGGAACCGCAGGATATCTTCATCCGACGCGGCAAGATCGAGGGGCTTTCGCCCGCGATCGCCCGCGAGGCGGATCTGACCGTGGATCTATCCGGGCTGGTCTGCGCTCCCGGTTTCGGTGACCTTCATGTGCACTTTCGCGAGCCCGGCAACGAGGAGTCCGAGACGATCGAGACCGGCTCCCACGCCGCGGCAGTCGGGGGCTTCACCCGAGTGGCCTGCATGCCGAACACCAGGCCGGCCATCGACACCCGCGCCGACGTCGAGTACGTGTTCCGTCGCGCCCAGGCGGCTGGGTACTGCCGGGTCTTCCCGATCGGGGCCGGGACACGGGGACGCGAGGGTGAGACGCTCGCCGAGATGCGTGAGATGCAGCTCGCCGGCGCGGTGGCGGTCTCCGACGATGGGTCGCCGGTGGCCAAGGCGTCGGTCATGCGACGCTTGCTCGAGTACGCCGGCACCTGGGATCTGCTCGTGATCAGTCACTCCGAGGACCCGCACCTGAGCGCCGGGGGGGTCATGAACGAGGGCTACTGGTCGACCGTGCTGGGACTCCCCGGAAACCCCGCCGCCTCGGAAGGGATCGCCATCGCGCGCGACGTGCGTCTATGCGAACTGACCGGCGCGCGGCTGCACGTAGCGCATGTCAGCACAGCCGAGGGGGTCGAGACGATTCGGCGTGCGAAGAACCGCGGAGTGCGGGTCACGGCCGAAACGGCGCCCCACTACATATCTCTCACCGATGGGGCCCTGCGGACCTTCGACCCGGTCTTTCGCGTGGCGCCGCCCTTACGTACCGAAGAGGATCGGCGCGCAGTGATAGAGGGACTCAAGGATGGCACCCTCGATCTGATTGCCACCGACCACGCCCCCCACGCGAAGGACCACAAGGACAAGGAACTGGACCAGGCTCCGCCTGGTATGATCGGATTGGAGACGTCCTTGGGCGTGGGACTCGAGTATCTGCATCATCGGGAGGGGATGAGTCTTACCGATGTGGTGCGGCTCTACGCCACCCGGGTCGCCGAGATTGCCGGTTGGGGCGGCGGATGCATCCAGATGGGCGAGGATGTGGATCTGGCCGTCTTTGACCCGAGGGGCGAGTGGGTGGTGGATCCGGACCAGTTCGTCTCACGCTCGCGCAACTGTCCCTTCAAGGGCTGGAAGCTTCGCGGCCGGGTCAAGATGACCGTGTGTGCGGGGCGCTTGACGCACGAGCAAGGCGTGCGCTTCCAGGCCTCGGAGCGGTTGCAGTCGCAGCCCTTCTGATCAGTCCAATAGCACGGGCGCGGCAGGCCGCGAGCGGCCCGCCACGCAGACCACAGGCGGTGGCTCTTTTGAGCGGCACGGATCGGCACACAACGCGGCACAGCGCATCGCGAAGACCGGAGCGCGCGGCATGGCCGCACCTCGTGAGCATCGTGACCCTCGTCGCCTCGGCGCTCATTCTCTTCTCGTCGGGCTGTGCCTACTTCAACACCTTCTACCACGCCAAGAAGTACTACGCCAAAGCGGTGCGCGTTCAGGAAGAGTCGGCCTCCGACAAGCTCTCCTCCGAGGCCATCCGCGCCTACGACGAAGCCATCGAGAAGTGCGTCAAGGTCATCGTCGAGCATGGCGGCGGATGGAATGCCGGCATCGACGACGCGCTCTTCTTGATGGGGGCTTCCTACTACGGCAAGCGTGAGTATCAGATCGCGATCGAGAAGTTCAGTGAGCTGATGCTCAACTATCCCGACTCCGACCATGTGCCTGAAGCCCTCTTCTACACGGGGCTCTGTTACCATGAGATGCAGAATTACGGCACGGCCTCTCGCGTCTTCGACCGTGTCCTGCGCGAGTACCCGGACATGAAACGAAAGGACGAGATCTACTTCATCACGGCGCAAGGCCATGAGGCCAATCGCAACGAAGCCGCCGCCCTTCGCGAGTACCGCCGGGTGGTCTACGACTTCGGCGGCGGCCGCAAACGCGAGGATGCGCTCGATCGCATGGGTGACATCTACTTCGAGCGCGGTGATTACGACAGTGCTCGCGTGGTCTTCGAGGAGCTGGCGCGGAGCACCCAGGAGGACGAGCTCTACTTCGAGACCGAACTCAAGGTGGGCGCCTGCCTGGTCCGGTTGGGCGAGAGCGAGGCGGCGCTGGACATCTACGAGGCGATCGTTCCCGAGACCCCCGAGCGCAACGAGCAGGGTGGGCGAGTGTGGATGGCGATGGCCGAAGCCGAGAATCGGCGCGGCAGACACGAGGAAGCCATCGAGCACCTGCAACGGGTTTCCGAGCACTTCGCCAACCGGGGACTGGGGGTCGAATCCGACTTCCGGCTGGGATACACCTACGAAGTCTATCTGCAGGATTACGAGAAGGCGCGGGAGGCCTACGAATCCGCGACCGCCTCGCGCCAGCGGTCGGTGTTCCGTGAGCAGGCCGACCGGCGGTTGCAGAATCTGAGCTATCTCGAAGAGCTGCAGGAGTCGCTCGATGGTGAGACGGCTGCCACCGAACAGCGAGCCGAAGCCGCACTGAAGGTGGCCGAGTTCACCCTGTTCGAGTCCGACGACCCCGAAGGGGCCCTCGCGCAATATGCCGACGTGATCGAAGAGTTTCCCGGCAGCGAGGCCGCCGTGCGCGCGGCCTACGCCCGCGCCTGGGTGCTGCAGACGGAATCGGATTCGCTGAGTGAAGCGGCATCGGCCTACGCGAATCTCATTGAGCGATATCCAGCCTCCCCGCAGGCCGAGATGAGCCTCGCGCACCTGAAGGAGTTGGGGGGCGACGAAGACCGTCGGCTCGATCTCATGAACCGGGTGCAGACCGCCCGGGCCAAAGCCCAGCGCGTGGCCGATTCACTGGCCGTGCTCGACTCGCTCGCCGCCGCGACGGCGAAGGCTGATTCACTGGCGGCCGCCCAGGCCGACTCGATCGCCCGGGCGCAGGAAGCCCCCGAAGAACCGGCCGATCGAGAGGCCGCATCCGAGGCCGCACGTGCGGCCAGCGGTCCGCCCGGCGAGACCGACTCGTCAGACGTAGTCTTCGGACCCGATTCCACGCTGACCCCTCTGCCGGGGACGCTGCCGGGAACCTTGCGCGCTACTAGCATGGCCGACACCGCGCGGACTGCGGCCGTGGAGGACTCACTCGATTACGAGTACATCAAGAGCATGCCCCTGAGGCCCCCCGGGCAGTCGCGCCGCCGGGAATCGAACCGTTCGTCGACTACCGAGTCGGCCCGCACATCAGCCGATTCGGTTACGGCGCCGGCGGACTCGGTTACGGCGCCGGCGGACTCGGTCGTCGCGCCGGCCGATTCGGTTGCGGCGCCGGCGGACTCGGTTGCAGCGCCAGCGGACTCGGTTACGGCGCCGGCGGATTCGGTCGTCGCGCCAGCGGACTCGGTTACCGCGCCGGCGGACTCGGTCGGATCGTCTGTCGACCAACCCGACGAGGAGTCCTCATGACCACGCCCCCTTCCGAAGCGGTCGGCATCCAGGCGCCGGGTGCCGGCTCGGCATCGATCGTCTCGGCCGAGGTTCTTCAGAACCGCCAGGTGGCCGACGGGATGTATGATCTTCAGCTAGCCGTACCGCGCAGTTGGGGACCGGCGGTGCCGGGTCAATTCGTCTCCCTTACACTGGAGCGCTCCTGGCGTGAAGACCTGCCCGGCGACGGGGGTGCGGCCTTGTTGCGCCGACCCTTCAGCCTTGCCGGCAGCCGCGTTACGCCAACGGGTACGGAGCTTGCGGTGCTCTACTCGCCGGTGGGGAAGGTGACCCGCGAGCTCTGCAAAGTAGAAGCCGGCGAGCGCGTGGATCTGATGGGACCGCGTGGCACGGCGTTCCCCCTGCGCGAGGGGACGCATCCGGTCCTGGTTGGCGGCGGGCGAGGCATCGCGCCCTTCTTCTTCGTTGGGGCGGCGCTCGAGGCTAAGGACCGGCCCTTCTCAGTGCTCTATGGCATGCGCACGGCTGCCCAAGCGGTTCCCATGGGCCAGTTCGAGAAGGGGACCGCATACGCCACAGAAGACGGCTCACGCGGGGTGCGCGGAACCGTGATCGATTTGCTCGACCGCCTGCCCAAGACGGCCGACCCACCCCTTGTCCTGACGTGTGGGCCGCACGGCATGCTGGCGGCGGTGGCCGACTGGGCGCGCGCACATGACACCGAGTGCTGGGTCTCGCTCGAGGAGGTCTTCGGCTGCGGGATCGGGATCTGTGCCGGGTGCGCCATTCCTGCGACGACCGCGGCGGGCGGGGAGTACGGCCGGTTCTTGTGGGCCTGCCGGGAAGGACCCGTCGTGGCCGCCTCCGATGTGGATTGGGAGCGCTGGAGATCGCTGTGGGATTGAAGAGAAGGAGCCTGAGGGACTGGCCGCCGAGGGGCGCGACGCCGGGGGGGGCGACGCCGAGGGACTGGCCGCCGAGGGGCGCGACGCCGGGGGGGCGACGCCGAGGGGCGAGACGCCGAGGCGCCGGTGCTGCGAGGAGAAGGGCCGTGACCGACAGAGATATGCCACCTGTCGACCTTAGCGTCCAGCTTGGACCGCTGCGGCTTGCAAACCCGGTGCTCGTGGCGTCGGGGACGTTTGGGTACGGCGACGAACTGCCCGAGATGACCGAAGTTGCGGCCCTGGGTGGTGTGGTGACCAAGACCGTTACCCTGGAACCCCGCGCGGGGAACCCTCCGCCGCGGTTGCAGGAGACCCCGGCCGGATTGCTCAACTCGATCGGTCTACAGAACGTGGGCTGCGAGGCGTTCGGCCAGAAGGTCCTGCCGCGACTGCTGGGCCTGGGACCGGCCATCATCGTTAGTGTCGGTGGGCGCCAGGCTGAGGACTTCGCCACCTGCGTCGAGATGCTTGATCACCACGATGTGGCGGGTTATGAAATCAACATCTCCTGTCCCAACGTGACGAGCGGTCTCGAGTATTCGCGCAGCCCCCTCGAAGCTGCCAAGGTGCTTTCCCTGGTCAGGGCCGTCACACAGAGACCCCTCTTCGCCAAGCTCAGCCCCAACGTGACCGACATCGCCGAGATCGGCAGCGCCTGTCTGAACGCTGGGGCCGATGGCCTGACCGCGGTCAATACCTATCTGGGCATGGTGGTCGATGTCGAGAGGCGCCGGCCGGTCCTTGGGCGTGGTACGGGTGGGATCTCCGGCCCGGCCATCCGTCCCCTGGCCCTAGCTCGGGTATGGGAGCTCTATCGCAAGCTGAGTTGTCCGATCATGGGCGTGGGAGGGGTCGTGACGGCCCATGACGCCCTGGAGTTCTTGCTCACCGGCGCAGCGGCTGTGCAGATCGGCACCGCCAACTTCCGCGACCCGGCGCGTGGGGCCCGCGTGGTCGAAGGGCTCGAAACCTACGCGCGCGAGCACGGCATCGCGCGGCTGCAGGAGTTGGTGGGCGCGTTGGAGGGGGGGCAGGGGCGAGCCCGGCAGTGAGCCCGGCAGTGAGGCCGGCAGTGAGCCCGGCGGCGAGGCCGCCGATGAAGCAAGCCGTGAGGCCGGCAGTGAAGCCGGCAGGGCGATCAGCAAGGGAGTCGAACATGGATCCGCGAGATCATCTAGTCGTGGCCCTTGATGTGGGTGGCCTGCCGCAGGCCACCAAGCTCGTCGACCAGCTTGGGGAGCGGGTACACTGGTACAAGGTGGGCCTCGAGCTCTATGCGGCCTCCGGGCCCGAAGCGGTCAAGATGCTGAAGGAGCGCAACAAGCGGGTCTTCCTGGATCTGAAGCTCCATGACATTCCCAACACGGTTGCCCGGGCTGCTGGGGAGCTGGCGCGGCTGGGGGTGGACATCATCGACCTCCATGTGGCCGCCGGGGATGAGGCCATGCGTCGTGCCGCCGAGACGGTTCGCGAGGCCGCACCGCATGGAACCAGGCCCGTGCTTCTCGGTGTCACGATCCTGACCAGCACGGCGGTGGATGCATCCGGGCAGCCGCTCAGCCCCGAAGTCCTCATCGAGGAGGTGACGCGCCGCGCCCTGGCAGCGCAGGCAGGTGGCCTGGACGGGGTTGTCTGCCCGGCGCGGGCAGCCGAGACCGTCCACGCCCGCTTGGGAGACGGCTTCGATCTCCTCGTGCCGGGGATCCGGCCCGCGGGCACACAGAAGGGCGATCAGCACTGGGTGGCCACTCCGGCCACCGCCCTTGCCGCGGGTGCCCGCTGGCTCGTGGTGGGTCGGCCCATCCATGCGGCCGACGATCCAGCCGCTTCCGCGGCAAGCATTTGCGAGCAGATCCAGACGGCCATGGTTTGACGCGAACCTCCGGGATGAGATACCATCATCTCTTTGCCGTGCGCTTCGGAGGATGATAAGGGCCCGATCGCGGGCCGGTTGGCATGTGTTGGCATGTGTGGGCATGTGTTGGCATGTGAGGAGAGAGCAACATGCAACGTATCTGTATGGTCGGGTCGGGGTATGTGGGGCTGGTGACGGGCACCTGTCTGGCCGATTTCGGCAATGACGTCGTCTGCGTCGATTCGGATGAGAGCAAGATATCGATGCTCCGCGAGGGGCAGATCCCCTTCTACGAGTTCAGCCTTCAAGAGTTGGTCCAGCGCAACATGCGTGAGGGCCGTCTGTCCTTCTCGACCGATCCGGCCGCAACGATCCGCAAGAGCAAGGTCATCTTCATCTGCGTCGGTACGCCGATGGACAAGGACGGACGGGCCGATCTGAGCCAGGTCTGGGGGGCGGCGCGCGCGATCGCCGAGAACCTCAACGGGTACAAGCTGGTGGTGCAGAAGAGCACCGTACCGGTGGGCACGGGCGATAAGGTCAAGGCCGTCATCGAGAAGCACCGCAAGACGAAGGTCCCCTTCGATGTTGCCTCGAATCCGGAATTCCTGCGCGAGGGCTCGGCGGTCGAGGACTTCATGCGCCCCGACCGCGTGGTGATCGGCACCTGGTCGACCAAGGCCGAGGATCTGCTATCGGACATCTACCGCCCGCTGTATCTGAACGAGACCCCCATGGTCAAGACCACCATCGAGTCGGCCGAGCTCATCAAGTACGCCTCGAACGCCTTCCTGGCCGCGAAGATCTCCTACATCAACGAGATGGCGCTGCTGTGCGAGAAGGTGGGCGCCGATGTCAAGATCGTCTCCCGGGCCATGGGGCTTGACCGGCGCATCGGGCCGAAGTTCCTGCACGCCGGGGCCGGCTATGGCGGTTCCTGCTTCCCCAAGGACACCAACGCTCTATCGTTCTTCTCGAAGGAGGCCGGGTTCAACTTCTCGATCGTGGAGGCGACGATCGCCGCCAACCGCTATCAGCGCGAGGAAATGATCTACCGGGCCGAGACGATGCTGGGGAATCCCAAGGGCAAGACGGTGGCGGTGCTCGGCCTTTCGTTCAAGCCCCAGACCGACGACGTACGCGAGGCCTTCTCACTGAAGCTCATCCCGGCCCTGCAGCGCAAGGGCGTCCGCGTCAAGGCCTTCGATCCGGTGGCCATGGGCACGGCCGCCGAGGAACTCAAGAACGTCCACTTCTGCCAGGACGCCTACGAGGCCGCCGAGGGCGCCGACCTCTTGGTCTTGGCGACCGAGTGGAACGAGTTCCGGATGCTGGACATGAAGAAGATCGCCCGACTGATGAAGGCGAAGAAGCTTCTCGACTGCCGCAACATCTATAACCCCGACGCGATGGAGAAGCTGGGCTTCCAGTTCATCGGCGTCGGGCGCGGACGGTCGACGAACATGAAGACCACGGCGGGGCGGCCCACACTGAAGCCGGCCTCGAAACGCATCGCGAAGAAGAAGTCGCCGGCTGCGAAGACTGCGTCCACGAACACGGGTTCCAGGAAGGCCGCTCCCAAGAAGACTGCTCCCAAGAAGACCGCTCCCAAGAGTGCGGCTTCCAAGAAAGCAGCTTCCTAGAGGACCGCCTCGAAGAAGACGCTCTGAGTGCAAGTCGTCGGCGACCGTCGCACAAGGGGGTAGATATGATTGCTGGGGTGATGACGAAGAAACTGCGCGTGATCCCCGACGAACGTGGATTCCTCATGGAGATCCTGCGCAACGACGACGAGATGTATGAAGAGTTCGGTCAGGTGTATCTGTCGGTGGCCTATCCCGGCGTGGTGAAGGGGTGGCACTATCACCGGCATCAAACGGACCACATGACCGTGGTCAAGGGCGAGGCCAAGATCGTGCTCTACGACATGCGCGATGACTCACCCACCAAGGGCGAGGTCAACGAGTTTTTCGTGGGCGAGCGGCAACCGATCCTGATCAAGATCCCCGCGGGCGTGGCGCATGGGATGAAGGGCATCGCCCCGTTCGGGGCCTACATGATCAACGCGCCCACGCGCGTCTACGAGTACGAGGATCCCGACGAGTTCCGGATCCATCCCCACGACAACGACATTCCCTACGATTGGAGTCAACGTGATGGATAGGCAGGAACTCGTTGCAACCGGACGATACCTGGTCACCGGTGGCGCCGGCTTCATCGGCAGCAACTTCGTGCGCTACCTACGGGAGCAGTTCCCCGGCGCGCAGGTGACCGTGCTCGATAAGCTCACCTACGCCGGCAATCCAGCCAACTTCGCCGACTTCCAGGGGCAGGAGGGCTTTCGCTTCGTTCGCGGTGACATCTGCGATCGCGAGCTCGTGCCCGGCCTGATCGCGGAAGGCTTCGACTGGATCCTCAACTTTGCGGCCGAAACCCATGTGGACCGCTCGATTGGTGATCCGGGCCAATTCGTGCAGACCGACATGTACGGCGTCTATAACCTGCTCGAGGCCATGCGCGAGACAGGCGGGGTCTCGCGGTTCATCCAGATCTCGACCGATGAGGTCTACGGCGAGGTCATGGAGAGCGCGGCGACCGAGGACGCCCCGCTGGTTCCGCGCAATCCCTACGCGGCCAGCAAGGCCGGGGGCGATCGGCTGGCCTACTCCTACCACGCCACCTACGGAATGCCGGTGGTGATCACCCGGTGCAGTAACAACTACGGCCCCTACCAGTATCCGGAGAAGCTGATTCCGCTCTTTGCGACCAACGCCCTGACGAACGAGCGGCTCCCGGTCTACGGATCGGGCAAGAACACTCGGGACTGGATTCATGTGACCGATCACGTGCGTGCGCTGGTGCGCCTGCTCGAGGCTGATGAGGTCGACGGCGAGGTCTTCAACGTAGGCGCTTACAATGAGCGCGACGTGTTGACCATTGCCGCCGAGATTCTGAGGGCGCTGGGGAAGCCCGAGTCCCTGCTGGCCCACGTGGTCGATCGACTGGGACATGACCGGCGTTACGCGGTGGACTGGACGAAACTGCGCGAGCGGACCGGTTGGGAACCGCAGATTTTGTTTGAAGAGGGGATCCGCGAGACGGTTGAGTGGTACCAGGAACACGCCGATTGGTGGCAACCGCTCAAGTCGGGAGAGTTCTTGGAGTTCTACAAGCGCAACTACAAGTTCCTTGACCAGGACGCTCCTGCGACGGAAGGTTAGGGCCTTCGAGGTTCGGCAGGGGGCTCCCGGCTCGCATGGTGCGGCCGGGACGAGGGCCAGGTTTGGAGAGGCGGCGCATGAAAACACTCGTGACCGGGGGAGCAGGATTCATCGGATCCCATCTGGTCGAAGTGCTGCTGGCCCGCGGCGACGACGTGTGCGCTCTTGACAACCTGTCCTCGGGACGCAAGCGCAATCTGCTTGTTACCAGGCGCCATCCCCTCTTCCGCCTTGAGGTTGGTGACGTCCGTGATGCCGACCGCACCCGGGAACTCGTCGCCGAGGCCGATGTCATCTACCACCTCGCTGCCCATGTGGGCGTCCGCCGAATCGTGGGCCAAGCACTCGAATGTCTCCTGAACAATCTGCAGGGCACGATGGTCTTGCTCGAGGAAGCCGCCCGGGCGGGTAAGCGAACAATGGTCTTCTCGAGTAGCGAGGTCTACGGCAGGGGCAGCGGAGAACCTCTTACCGAGGAGGAGGATCTCGGGTTCGGCGCACCGAACGTGTTGCGCTGGTCCTACGCTGCCGGCAAGGCCGCCGATGAGGCCCTGGCTCTGGCCTACCATGCTGAGCGTGGATTGCCCGTGACAGTGGTGCGTTGCTTCAACACGTGCGGTCCACGGCAGTCGGACCGCTATGGCATGGTCGTGCCCACCTTTGTCCGTCAGGCGCTCGCGGATGCTCCCTTGACGGTTCACGGTGATGGGCAGCAGCGACGTTGTTTCTCCTACGTGGGTGACGTGGTGCGCGGCGTGATGATGCTCGAGCAGTCCCGGGCGGCCGTGGGCGAGGTCTTCAACGTCGGCAACGACGAGGAGGTATCGATTCTGGATCTGGCCCACCGGGTCATCCGGACCACCGGCAGCCGCTCGAGTGTTTCGCTCGTATCCTACGAGCATGCCTTCGGGGGGGCCTTCGAGGATATCCGCCGGCGGATTCCCTCGCTGGAGAAGATTCGCGCCTACGTGGGTTACGAGCCTCGCGTTTCGCTCGATGGCATCCTCGAGATGACGATTGCCAGCCAGTGGCCCGACCCGGTGCAGCGGCCTGATCGAGCGCGGCGGCCCGACCCGGTGCAGCG
>CAZNJE010000049.1:0-20837 GCA_964573295.1 uncultured bacterium | reverse complement strand
GGCCCGACCCGGTGCAGCGGCCTGATCGAGCGCGGCGGCCCGACCCGGTGCAGCGATCCGGAGGAAGCGGGCAGGTAAGGACAAGCGAGAGCACGTGGCATGGATGTGCTGAAGCTACTGATTCCGCTCCTGACCGCTGCACTGGTTAGCGCACTCGCTGCGGTGGCCCTGCGCCCCTTCGCTCGCCGCGTTGGCCTCCTGTCGGTGCCCAACGGCGATCGCTTGGGGCCGGGTGGCATCCCCGTGATCGGTGGCATCGGCGTCCTGCTGGGTCTGGGCGTCGGCCTGCTCGTCCATGTCGGGTTTCAGACGGTGATCGGCGTTGGGACCGATCTTTCAGAAACGCTGGCCCTGGGGTTGCTGCTGCTCTGCTTCGCCTGTCTGGGACATCTCGACGACCGCTATGATCTCTCGGCCCGGTTTCGCTTCCTCTCCGAATCGCTGCTTGCAACAGGTCTTGCCGGTTGGTGGCTACTGGGTTCCGGCTCGAATCTCAGCGCGAGCCTCGCGGGCCAGGCCGCCGGCCCGGCCGCGAGCCTGGGCGCGAGCCTCCCCGCGAGCTTGGCTGCAAGCTTGAGCGCGAGTTTGGGCGCGACCTTGGGCGCGAGCGCGAGCGCGGCAGTCGGCCTCCTCGTGGCCTGGGCCGCAGTGGCCTTCGTCCTGGTCGCCGGCGCCAACGCGTTCAACATGTGCGACAACTCCGACGGGCTGGCGGCCGGCACCGGCACGATCGCGCTTCTGGGTGTCTTTTGTCTGCGGAGCGCGGCGGGCGGTCCCGACGGCGTGGCCTGGTTGAGCCTGACGGCCGCCGGGGCCCTGATCGGGTTCTTGTATTGGAATCGCCCCCCCGCGCGTGTCTATCTGGGTGATGCCGGAACGCTGCCGATGGGCGCGCTCGTTGCGTGGGGACTCATCACCATCCCGGGGGGCGCGCGCTGGGAAGTGTTCGTGGCCCTGCCGCTCACAGCCGGCTACCTGCTGTTCGATCCCCTCCTCGCGGTTCAGGGCCGTCTGGCGCGGCGCCGGGCTCCCTGGCGTGGGGGAGTGGATCATCCGGCTCACGATTTGCGTCCGGTGTTGGGCGGTTGGCCGGCGGCCTGGGCGGTGATTCTGGCGGCGCAGCTCTTCTCGGCGGCCATGGCCGTCGCCGTCGCTCTGCGTTTGGTCTCCCCAGTTTGGGCGCTCCTGGGGCTGGCGCCGTGGGTGGCGCTGGCCGGGGCGGTGGCGGCGGGTCGTCGTCTGCGCACTGACCGCTGAGATCAGAGGCACCGGTCGACTACCTCGCGACCACCCGCCGGCCAACCTCCCCCCTCTCCGCCTGCAATTGACCCCCCCGACCCCCTATGCTAGGCTGCAACGCGCGCGATCGCTAGAAGGGGCGGGGACTTCTAACCAAAGCTTTTTCCTTGTCTTGTGCGAGTTGTTGTCTTGGGTGAGTTACTTGCTTGGCAAGAGGACGGAGGCGAACCATGGCAGTCGACCGATTGCGGATCGGCGTGCTCGACGTCGAATCGGGTCAGATCCACGGCACCTGGATCCAGGAGCAAGTGCAGGAGAAGCATCCTGATCTCAAGGTGGTGATCCGTGCGCTCGGTGCGAAGCCCCGTCACAAGCGTGCAGCCAAATCGGGTCACACCGTGCCGATCCGTGCGTTCTATTCCGAGCCCATCTACGAGGCGCTCGTTGGCAGCAAGGTGGACGTGGGCGTGCATCGCATGAAGGACCTGCCTTCCACCCTGCCCGAGGGCGTTGCCCTCGAGGCGGTTTGTGAGCGCAAGACACCCCTCGACGTGCTCGTCACCACTGACGGGTCGATCATCGATGAATTGCCCAAGGGTGCCCACGTCGGGGTCAGCAGCCTGCGTCGCCAGGCTCAGCTCGCGCGCTACCGCCCGGATCTCGAGCTGGTCTTTGTCGTTGGCACCCTCAGCGAGCGCCTGCACATGGTCGACTCCGGCAAGCTTCAGGGGATCGTGGTGGCCGCATCGGGCATCGAGTGGCGTGGTTGGCAAGAACGGGTTTCGGAGGTCTTCACCGCCCAAGTCTGCACGCCTGCCGTGGGGCAGGCCGCTCTCGGTTGTCTCGTCCGCGAAGGCGACGAGGAGATCGGCGAGCTGGTGCGTTTCCTGAACCACACGCTCTCCCAGCGTGAGGTTGCTGCCGAGCGCTCCTTCCACCATTCGGTTGGGGCCTGGGAGGGTGCCCCGATCGGGGCCCTGGCACGCGTGAAAGGCGACATCCTGAAGATCGAAGGATGTGTATGCTCTCTGGACGGACAGGTCGTCCTGCGGGACCGGGCCGAGGGCTTCCCGGATGATCCCATTCGCACGGGCGAGCGTCTGGCCAAGAGTCTGCTCGAACAGGGCGCGGCGGCGATCCTGGAAGAACAGGGCGTGGAGATCGTCGAATAACCATAGGCAAGGTGGGCATGTACGACCTGCGATTCATCCGGGAAAACGAGGCTCTTCTTCGCGAGGCCGTCCGCAAGAAGGGCGAGAAGGCCGATATCGACCGGTTGATGGAGCTCGACCAGCGGCGCCGGGAGTTGCTGGGGCAAGTCGAGGAGCTGAAGGCCGAGCGTAACCGGCAGTCACAGGAGATCGGGAAGAAGAAGGCCGTCGGCGAGAACGCCGAGGAGGCGATCGCCGCCATGCGCGAGGTGGGCGCGCGCATCAAGGCGTTCGACCAGGAACTGGCCGATCTGTTGCCCCAGATGGACGAGCTGATCAGCTGGATCCCCAATGTGCCCCACGAGACCGTGCCCGAGGGTGATGAGTCCAGCAATCGCCTGGTCCGGGAGTGGGGAACCCCGCGCCGCGACGAGGGGCTGCTCAACCATGTGGACTTGGGCACCGCCTTGGGTGTGCTCGACCTGACGGCCGCCTCGGCGATGAGCGGCCATGGGTTCGTGATCCTCTCCGGGGACGCGGCACGTCTGCAGCGGGCGCTGATCAACTTCATGGTCGACCGCCATGTCGCCAGCGGCTACCGCGAAGTGCGCATCCCTTACGCGACGCGCGCCGAGGCACTGTTCGGCTGCGGGCAGTTGCCCAAGCTGGAAGAAGACATGTACCGGATCCCCCTCGACGAGCTCTTCCTGATCCCGACGGCCGAAGTGCCATTGACCAACCTCATGCGGGGACAGGATCTACGGGCCGAGGACCTGCCCCTTCAGTTTGTGGCCTACTCGCCTTGCTTTCGCCGCGAGGCCGGAACGTATGGGAAGGACACTCGCGGCCTGATCCGGGTACATCAGTTTGACAAGGTGGAGATGGTCAAGATCGTCGCGCCCGATCAGTCGTATCAGGCGCTCGAGGATCTGACGGCCGACGCCGAAGCCATTCTGCAGGCGCTCGAGCTGCCCTACCGTGTGCTGGAGCTGGCCACCGGTGATCTCAGCTTCGCCGCGGCGAAGTGCTACGACCTGGAGTTGTGGGCACCGGGCGAGCAGCGCTGGCTGGAAGTCTCCTCCTGTAGCAATTTCGAGGCTTTTCAGGCGCGACGGATTGGGCTGCGTTGCCGCACTGCGCAGGGCAAGAAGGAGTTCGTGCACACGATCAACGGGTCCGGGGTGGCCCTTCCGCGCCTGATCGTCGCCATCTTCGAGCACTATCAGACAGGCGAGGGCACGGTGCGCGTGCCGGAGGTGCTACGGCCCTACATGGGTGGGGCCGACCAGATTCGGGGGGCCGAGACCGGCCGGTAGCCGTTGACGAAACCTACGAAGCTAGGGGGGTGCATGTCGGTCTCCAGATCGAACCTATCGACCCTGCTGAGAGCCTATCTGTTCCTCGGAAGCTTCGTGCTGGTCGCGGTGGCCTTCGTCTACAGTTACAGCTGGGTACGCAAGGTCAATCAGGAGTCCCAGGCGGTCGGCCAACTGCTGGCGCGCTTCGTGGCCTCGGTGGCGCTCGAGGCTACCGCCAACCCCGAGATCCAGGAACTCTTCGACGAGATCATCAAGCCCAGCGACCTGCCGCTCGTCCTCACCGACCGCATAGGGCGGCCCTTCGTGTGGCGCAACATCGGCATCCCGAAGGATGCCATCGACATCGAGACGATCTCCCAATGGGATCCGCATTCGAGTGGTCCCCCCTCGCCGGTGATCCAGCGCCTGGTCGACAAGGTGAACGAGTTCGACCGTCTGCACGATCCGGTGCCGATCTACTCACCCGACCGCAAGCGGGAGTTCGGGTTCGTGCACTACGGCGAGCGGCGCCTGGCGCGCGAGCTGCGCTATATTCCCCTCGTCCAGGTCGGGATCATCTTCGTTTTCATCGCGCTCGGCTACGTGGGGTACCGATCGATCAAGACCAGCGAGCAACGGGCGATCTGGATCGGTCTAGCGAAGGAGACTGCCCACCAGCTCGGCTCGCCGATCTCTTCGCTCCTCGGCTGGGTGGAGCTCTTGCGCATGAAGCAGACCGAGGCCGAGGAGGCTGCGATCGGGGCTGGCGAGGGCGCTGCTGCCCAGGGCGCTGCTGCCCAGGGCGCTGCTGCCCAGGGCGCTGCTGCCCAGGGCGCTGCTGGTAGCGCAGCCGAGGAGGGTGCCCCGGAGGAGCAGGTCAAGGTGTCGCTGCCGCGCCCCTTCCTGACCGAGGTGCTCAACGAGATGGAGGACGACGCCGAACGCCTGAACAAGATCGCCAAACGGTTCGGCCAGGTGGGGTCGACACCGCGGCTCAATACGGTCGATGTGGTGCCGATCGTCAGCTCGGCCACGCGCTACTTCAAACGGCGTCTGCCGCACCTCAAGAAGGAAATCGAGATCCAGGAAATGTACGACCTGGTGCCACCCGCGAACGTCAACGAGGAGCTGATCGAGTGGGTGGTCGAGAACATTCTGAAGAACGCGATCGACGCTACCGGTGAGCGGGGGCGGATCCAGATCGAGGTCCTGCACCGGCATGAAACCGAGTGCGTGGAGGTGCGGATCACCGACGAGGGCCGCGGCATGACGGCCGCGGAGATGAAGCAGGTCTTTTCGCCCGGGTACTCGACCAAGGCGCGGGGGTGGGGCCTGGGGCTGACGCTGGCGAAACGGATCGTCGAGGACTATCACGGCGGACACATCTACATAGAACGTTCCGAACCGGGCAAGGGCTCGACCTTCGTGGTGGCGTTTCCGGTGTAGGGTTCGCTGCCTGCGCCTGCACCGGTGGCATCTGCGCCGCCTGCATTCGCCCCGTCTCCGTTTGCGCCACATAGGCCGTCTCCGTTCGCGCCGTCCGGTCGCCGTATCCGTCTACGAGCGAGCACGAATCACGTGCGGGAACGGACCGCACATGGGTAGTGGGCATCAAGCAAGAAAGGCGCCATGCCATCCACACGACAGAACATTCTCTGGGTCGATGACGAGATCGATCTCCTGCGGCCGCACGTACTCTACCTGGAAAGCAAGGGATACCAGGTGACGCCGGTCGCGAACGGGTTCGATGCGCTCGATCTGATCAGCAAGCAGAGTTTCGACGTGGTGCTTCTCGACGAGAACATGCCCGGCATGGCCGGACTCGATGTGCTGGCCGGTATCCAGGAGCGCCAGCCCGGCCTGCCGGTCATCATGATCACCAAGAGTGAAGAAGAGAACATCATGGACGAGGCGCTCGGGCAGCGCATCACCGACTACTTGATCAAGCCGGTGAACCCGAGCCAGATTTTCCTGGCGTGCAAGAAGCTGTTTGAGTCGCGCGACTTGGAACGGGATGTCACCGTACGGGACTACGTCCGGCAGATGGGTGCGGATCTGGGCGGACCGCCCGGGGAAAAGACCTGGGATGCTTGGTCGCAGCGCTACCTGGAGAGCGTGCGTTGGGACCTGCAGCTCGACGCTGTTTCCGAGGAAAGCCTGGCCCAGACGCATGACTCACACATGCAGGAACTCAACCGCCAGTTCGGTCGGTTCATCGAGGCGAACTACCGGGGTTGGATCGAGCAAGCCCCGGGGGGACGCCCTTTGCTTTCGCCGGACGTGATCCCGCTACGCGTGGTGCCCCGGATGCGGGATGGCCAGCGCGTGGCGCTGATCGTGCTCGATTGCCTGCGGCTCGATGAGTGGCTGTCGTTCGAATCCCTGCTCCCGGGCGACATCCGACGGGAGCGTGAGCTGTATTGCTCGATCTTGCCTTCAGCCACCGTCTACGCGCGTAACGCGCTCTTCAGCGGGTTGTTTCCCCGCGATATCGCCAAACAGTTCCCCTCCTTCTGGGAGGAAGTGCAGCAATCGGAAATGGGCATGAACCGCTTCGAAGACGAGTTGCTGCAGAGCCTGCTCCAGCGCCATCGCGTTCACACCGGCGGCGCGCGGTATCGCAAGATCGTGCGGCGGGAAGACGCCGACGATCTCACCCGCCAGATGGGCAGCTTCGCCGACCAGCAGCTCGTGGCGCTGGTCTTCACCTTCGTGGATTCCTTCACGCATGGCCGGAGCCGGGATGCAATCATTGCCGAGTTCGCTCAGGACCTGCCGGGCATGCGGGCGCACCTACGGACCTGGTTTGAACGGTCGGTGGCGTTGCAAGCGATTCGCGAGATGCTGCGCCAGAACCGGATTGTCATCGTAACGACGGATCATGGCAGCATCCAGGTTCGGCGGCCGGGCATCGTGCGCGCCGACCGGGCGACCTCCCGAGGGGTGCGGTTCAAGTTCGGCCGTGCCCCCAACGTGGAGGAGGAACACGCTGTCCGGGTTCGCGAGCCGGGCAGCTTCGGCCTCCCCGAAGGCGGGCTGCTGAAGACCTACATCTTCGCGCGTGAGGACTATTTCTTCGTCTATGGGTCGAAGCGCCACGAGCACGAACGCCTCTTGCGCGGGAGTTTCCAGCATGGCGGGATCTCGATGGATGAACTCGTCGTGCCGATCGTGACCCTGTTTCCTCCTGGTGCGCAAGCCGGGAGCGGGTCGGGAGCCTGACCTTGGCGCAGCGAGTAGAACGTCGCTACCTGACGCGCGGCGAAGCGGGCACAATGTGTTTGGCGGGCCGGCTGATGCGGGAATCGCATCCGGGCGACGTGGTGGCATTGGTGGGAGATCTGGGGGCCGGCAAGACACGTTTCGTCGAGGGAGCGGCGCGGGCGCTTGGCTATCGCGGTCGGGTGCGTTCGCCCAGCTTCACGCTGCTCAATATCTACCGGGCCGCGCTGCCCATTTATCACTTCGACCTCTATCGCTGGGAGCCGGCAACCCAGGGAGTCGAGTGGGAGGAGTGGGAGGAACGCATCGACGGCGAGGGCGTGAGCCTGATCGAATGGGCGGATCGCCTGGAGAGCCGGATCCCGAGCCGGGCGTTGTTGGTGAGCATCGCGCATGCCGGGGATGAGAGTCGCCTCGTTACCGTGGCGGCCGCCGAGGAGCACCATCGCCTGCACGTGCAGAGGCTCGACGACGAAGTATCCGGCGGTGCCCTCGAGGGAGTCGAACAGGGACCGCCAGACGATCGGGAGCGGGACGGGCGCAGGACGGGACTGGGCCGGGAGTAGGCCGGGACTGGGCCGGGAGTAGGCCGGGACTGGGCCGGGAGTATGGCGAGACTGGGCCGGGGCTAGGCCGGGAGTAGGGTACGACCAGGTTCGTCTAGGATAGACGCAGGAAGTGATGAGCCTGCAGGTACGGGAGGTGTAGAACGCAATGATGCTGGGTGGCGCCAAAGCGCCGTGTGTGCTGAGCATCGACACCTCCGGGATCTTGGGAGGCGTGGCGATCGCGCGCGGAGGGCGTCTGTTGGCCGAGTTGCGCTGTGACGCCCGCGCCGCGGCCAGTGAACGGATCCTGCCGCAGATCACCCACGTGCTGAGCGACTTGGGTCTCACGTTCGGCGATGTGGACCGCATCGGTGTCGCCGTGGGGCCGGGTTCGTTCACCGGCCTACGCGTGGGAATGGCCACGGCCAAGGGTCTCGCCCAGAGTTTGGGCTGTCCGGTGGCGCCGATATCCAGCCTTACGGCTCGGGCCCACTGGTTGGAGGTCTCGGGGCGCCCGATCTTGGTGGCGGCTGCCCACCGTCGCGGCGTGCTCTTCAGCAGCGCCGGAATCTTCACCGACGCCGGCTGGACCGAACTGCTGGGTGAGGCAAGCCGATCGATCACCGAGGCGCACGAGTGGGTGAGCGAGGCGTTCGAGGCTGCCGTGACGGGCGGGTCAGCGGGCGCTGGCCAGGCCGGTATCGTGACCGGCGACGCCACCGAGCTTCTTCTCGCGGCGCTGGGGACGGACTCACCAATTGCAGACTGGACACCCGTTCCCGGATCGCCCGGCGCGGTGCCGGGGTCCGTGGCGCGGCTGGCCGGAGCGCTTTCCGAGGAGGCTTGTCTTACGGGCAAGGCGCTCGATGATCTGCTACCCAACTACCTGCGCGGCAGCGATGCCCGCTTGCCGCGCATGCGTTCCCCGGCCCGAGAGGCGGACAGGGGGACGATGTGATGGCTGCCGACCGGCTCAGCGCGGAATCTGGCACCGGTGGCCTGGCGGCCGCCGATTTCGAGTTGCGGCCCATGCGCCGCCAGGATGTTCCGAAGGTCCTTGCCCTGGAGCGCCGCGTCTTCTGCGACCCCTGGTCGCGAGCTTCTTTCGAGGGCGAGATCGCCGATGCGGGTGGTGTGCACTGGACACGCTGTGCCTGGCGCGGGGAGCGCCTGGCGGGGTATGTCGTTGCCTGGTTCGTGCTCGATGAAGTCCATTTGGCCAACCTGGCCGTGCTGCCCATGTACCGGCACCTGGGGTTGGCCACGTGGCTGATCGAGACGCTTCTCCAGGAGGCCCGGAAGCAACATTGTCGCTGGATTGGGCTGGAGGTGAGGCGTTCGAATCGTGCCGCCCAAGCGTTGTACGCGAAGAACGGCTTTTGTCAGATCGGCGTTCGCAAGAACTACTACCGAGTCGGTCGCGAAGATGCACTGGTCATGGCGCGCGAGCTGGACCAGAATGGGACCGGCGAGCAAGATCTCGGTGCTCCCGAGGATGAGGGACTCTGAGGACAGAGGTCCGGGACGGTAGCGGCACCGGGGGCGGGGCGTCCGAGTGTAGCGGCACCAGGGCGGGGCGTCCGAGTGTAGCGGCACCAGGGCGGGGTTTCCGAGTGTAGCGGCACCGGGGGCGGGGTTTCTGCGCCTAGTGCTACCGGGGGTGGCGCTTCGACGGGTGGCATCCTCCGAAGTCGGTTCGGCATGCTGTGAGGTGAGTGGATTGAGTTGGTTGCGCAAGATCATCGCCCGCCCGGTGCCCCAGGCACGCAAGCATGTGCCCGACGGGGTGTGGCTCAAGTGCGCCGGGTGCGGAGAGATCCTCTACCGGCAGGAGCTCGAGCGGCACCTGTACGTTTGCAACCGGTGCGGCTCACATTTCCGCATTGAGGCCGAGCGCTACATTGAGATCCTCTGTGACGAGGGCAGCTTCGAGCCGCTGTTCACCGAGATCCTCAGCGCGGATCCCCTATCCTTCCGCGATGGAAAGGGTAAGTACAAGGACAAGCTGGCGCGTGCGCAGAAGAAGGATTCCTCGCGTGAGGCGGTGCACACCGGCCGGGCGCGCATCGACGGGTTGCCGGCGGCCTTTGGAGTGATGGATTTCCGCTTTCTAGGGGGGAGCATGGGGTCCGTGGTGGGGGAGCGCATCGCTCGCCTGACCGCGCTGGCCTTGCGTGAGGAGCTTCCGCTCATCATCCTGTCGTGCTCCGGGGGGGCACGCATGCACGAGGGCATTCTCTCGCTGATGCAGATGGCGAAGACGTGCGCGCAGCTGGCCCGACTCGATCGGGCCGGCCTGCCGTTTCTCTCGATCCTGACCGACCCGACCACCGGTGGGGTGAGCGCGAGCTTCGCGATGCTGGGTGACGTGATCCTGGCCGAGCCTGGGGCCCTGATCGGCTTTGCCGGTCCGCGGGTGATCCGGGAGACGATCCGCCAGGAGTTGCCCGAGGGATTCCAGCGTGCCGAGTTTCTCGAGGAGCACGGGTTCGTAGATCAGGTCGTCTCCCGCCAGGCCCTGCGCGATACGATCGCCCGGCTTCTCCACCACTTCGAAGACAGCCGGCGCCGCCAGCTCAACAAGGCCGGTGCGCCGTTCCAGGACGCCTACCTGCAGGAATAGCCGCGCATGAACTACGCCGAAGCCGTTGACTTCCTCTACAACCTCGAACACGGCTCGATCAAGCTGGGCCTGGAACGTATCGAGGCTGCCATGGATGCCCTGGGATCGCCGCATCGGCGATTCCGCAGCGTGCACATAGCCGGTACGAACGGCAAGGGTTCGACGGCGGCCTTTCTGGCGGCGATGGCCGAGGCCGCCGGCTTCAAGACGGCCTTGCACACCTCGCCGCACCTGCAGGTCTACGGTGAGCGTTTCCGCATCAGCGGCCGGATGATGTCCGAGGAGGCGATCGCCTCCCTGGCAACGGAGCTGAAGCCGTTGATCCTGGAGTGCAAGCTCTCCTTCTTCGAGGCAACGACCGCACTGGCGTTTGAGGCGTTTGCCCGCGAGAGGGTGGACGTGGCGGTGATCGAGGTGGGTATGGGCGGCCGCCTCGATGCCACCAATGTGCTGGCCCCCGCGCTGGCGGTCATCACCGGTATCGATTTGGACCATGTCAAGTCCCTGGGCGCGACGGTGCAAGCCATCGCTGCCGAGAAGGCCGGTATCGTCAAGCCGGGTACGCCGTTGCTCTATGGACCCTGCTCGGAGGAGACCGCCCGTGTCTTCGCCTATCGTTGCGAGCAGGTAGGTGCCGAGGCGATCGCGGTCGATCAGCGTGTGACGCTGGAGGATTCGACGGTCGGGGCGTCTGGAAGCCGCTACCGGTACCGCCATGTCGATGAGGTCGAACCGATCACGCGCCACATCCGCCTCAGCGGTCGCCATCAGGTATGGAACGCGCTCCTGGCCGAGGAAGGCGCACGTCTTCTGGCCGCCGCAGGACTTGCGATCGACGCCCGGGCGCGCGAGAGAGGGCTGGCCGAGGCGCTCTGGCCGGGGCGCTTCGAGTTTGCCCGGGCCGGAGATGCCTCTGGCGAACCCCTTTCCAGCGAGTATTCGGCCGGCGCGCTGTCGGCCCGCAGTGGGGTCCGTAGTGCGGCGCCGATCATCCTTGATGTCGCGCACAATCCCAGCGGCGGACAGACGGTGGTCGATACCTATCGGGCGTGCTTCCCGGATGGCCCCGCACCGGTGCTCATCGTGGGAATGCTGGGCGATAAGGACCACGAGGCCTTTCTGCGCAGCCTGCGCGTTCTCGGTGACGAGCTGCTGCTCGTGCCACTCGACGTGCCCCGTGCGGGGCCGATCGAGGACGTGGCGGCGGCCGCCGGACGCTCGGGCTTCGAGCCCCGTATCTGTTCCGACTTGCCCGAGGCGTTGATACAGGTCCGCTGTGGGGATCGGCCGGCCGTGGTCACTGGGTCGTTCCGGACAATCGAGGCGGCGATGCATGCCCTGGGGATGGCTCCGGTGCCGCTGCTCTATCCCGACGCGGCCTCCATCGCGGCGGTGAATCGCTCGGTCGCGCCGGGCGGCGACGGCGACGCTGGGGAGCGCGGTGCTGTTGACGCTGGGGAGCGCGGTGCTGTTGACGTTGCGGAACGTAGTGCTGTTGACGCCGGAGAGAGGGGCGCGGAGGTAGGGCCGTGAAGGATCTGCTCGTCGGGGTTGATATCGGAGGGACGCGCGTCAAGCTGGGACTGCTGACGGCCGCTGGTGAGATCGTGCGTCGCGATTCGATCGAGACGCCCGCGGCGATGGATCCGGCCGAGAGCGTGGCACGCATCGCCGAGCGGGTGAGAAGGCTCGTCGATACCTGGCAACGCGGGTCGGAATGCGGATCGGAGCCCGGATCGGAGCCCGGATCGGAGGATGGATCGGAGCCCGGATCGGACGATGGATCGTCGACCGGTACGGCGTCCGGGCTGGGTCTCCCGGTGGGGGTAGGTTGCGCTGGACTGGTGGACATGGCCGGCGGGGTTCTGCGCACCTCGCCCAACCTTCCTGGCTGGCGGGACGTGCCGCTGGGGGAATTGTTCGAGCGCGAACTCGGTGCGAGGGTGGCGGTACTAAATGATGCCAACGCATTTGCGCTGGCCGAGGCTCGGGTCGGGGCCGGGCGGGGCATGAGCCCCGTGGTGGGGCTCACCCTGGGAACGGGCGTGGGAGGGGGCGTCGTCTTCGACGGACATCTCTACGCCGGGCGTCACGGATTCGCGGGTGAGATCGGCCATGTATCGATCGACTACCGTGGAGAACGATGTCCCTGCGGCAATCGCGGTTGTCTGGAACTCATGGTCGGCCGGCGGCCGATCCTGGCCGACTACTTCCGGCGGGCGCCCTGGACACCGGGGACCCCAGCCTACGACCTCGTGCAGGGCAGCCGTGAAGAATTGACGCCCGAGCATCTGACGCGCGCTGCCCAAGCTGGCGACGATGCCGCGCTGGCCAGCTGGGAAGCGGCGGGCGTCGCTCTGGGCGCTGCACTCGCCAGCTTCACCAACCTGTTCGATCCACACATTCTGGTGATCGGCGGCGGACTCGCCCAGTCCGGGGATCTGATCTTCGAGCCCGCGCGGCGCGTGATGACCGAACGGGCGATGGCGGACCCGAAGGACCAGCCGCCGGTGGTACCCGCCACCCTGGGCACTGACGCGGGGCTGATCGGCGCAGCGCTCTACGCTCAGGACCAAGAGGGGGCTGGAGACGAGTCCCGATGAAGATTGCGCCCTCCGCACCAGGCCGTCTGCTGACCTGTCTGGCCATGATGGGTCTGTTGTGGGTATCGTGCTCACAGGCGCCTCGCGTCACCCCGAGCCCGGAAGGCACCGGAGATCAGACTGCAGCGGCCGTCGCTGACTCGGCCGGCGACGCCGGGGACAACACGTCGGCGGCCGCCGCCGACTCCGCCGCGGGCTCCGCCTCCGACTCCAGCGCGGTTGCCGGGGATCATGTTCGAACGGATGATGCCGATGCGGCCGGCGCAGATCACGCCGCGGGCCCCCCCGATAGCGTCACCATGGCCGCTGCCGTGGCCGAGCAGGTACCGCCCGAGGCCCAGCCTGAGCCCCAGCCTGAGCCCCAGCCTGAGCCCCAGCCTGAGCCCCAGCCTGAGCCCCAGCCTGAACCCCAGTCTGAACCTCAGTCTGAACCCCAGTCTGAACCCCAGTCTGAACCTCTGCCTGAGCCCCTGCCCGAGACGCCCCCCCAGCCCTGGCACCTGGCCGGCGACTTGCTCACCGGCAGAATCGACGGACCGATCGAGATCGAGCAGCCCTTCATCGTGCACGAGGGACTGGAGCTGCGCGCCGAACGCGGTCGCTACGAATCCGACCGGCAGCGAGCAGAGCTGCATGGTGATGTGTCGATCCGCGATAGCATCCGCGTGTTGACCTCCGAACATGCCTTCTACTACCGGGAGCGCTCTTTGCTGGAGATGGAGGGCCGGGTGCGCGGCCAGGGGCCCGAGGGAGTCTTTCGCAGCCGCCGGCTGATCCACGACCGCCAGGAGGAGTGGATTCGCCTGAGTGGTGGCGCTGAGATCGAGGAAGAAGGACGCCGATTGCAGGCCGACTGGGTCCGTTACTCGGTGGCCGATTCGGCTCTGACGGCGGGCGGTTCCGTGCGCCTGTTCGATTCCGCTGATTCGGTCGAGGTCACCGGCGACGAGATCCACCACGACCGCATGAGAGGCGTGGCCACCATCGTCAGCGCCGGCTCGAGACGGCCCCGCTTGATCCGCGAGGGGCCACCGGGGGTGGCTCCGTTCGTCATGGAGGCCGACACGCTTTTGCTCTGGAACGAGCAGCGACGTGGCGAGGCCCACGGACGTATCGAGTTCGAGCGAGGGGCCATCCTGGGCCGTTGCGAGCGGGCCGTCATCGAGCTCGACAGCGACCGGTTGCTGCTCACGGGCGATCCGCAGGTCGGCGATGTGGACGGCTGGGTGGCCGGCGACAGCATGACGGTCAATCTCAAGGGGGGGCAGGCTGATAACCTCCAGGTCTGGGGAGGGGCGCGCGCAGAGTACTTCCCCGCCGGCCGTTGGGGTGAGGCGCACTTCGCCTCCGGTGACAGCATCCTGGCGTTGTTGCGCGAGGGGGGCATTCACAGCGCTGTGGTCGAACGCGGCGCGCAAGCCCTCTATCTGCCGGCGCCGGAGGATGCCGCCCAGGGCGTGGGGCTCAACTGGACCCGCGGCGATCGCCTGCGTCTCGTGATGAAGGTGGGCGGCGTGGAACGGGTCCAGTTCGAGGGGAACGTGACCGGACGCTACGTTCTCCCGTTCCCCCCCGAACAGCGCGAGCGGTACCTGGCTGAACAGGAATCGCTCGGGGTCCCGGTTCCGCAGATTCTCCCCTCCGAAGGCGCCGATGAGCGGTTGAGCTTCGATGAGCTCGCCGAGTCCGAGGCGGCCGGCGACTCGGCCATCATCGCTCACGCTCGCGCACAGCTGCGGTCGGCGCGGGCGCGCCGCGCGCCGGACGACACGCTACGCACGCCAGAGGCGCTGGCTGATGCGGACTCGCTGGCGGCGGCCGATGTGCCGGCCACCGGTGGGGTCGCCTCTGGCGACACGCTGCAAGTGGCGGAGCCCGACGCGGCCCAGGCGGCGACCGTTGACGGAATCCGCGTGCGGCGTGATCCGCCCGGATTCCCGCCGGTGATCTTGGATGCGTTGCGTGAGCGCGCCGCGAGCGGCGAGCTGATGCCGGGCGATAGCCTGCTGGTCTTCCTGGGGTTCAAGCCGGGGGAGAAGGTCGAATACGACGGCCGGCAGATCGACTTCGACGTCGCCACGAGCATGATCCGGATGCGCGAGCAAAGCCACGTGGCCTATCAGGGTATGGAGCTGGAAGCGGAGGAGATTCGTTTTGATTCCTCTCGCAACCTGGTGACCGCGGAAGGTGAACCCGTACTCCGTGATCCGGGCAACGAGGTCTTCGGAGACGAGATGACCTACCGGATCGACACGCGCCAGGGCCTGGTCTTCCAGGGCCGCAGCGAATTCGAGGGGGGGCACTACCGCGGCCAGCGTGTGAAGCGGGTGCGAGACAAGACCTTCTATGCTAGCGACGCGGACTTCACGCCGTGCGAATGCGAGTCGGCCATGACCCACTTCCATGCCGACGAGATGAAGATCGTCTCCGGAGACAAGGTCTTCGCCCGACCGGTCATCCTCTACCTGGGTCATATCCCGATGATGGCGATCCCTTACGCGGTCTTTCCCATCAGTCGCGGCCGGCAGAGCGGAATCCTGATGCCCAATTTCGAGTTCGGTATCGACAGTGACCGCGGACGTTTCCTGCGCAATGTCGGCTACTACCTCGCGCCGAACGACTACTGGGACGCCCTGGTGTGGATGGATTACTACGAGGCGGATCCGCGCCTTACCTTCAATGGCAAACTGCGCTACAAGAAACGCTATCTGCTCAGCGGCCGCATGGAGGGCTCTTTCACCCGTGACGAGAGCGGTGGGTTGCGGCGGGATCGCTGGCTCTTCAATGCCGATCACGATCACACCCTCGGCGAACGCTTCACCATGAAGGTCTCGGCTCGCTTTCAGAGTGATAAGGACTATGCCGATGATCGCGACTTCGGGGCCGAGGTCGATGAGCGCATCAACCGCCAACTCAGGTCCCAGTTCAGCATCAACAAGAGCTGGTCGAGCGCCTCGCTCAGCTTCGCGGCCGACCGGACCGAGTACCTGGATGACAGCGGCGGAAGCACACGCATCAACCAGAGCATCCCCAGTGTGAACTTCAGCATGAGCAGCTTTCCTCTCGGACGGTTGCCCGATGCGCGTGGCCGGGGTGGCAGCCTGCCGGTGCTGGCCTCGACGTACGTGCGAACGAGCGCCCGGCTGCGCAGCGAGTACCTGAAGACCTGGGAGGATTCGGTCGTGACGAACCAGGCCGTGGGTGTGAGTGCGTCGATCTCGGACAAGCGGCGGCTCTTCGGCGGCATCAATCTGACCCCCTCGGCCAGTTTCGACGCTGCCTGGGCCCGCGAGGATGACGAGGGCGAGCCCAATCCGGTGGGGGCCACCTGGCGGGCCGGCCTGTCGGCCAGCAGCACGCTCTACGGGACTTTCTTTCCTCGCTTGGGGCCCTGGGAAGGGTTACGCCACGTCGTGGAACTCAGCGCCTCCTACGGATACCGTCCCGAGATCGAGTCGGTGGAGGATTTCCCTTCCGTGGGCGGTATCAGTCTGGGGACCTCGAAGAGCAGCTCGGTCTCACTCGGACTCACCCAACGGTTCCACGTGAAGTACCGTCGCGGCGAGGAGACGCTCAAGAAGGACAACCTGCTCACCTGGTCGTCGCGGACCTCCTACGACTTCCTGGCGAAGGAACGAGACCGTGATCCGTGGAGCAACATGACCCACACCCTGCGACTGTCCCCGGGCCGCCGGATCAGCAGCGACTTCTCGCTGACCCACGACCTCGAGGAGTGGACCCGCTCCCAGCTCTCGTTGCGCACCTCGTTTCAGTTTTCCGGCGGACGGCCCGGAGGCGACGGGGCCGGTGCGGGCGAGATGCAGGTTCCGGGCGAGGATCACATCGGTTTTGGTGACGTTGGCAACGAGGGTGGGTTCGCGCCGGGGACGGCAATGCCCACCGGATCGTTGACCGGGCCCTGGAGGCTATCGGCCACCCACGTCTTCTCGCTCGGCCGGGAGTGGTCCTCGCACCGCAGCTCGATCAACCTGGCGTCCGAACTCTCGGTGACGCAGGATTGGCGATTGAAGTACACCCTGTACTATGATCTCTCGGAACAGGAGGTTACGAGTCAGAGTTATTCCCTGCATCGTGACCTGGGATGCTGGCAGGCGGTCTTCGACCGCCGGATGAGTGGAGGGCGATCCTCCTACTACTTCCGGATCAGCGTCAAGGACCTGCCCGACCTGAAGTATGAGCGGCAGCGCCGGTAGTTGCCGGCCGCGCACCTGGCGGCCGTGCCGCCTGACACGCGACCCGCGCCCTGACACGAGTCCGGGGCCAGCCGGGGCCAGCCGGGGCCAGCCGGGGCCAGCCGGGACCAGCCGGGACCAGCCGGGACCAGCCGGGACCAGCCGGGACCAGCCGGGACCGGCGCGACAGGAACGAGGATGGAGATGCGATCGAAAACCACATTCCGCCTGGGCGGTCTGGTCATTCTGGCGATCGTGACCCTCTTGCTGGGCCACGCCACCGGAGTGATCAAGGCCGATGCTGATGACCAGGGCCAGCGGCCCGCCAACACGGAACTGATGTTCGTCACCCGGGGATCGCTGGAGGGCAACATCGGCGTGGTGGGGTGATCGGGCGACCTCAAGGGAGGTCTGGCCCGGCGGGCCAGCAAGTTCAATGAGTTGCGCGCGAAGGGGTCACCGATGGTGGTCTTGGAGCTGGGCGACTTCATGCACACCGATCCTCTGATGGGTCCGGTCTACAACGAGTACATCCTCGATCACATGGAGCGCGAGGGGATGCAGGCGATGGTGCCCGGGGTGCGTGAGTTGTCGCATTACCCCGAGTTCGTGTCGTTGCTCGCAGACCGTCCCATCGAGGTCGTGTGCTCGAATGTCGCCCTGGCGGGCGAAGGCGGGTCCGCACCGATCGGCCGCCGGTCGCACGTCATCACGGTGGCGGACGTTCGTGTTGGTCTGCTCGGCGTGGTGGGCGTCGAGGAATTCGACAAGGTGTCCCCGCCCGAGGGACTCAGCTATGGATTCCAGGAGCCAGGGGACGCCATCGCCGAGCTGGCGCCCGCCCTGGCCGAGTCCTCCGACATCGTGGTCGTGATGGCGGCGATCGGCGACAAGGCTGCCACTGCGCTTGCCAGCGAGATCGAGAACGTGGACATTCTCTTGGGAGGCCACTTCTCGATCGCCAGCCGGAATCCGCTGCTGTCGGGCGATGTGATCGTGAGCCGCAGCGGGTTGCGGGGCATCTTCCTGCCGACGACCCGGGTGATCGTCAGTCCCGAAGGGGCTATCGCCGATTGGTACGGCTACAACTACGAACTCGACGCGACGTATCCGAGCGATCCGGTTGTCGCCGCCGAGGTGGGCGAGGTTGAGGAACGGGCCAAGAGGGTGCGTCAAGAAGCCCTGATCGAGAGGGTCAGGGACCAGAGATCCCAACAAGTGGTCCCTGAGCGCTATCTTGGGGTCGCGGTGTGCCGACGGTGCCATCCGGCTGAGTTCCAGAAGTGGCGCGAGACGCCGCATGCGGGTGCCATGGAAACGCTGGTCGCCGAGGAGCGCGCCCAGGATCCCGCATGTGTGCGCTGCCATGTCACAAGGCCCCTGGGTGACTTCGGCGACTTCACGGAAAACGCCGGGGCGGTAAGCATGACCGAAGTGGTCGTGGATCCCGCTTTCCATCACGTGCAGTGTGAGGCGTGCCACGGTTCGGGGAGCCGGCATCGCCGTGGCAAGGGCATGGCTCGCGTGCCCGAGAAGGTCTGTGTGGGCTGCCACACCTCGGAATGGAGTCCGGACTGGTCCTACGACGAGGCCGTGCGGGAGGTTTGCCACGCAGACTGATTCCCTTGTCCAGGGAGGAGTGCGCCATGACGGCCAACCGCGAATTCGATCCCACCTTCCAGGCCGATCTGGCCGCGCTCCTGGAAACGCGCAACGAAGCCCTTCTGCGCGCGCTGCTCTCCCAGCTTCATCCGGCCGACCTGGCCGATGCCCTCGAACACGTCGACGCCGGGGACCGGGCCTACGTGTTCGCCCTGATTGGCAACGAAGAACAGCCCCAGGCGGTTGCCGAGATGGAGGAGGGAGCGCGCGAGGCCCTGTTGCAGGAGCTGGGGGCGGACAAGATCGCTCCGATCATCGAGGAGCTTTCCTCCGATGATGCCGCCGATCTCGTGCAGGACCTGTCCCCGGAGCTTGCCCAGGAGGTACTCGCCGGCCTCGGCCCGCTCGAGTCCCGCAATCTCGAGAGACTCCTTGGGTATGACGAGGACAGCGCCGGCGGGATCATGGCCACCGAGCTCGTCGCCGTGCCCGAGGATGCTCCGGTTAGCGAGGCCATCGACCGGATCCGTCGGGCAGGCGAGGAGTTCGAGGACATCCCCCACGTCTTCGTCGTCGATAACGAGCGCCGGCTGGCCGGCATGCTCTCCCTGCGCAATATCCTGCTCAGCCGGCCGGAGCGGCCGGTGAGTGAGATCGTCGACCGCGAGGTGCGCAGCGTACCCACCGATATGGACCAGGAAGAGATCGCCGAGCTGGTGCGCAAGTATGACCTCACTGTAGTGCCGGTCGTTGACAGCCAGCAGCGCTTGGTGGGACAGATCACCTTGGACGACATCATCGACGTTTACGAGGAGGAGGCCGGCGAGGACTTCGCCCGCCTCTCCGGCGGGTTGCAGGAGGAATCTCCTTCCGACTCGATCTGGCGCGTATCACGCAATCGACTTCCATGGCTTGTCTTAGGTCTCGGGGGCGGTACCCTCTCGGCGTGGGTGATCAGCCGTTTCAGTGGCAGTCTGGAGACGGCGCTCCAGATCTCATTCTTCATTCCCGTCATCGCCGCCATGGCGGGGAACGTGGGGATCCAGGCCTCGGCGACCATCGTACGTGGTCTGGCGACCGGTGAGATCTACCACACGAACAGCCGGGGCCGCCTGGCGAAGGAGATCGGCGTAGGGCTCCTGAACGCTCTGGTGCTCTCGGGGCTCTTGTGGCTCATCGTGACCCTCTGGCTCGGAATGTGGGGTCTCGGCTTGGTCGTGGGCATCTCGCTCTCGGTGGCCATGATGGCTGCCGCGGTGATCGGATCGGCGGTTCCTCTCTTGCTGGGTCGCATGGGTGTGGATCCTGCTCTGGCGACCGGTCCCTTCGTCACGACGACCAGCGATATCCTGGGGCTGACGATCTACCTCGTGCTTACCTCGCTGCTGGTGGGGAGACTCTAGCAACAAGAATTCTTATTGCAGAGAGGATATATGTGCGTTCTAATGTACTTGGCGCGCGATTGAGAACACCGGTATACTCACGATTCATACGTCTTGGCTTCCCGCTCGATCGTATGACCTGCAGGGATGGCGTTGCCTATCCCCGGGGAAAGGTGTGCTGTGGATCCGTTTGAAGATTGCCTGAAGAAAGGACGCCTGAAGCAAATCGAACCGGATGCGGAACGGGTCGCCGGGGAGTTGTCGGCGGCAAAGGAAGAGATTGAGCGAGCCCGTTCGTGCTATCTGGGGGGCAACTGGGACGAATGCGCGACCCAGGCCTATTTCGCCCTGTATCGATGCTCCCGGGCAGCTATCAACTCCCGCGGCTACAAAGACACGAACCTCTTCGGTCTTTGTGCCGCGATCGAGAGGCTCTTCGTCGAGACCGATGAGATGCCGCGCGAGGTCATCAAGCAGATTCGGGAGGGCAAAGACATCAAAGATGCCGTCTATGATGGGCATCGGGCCACGCAAGGGCAGGCGCGGCAAGTGCTTCAGGCTGCCTTGCACGTCGGCAAGTATGTGTTTGCCAAGCTGAGTCTGCCCGGTTTCGAGGCAGAGGAAATCGAGACGACGATTCCCGAGACCACGACCCCAGATCACGAGCGTTCCCGCCATGCCCCCCGTCCAGGACGACCTCCCCGCATCCCTGGCCGGGGCGAGGAATGGCGGCGTCCCCGCCGATACTAAACGAGGGGTTCGACCTCCAGCGGTGAGTCTACGTTGACACCCAGCCCGGGTCGTCTGATGATCCGTCTTGGGAGAACTGTATCCAGGGACGGAAGAGGAGCAAGAGCGGGGACCGATTCGTGAAACCGACGCGAGCCATTCAACGTGCACGGAAGTCAATGGGCACCGGTCTAACGGGAGGGCGGGCATCGCTGCTGCGAGGTCGGTCTCTGCTGGGAGGTCGGTC
>CAZNJE010000048.1:0-36437 GCA_964573295.1 uncultured bacterium | reverse complement strand
CTCGGTGAGCGCCGAAGGGATGGGTGTGCCCGCGACAGGACTGTCTGCCTTGCAGCAATCCCTTATTCATCAGGGCTCCTCATCAGACTCAATTTCAATTATACTGTTTCGCGCGCGCGGACCGGAAATACGTCTCAATCCCTTATTCATCAGGGCTCCTCATCAGACGCTATCAAGCTCTTCGGCGACGGCAAAGCGGTCCTCATGCTGTCTCAATCCCTTATTCATCAGGGCTCCTCATCAGACTGACAACTTGCGTATGGCGATCGAAGAAGTGCACGAGTCTCAATCCCTTATTCATCAGGGCTCCTCATCAGACCCATCCGTTGCCAGGTTGCGAACGGCGACCCTCTGGTTGTACCGTCTCAATCCCTTATTCATCAGGGCTCCTCATCAGACCCACCATGTCGATCAGCACGTTGACCAGGCTTGAAGGGGTCTCAATCCCTTATTCATCAGGGCTCCTCATCAGACAGGTTCCGGCGTGGATGCGCACCCCGAAGCCGCGGAAGTCAAGTCTCAATCCCTTATTCATCAGGGCTCCTCATCAGACTGGGCAACGTCTACGGATGGGGGCGGTACGACGGTCGCCGGACGGTCTCAATCCCTTATTCATCAGGGCTCCTCATCAGACTGGGCGAGGGGCAGGCCAAGGGGTAGGGGGTGTTCTGAGAAAGTCTCAATCCCTTATTCATCAGGGCTCCTCATCAGACTACCCGCAAGCGGTGGAACGCGCTCGCAGCTGAATACATAGGTCTCAATCCCTTATTCATCAGGGCTCCTCATCAGACTGGCCGAAAAGGCGTCGGACGCAATGGAAGGAGGTGCGGTCTCAATCCCTTATTCATCAGGGCTCCTCATCAGACCGCGGCATTTCCAGTTCCAAGCACGGGTGGCAATTGCGTGCGCGAATGGCAACATCTCCTGCCTTCACGCTGCAATTCGATTTGCCGGCATAGTTCTCGATCGGTCCACACTCACCTATCCTCCTTTCTCATCAGTAGTTGTGAAGGCTGCAACATCTCCCGTCGAATCAGCGACTTCAGCGATGTTTCTCCCATCACGTCAGATGATCACATAACCCAGCCTCTCGACCTCCACCCCCTGCCCCAGGATCTTGAGCTTCGTCTTGCAGCTCTCGCAGAGGATATAGACCCTGATGCCATCCGAATCCGGATCTATCAGGTCCCCGAGCTGCTCGACCATCTTCTCGTACTCTTTCATTGAGAGCAACGCTTCGAACACGGACTTCTGCACGCGCGTTCCATAGCCAAGCAACGTACGATCCACGCGGCGACGACGCTTGTCACTTGTAATATCATAGCTGATGACACACTTCATTCAAACACCTCGCAGATCGAGCTCGAAGGCGGCTTTGCCTTCCACTGCCTTTCGCAATCTGCCCCCTACTTCCCACATCACACGCCGGAAATTCAACCTCTCTTGGTCCCCGTAGGATCGATTGGCCTCGTCGGCTGCTTGTTCGTAGTGCCGCACAAACTTGTGAATCGACGGTTTCTGCAAGTAGAATCCTCCCGACGCCTCATCGCGATAGAAGTCGCCCTCGGTCAGTACCCGTTTGTTGAATAATCGCAAGACGAGCGCGTCGATGAACATGTGGCGAAAGGGCTCGATCAAGTCGAGGCTCAGAGAGGCGCGGCCATAGGACACCGTGTGATAGAAGCCGACATAGGGATCGAGCCCCACCGACTCTAGGACTCCCTGCATCTCTCGCGCCGTGAAGGAGTAGCCGAAGCTAAGCAGAGCGTTGATCGGATCGGGTGACGGATGGTAGCGCCGCCCTTCGAAGAGCCTGCCCCCGGTCAGGCACTGTCGGAAGCCGTCCCAGTACAGCCGGGTTCCAGCGCCTTCCACGCCTCTGAGGGAGTCGATGTTGTCTACCTCACCAATTCGGGCGAGGTACAGATTCATCTCCTTCAACCTCGCGAGTTCTGCGGGGTTGTGGGCGCTGCGTTTGTATCGTTTCAGAAGAGAGATTCCGCCGCGGAGCTTTGCTCGCATCAACTCCTGGGCCACGGCGAGGCGAAATGTATCGTCATCTGCCCTGCGGTGCTGCAAGACCCGCAATGCCACGTTGCGGCTCTTGGCAGCCAGAACCTTGCCCTTGAAGTGCCCATTGCGGGTCAGGAAAGCGATATCCGCCCCTTGGTCCAGAAGCGCAAACATCGCCTGCGTGGTCACCTGTACGTTTCCGAAGCAGACGGCAAGATCAACGTCCTTCAGCGGCGAACGGAAGAGAGTCTCGCCGGTTTTCTCCACGATGATCTCACCTCCCTGCTTCCTCATCACCGCGCCTTGTTCCGTGACGTAGAGGTTGGGCATCTCGGCCTCGCGACTGTTCAGTTCGAACCGGACGAGTCTTCAGTCACATTGGGACCTCGTCCGTTGATGCCGACGGAGTCCACGACTCCTTGAAAGGTTTTCAGAGAGGTTTCCAGTGCCTTCCTGAGCTTCTCCGGCGACTGACGAGACTCCGAGAAGCCGGAATGGTTGATGTCATTTCGTGCCTGCTTGATGTTGGCCACGAGGGGCAACAGCTGCGGGCAAGACGCCTTGATGTGAGTCACGAGGGCGCGGGTCCGCTCCGGATCCTTCCGGCTCATCTCACCCCACCGTGACTCCTTGCTTTCAAAGCCCTTCATGGCGATGACGATGGCTTCGCCGCCGATCCGGCGCTCCTGCCGCTTGCCCTGCCCTCTTGGATCAAGCCCCAGGAGGGTACAGCCGAAGGTGGTCGCGGCCTCCTCCAGAATCGTGAGTCCCTGCTGGACCAAATCATGTCGCCAGCACCACTCGGCGGCATTCAGGGCGGCCAGGGTGTCGTCCTCGGCATGCGCCCCCGGGAGCTTGGTGCGGAGCTTGCCAAGCAGTGGAGTCAATGCTGGCACGTGTGTTCGCGTAAGGCCTTCAACTTCAGCCAACCGCTCTCGAACTTCGTGTTCCCATTGCAAGAGGTCACGGCCGCGGCAGGTCCGCACCGCGGAGGTGTACCCATCGAGCGCCCGGACAAATCCGCGGAGGGCACTGGCCGTTTGATCGCGACCTTTCGTCAGTACCAACACTGGCTTGATCTCTTGTTGGGTGAGCCGGCATAGCGTGCCGGCATCGCTGCTCGTCAGGAAGCGGTCGATGCCGAGAGTCCACTCCATCAGGTTCCCGAAAGCGGAGAGATCGAAGACCGGCACGGTCCTAACACCCTCCCGACTTCGTCCCGCCTCGGCGTCAGGATGACGCACATCGGGAGTGCCTTGAGGCAATGAGCCCGCCTCATAGGCCCCATAGAGGATTCGGTTGACGCGGCTTCCCTTGAGGGCCGCCCCATACTGGGCCACGATCAAGGCCAGCAGTGGCAGGGAACGGAATCCGTGGGTGATGTCGAAATCAATCGTTTCCTCCGGCTGGATCTCCTCCGTGATGAGCGAGAAGATCGTCCACAGTTCCGCTTCGGTGCGTCCGTGGGGAATCGTGACCACACGCACGCTCTCTACAGCCTCACGCAAACGCGCTTCGCGCTCTGGCGACCAGTTGGTGGCCTGAGCCTCTGCGGTCCCGAAAAGCAGAACCTCACCGTAACTTGCTCCCGAGCCCTCCGCGATCCGCACTAGGGCCTCGGCCACCCAATCGGAAGTCCACGCACGCCCCTCGAGAAGATAGCGGACTCGCTCATAGCGGCCCGTGCCGAGAAACGTCAGCAGACGCCCACGACGCTCCATCATGCCTCCTCAGCCTTCGGTATACTCCCGCTACTCATTCGCGGTGCCCAAACGCTGCACTCAATCGCTCTGCCCAATCGCCTCTCCCTGCTCCGTCGATCTCGACTAGTCCCCAAAAAGCCCAGGAGCCCACTCCATGATCTGCTTCACCGTGGCCCCCAGGCGCTTCCCCTTCTTCTGTTTCTTGCGCCACTCCTTCGCCTTCGCAAGACCCTCATCCGTGCTGGAGAGCCACCGAACCACAAGCGCGCGCTTGCGGTCGTCGGTAACGGCCTGGTCGTCCAGATACTGCTGCAATCGCTCCCAATCACAGTCGCCGAGCACGACATCAACCCACTCAGCCGCGGGAAGATTGGCGACCCGTTCGGCCTCGGCCTGTGCGCGCGCCTCGGCCTCTTCTTGGGCGCGAATCTGCTCCTGCCGCCGCCGCTCATCCAAACGCTTCGCTTCTGCGCGTTCGAGGTGCACGCGGCGATTCTCGGCAATCCGTCTGCGGGTCGCCTCAATCTGCGATTCGGCCTCTTCCAGCAGCGCCCGATACCGGGTCTCGGGGATCTCTTCGAGCAGCACCCAGCCCATGACACCATTGCGGCAACGCCAGGTCTTGGTCTGGAAGTCCATCATCCGCTTGCCGCCTTGATTCCACACCCGGCCCTCACGATAGCCTTCCAGCGACATGGCAAAGGCCCCGGTGTGCATCCCCAGCTTGATCGGCAAGGCTTCGCCCGGTTGCTCCAGGTCAGGATTCGAGAAGCCAAATGCGTCTCGTTCGAAGGCGTAGGCACGCCGATTGTGCCCGCTCAAGGCCTTGAGGAGGTAGTCCGCCGTCATCACCTGGTCTTCACCAAACTTCGACACCAGCGCCTGGCGGTCGATCGTGATCGAGCCGACCAGCTCGGATTCAGGCTCGAGCATCTGCATCTTCACCGGAATACCCCGGCCGCCTTCTTCTTCACCCAGGTCTTTGACATTCTGGGCCACCGCGATGAAGCTGCCGCCCGCGGTCAGGTGAAAATCCGATACCTTCAGCGCCCGGAACGGATCATCCGAGTTATCCCGTTCGCGGGTCTCGAGCAGCACGCTTTCGCGGAGGAAAGCTCTCCTTTCATGCCCCTCTATCGCCGCCCGACCCTTCGCCCCTGTGTGGGCCTTCTCGGGCTGATGGGTCACGATCTCATCTAGGACGGCGGTGCGCATCGCTCCTTTGAGCGAGGAGCCCGGAATCAGCGGCGTGAGCGTCCAGGCGTCGGCAACAGCCCTCTTGATCAGGAGTTGGTTGATGACTTGAAACCCACCCTGATCCCTCTGCACCGCCGCGGCCACTCGATCCTCATACTGGCGCGCCACCTCGCTCGAGACCGGGATTCGGCCACTCGACCACTCGTCACGGTAGGTCTGCTTGATGTACTCGCGGATGCGCAGAAGCGCCATCGGTCCTGTTCGCGAGCAGACCTCCAAGAACTCGTCGTAGCGTCCTTCCTCCCGCAGATCATCGATCATCCGGTCGCGGTCGATCACGCACAGGTGCCCATCGCGGATCACGTAGTTGACAGGCTCGAACTCCTCGCCACTACCGATATGCACCGGCGTCACGACTCGCAGCCGAAACCGTCGGGTATCGAAGCGCATGCTCATGATTCCTCCAGGCGCAGGAAGCTGGGAAGCAACCAGGCCGCATGGAGATGCCGGCCGGGATTGGCCGAGACGTTCTCCAGGGCTCGTCCGTAACTCTCCTTGGCATTCTCGATCCGAAAGGTCGAGCCGGGCTCATAGAGAACCACCGGATTTTTGAAGGGATTGCCCTTGAGGGCCCACTCCCCGCCGTGTCGTCCGAACTTGGTGTGGGTAGCGCCATGGTAGAGGCGGCAGTCTGAGCAAGGGACACCTCGGGAGAGCGTCATGAAGGCGTTGGCCTCGCCCAATGGCTCTAGGATGGGCGGATCTTCCACAACCTCACCAATCTCGAACCTCCCCAACCCTACGCTGCGGTCGCGCCCATAGCCCGTCTCACCCACGTAGCTCAGTAGCTCAAGCAACCGGCTCTTGGAGATGCGCTGTTCGTCGAAAGCCGCATACAGGTCGAGGCCCCGGTCGTAGAAGATTTCCCGACTGGTGAACAGTGCTCCGCCGAGCACCCGACCTGTCTGGCGGCTGATGCTGTTGCGCATCCTCGCCTGGGTCCGCGACCCGCCCCCTGCGGCTTCCCTGGCGCGACGGTCCAATCGCAGCCTGGCAGCCAGGCCGGGGCCTGTGAGCCGATGTCGCTCCTCCAGCAAGACCTGTGTCCTCACAAGTCGCTGCTTCTTCGCTTCCTTGATCTCATCGTAGTCCAAGTCTGCAACCCGGAATGGGGCCAGACGCGGCTTGGGAAGAAGATCTGCGGGAAACCCATCGGAAAAGAGCGCAAAAGGTGCCTGTGCCTTCGTAGACTTCTCTGCGTCTGCGGCATTTCCCCCCACGGTTGTGGTGTCCTCGCTGGTCCCTAACAGCGACTCCAGCCCTTCGCGGCCTGTGATCTCGAGGGCCGCGAGGCACGTCTGTCCCCAGAGCGTGTCGCTCATCAGCGGAGAACCAAAGGCCGACGTAGGCATGATCCGCACACGTAGCTTTTTCACATCAGCTCCCCTCGTTCAGAAACGCCGGCAGATCCTTCTCGATCTCTGCCTCGTCGAAGTCACCACGGCCCTCGCTCAAGTCGAAGCGAATCCGTCCGTAACCGCGCGACCCCGAACCACCCAGGGCGTCGTTCTCCAGCAGCTTCATCCCGATCAACAGCAGCTTGAAGTTCACCTGGTCAGCCTGCCCGCCATCGCCGTCGACATCGAACACCTTGTAGGCGAGATGAAAGTCAAAGCGCGCCCCGCGCGGCACTCGTTCCATCTGGCGAGGTCCTCCGCCTCCAACGGTCCCCTTCAAACGGTCCATCGACACCTCGTACTTCGCTTCGGTAAGGGCATCGCGTTCGATCATCTCCTCAGCGTTGCTCATCCTGCAGTCTGCGAAGGTCACCCTTGTCGGCCCCCCGTCATAGTCCTCCATCACCCGGCCATTGCCGAAGATGCGGGCAATGGGATTGCCGCCGTCGGTCGTCGCATAGGGACCGCCTTTCGAGTCGATGTATCCGGTCGCCAGCTCCAGCAAGGACCGCATCTTCCCCTTCAGCGAGCTGCCGGGAATGTAGGGATGGCCGCTCACCGGATCCCTTACCACGGGGTTGTCCATTCCCCCAATGTGGATCTCCTCGCTGCCCGCCCCGATGTGTAACCCCGACAGCACCTCGATCTGGCCGGCCAGACGTTTCACCTCCACAAGCTTCTTGATCGCCATCCTCATCGTCTCCTTTCCTATGACTTCAACCGTCCCTTCGCGAATGCCATGATGGCTTCGAAGTAGGTGCAAAACACCCTGAAGTCACGCTCGTCCTCTATGCCTCTGACCTGGTCACCAATGAAGGCGCGAATCTCGTCATTGATGAGCTGGCGGTCATACTGGTAGGTCGCCTTCGCCGCCATCATGCGGATGAACGGAAGCTCGCGCTCGAAAGCGAGCGATCGTGCCTCATTGTCGGTTCCGGCCTCATCGATGCGATTGCGATGCGTCAGCACTTCGTTGTAGAAGTTCCTGAGCTGCCCGTATTTCTGGTCCTTGGGCCGCCCTCGACCTCGAGGCGGTTGGATTTGGTGGCTGAGCTCTTCCGCCGTCGCCTCCGCCTTCCCGCAGAGCAGATCCGGATCGATCCGCTGCTTGTCCCCGTCGACGTAGTAGTTCACTGCCATGATCGTGCACACCTCCTTCTGTTCATGCCTAACTGTTCATGCCTAGCGCCTGCGCTGGTAGAGCGCATTCGAGAGCGCAATCTTGAGCCCGCTGCCGTAATCCTCGATCCACTCGGGGATCTCCAAGAGCCGGGGCAGAACGTTGTTCTCCCTCTTCTTGTCGCCGTAGTTGCGATAGGTGAGATAGCGAAACAGCGCCCGCCAGCGCGTGTTCATCACATCTTGCTCGGCCGCCTCCTTCATGCGAACGAACTCGAAGAGACGGTAGATGAAAGCTACCGAGACACCATCGGCCAACAGTTCCAGCAAGCCGCCGCTGATCTCGAGCAGCTTCCTGAACCGTGCCCACGGAACGCTCTGCCCAAAGGCAGTGATCGCATTCTTCGTTTCGCCCGCCCACATGGTCGACTTCGCCGCCTCCAGGTCAGTCTCGGCCCGATCGATGGCCTGGCGCAGGGGCGAGTTGGGCCGTGAGAGGGTCAGTCCGGCCGAGATCGAGATCGAAGGATTGCCCCCGGCGTACTGCGCCAGCCGCGTGGGAATCTCCTGCGCTAGCACAACGCTCTGCTTCCATGGCCCCACCAGCAGGAGGTCATCGCCGCCCGCAAAGATCGTGTAGGTGGAGCGGTAGTCCTCGGCCAGACGCGATGGCAGCCAGCCGGTGAAGAAGAAGTCGAGCATGCGCGAAAGCCCCACGATCCGTGAGATACTCTGGTCTTCGAACCCTCTCAAGAAGACTTCGCCCAGACTGTCCACATCCGCCTTGAGAACGGCGATGTGGTCGCGCCCCACACGCTCGAGTCGTCCATCGGGGCGCTCCCGGATGTCGCAGGCATCCCGGCCTATGTGCTGAAAGGTCTTGTGGGCCCCCTCGATCGGTGTCGTGTCTGAGTCCTCCGTGCCCAGATCCGCATACAGCGGATTGGCGCCGTCGCCGGGTTCAAACACCGGCACATGGGCCGCCAGACGACGTAGGGCCACGCCGCGGAATCGGCCAGGTTGCTCGGCATCGCCAAGGTCGAGTTGCGTCCCTTCCGCAGGCAGCTCTCCTTCCCCGTGAAAGGAGTAGCACAGCCCCCCAATCAGCTCGAATCCCGGCCCCCCTTGCGTGATGACCAGAAACCGCCGCCCGCGGCGAACCAGCGACTCACCCACCTTGCGAAACGCCGAGCAGGAGGCGCAAAGCTCTCCAGCACGAGCGGGCCTCGTACCACAGGTTGCGCAGACCGCGTTCTCTCCCAAGTCGCGCAGGTAGTTACCAAAGACTGGATCCTGGATCTGGGGAGCCGTTTTCACGGCCTCGAGACGCAGCGCCATCGCTTCGAGCAAACGCCCGAACGGTCCCTTCGCTCCCTCCTGCGGCGACGCGTTCTCTGCACGGGGCAGAGCGAAGTCCGAGGGCCTGGCCTCCACCGAGGCTAGCGCAAATCGCGTCTGCCCGTAGCTGGCTCCAAACATTTCGCGGTCCAGATCCTCACGAATCTCCTCCACCCATTCGCCAGCCCGGGGCAGATTGGGCGCGAGGATCGTGAACTTCCCCCCGGCGTTCATCACGATCGCGATTCGCGGCAAGCCGAAGCGTTCACAAACCAGCCCGGCTACAGCCTCCGTCATGATCGAGACATGGAAGGACCGAGCACGAAGCATCTTGGCCGCATACTTCTGCGACTCGCCGCGGAAGTCGAAGATAAACTTCTGAATGCCCGCAAAATCCCCCTGGATCAAGCGCAGGATCGGCTCATCCCTCTCGTACGCAGACTCGAGGGCATCCAGTCCCTTTTCCTCGTAGTCGCGATAGAGCGCGCACCCGAAAGCCGCAACCAACCGGCAATGGTCGAAGAGCGAGGTCTCGGGCAGATTCTTGTAGCTCGATGCCGGGATCGACCAGGTATAGAGCTCCAGCAACGAGGTCAATGCGCTCAGCCAGTTATCGTCTGCCCTGAAATCCGGCAAGGTGGTGCGCACCTCCTCGGCGAAGGCCTCCCACAACTCCAAATACTCCTTCTGGGCGTCTTTGCGAGAGACGGTGTCGAGTGCAACCGGCAGGACATCGGACCCGAGCTTGCGCACCGGATAGACCATGTTCTCGGGAGCCAAAGCGCGGCCCCGGATGGCCACCCGGCAGATCGCGGGAATCAGTCGAGACTTCACGTAATCGGCCTGTTGAAAAGCCTCCTCAGCAGCCATCGCCTCGGAGTACTCCCGATGGGCCTGCCGGTCGTGACCGCTGGCCAGCCAGTCGGCCATCTGGACAATCCGCTCCCCCGGTTCGCGCAGTCCCTGGCGGTGGTGTTCGCACGCATAGCGAAACACCGCGCCGGAGGTGAGTCCTTTCGGCTCGAAGAGATCCTCCAGCGCCTGCGCCGTGTGCGCCGCATGAACATGGGTCGAGTGTCCATCCTTGCTGGGACAGTACTCGTAGTTGCGCGCGTTCGTAACCTTGAGGCCGGTTCGTTGACGAAACTTCCCCAGGTCATGCAGCAGTCCCCCAAGGGCGATCTCCATCACTTCGGGCGTGGGCGCCATTTCCTACTCCTTCTCCAGACTGAGTACGTACTTGCCATTGCCGAACGAGGTCTTCTTCCCGGTGTGGACGATCGTTCCAAGTTCCAGATAAGGAAGGAGCATGCCAAGTTCTCCTTCCAAATTCACGCTTCCCATCAAACCGCCAATGCGCATCACCTGCCCCTGCCTCGATGAATAGCGGTGGCGGTCGACCCAGTGGGTGTCATCGCCGGCCACCCGGACACTCTCGGCAGCGGCCTCGATCAACGTGTCGAAGTCGATCGCCAGGTCGAGATCCGCATAGAAGTAGGCCAGGTTCTTGATCCTGCGCAGCAGTGCCGAGACGAAGGTACGTGTATCCCACCTTCGCACGGGCGCGCCCTCGCGATTCAGGGAGAGCGGACTGACCAACTCCAGTCGCAGTGCTCCGCCCCGCCGCCCCGACGGCTGGAAATGGCGCTGGCGCTGAAACTCGAGGATGCCGTTCGTTTCGGGATCGTAGACAGGCCTGTCGCCAGATTCGATCGCCAGGATCTCAAACGGCGTTCGCTGCGGCCCCAGCCCCCCTTGCGCCATGCGCAAGAAGGTCATGACGAAGTAGGGGAAGTACTGATTGGCGCGTCCGATCAAGACGAGAGCCAACATGAACTCGCCGTCTTCGCCCACATCCGTGGGATAGATGACGAACGGATGCGGCACGTTCGTGTATCGGCGCATCACCTCGCTTTCAGCCGGCGTCGGCGACTCGAAGATCCGTGAGTACGGACAGGTCGGCATGTGGACCATCGGCTCGCCGTCGCGCCGCGGACAGACGCAGGTCAGGTGCCGGAGGTGCTTCCCGAAGGCACCACGGATGTAGTTCGAGATCCAGCGTCCCGCCAGGTGCGCATCCGGGAACCGGCAACGCAGGGTAAACACCTGGTAGGGAAACGCGTCGAGGCCCGTGGTGGGACCGTTTCTCGCACCAGCTACCGTGGCGTGCTCGCTTAGGCTGTCTGCATCGTTCATGGTGTGTGGCCATCCTCTGTCGTTGGCGCTTCCGCGCACGGGCGCATTGATGGGCGCAATCGCCCATGGAATTGCCCCGAAGATTCAAGTGAGAAGCAAGCGGCGTGCCACCGCCGGCGACGCGGTGTCCTGCCCCGGCCTGACGCGGATTGAGGTCGACGGCCCACTGCGGCGACACCTGCTGAGTTTGGATCGACAGACGCGGTGAATCGGGGCGGGCGGGCGCAAGGTCGAGAGTTCAACCCATGTTGATGACCCTCCCACCCACGTTGAAGGTTTTGCGGTCGCGGCCCCGCTAGAGGGCGCGACGTTGCCCGGCCCGGGTTAGGCAGCCACTCGGCTCGGAGACCCTTGCGGCCGCAGGTTGCTCGCAGGAGCAGCCACAGCACAGTGGCCACCCTCTCATCGGGATACGGCTTCCCCACCCAACTGCGGTGGTTTAGGAGCTGGTATTCGCCTGTCCGGAGAGGCCGAGGATCCCCTCCGGCAACGAAGACGCGGAGTTGCTGCATCGCTCCGCTTGTCATCCCGCCAAGACCACAGATATCACCTGTACACACTAGAGGTTAGCGAATTTGCCGTTTTCGAATTATGGCACCTACAAAAGCTTGGCGCAAGTGTGGTGCGGATTCGGACGGACGGATTGCCTCCGCGTGGTTCGGCGTGGTTCCGCGTGGTTGTTCCTTGCGCTGGCGCATCTCTTGCAATGGGGAAGCTGACAGTGCCAAACGGACTGCAACCGCCACGGGAGGTAACGATGCGTGCGCGAACTGTGTTCTTGTCTTGGCTGGGGATTCTCTTGACATCGGTGGGCTGTGGAGACGACCACAGCACCGCTCCTGCCCAGGCGCCACCCCCAACCACACGGTTCCAGCTGTGCGAGTCGGCCGCGTTCTCCCCTGGTTGGTTCGTGTCCTACGAACTCACGGGTAGGGATTCCGGCAACTACAGGTATTCAGGGATCTGGAGCGAGCAGACCACCCTGCCGGATACGTTGGATTCCCCACCCGGCACCGCGCTCTGCCATCAGCTCCTTCTGCGCATCACGGAGGAATCCTCCGGCATCACGCTGAGCGGGGTAACCACGACCTCGCTGGACAGCGGTGGAGCCGCTCTTCAGTACGCCACTGACATCGCTCCCCTGGCCTTCCCCTGGCAGTTCGGCGAGATGCCGGATTCGGCTTCCATCGGGGAGTTTGGCGACCTCGATACGTGGCAGATGCATCATGGAGGCCTGATGACGGGACGCTGGAATCTGACCCGGGCATCCAACACCACCGCGGAGATCAGTCAGGTGTTCTCGGAGTTCGATTCGACCGGAACCCTGCAGCGTGTGGTCACGCTGTCGCATGTGATCGAGCGCAATGGCCGTCCGCAATCGGCCCGGGTTCACTACTGGTTGAACGAGTTGAATGGAAGCCTGGAACTGGAGGGTTCCCGGCCGAGGAGGCAATTGACACCAGAGGCTCTGCCGCCTCATGCACCCTCTCATGCACCGGCAGCCGCTGAGGTGGCCGGGCATGACAGAATCTCCCATCTCGCCTCGAGAGAGGAACTGCCGGTCATGCGTCTGATCCGCGAGTCGCTCCCTGGCCCCTGCTCCTTCGCAACTCCCACGCGCCAAAGACCTTGACCCCACCGGTGGCGGGACCCACAATGGATCTCGTCTCGGAGGCTCGAATGCGCTTCTACGTGGGTGTCACAAACAACGATTGGTTTCGCCGGCTCGCCGGCTTGCAGCCCGATGAGGTCAACTTCTGGAAACCCGGCGGCGGCGCCTTCAAGGTGCTCCAGCCCGGCGGCCTCTTCCTCTTCAAGCTCCACAGCCCGGAGGATTACATTGCCGGCGGCGGTTTCTTCGTCCGCCATGAGATCCTCCCTCTGACGCTGGCCTGGGACGCCTTCGAGCGAAAGAACGGCGCCGACAGTCAACGCGAGCTATGGCGGATGATTCAGGCAAAGCGCCAGGATGCCCAGCTCAATCCGCACATCGGCTGCACCATCCTGAATGAACCCTTCTTCTTCCAACGCAAAGACTGGATCCCAGCTCCCCGGGACTGGGCCAAGAGCATTGTCCAGGGCAAGGGCTACTCGACCGAGGAGGCCCTCGGGCGCGACGTTTGGGATCAGGTGATGGACCGGCTCTCGCTCTACCGGCCTCCCGCCACAGAGAATTCTGCCCGGTTCGAGCTGGCCGGTGAGGATCGGCCTGCGGCGACCGCAGCGGCGGGGCTTGGCACGCCCTATCTCACCCGCGCCCGGCTCGGACAGGGAGCTTTCCGTGTGCTCGTCACCGGAGCCTACCAGCGCCGCTGTGCCGTCACCGGTGAGAAAACCCTTCCAGTCCTGGAGGCGGCTCACATCAAGCCCTTCTCCTCCGAGGGCCCCAATCACACGAACAATGGTCTTCTCCTGCGCTCGGACCTGCACATCCTCTTTGATCGTGGCTACCTAACCGTGACGCCCGACCTGCATGTGGAAGTGAGCCGCCGCATCAAGGAGGAGTTCGACAACGGCCGCCAGTACTACCCCCTCCATGGCCACCGTCTTGTCAGTCTACCCGAGTCGGCCGAGGAGCAGCCCAGCCGCCATTATCTCGCCTGGCACAACGAGGAAGTGTATGCGGGGTAGCTACAGCAACTGGGGAACGCCTGATGAGTGATTCGCTCGCCGGACCGTCATCGAACCCGCCCCAGAAGCCCTGCCCCTTCTGCGTCATCGAGGATCACCAGGTCGTCGCGAGCAATCGCCTGGCACTGGCGTTTCGTGACCGCTTCCCTGTTGGCGAAGGCCACACGCTCATCATCCCCCGCCGTCATACGCCAACGTGGTTCGATGCCACGCGGGATGAACAAGCCTCGATCATGGAGCTCGTCGATCTCGTCAAGGCCGATCTCGATCGTCGGCTGCACCCGAGCGGGTACAACATCGGCGTCAATGTCGGCGAGTCGGCCGGGCAAACCGTCATGCATCTGCACGTGCACCTGATCCCGCGGTTTCCCCATGATGTCGACGACCCCACCGGCGGTGTCCGCTACGTGATTCCCGATCGTGCGAACTACCGCCGTCCGGGACACATCGCCCGCGTGCCCGGTTCGCCGGAAAGCGAAGCACGTCGACTGGCGGCCGGCGGCCGGGGCGATCCCTTCATCGCCCATCTCGCGCCCCTTTTCGGCAAGGCCGAGAAGATCGAGATCCTCGCCGCTTTCGTCCAGGACAGCGGTGTGCGTCATGTCGAGCCGTACCTGCTCTCAGCCCTTGGCCGGGGCGCTGAGATCCGCATTCTGGCCGGGGATTACTTCAACCTCACCCAGGCCCGTGCGCTCCGTCGTCTTCTCGACCTGGTCCGCGGCGTCGCGGCCGGGGCCCTCGGCCGCGACGATGATGATCCCGAGCCGGATGCCGCAACCACCCAGGGACAGGGACTTCTCGAGGTCCGCGTTGTTGAGGTCGAGCGCATTCGGGACGTCGGAACCTCGTTTCATCCCAAGGCATGGATCTTCCAGACTCAGGCCGGCGGGTCGGCCTTTGTGGGCAGCAGCAACCTCACCCAGACGGCCCTCACCGACGGCATCGAGTGGAACCTGCGCATCGACCGGGCCCAGGATCAGGCTGGATTCGAGCGGATCCGGGGCGCGTTTGATAAGCTCTGGGCTCTGGGACAAAACCTGCGCGAGGAGTGGCTCGAGGCCTACAGCGACAGGGCGCGATCCGAAGGGCTCCCGCCCCCCACCGGCGAGGTCGACTGGCAACCGGTGCCGGTTCCCCAGCCGCGCGACATTCAGATCGAGGCACTCGCCGCCCTGCGGCAGGACCGGGTGGAGGACGCCCGTCGGCGCGGACTCGTCGTCATGGCCACCGGGCTGGGCAAGACGTGGCTGGCCGCGTTCGACATCGCGCAGTTCCTGCAGGAGCAGAGTGACGGCTGTGGCCGGCCGCGGATCCTAATCCTCGCCCATCGGGTCGAGATCCTGAGGCAAGCCGCCGATACCCTTCGCCGGCTGTTCCCCGACTGGAGCTTCGGATACTTGGCCGGCGCGCATGCAGATACCCACTGCTCGGTCGTTCTGGCCTCGGTGCAGAAGCTCTCCCGTAAGCACACCCTGCACGCCCTTGCCCCCCACGCATTCGACTACATCGTCGTCGATGAGGTGCATCACGCCGATGCCGCCACCTACCGGCGGATCCTGAATCACCTGGATCCGGCCTTCCTGCTCGGCCTGACCGCCACTCCAGAGCGTGCCGACGCCGGTGACATCCTGGGCCTCTTCGATGACCACATCGCCTTCCGCGCTGACGTAGGCATGGGAATCGAGCTGGGTCACCTGGTGCCCTTCACCTACTACGGGCTCAAGGACGTCGTCGACTATGCGCCGATTCCCTGGCGCAATCGGCGATTCGATCCGGAGGCCCTCTCGCGCGCGGTGCAGACGCACGCTCGCATGGAACGTCTCTGGGAAGCCTGGCAGGCACACGCCGCCGCGAGAACGCTCGTGTTCTGCTGCTCGATTGCCCACGCTCGTTTCGTCGCCGACTGGCTGACCGATCGCGGCGTTCACTGCGTGGCGGTTCACTCGGGCCCGGGCAGCTATGATCGTGTCCAGGCGCTCGACCAACTCCAGCACGGCGAGATCGCCGCGATCGCCACCGTCGACATCTTCAATGAGGGGGTCGATGTTCCCCACGTCGATCGCGTCGTGATGCTGCGCCCGACCGAGTCCCCCGTGGTCTTCATCCAGCAGCTCGGGCGCGGCCTCAGAACTGCGTCCGGGAAGACGGCCCTGTGCGTGATCGATTTCGTCGGGAACCATCGCGTCTTCTTAGACCGCATTCGCACGTTGCTCCAGCTCGCCGAGGTCGGCCGGCGCAACATGAGCCGCATTCTGTCAGAGTTTCGGCGCGACGATCCCTTGACGCTGCCCAGCGGCTGCTCGATCGACATCGAACTGGAGGCCGTGGATCTGCTCGAGAGGCTGCTCTCGCCGGCGAAGGGGCAGCAGTTCCTTCGCGCCTACCGCGAAATCCGGCAAAGCCGCGGCGAGCGTCCCACCCTGGGCGAGATGTTCCGTCTGGGTCACAACCCCGGCGTGCTGCGCAGCCGCGGAGGCTGGTGGCCGTTCCTGGCACAGGAGACAGATCTCGACCCAGATGAAGCGGCGGCGCTGGAGGATCCCGAGATCCGGGCCTGGCTCGAGGCGATCGAATCGCGCGAGGTGATGAACAAGTCCTTCAAGATGGTGGTCCTGGCCGTTCTCCTTGATGAGGACTCGCTGCACACCGGCATGGAGGTAGGTGCACTGTCGGCGAGGTGCCATGCGATGCTCACCCGCTCCCCCGAGCTCTTCGCGGATCTGAGCGCCAAGGAGCTGGAGGATCCCCGCCATCCGGATCCCCAGGCGTGGACGCAGTACTGGCTTCGGTGGCCCCTCACCCGCTGGGCCGGCGAAGGCCGCCAGGAAGACAAACGCGCATGGTTTACGATTTCGGGAGATCGCTTCTTGCCCGCCTTCGCAGTCCCCGAGTCCGCACGCGAAGCTGTCTCGAGGATGACGCGGGAGCTGGTCGACTACCGGCTTGCCCGCTACCGTCACAAGAAGCAGCGCGCCCGCGTTCACGGCGACGGGTTCCTCGCGCATGTGATGCTTCGAGATGGCGACCCGATTCTCAAGCTTCCCGACCGCGACGATGCCACCTCGATCCCAGAGGGCGATACGGACGTGCAACTGCCCGACGAACGGATCTGGCGCTTCCGCTTCCGTCGCAACACGTGCGCAGAGGCCCACCCGGTCGGCACCGCTCGAAACCGGTTGCCGGATCTGCTGCGAGGGTGGTTTGGCCCCGCGGCAGGGCGTGCGCCGAGACTCTTCAGTGTCCGGTTCACCCCCGGGGCTCGGGGCTGGTCATGCGAGCCCATCGAGACGGAGGCTGTTCCGGTCCTGCATCCTCCGGCGCCGGGACGTCTGTGGGCATTCCCCTCGATGCAGGCCGCAGCCGGTTGGCGAACCTCATCCGATGGCAGCGGCCAAGCAACCGCATCCACGGTGCCCGCAAACAGGCCCGCGATCACACACCCGGACATGGTTCCGCAGGAGGTGTCCCTTCCAGGCAGCTTCGACCGCGAGTCGACCTTCGCGGTCCGGGCATCGGGACGCTCGATGGACGCTCCGCCCGCCGGTATCCGCGACGGTGATTGGCTCGTCATGGAATGGGCTCGACACCGCTCCCTCGCCGAGTTGGCAGGCCGCGTCGTGCTGGTTGCCAGAACGGGTTCAGCACCGGAGGCCCCTACCTTCCACCTGAAGCGGATCACCCTGGCCCCAGAGGAGGCGGAGCAGGTTGCGGATCGCCATCAGGCGCGGCCCACTTCTGTGAAACCATCTGCCATCCTGCTGGCATCCGACAATCCCGAGGTCACCCCAAGCCTCGCCCAGCCGGGCGACATCCCCGTTGCAATCTTGCTCAAAGCCGTCCAGCCTGAATCTCTTGGCCCCGCACCGAACACCGTGCTTGCGCTCGATGGCATCCCCGCGGCCTTTGGACTGAAGGGCACCGTACGTCCTCCCGCAAGTCGACTGGAAGGGCACCTGTTCGTCTTGGAAAGCGCCGCGAGGTCAGAGCCGGGAAGCACCTCCCCGGCGGAAACTGCGTTTCTGTTCGATGCGGGTGAGCAGGCGGATCACTGGATCTACCGAGGTGTGGCAAGGTGGAACGAAGCCGATCGAAGGTGGATTCCTCAGACCACGCGATAGACACACGGCGCTGGTGTGGTGTTCAATAGAATGCCTTCCCCCGCGGAGGGGCAGTGCACTCCCGCCCGTGCACGCCTCCGCGGGCATCGAGAACCGAGCCGGCGGCGCCACGAGCGCCGCCACATGTTGCAGGAGACGTCGACTGCGGAGGACCCAGATGGCAAACCGGTCACTTCCCCCTCCCGCCATGGCATCCGTGGTCGAGGAGGCCGGCTTCACGATCGATCAGGGCCAGATCCTGTCTGGCGTATCGCCGCGCATGCTCCCGGTCCCTGACGCTCTGACCCCGCCCCTGCGTGAGCATTTGCGGTCGCTCTATCCGGGTGGCCTCTACGCCCACCAGAGCGAGGCCATCGACGCGGCGATCGCGGGAACCGATCTCTGTCTGGCCACCTCCACGGCCTCGGGCAAGAGCCTGATCTTCATGAGCGCGGCGATCCACTGCCTGCTGACCTGCGACCTCTGCAAGGTCCTGGCCCTCTACCCCGTCCGCGCCCTTATCCAGGACCAGCTCCAGAAGTGGACCGACATCCTCGCGCCCTTCGGACTCAAGGTGGGCTTCATTGACGGCGGCGTACCCACCGAGTACCGGGGCGGCATCCTGGAGGCCTCAGACGTCGTACTCATGACGCCCGACGTCACGCATGCGTGGATGATGAGCCATTTGCGCAGCAACTCGGTCACCGAGTTCATGGCCGCGCTCCAACTCCTCATCCTCGATGAAGCCCATGTATACGACGGCGCCTTCGGCACCCATGCGGCTCACCTCATGCGACGGATCACCGCCGCGGCGCGTCCCTTCCGGCTGATCAGCAGCACGGCTACTCTGGGGGACGCCGCCTCCTTCATCGAACGCCTGGCCGGACGATCCGTACGCGTCCTGGCCACCGAGTCGGACGGCTCCGGCCGCCAGGAGATGGCGGTGCATCTCTTGCATCCGGTCGCGAAACGGCCCTTCGACGCAATGGTCTCTCTCCTTCGCGGGCTGAGCCGCACGAGCGGCAAGCCCTTCCTGGCGTTTGCGGACTCGCGCAAGGCCGTCGAGCGCTTGGTGGCCGCCTTGCGCCGCGACGTCGACTCCAGTGACGAAGACGCCCGCGAGGATGCCGCCGAGGACGCCCCGGAGGACGCCGTCGAGGACGCCCCCGAAGACGCCCCCGAAGACGCCGCCGAAGACGCCGCCGAGACGGATGACACTTCGAACTTCGGCGATGCCGTGCTTCCCTATCGGGCGGGCTACGAGACCGATGACCGGCATGACATCCAGCGTGCACTGTCAAACGGCGAGCTGCGTGGCGTTGTTTCCACGAGCGCCCTGGAACTCGGGCTCGACATCGGGGACATCGGCACGGTCGTACTGCTCTCTCTCCCCAAGACGACGAAGGCGCTCTGGCAGCGGATCGGACGGGGAGGGCGGCGGGCCCCCGGACAGTGCTTGATCCTCGACTCCGAGCGGAAGCTGGCCAGCATGGGCCTGTCCCTCTCGGAGTTCTTGAGCCGTGAACCCGAACCGAACTGGCTGTATCTGGACAACCGGTACATCCAGTTCGCCCACGTTCTCTGTGCCGCCCGGGAATGCGCCGACAATGGAACCCTGGAAGTGCCGGAGGAGTTCGAGACGCTACCGGCCGAATTCAGGCAGATGCTCGGCAATGAGATCGAGCCTACCGAGAGCGTGAGCGCAGACCTGTATCCCATGAAGCAGCGCGCCGAAGCCGATCCCCACCACGAGTTTCCTTTGCGTTCCTGTTCGGAGCAGAACTTCAGGATCGAGGGCCCCCATTATCGTCCACTGGGGACGGTCGACTTCCGTCAAGCCATACGCGAGGCCTATCCTGGGGCGATCTACCACTATCTCGGCCGTCCCTATCGCGTCTATCAATTCCGCCAGCGCGACGGACTGATCCGCGCCAAGAAGGAGCGTTACTGGACGACCCAGCCCCAGTTGCAGGTCATGATCTTTCCGGCTTTCCGAGGTGGCATACTGAATCTGCGCGCCTCCGAAAGCGGATTTCTTGCGGAGGCCGAGCTCCAGGTCAGCGAGCGCGTCGTAGGAATCCGCGAACAGCGCGGCCCCACGATCATCGACATTCCCTACGGACCCGACTCCTCGCACAGCACCCGCCCCATCAACCGCTTCTTCAGGACCACCGGCGTGTGCTGGCACGTACCACAGAAACCCTGCCACAGCGAGCCGATCGCCCTCGCGGTCCGAGAGGCCTTCGCCATGGAGTTCGGTCTCCAAGAAGGTGATCTCGGGGTGGGATTGTTCCATTCGAAGTCCTCACCCCTCGGTCCGGGTATCTGCCAGGGCGCGTGCGTCTATGACGTGACCCACGGCAGTCTCCGGCTGACCGAGCGGCTCCTCAGCCACTTCGAACGCGTGCTGAATACGGCGATCAATCTACTGACCCATCGCGAGGACACATCACTGCTCCTGCCCTTGGAGCAACTGCATGAGGAGTCGATCAAGATGGCGCCGCGGCGCATCACGCTCGACGATCACCCGGCGCCGCGCGACGGCGACTGGGTCGACGTCATCGCCACCGGCTCCCCGGCCATCGTCCATGCGACCAGCGGACAACACGAAGCAACCGTTGTGGGCATACGTTACACGCCCCAGGGCCTGATGTATGACCTGGCGCCGCAGACCGCGGACTCCGACCGGTGGTCCGTGGCGGCAGATCATGTTCAGCCCATCTTCGGCGTATCTTCACGGGCCAGGTATAATCTCATGACAGGAGAGGAGGCACTGGACGAGTGACTGGAGTGACTGGGGTGACTGGGGGCCAGGTAAGCGGCCGGTGGCCGATCGCGCGCAGACGATTCTGTGAGGTGGCATGAACATTCCAGAGGATATCTGCCCTGACTTCCCAGAGTGGCCAGAGCGCTGGCACGGCGTTCAGCGGGACATTCCCTATGGGCAGGCCCTGCTCGCGATCATGAGACCATTCGCGGCAAATCTCATCGCGACAGGGCTCGCCAAGAGGACCATCAGAAAACACATGGACAACCTCTGGCTGCTCGGTGGGGAGGTCATCCGCAGGGTAAGTGACAATGATCAGCACCATATCCCTCCACTTGAAGCGCTTCTGGAGCACATCGATTCGAGTGGAGGCCCATTCTGTCATCACATCGATTCGGAATATGCACTCGACTCCTTTGACGCGACATGCCGAAAGTTCTACAAATTCCTGAAGGCCGACGACGACCGCGGTCGATCAGTGAGAAGGTCCTCCAATGTCCGGCGAAAATGATGGGGATCTCGTAACGTCTCACCCGATTTCAGGATAGTTTTGCCTGAGCGCAGATCCCGTAGAATGATGGGCTTCTACTTCACACAAGGAGTACGCTCAGTCTGCTCTCATTGGGAATCTGCATTCCGGGCCTCTTCGCTACCCTCGTACACCGCTAGCTCCTCATGAAGCCGCGCGATCATCTTTCGTATGCCCGCTTTGGTGAAACCTTTCGAGCCGATCGGATGGTCTTTCTGAAGTCGTTTCAGCCTTACTTCGAGCAGGCGGATTTCTTGCTGCGCCTTCTCATATTCTGTTGGATTTGCGATCATAGTTCGATCTCCACAAGTCCCTTCCGCCGTCCATCGGCCTCTCGTGTCCGGCTGAAGAACTCAACCCACTCGTTCCAATCAGTTGTGTCTTCAGCACCAAAGATCTCCTCCGGGCGACGAGTGAGCAGCATCTCTTCAAGTTCCAGCGCAGCCTCTCTCCCCTGCATGACCTGGTGCTCGAAATCCGCAGAAAGAAGTACGACAGCGTCTATGTCATATGGATCCGTCTTGGCCGTCTTGGCCGTCACGAAGCTGCCATCCACCAAGAACCGGTGCCCGCCGACCGCGAGAATCAGGTGGTACCAACGTCGAAGACGCAACGCTTGCCTTCTGCGTCGGGGAGTCGATGATCCGAAACGGAAGCAAGTCTCTTCCAGGGAGGCAAGGTGCATACCCTCCGGCAGATAGCCGTCGGGTCGAAACTGCGGTATCTTGGAGTCCTGTGGCTGCATTGGAACGTCCTGTGCCTCCCCGATTCCCACCAATCAAACCAAACCTGGAACTCCTGGAAAGTCCCCGATTTGAGCTCTGGTTGCCGCGACCTCCAGCAGAACGCCAAGCCTCAGCCGCGGCGAGCCTTGCGAGCCGTCGGCTAAATGCTCTTGTTCGCCGCGGTCCGACGCCGCGTTCGATTACGTTTCTGTTTGGATTTACGCACCCTGCCGAAGAACTCGATGATCTCCTTGTCCGACTTACCGTGCAAACGTTCAGCCTGTTGATCCCGAATTCGTCGAACAACCTCAAGTGCGTGGATTTCAATCCTCTTGCTCATGAGTAGCCACCTCGCGAGGGGAGTAGATCGTCAATGGTCTGTAACCAAGCTGTAGATTGACGCCGTTGAAACGCCTGATCTTTTCCAATCGGACAATATGTCTGAAGTTCCAGCTTACCAGGACGTCCACCTCGGCGACGGTTGCGACTGCGATATGCAACATGTCGTTGCGGAAACGTGCAGCGAGAATCCCTTGCGACTCGTAGGTTCGGAGCAGCTCCAGCGCTTCGGACGTGACCGGTAGTTCCTCAGCAATCTCCAGAAGCGGGTCAGAGAGCTCGCGCACTGGCTCGGGAGCTTCAGCCAGCTCGGTCAGCGTCACATCAGACACAACCAGGGTGTAGCGGTCGGAGCGGAAGTCGTCCATCAAGGCATTGGACCACTCGGCGAATTCCGGATCCAGGCATCCACCGAACACCGATGTATCAACGTAGATCCGTAGGTGCTTCATGGGCTCTTTGCCCCCCCCCCCGAGGGCCACTCCAGCGCCGAGGCACGCACCTCGCAACCGCCGGGATTCGCCCTGTCGACAGCAGACTAACCGAACAGGTCCAGTCTACCACGCTTGGTTCGGTCTGTGCTGCCCGTATTGATGCGGTAGGGCCTGACGCGACGGGCCCGAGGAGGAGCAGCGCTGATCATTCCTCGTCTCCCCGGCATGCGGCAAAGGGCGTTCCTCTCGTTGGCGAACGCTGGCGGTGAGCGGCGTGCGTAGCACGCCCACTCCACCGCCTTGTTAGCCGCGGCTTGCCGGGGCGCGATTCAGCATCGCATCCGCACGATTGCCCGACCTAGGGACCATGATCAAAGAGCCTCGCTCCATGAAAGACCGTCACAATCTCCACCAACTTGGGCGAGAAACGGTAGACGACCCGGTAGTTGCGCCAAAGGACCTCGCGAAGCGCTCGTTCTCCAAACTCCGGGACGATACGCCCGGACTCGGGAAAGGTCCGGAGGCGCTCAACTGCATCAACGATGCGCTGGGCTACGAGAGAGCCGAAGTGCGGTGACTCCCGACTGATGTACTCACGGATCGACTCGACGTCCGCGATCGCCTGAGGGGACCAAACTACCTCAATCACCGACGATGCGCCTCTTCGCCTCCTCGTGGGAGACGGCCTGACCGCCATCGAGCTCGCCAAGCCCCTTCTGTACTTTTGCGATGAAGCAGAGTCGTTCGATCGCATCCTCGACGGTGGCATCATCCGGAAGCTGCTGAACCGCCTGAACGACTCGTTGCTTGTCAGTCATGTGATCGACCCTCCATATGACCCGCCCGAGTAGTCTACGCGAACCCGGCTCGCATTCACAACCACGTCTCAGTTTCGTCCGTTAGGACCGTAGTCCGCGAAAACTCCTGTCCCTCCGGCAAGCCGTGTCCACATTGAGAGACTTGAAGACGCGGCGTTCGGCCTTGTAGGCCTTTTCGAATGCTTTCCATCACTCTGCATGACATCAGATCCCTGCTTCGTGATCGTCGCAACCTCGCTGTTGAGAATCTGGCTCTTCGACTGCGACTGGCATTCCTGAAACGCACTACGGGAGGGGCCACTTCGCCAAGCACCCTCGTGACCGACTCATGACCAACTCGAGTCGATCGGTCGAACACAAAAGGACGAGCCATAAAAGCTTATTATGAAATTAGATAGGGCTTACATCGGCCAGTGTTCAGCCCAAGTGCATTTTGGACGATTGCAGTGGACGGTCGGTCGCATTTCGTCTATAGCGCACTGCTATACGCCCGGATCTGGCGAGGTTCCTACCCGGTGCTCACCAGCGATCCTGGACAAGACCGCGACCTCTACTTCAGCTCCTACGTTCAGACCTACCTGCAGCGGGACGTGCGCGACCTGGCGCGCGTCGGGGACGAGACGGCCTTCCTGCGCTTTGTTCGTGCCTGCGCCGCACGCACGGCTCAGTTGCTGAACGTGGCCGATCTGGCCCGGGACGCGGACGTGGCACCGAACACGGCCAAGCAGTGGCTGTCGGTGCTCGAGGCATCGGGCATCGTCTACCTGCTGCAGCCCTACCACACGAACGTCACCAAGCGCCTGATCAAGACACGCAAGCTCTACTTCCTGGATACCGGGCTCTGTTCCTGGTTGACCGGCTGGACCAGTCCCCAGGCACTGGAGGCCGGGGCAGCGTCGGGGGCGATGCTCGAGACCTGGATCCTAGTCGAGATCCTCAAGTCGTGGAGGCATCGGGGCAAGCAGGAGCCGTTCTGGTACTACCGGGACAAGGACAAGAAGGAGATCGACCTGCTGATCGTCCTAGACGACGCCATCCATCCTTTGGAGTTCAAGAAGACGGCTTCGCCCGGGCGCGACGCCGTTCGGCACTTATGTACTTTGGCGAGACTGGACCGGCCAGTCGGTGAGGGGGGCGTGATCTGCCTGGCCGAATCGTCGCTGCCGCTCGGCCAGGGGGTGGTAACGATACCGGTGGGGGCGGTCTGACCGCCGGATTCCTCGAGGGCAAGCCGGACGATTCGATTGATTGTGCGCTCGATTCCCGGAGAAGCATCCTACAGCGCTGAGTTGGCGTGCAGATGACGAACCAGTTCAGGCCGCGACGCGCTGGCAATTCTGTTGCCCACGGCTTCAACCTTGGCTGAAAGCGCCCCGACCGCGAACCCACCACCGCGGACGTGGAACTCGTCATCGCGGGGCATCCGGCGTTCTGGACCGGCCGGCGCCACCAACACGACCAGCGAAGGGGAGGCACCCATGGCCGCCCAGATCGAGGACCAGTTCATCCACGAGGACATCGGCTACCTGATCATGGACCCCTTGCCCCTGACCTGACGAAGTCCTTGAGCTCCTGGGAGCTCCTGGGAGAACTTGGTGGGACCATTGCGCGCAGCCCTTAGCAGCAAGCTGCTGTGGAGAGGCCTTCACCAGTTCCCCGGCTTTCGGATCAAACGGCCGGTCTGATTCTTCACCTCGGCCGGAAACTGGTACTGGGGATAGCGTTTTTTCCGGATGAGAAACGACTGCGACACAAGCTGCGCGAGTTCCTTGTTCTTGCGCTTGTACGGGAACGCAAAGCAGACCTGCCTCGATGGAAAGAGCCGAAGGGCGGTCCGAACGGCCGGCGCCAGGTCCGTATCCCCACTGACCAGCACGATCGTGTCGGCCTGGTCCATGGCGAAGAGCTCGATCAGCTTCACAGATATCGGATATCGCGACGTCGGTCTCCTTCTCTTCATGGTGGAGGTTGTCCGTGCTGCAGTGCCGGCAGTGCCGGCAGTGGACGGTCTTCGGCTTGAATCTGCCCATCACCGGAATCACTCCTGAGGCCATCAGGGCATCGAGATAGACTCGGTGACGACGTGGCACACCCGGCTTGTAGCGGCCCAGGTGAGTAGCAATCGCCGAGAAGTAGTAGATCTCCGCGAGCATGGCGCCGGCCCCAATCACCGGGAGGAATGAGGTGAGCAGGGACCTCACATCGAGCCATTTCGTGGACGCGCCACCCAGATCCTCAGACACCGACCGAGCCGAGTGGTAGACGTTGAAGCCGTCGACAAGGAAAGTCGTCCGGTTCATCTTCCACCGGAAAAGAAAAACCCTCCGGGTCGCAACCCGGAGGGGGCCAGCGAACTCAGTGAGCCCGACTGGGGATGACACTTGGAAGTATCGGCCCAAAGCCGAACCACGGCAAGACTTTTGTGAAATGAACCCGGCATGCGACCTCCGGTTCCTGCACCCGACTGCAAGCGATTCGATCCAGACTTCCGATGGACCCCAAGACCCGTCGAGCCGAGGGCTTGCTGTCGGTCAATCTAGCAAAAAGGATACCAGTCACTGGGTCGCCCGACCGCGATGGACGAGGAACACACGAAGCCACCATCCAGCAAGATCACGGACTCCCCGCCGCCCCCTTGCATGCACGAAAAGGCCCATTCACTCCACACAGCATCTGTTGGCCTGGGCTTCAACCTCGGTTGAAGGCGCCCCTCCTGCCAGAGGTGGCGGAGGTGCCAAAGGTGCCGGAGATGCCACTGGTGCCGGAGCCGCCGGAGCTGCTTCCCCAACGGCCGGGGCCTCGCCCGGCCAAAACAACCTCCGCCCGCGCCCGCCTGGGCTTGGGCGGACCGGACTGCAGGGCGGACCAGGCGGGTGCATTGGCCCGGGATGTGCAGCCACGTGCAGGCAGGCGCCACCGAGCCGGCCCATCGGCCAGCGCCACCGATACGACCAGACAAAGGGAGGCACCCATGACCGCACAGATCGAGGACCAGTTCATCCACGAGGACGCCCGCTACCTGATCACCGAGGCCAGAGGCGGGGCCTTTCATCTCTGTGCCGACCTGGGCGTCCCGCTCGATTTCACCGGCACGATCTGGGCCGGGGATGACTTCATCGACGATCTCTACGTTCACCTCGGCTTCCAGGCCTCCCACGCCTACAGCAAGGTGCTCTGTTTCCAGTTCGAGCGCGGGGTGCTCATCGCCGTCGAGGACCGCTCGGCCGAGATGATGCTCGAGCGGATGGACCGCGGCTACCGGCCAAATCCGGAAGAATACGAAGCCCTGTTCGAGTATCTCCAGACCCGCACCCTCGCCGAATAGGGCGAGACGTAGCCCCCTTGGCCGCCTGAGCGCGTGCGGTGTATCCCCGAACGGCAGCGACCGGGTGATCGAGGTCGCGCTCCTGCGCCTCGATGAGCGGGGCGAGGTGATCGACCGCTATGCCACCCTCGTCAATCCGGACCGTGACGTCGGGGCCACGCACGTCCACGGCATCACAGCGGGCGATGTACGCGGTGCACCGCCCTTCGCCCAGGTGGCCGGCGATGTGTTCTCGCGCTTTGCCGACGCCTACCTGGTGGCGCACAACGCCAGCTTTGATCGCCGGTTCCTCTACGCCGAGGCCGGGCGCGCGGGGATCGAGGTGCCCGAGATCCCGACCCTGTGCACGATGATGCTGGCCGGCCGCGCCCAAGGGCGTCTTCCCAGCCGGAAGCTGGAGGCGATCTGCGCCGGCCTCGGGATCGTGCTCGAGCGGGCCCACACGGCCGAGGACGACGCCCGGGCCACGGCCATGCTCTTTCGCACCTGCGTCGACCGGTTGGGCGGATGGGGCGAGGTGGACTTTGCGCAGCTCTGCATGAAGCCGGCCGGCCGGGCCCTCTCCCCCTGGCCCTCGCTCCCCTGCTGCGGACGCGCCTACCGGCGCACCGACGCAGCCCGTTCGGCCCGTGACCGTGAGTCGTTCATCCCGCGCCTTCTCGCCCGCCTGCCCGTCTCGGCCCCGGCGGCCTCCGAGACATCCACGTACATGGCCCTGCTCGACCGGGTCCTGGAAGACCGGCGTGTGACGCCCGGCGAGATCCACCAGCTCTGGGAGCTGGCCCAGGAGATCGGACTCGATCAGGCCCAGGCGATGACCGTCCACCGGCAGTACCTCGCGGACCTCTTCGTGGTCGCTCTGGCCGATGCGCTCATCACCCCGGCCGAGCAGCGTGATCTGGATCTGGTGTGCCGGCTCCTGGGGCTGGACGAGGGCGCCGCCGCGGCGGCCCGGCGCGAGGCCGAGCAGCGCCTGCGCGGGGGCGAGGGCGAAGGCGAGGGCGAGGGCGCTACACGCCCCGCGGCGCAAGCCACTGAGGGCCTGGCGGGCCTCAAGGTCTGCTTCACGGGATCCCTGGGCTGCATTGTCGAGGGACGACGCGCCACGAAGGAGCTCGCCAAAGCGTATGCCCGCGAGCGCGGGCTACTCGTCCAGACCGGCGTCACGAAGAAGACCGATCTTCTGGTCGCGGCCGACCCGGACTCTCTCTCCGGAAAGGCGAAGAAGGCCCGGGCCTACGGCATCCGGATCGTGGCCGAGCCCGCCTTCTGGCGGATGATGAGGGTGCAGAGCGGGTAGCCGGCGCGAGGGCCGTTGCAGGGCATGGGCGCTGCCCTCCCACGCGGAGGGCAGATCCAACCCACGTTGAACCTGCCTTCAACCACCACTGGAGGCGCAGCCCCTCAGGCGGCCCCTCGCGGACCCGACCAGATCGAATCCACCCGAAATCAGCACCCCAAGCGCCTGCGTGAAAAGGCACTGCAGCCAGGCTCGTCCCGGAGGGCACGTACCGGTCCGGGACTTGCTTCCCCTCTCCTCAGCCAACCCACACAGAGAAGAGGAGGAGTGCCATCATGACCCACCACGCCAAGACAGAGAACCACCTGCTGATCGGGCTGCTGATCCTGGTACTGCTGTGCGGATGCTCGCACGAGGCGGCGGGAGACCGCGAGGGCCCGCCTGAGGTCTACGCCATCACCGTCACGGCCGAGACCAAGGACGACTTCCTCGAATCGATCGCGGAGGTGCGCGGCTTGAGCGTTGTCGAAGTCCAGCTGCTGATGGGGTACATCCTCAGTCACGAGCTCGGAACGCTGACCGGTGAGCAACCGCCGCTGGTCGGAATGACCGTGGGCGAGATGATCGACGCTCATCGCAGCCGGATCGAACAGCGGGAAGAGGAAGAGCACGAGCAGGCCGAGCTGGCCGCCGAAGCCAAGGCCGAAGCCCGGGCCGAGGAGCAGGTCTTGCGTGAGGCTGTCAACCTAACCGTCTACGAGAAGTCGTTTTCCGAGGGCGACTGGGAAGACTACATCCGGATCAAGTGCCGCTACGAGAACCGGTCCGACAAAGAGATCCGCGCCTTTCAGGGCGTGGTTCGCTTCAAGGACATCTTCGGTGACCTGATCTACGAGTCGAGCCTCAAGATCGCCGACCCGGTGGCCGCCGGCGCGAAGGGCTCCTGGACCGGTGGCATCGAGTACAACCAGTTCATGGACGATCACAAGGCCCTGCGCAACACCGCCCTCGAGGACATGAAGATCGACTGGACCCCGCTGACCGTGATCTTCGCCGACGGGACCACGCTGGGGGAGCAATAGCCTCCCCTAGTCGACCGCGCTAGGAGCACGGCGGCCCTTCCGGGGGTCGTTACTCGGTGAAGGCGGCCGCCAGGCAAAGATTTTCGAGAAAAGCGGCCCCCATTCTCTTGAATTCCGCCGAGTTCGTTGTTCTCCCATTAGAACGTACAGATCGTAGGTGCGCGGGGCCGCCGGCAGCGGAGAGCCCCGCTAAGAATCTGTATACGTATTTGATTACAGCAATGAGCATTAGAGAAACGACATTGGGTCAGGCCCGGCCGAGGAAGCCTTCGGACCAGGCTCCGGGCCCGCCGGTCCCTCAATAATATGGGCGTATATGAGCGTGCGTGGCCGGGGTCCTGGGTCACCCTCTGGCCTCAACCCCGGTTGAAGCCGGCCACAACCCGCGCTGATTCCGAGGGCCCTACCAGTGCCGAATTCGCACTGACGCCGTTGAGATCTTGCCGGAGGCGAAGAGCCCATCCTTTTTATTTGCAAGCTATTACGAAGACCACCGTCTTTGCGGATTCTCTTGGCCCCACTCTTGCTTGTCTCCGGGCAGGACACGGAAACCGCTCAGAAACCAGGGACACGCATTCAAGCCTGAGGAGGACCCATGCCAACCGCCAAGAACACGCCGCCGGCACCCGCCGGGAAACTGACGCGCGAGCAGTTCATCAAGGAGGTCGTCACGGTCCTGCGCCGCCACGGCGGCCGGGCCGAGAAGGACGTCGTGATCACCGAAATCTACCGCCGAAACCGCGAGCTCTTCGACACCCCCTACTACCAGCAGCCCACGGGCCGCCACCCGACGCGCTGGGTCCACCAGGTCGAGTGGGCCCGTAACGATGCCAAGGACCGCGAGCTCATCAAGCCCCCGGCCGAATCGGGCCGCGGCATCTGGGAGCTCACGCCCCGCGGGACCGACTGGAGGCGCGGATGAGCGAGCAGAGCCATCAGCCGGCCGGCCACCCGGTGAGCACGCAAACCTGCGTCTGGCAGCTGCCCCCATCCCCCATCGACGACTTCAATGCCCTGCGCGAGCAGCTTCGCAACCAGCTGGCCGAGGCCAAGGAGGCCCACGCTCACAGCGAAGAGGCCAAGGTCTTAGAGCGCCTGCAGTGGCTCGAGGAAACCGAGATGGCCCTCGAGCAGGCCCGCCGCCAGCAGCTCACGCTGGAGGAGTACCAGCGGGACTTCGAAGGACTGGGCGAGTTCGGGGCCGAGGGCGGCAGCCTGGTGGCCGAGCATCTCGAGAAGCTGGGCGGCTACGTCAACATTCTTGAAGAGACCCTCGCTCGCGAGGAGCTCGTGCAAGCGCGCGAGCTCCGCCAAAGCCAGAGCCGCTCGGTAAGCGATGAGCTCGAGGCCATCCTGACCCGCGGCGACACGGGCTATGATCGCGAGCCGGTGGTGGCCAGTCTGCTGAAGCTCTCGCGCGCCGTGGGCCCTGAGCCGGCGATCGATCTGATGAACCGCTTCGAGACCGAGCTCGAGTTCCTCGGGTGCCTCAACGGCCTGCGTGCGGCCCAGCGCTTCTGGCTCGATGTGGCCAAGTCCCAATCTGTACAGGACAGCGAGGTGTCCGAGCGAGCCCGGCAACGCCACCGCGAGTTGCAAGCCGAGCTCACCCGCCGGGAGGCCGAGTCTCAGGCGACCGATGAGGTGAGCAAGCTATGCAACGAGATCCGCCAAGGCGTGGCCTACCTCGATCAGCTGGGCTCGCAAGAGCGCATCGTGCAGATCAACATCTGGGCCGGGAAGCTGCGCCTCTACCAGGACGGATTCGACCTGCCGCCCGAGATCGAGACCCAGATCTACTACGCCTTCGGGGCCATCAACGCTGCTCGCAAACGATTGCTGGTGGACGCCTACATCGATCCCTTGAACCGCGACATCTCGCATGACTGGGCCGCGTTCGTGAAGCGCTGGGACGAGAAGCGCCAGGGGGCCAGGCAGCAGGACCAGGCCCGTGAGAAGGAGATCGAGCAGCAGCGCCTGGATGAGGCCGAGCGTCAGCGGCAAACCGAAAAACGCGCCGAGCAGGCCCAGCGCGACCTCGAGGCCCTGGAGGCCCTGCTGGCCGGCGGCGATCCGCGCTCGGACCCCGAGGCCCTCGAGGCCTTCCACGACCTGGCCACCGATCTGGTCGAGAACGACGGGTGCCGGCAGGATCGCTTCCTCGAACTCATGTCCCCGCACGCGGACCTGGTCGCAAGCGGCGGCAACTACCGGTCGCTGCGCCGGTCGCTGAAGAAGCGTGGCCTGTGGCCCGAGGACGTCGAGCCGTTTGCCCCGCTGGATCCGGACCAGGCGCAGGGCATTCGCGACGGGTTGATCGGAGAGCTGGCGCCGGTCTTGCGCGGCAAGCGCCTGCTCATCCTGGGCGGAAAACCCCGGTCCGAGATGAAGGAGACCCTGACCGAGAAACTGGATCTCGCAGAGGTCGCCTGGCCCGACGGCTGGGACCATCAGCTCGATCTGACCACGATCTCCCGCAGCATCCGCGGCGGCAAGCACGACCTCGCCGTCATGTTGGTGCGCTTCGCCGGCCACAACACCGGCAACCTGCGCGAGGACTGTCAGGCGGCCGGCGTGCCGTGGGTGATGCTCGATAAAGGCTGCGGGATGATCGGGATCCTGCGGGCGATCAAGGAACAGGCGCTGGGGAGCTTGGTGCAAGCTGGGTCTGGGCGTTAGCCAGAGAACTCCAGCAGGCGATCCATGCGAAAAGGGGGACGATTCATGAATCCGACATCATTTGAGACCGACGTCAACGCGGCTTGGGATCGATATGCCGAACAGGAGTTTAACCTCTGGAGCCCTGCCTCCTGGGGCTGTCATGTCAGCCGCCAGATTCCCGAGGCCAGATGGGTAGGCTCGTTTGTGTGGTTTGCCAGTTGGTCCGACATGGTGACCTTCGCAGTCGAGGTCTTCCCAGCCATCGGGTCCCACACCGATACCGACCTCGCCGTCCGGTCGCTCCATCAGACGCTCCACCACCATCTCTCCGAGGTGTCGCCTGAACAGGATGCTTCAGAGGAATCTCTCGCAAACCTCGAGCCTGTCCGCATGGCTCTCAATGCGGACCTTGGCAACCACCTTCGCGTGGACTGGTGGGGCACCGCCGAGAGCCTCCAGCACAGCGATCATCCCTTCGCCCGCACGATGCGAAGCTGGTTCCGCCACGGTGCGGACGGCATGCTGGCAGAGCTCGCCGAGAGACTCGAAATGGAGCCGCCAGAGGTTCCCGACTCCGGACAGAGACTAGACCCCGCTGTCGCCGAGCGCCCTATCGAGCCAGAGGAAGCGGAACTCTTCTGCGACGCCATAGCGCAGTCGGGAGACTGACACCCGCGGACCTGCCGAAGGATCGACCGCAGAGGGTCACGGGTGATCGGTGTCAAGCACTTGTGAGCCGTCCGCGTAGCACACGGTCTTCGCAACAATGTCGGCCACAGCAGCAGGGAAGTTGCCCCAGGACAGGGGGCGTTGGTATCGTCGGACTGGATCAATGGAGAGAATCAGCAGATCCGGCCTGACTGCTGCGAACGCTCCCCCAGATGCCGTTCAGTCCCCGACCCGTGAGGAGGTACTGACCATGGATGATGACCGGCTGCAGTATGACGCCTACCGACCGTCGCCGCCTTTTCCAGATAGCCCTTACTCCGATTGGGATGCTGACGATGAGGGCCGCGATCAGGACCCATGGAGCATGGAATACTGCGATCCGCCTGACCACGGGCATGACGGGCATGACGAGCCACGCGATGCCGCCCACATGGTTGCCATCATCTGCAATGCCATGCTGGCAGACGGGCTCTTCTGGTGGTAGGCACGCGTGCCACCCTTTCAGACGGATTTGTCGCCTGAGGGGCCGGACGCACCAAGGGCTGCGGCTCAAAGCCAAGCTGGCGTCGGTTGTGAGTACATCGCCGCGGAGGGTGTGGTTCACACAATTCTTGCCAAACATAACGTTTTGAGTTATATTCTGAGAGAATCGTAACGCATCGACAAGACGTTTCTCAGGATGCACAAAGGTAGGCGTTCTTCTTGGGGAGAATCGTAACAGCATGCGAGCAAGCGAGTATATCAGGGATCTGGCGGCGAGCGGGACCTACCACTTCACCACCGCCGAGGCAATCCAGGCAATTGAAGGCAATCCTCCGGCGGTGCGCGCCCAGTTGCGCCGACTGAAGAAGCAGGAGCTGATCGCCGAGCCCGTGCGCAGCTTCCACGTCATCGTTCCACCTGAGCACAGACGCCTCGGCTGCCTGCCCGCGGAGCACTTCATCGACCAGCTCATGCAGGCTCGCGGCGAGCCCTACTACGTCTGTCTGTTGAGCGCCGCCGAGCGCCACGGCGCGGCCCACCAGCGCCCCCAGGCGACCCAGGTCATGGTGCATAAGAACCGTCAGACCATCGAGTGCGGAATGGTGCGTGTCGAGTTCATCGCGCGGGGTGATCTCGACAAGATGCCCATCACCACGATCAATACGCCGCGCGGCGCGCTGCGCTACTCCACCCGGGAGGGAACAGCCCTCGAGCTGGTCGGCTACCCGGGCCACGCCGGTGGGCTGGACAACGTCGCGACGGTCCTGGCCGAGCTCTCCGAGGAGATGGATGCCGACGAGCTACGCAATGCCGCGAAACGCTGCCCCGTAAGCTGGTCGCAACGCCTGGGCCACCTGCTGGAGCTGGTCGGGCAGGAAGATCTCGCCCGAGCTCTCGGACCTTTCGTGACGGAGAACGCGCGGAGCTACACGCCGCTGAGGCGCGCGGCCGACATCGCAGGTGGAAAGCGGAGCCCGCGCTGGAAGCTCATCATCAACACCAACGTGGAGCCGGACGAATGATCCCCAAGGACCACATTACGGCCTGGAGAGCACAGGCGCCGTGGCGGCTCGCCGCCCAGGTCGAGCAGGATCTCGTCATCAGCCGCGCCATCGTCGATCTCTTCTCCGTGCCTGAGGTGGCCAGCAATCTGATCTTTCGTGGCGGTATCAGAGGAAGAAAGGGCGCGACCTCTTCGACGTTTGGTACGCCATGGACCAGGGGCGCGTCGATCCGGCGACGCTTCTCGCTTGCTTCGAGCGCTACATGGACAGGGACGAACGCACGGTCACCCGGGCGCAGTTCGAAGCGAACCTATCTCAGAAGCGAAAGCAACCCGACTTCCGTGATGACGTGGCGCCGATCCTTCGACCCGGCTTCACCTGGAACTTCGACGCCGCCATGGACGCGGTCCTCGCAAACCTCGTGGCGCACCTGCCGGCGAGCCCTGAAAGGGTGAAGATGGGTGACCCCGCGCTGATGCCAAGGGCCCTTCCGGCGCCGAACCCGCACCGCAACCGCTGAGATCGTGCCCGAGCCAAGCGGCCCATGTTTTTGATTTGAAGGCCATTACGAAGCTCATCCCCCTTGCGGCTCCCTTTGGCCCCGCTCTTGCCTATCTCCGGGCAGGACACCGAAACCACGCAAAACCCTAGGACAGGTCTACGAGTCGAGGAGGACCCATGCCAACCGCCAAGAACACGCCGCCGGCACCCGCCGGGAAACTGACGCGCGAGCAGTTCATCAAGGAGGTCGTCACGGTCCTGCGCCGCCACGGCGGCCGGGCCGAGAAGGACGTCGTGATCACCGAAATCTACCGCCGAAACCGCGAGCTCTTCGACACCCCCTACTACCAGCAGCCCACGGGCCGCCACCAGACGCGCTGGGTCCACCAGGTCGAATGGGCCCGTAACGACGCCAAGGACCGCGAGCTCATCAAGCCCCCGGCCGAGTCGGGCCGCGGCATCTGGGATCTCACGCCCCGCGGGATGACCTGGAGGCGCGGATAAGCGAGCAAAGCACTCAAGGAAGTGGAGATCTTGGAGGGACATGCGCTGCAGGATCACATCCATCTTTGCCTTGCGATTCCGCCGAAGTACAGCGTGTCGGGGATCATAGGGTTGCTGAAGGGGAAGAGCGCATCGGAGGTGATGAGCTTCGGGTCGAGATCGAGCCGAATGGTGCGAGGTCGGCAGTTCTGGGCGCGAGGGTACTGCGTCAGCACGGTAGGATTGGATGAGGCAACGGTGCTGGCGTACATCCGGAATCAGGAAGAGGAAGACAGGCGGCAGGAGGAGCTAGGTCTGCAGTAGGGCTACAAGCGGGGCAGCCCCTTCCAGGGGGCATCCCCATGCCACCAGCTTGCTGGTGGTATTGGCTTGATCATACTCCCAAGCGCCCTGCCACGCAAATGAGACGCCTGTCTTGGTGGGCCTGCAGTTTACGTACGCGAGCAGAGCAAGCATCCGGAGGCGGTCGCCGTATCCAGTGAGCGAGATCATTGCCGGTCCGAGGATGTCCAGATGATCGTCAGTCCACTGGGATGTCTCGATGATTCGCCACCATCCCCGGTATCCATGTGGTATGTCTCTGTCATCCATCAGCTCATCATGCTCCTCGATGTGTCGCGTTCACCACGTCGCCGAACGACTGGAATCAGCCGCAAAATGATCCGCGTCCGCGCGGGTCATTTTGTAGGCTGGATTCCTTGGTTGGCCTCTTTCTCTATGATCCTCTGCAATTCCTTTTGACGCACCCAAACGAACCCATGATTCGGATGCACGACGGCTATGTCGATTTCCCCACCGAGACGAGGCATACGAGCCGTGTACTTATCGACCCCGATTTGGGTCTGTACCAGAAACTCTGCAAACTCAACGGCATCCTGAAGAGGAAACTCCTTCACGGGATATTGCCGGATGCCCCCATCACCGAACATCTTGTCAAGAATCTCGTGAACGCCGCATGCAACGACGCCAGAGCAAGAAACGGTGCCGACCTTGATCTTGCCCTTCTGAATCACGAGAGTCTGCGAGAATGCAACAGCTTCCGCCCCGGACTTGATTCCGGCGATTACCAATTCTGTGTGCCCGCTGTGCTTCTCAAGTACTTGTGCCTCTCCACAAAAGGTTTGCCAGTGCGCAACCATTTGCTCCGCATAGTCCTCGAAATGCTCGTTCGCCTTCAGCCAGTTGATGAAGGCGTAGACGGCATGCTGAGCTTTCATGGTGCCAAGACTTGGGTTCCCAACGACGATGAAACCTGCATGCGTGTTGATGCGAAAGAGCTTCTGACAGTGATGGGTATGTGTAGCAGGGAATTGCCGCGAAATCGTTGGTGCCGGACCAAGGACTTCCCCACATTTCGGACACGAGATATTGGGTTTGCCCTTCTCTCCGCACTTCTTGCACTGCGACTGGATGTCCGTTTGCTCTTGTGAGAGCAAAGTGCCGAGACTCTCGGCCGCAAGGACAACACCTTCTTCTGTCAGGATCACAATTCCGAGTGACATAGCTCCTCCTCTTTCTCTTCAGGCCAACCAATTAGTATCCGTAGGTGGACCCATCACCGGCCTGGGTGTAGGTATTCAGGGCCGTGTAGCCGGGCTTCAGGAC
>CAZNJE010000047.1:0-37470 GCA_964573295.1 uncultured bacterium | reverse complement strand
GTCATGACCGTGGCGGTCGTGGTCAAGAGGCAAAGACAGGCCACAGCGGCCAGAAGGGCCGTGGTGAATCTCGCCGTGGTGAATCTCATGGCAGCGTCCTTTCCCAAGAAGTAGTCCTGACAGCTCGTATGCGCCCGGTGCGCAGGCAGGCTCAAGCGAGTATGCCGAAGCAAGCGTCTCCTGGACCGGCATGCCCCTATAATGATAGCGCGTTGGTGGGGGCGACCACAAGGACCTCACCTGCCGTGAGGCTGTCAAGCGGCCACACGGTAGGCACTTGAAGGCAATGCGAGCCGATCCGCGCAGTGGGAAAGCGCGGTGTGGCCGCTGGCAGGAGGAACCGTGGCGGCGAATCTGACATCGATTGCGCATGGTCCCAGGGCCGGCAGGATCTATGGCGCGCAGAGCGCTATGATCGGTGGCAACTCCCAATGCTTCCGAATTCTCTCTTCACCACACATTTCCTGGATAGATGCGGCCCTGCGTCAGACGGGGCAAGTGCGGATCGAGCCCATGGTGTATAGGATGGAGGAGAGAACGATGAATCAGCGAGTGGTAAGGATGGCTGGAATCGTGTGTCTGGCGGGAATGTTCTGGATGGTGCTCGCGGCGGCGCAGCCGTGCCAAGCGGCCCGTAATCCCAACCCGGGCGTGCTGCCGCCCCACTCGAACGCCTACGGCAAGACCTATGGTGAGTGGTCGATCCTGTGGTGGCAGTGGCTGGCGTCGGCGCCGCTGGACCAGAACCCGGGGCTCGACGAGGACGGAGAGTTCATCAACTACGGCCAATCCGGCCAGGTGTGGTTTCTGGCGCCCAACTTCGGAGGCGTTGATGTTCGCACTGGCACCATCCCACGCCATCCGCCACGATGTTCAGCCTGACCGTTCCCGAGGACAACGTCTTCGACCTGTGGGGCGTGCCAACGCCGGCCGGGACCTATTACCCGTCGGTGGCCGACGGCTACTACGTCATGCTGGCACCGCTCCCGGTGGGCGAGCACACGATTCAACTGGTGTCTTCGGTCCCGGCCCTGGGGTACCTCTCGGATGTCACCTACTCCCTGACCGTCAGCCCCGGAGGACACCCAATGGGGGATGCGCCCGACCAAGAGCCGGCGCAGTCGACGACGTGGGGACGCATCAAGGCGCTCTACGAGTAGGCACAGCAGAAGCGCCAGCGTCGTCGCGCCGGCGCTTGCTCTGGGCTAGGGCGACTCGGGCGCCGGTAGCAGCTCGTGCGGTCCGCCCCGGGCCCGGTACTGCTCGATCCACCTGGCGGCCTCCTCCGTACGCCCGGTGACGGTGAGGAGCCGGGCCAGCTCCAATGCCGGCACCGGATCGCCCGGCGCCTGCTGGGCGGCGGCCTGGTAGGCGCCGGCGGCCTCGCCGGGCTTGCCGGCCGCGAGCAGCAGGTCCGCCTGCGCTCGAGCGGGGGAGGTGGCCAGGGGCAGGCCGTGCGCGGCGCGCTCGTTCAGACGGTGCAAGAGGAAGCGCGCCCGTACCCCCATCGGATCTTCGCCCACGCGCGCGAGAAGCTCGCGTGCCAGTGCGCGGGTGCGCTCCAGATCGCCCAGGCGGTACTCGGCGGCCATCAGCGATTCCAGCGCGCGTACGAAGGTGCTGTCGACCGACCAGGCCTGGCGGTAGAGCCCGGCCGCCGCTGCCAGGTCGCCCCCGATCTCCTCGATCTGACCCAAGGCCAGCAGCGCCCGCGCGCTGCGCGGGTCCAGCCGGGTTCCCCGTTCCAGCAACTCGCGGGCCTGTTCGAGATCGCCGCGCCGGGCGGTCAGGACGCCCAGATTGATGTTGGCGCGGGCCACGTTGGGGTCGATGGCCAGGGATGCCTGGTACTGCTCGAACGCGTCGCGGTCCCGGCCCTCTCGTTCGGCGATGACGCCCAAACGGTAATGATACTGGGCGAAGGTGGCGTTCTTCTGGATGCCCGCCCAGTTGGGCACGAAGAGGAGGCCGGTCAGGATCACCACGGCCGCCGCTCGCAGGCGCTCGGCGGTCGTCAGCCCACCCAGGATGATGGCGACCGCACCGCCCGAGGCCAGGGCCAGGAACAGGTGCGCCGGTAGCCGAAACCGCCCGGTCACGAAGAAGGCTGCCATGACAAGGGCCGTGAGGATGACTCCGCCAAGGAGCGCCCACAGCAGCCGATCGCGGGGACGGACTGCCAGGGCCGCGGCGGAGAGCAGCAGCAGGGCGATCCAACCGGGCAGGAAGGGCAACTGCAAGAGGACGGAGAAACGTTTCTCGAAATCGAACGATTCGATCTGTGGTACCTCGAAGGCGCCCAGGGCGGCCCAGAACTTCATGGCCACCAGACCGGCCACCCGGGCCGGTTCCTGGCCGGCGGCCTCGATCGCCGCGTCTACCCAGAAGCGGTTGGCTTCGACCGCATCCAGCGGCTCGCCCGTCAGACGCCCGGCCTCGGCAATACCGCAGGGGTCGACCTCCCCGCGCATGCCGAAGGGCGATCGGTAGAAGCCGTTCGCTTCGGGGCCATTGCCGATGTAGAGGTTGATGCCCGTGTTGGCCGAGATCGGCACCCAGTGGCCGGTGCGCACGAGGTTGTAGACGGTGGCCGGCGCGATGCCCAGCGCGATGCCGACCAGAAGCGCCGCCGTCGCCCGGCGGCCCGGCCAGCGGAAAGCGAATCCCGCGCCGGCGTAAGGAGGGCGCGATTCGGAGGCGTGGGCGGAGGATGTTCCCGCCATCACGAAGGCGACCAGGGCGGTGCCCGGCAAGATCGTCGGGTGGGCCAGGCCTGCCAGTCCGGTGGCCAGTCCGGCCAGAAAGCGCCGGCGCGGCGCCAGGAACAGCGCCGTCGCGGCCAGCGCGGTGGCCAAGACCGGCACCAGCAGCACGCCGGTGTAGAAGATTGCAGGTTTATAGAGCGCCATCAGTAGGCCGGTGGCCAGCAGGCCGCGGCGGCCCCAGTAACGGTGGGCGATGAGCGCCGCGAGCGCGACCGTGCCGGCCGCTAGCACAGCCTGAACCCAAAGAGGCGCGATCAGGCCCGGTCCCAGGACCAAGTAGCACAGCGCGAGGAAGTACGGATAGAGCGGCGCTTGCAGAAACGGTCCTGTGCCGAAGGCCTCGCCCCGCAGGATCGTGAGCGCCCACTCGTGGTAGTTGCGCGGATCGAGGTCAAGATGGATTCGAAAGGGATTCTCGCCGCTCTCGACCAGGTAGATCGCGCGCACCACGAAGGCCAGCAGGCCGAGCAGCAGCGCGAGCGTGATGGGGGAAGTCCAGGAGAAGCGCCGGGTGTGCGGCGCGGCCGGGTTCGATGCGCCTTCGAGCCCCTTGCCGGTATCCCTGGGCCGGGGTCGTCCCTTCCTCTTCTCGCGTGTGGAACTCGTCTTGGTCATGCCCCTTCCAGTGTAGGCGGTTTGCATTCACAGTCAGGGCCGCACCGCTCGTCACGGTGCGGCCCTGCAAGAGGCTCTTCCCGGCCTGATCGACCGCGGACGCGGAGGTCGCGGCCACCGATGGCTGGCGCGGCCCCCGGCCCCGTCGCCCGGGGCAGTTGACCTACCTCATCAGCACCATGGAACGTCGCAGCGTACCATCATTCGTGCTGAGGCGGTAGAAGTAGAGGCCGCTCGTCACCGACCGGCCGGCGTCGTCCCGGCCTTCCCAGCCGATCGAGTGGCTGCCGGCGGTGAGCGGTTCGCTCAGCAGCGTGCGCACCAGGCGGCCGCTGGCGTCGAAGACCTCGAGCGAGACGGGGCCGGCCTCGGGTAGCGCGAAGGCGATCTGCGCCGAGCCGTGCGTGGGGTTCGGATGGCTGGGCGCCAGGCTGAGGCGCACCGAGCGAGGCGCCTCTTCCTCCACGCCGGCCATCGAGCCCAGGCCGAAGATCTCGACGTCGTCGATGAACCAGCCCTCCCGCGTGTCCGCGCCGTCGCTGCCGAAGCGGAAGCGGAAGACCACCTCGCCGTCCATGGGGCCCAGATCGCAGGTGACCTGCGTCCAGTCCATGGCGCCGGAGAAGACCGGGGTCTCCTCGGGGAACGGACCCGGGACGCTGCCCGCGCGGATCGTGTGGGTGTAGCCGCCCACCGGGGTGATCTGCTCGAAGGGTCCGCCGTCGAGCGAGATCTCGATCAGAGCGCCGTCGTAGGCACGGCCCGCGTAGTAGCCGCTCTCCTCGGCGTCGATCCACATCCAGAAGGTCATCGAGACCTCACCGGCCACCATCACCGGCGGCGTCACGAGAGCCGCGTCGAGCAGGCTGGCGTAGTCGCCGGTGCCGGTGTCGCCGCACTTCCAGCTCTGCGCGCCACCCGGCGTGTGGTTGCGCTGGCTGGAGACATGCCACTGGTCGGTGAAGCCCGGATCGGTGACGGCGTAGTGCCCCCAGTCGCCCGGGCCGCTTTCGATCGTCTCGTAGAACCCGCCGATCGGCAGATGGATCGGGAAGATCTGATCGTAGTCGTTCGACCCGGCGACCTGCAGGTCCAGGTCCGCGTCGTAGGCCAGGAAGTTCTCGTCGACCATGACCTCGAAGACCGGCATCAAGACGCCGCTCTCCCCCGTGCCGAGCCCGCCGTGGCCGCCCTGGGCCTGCGTGATGTGCACGCGGGGATGGCCGCAAGAGAGCAGGCCCATGATATCGTTCAGCTCGCCGCTGCCGGCATTGTGCAGCATCACCGATACCGTGGCGCTCTCGCCCGGATCCAGCCGGTAGTTGCCGTCGCCGCCCAGCGTGTCGTCGATGTCGATCGACGCCAGCGAGATGGCCGGCGCATGGACGAGGAACCCCAGCGTGGAATCCCACGTGATCCGCTCGTCGCCGGCGATCGTCATCGGAATCGTGATCGAGGTCATGTCCGGGCAACCGGGATCGACGGTGAAGGCATACATGCCGTCGGCCCAGGCCGACTGGTCCGGTGCCAGGTCGGGCCAGGTCTGGGTGTCGACATCGAAGGTGATTTCATCGCCCGGATCGCTCAACGTGGCCGAGATGCCGACGGCGGTCTCGATGCCCACGTTGCGCAACTTGACGTGCGCCATGACGGACTCGCCCGCGTCGATCAGTCCGTCCTCGCCCTCGTCGTAGTAGACGACCTCATCGACGATCAAATAGGGACCCTCAGCCGGCACGACTTCCACCGGGCCCACGTAGGTTTCCTTGTTGTAGGCGGTGACGGTCAGGGCCAGCGTCATCGGCTCGGCCGGCAATGGGTCGAGCGTGATGGTCGCGCCGCCGGCGCCGTCGGCGGTGGCTACCCCGTAGAGAATGCCGTCGTTGTAGAGCGCGCAGGTGGCACCCGCCACCCCGGTCTGGACTGCGTACTGGTTGTTGCCCAGGAAGAGGGTTCCCTGGTGAGAGACCGCCATGGCTTCGGTCATCTTCGTGCGCACCGGCACCGATGGGTCGCCGAAGATGTGCCAGGTCAGGAACATGTTGTATCCGGCGCTGCCCGGGTTCGTGTCCATCATGTGGCAGGAGCCGTTGAAGAAGAGGCCGCCCACGGTGCGCATCTCATCGGCCACGAGCAGGTCGACCGTCTCGTCCTCGGCGTACATCGGCGGATCCCAGGACTGGTTGATCGAACTCATGTAGGTCGCGATGGCGCCGGTGGGGGCATCGCCGTTGGTGGCGCGCAGCCAGGCCTCGCCGAAGCAGGTCGAACCGGTGAAGTTGCCGTTGACGCACGCCACGCTGTTGATGAAAGGCAGCCTGTTGTCGTTGACGAGTGCGTTGACGTGCGTATTGCTGAAGCCGGAGGAACCCCAAGACGTCGTGCTCCCGTGGCCGCAGTAGTTGCCGATACCACGGCCTTCGTTGAGCGCATTGGCGACGTCCGAGGCAGATCCGTACGGATCGTAGATCTGATCGACGTGCAGGTACCCGTAGCCCAGGAGGTCGTCACGGATGTAGTTCATGTGCTCGTCGTCGTACTCGCCGAAGTGGCCCGGACCTTGGTTCGAGGCCACGCCCATGCCCGACTGCATCCACACCTCTCCGGGCGCCACATCGCGCTCGTAGTGGATCGTGCGCTCGACCTGGGTCGCCGCGTGCGCCACGGTTTCGGCCGAGAAGCGGCCCACGAAGAGCTCCGGGTAGTAATCGCTGCCGAGGAGGCAGGAGTAGGTGGGATCGGAACCGCCCCCGGAGTGACTGAAGGTCGGTATCTGGGCCGCGTCGCCCACCAGCAGCACCGAGGCGATCCCATGGGTCAGGAACGCGTTGTTGATGAAGTCCTTGATCTGCGTCGTGCTCGAGCCGGTCTCCGAAATCGTCACCAGCTCGGTGGGCAGGCCGCGTTGGAGCTTCCACTCATAGAGCGGCACCATGGCGTCATAGAACCCGTCGTAGGTGATGATGAGCAGGCCACCCTCCTCGAGAACCGGATCGTAGCGCGTGTTGGCGTAGTTCAGGAAATGCTCGCCGTAGAGCTTGTGGAACTGCGGATCGATCGTCGCCGGTTCGGCCGCGTTGAGAGGATTGATGCGAGCCGGTCCGGCCGGCGCCACCTCAACGACCAGGTGTGTATAGACGCGCAGCGTCTGCTCGGCCGGTAGGTACTGGAAGACGTTGAGATCCACGACCATCCCGCGGTAGTCGCGCAGGATGTAAGGTTCCCGGCCCTCGGCCACCTGGGCGGGGTAGGCATCATCGCTCTGGTAGAACGGATCGAACGTGTAGGGCACCGAAGCGGGATCGACGGTTCGCAGCAGGTTGCCCTTCGACGGGGCGACCGACATGTTGGGCAGGTCCACGTACTCCTCGGCGAGGATGCGTACCCGCATCTCCCGATCCCCGGGAATCAGCACGCTGCGACAGACGTCGGGCAGCGCGGGAAGACCGGCCTCGAGCGAGCGGCTCTCGCTGCCCAGGAAGATGTGATGATAGGGTTCGCCGTCGATTTCCACCGGCAGGGCATGGAACCCGCCCAAGCTCATCTCGATGACCGTGCGCTGGTCATCGGTCTCGATTGCCGAGATCTCGAGTTCGCCGCCGCCCAGGTCGACCCATTCGGCATTGGCGGCCGGGAAGACCAGCGCGACCAGTAGAGCCGGCAGAAGTGCGAGAAGACGCAGCGAGGTAGAGTGCCAGGAGTGGGGAACGACCATGGGTGACCTCCGTCCTGTTGCAGGCCAGGTTGATTCGGATCCAAACAGAATCCGACTTCGAGTCCTTGGAATCCAACACGTCCAAGTGTACCAGAGCCCCGGCGCGAGGCACAAGCGCGCGGGGGATGCGACTAGGTCTACAAGTTGTCTGCTCGCACGGAGTTGTCTGACATGGCACCCAACGGGCGTAAGGAGACCGCCCCGCGCTCCTGGGGAGGGTGGAAGGTAGAGCCCGGCGGCGGCTTGGTCTATAGTGGCAGAATCGGCCGGGCCAGGAAGGCCCGGCCACCGGCCATTGCGGAAAGGACTTCGAACGATGCAGCCGCCCACATCCGAGGGGTTCACGATGCGTCTCGCCACCCAGCTCGTGGCCGAGGCCTCGAAGATCGTAGCCTTCACCGGCGCCGGCATTTCGGCCGAGAGCGGGATTCCCACCTACCGCGATGCCGATGACAGCCTCTGGTCGCGGTATGACCCCGCGAAGTTTGCCGACATCGACTACTTCATGCGTGATTCCACGCTCTTCTGGGAGTTCTTCCGCGATGTGCGGTATCAGGCCATCAGCACGGCCCGGCCCAACCCGGGCCACGTGGCGCTCGCGGCCATGGAGCGCGCCGGGCGTCTGCGCGGTGTCATCACCCAGAACATCGACGGGCTTCACCAGGAGGCCGGAGGCCGGACGGTCGTCGAGCTTCACGGCAACACCCGGGTGATCGGTTGCCTGAACTGCTCAGCCGACTACACGATGGATGAGGTCAAGGCCCAGTTGGCCGTTCAATTGCCCCCGCCGTGTCCGGCCTGCGGCGGGCGGCTCAAGCCGCGGGTGGTCTTCTTCGGCGAGATGCTGCCCGAGGCGGCCCTGGAGAGGGCGGCCGAGCTCACGAGCGAATGCGACCTGCTGCTGGCGATCGGAAGTTCTTTGCAGGTCTACCCGGCGGCGTCGTTTCCCGAACGGGCCAAGAGCCTCGGCGCGAGATTGATCATCATCAACAAGACGCCGACGGCGTACGATGGTCTAGCAGATGCCGTGCTGCGTGAACCCTCGGGCAGTGTGCTGTCGCGTCTGGCCGAGGCAGTGACCGTGGGTGGCGGCTGACCGATCGGACGCGAGACCGAGGAACGAAGAGAGAGCGCGACGCGGACGCAACCCAGGCGTTAGGAAGGCCCAGACACAATGCAGGTCGTCATTCACGGACATTTCTACCAGCCACCGCGGGAGAACCCCTGGTCCCGGCTCCTGCCCCGTCAGGAGAGTGCTGCGCCGGCCCACGACTGGAACGATCGGATCAAGGATGAGTGCTACCGGCCCAACGCGCGCAGCCGCCTGATGGGTGAGAGGAATCTCATCGAGGAGATCTGCAACAACTACGCGTTCATCAACTTCGACTTCGGACCCACGCTGCTGACCTGGCTCGAGAGGTATGCCCCGAACACCTACGAGAGCATTCTCGAGGGCGACCGGTTGAGCGTGCAACTGCAGGCCGGCCACGGCAACGCCATCGCGCAGGTTTACAATCACGTCATCATGCCGCTGGCGAACTACCGGGACAAGCGCACCCAGATCGTCTGGGGCCTGCGTGACTTCGAGTGGCGCTTCGGCCGCAAGAGCGAGTCGATCTGGCTGGCCGAGACGGCGGTCAACCTCGACACCGTCAAACTGCTGATCGAATTCGGGATCCGCTACATCATCCTCTCGCCGTTCCAGGCGCTGCGGACCCGGCCGCTCGACCGAAGCCGCGGGTGGAGCGATGCCTCGGGGGGGAAGGTGGACCCCCGTAAGCCCTACCGCTTCTATCTCAAGGATGCCCGCCGCCATCGCCGGCCGGACCGCCACATCGATGTCTTCTTCTACGACGGCCAGCTGGCCTCGGACGTGAGCTTTGGCCACCTGTTACGCTCGGCCGGGGGGTTCCGGGAACGGCTGCAGAAAGCCTCGGGCGGAATCGGATCCTCGGGCCTGGTCAATGTGGCGACCGATGGAGAAGTCTACGGCCATCACGAACCCTTCGGTGACATGTGCCTGGCCTACCTGGTGCGGCGCGAAGGGCCGGCTCACGGACTCGAGTTCACCAATTACGGGCGCTACCTGGAGCAGCATCCGCCCGAGGATGAGGTGGACCTGAACTTCGGCACCCATGACGAAGGCACCGCCTGGAGTTGTGCGCACGGGGTGGGACGCTGGGAACGAGACTGCGGATGCCAGACCGGGGGACTGCCGGAATGGAACCAGCAGTGGCGTACGCCGCTGCGCCGCGGCTTCGACATGGTGCGTGACCGCATTATCGAGACCTACCTGGAGCAGGTCAGCCCGCTCGTGGACGATCCGTGGTCCACGCGCGACGACTACATCCTTGTCCTGCTCGATCCGAGCGTCTCGGCGCGTCAGGCGTTCATCGACCAGCACGCCCGTCGCGACCTCACGCGGGAAGAACGCCAGCGGATGTGGAGTCTTCTCGAGTCCCAGCGCTTTGCGATGTTCATGTTCACCAGCTGCGCATGGTTTTTCGCCGACGTCTCCGGCATCGAGACGGTCCAGAACATGGCCTATGCCTGCCGCGCGATCGAACTGGCGTCTCCCTGGCAATCCTACGACCTGGAAGAGATGCTGCTCGAGTACCTGGCCGAGGCGGTCAGCAACGTCCCCTCGATAGGGACCGGCGCCGATGTGTACCGGCGTTACGCCCGGCCGCAGCGGATCCGGCCCGAACGCGTGGCCGGCGGCATCGCCCTCGGGGCTGCGGTGCTGGATGAGGAACCGGGGGAGGGAGAACTCAACTACACTGTGAAGGCCCTGGCCTTCGAGAAGCACACCTTCCAGGATGAGGAGGGAAGCGAAGGCACCGGCTACCGGAGCCTGCTTGCGCTAACCCACCGCGATACCGAGCAGACCTTCCACTACATGGTACATGTGTTCCAGCGCGTGCCCGGGCGGATCCGCTGCTATGTGCTTCCACTGGAAGAAGATCCCTCTGAGTATGCCCAGGCGCCGCCCGCGCTCGGGGAAGAGGATCTGCGCCGGATCGAGGGCATCCGTCGCTACACGCTGCGCAACCTCGTGGCGGAGGGCCGCGAGCGGATCATCCGCACGGCGTACCAGTCGATCCTGAATCGCCAGGAAGAGCAGCTCACCGAGTTTTTCGAACATGGCCGCGACCTGATCACCACCTGCCGTCACGCTGGGGTAGAGGTGCCGCCGGTTCTCGCCGCGGCCGCCGGTCACGTCCTCGAGCGGATGCTGGTCGAGAAGGCCGGGCAGCTCGAGGGCAGCTTCGCGGTGGGGGTTCGCGCGGCCGAAGACCACGTCTCCGAGCAGGAGAGCCTGGCCGCGGCCGAATCCCGGCGCGACTTGTTGGCCGAGATCGGTGAGATACTGACGTTTGCGCGCGACAACGCACTGCAGGTGGCCCACGAGCCACTGGTGAGGGCCTATGACAGGGTTCTGTCAGAACTGCTTCAGAAGATCGTTCACGAGCCGCGAGCCGAGTATGCGCGCGAGTGCCTCGGCATCATCGAATCCAGCTACGCGCTCGAGTTTCCGCTGGACCGCCGGCCGCTCGAGGAGTTAGCCTTTGTCGGCTTCGGGAAGCATCGCGCCTATCTACGTGAACTGTCCGAAGATGAGCGAGGTGAAGCGAACCGCAGTTGGGAAGCGTTTCGCAAGCTGGCGGAGGCGCTGAAGCTGAACATCCAATGGATCCTTGCCCAGGAAGGCTTAGGGTCTCCCCGCATCGAGTCCCCCAGCAAGACCTGATGGGCACCGCGTGCGCTGGTGGGGTAGCTTGAACCCCACAGGGCGAATGGGTGTCGGGAAATATGCAACTCGCCGGACCAATGCGTGTTTGAGCATACTCCTGGGCTCGGCGTGTTGAGGAGCGTCCCCCACAGTCGGCCTTGGGTACGACAAGCACACGGGAGCAATGCGATGAGGCGTGCAGAACTCGAAGCGATGACCAAGGCACGAGTCCTGGCCTTGGCCCGCGACCTGGAGGTGCCAGGGCGCAGCTCACTGTCGAAGGACGGGCTCATCGACGCCGTGATGAAGGCCCAGGCTCGCAGGCGCAAATCTCCTTTCGCATCGCGTTCGCGGAGCCGGACGACGGGTGCCCAGAAGACACCGGCTGCCTCGGCGACGAAGAAGGGCCGCGCGGCCAAGCCGGCGAGAAAGGCTGCTGCCAAGAAGACCGCCTCGAAGAAAGCAGCGGTGGGCACAGCCAAGAAGCCGGTGACGAAGAAGGCGGCGGGAGCGAAGAAGAAGACTTCGGTGACGACGAAGAGCGCACCGAAGAAGACCGTGGCCGGCGCCAGCAGGAAGGCCGCCGGCAAGAAGACGACGACCCGAGAAACAGCCACCGGCCCGAGCGCCGGGGCCGGAGCCCGTACCACTATGAACAAGAAGCAAATCGGGAAGAAGGCAGCCGCACAGAAAGCGACGACCGCGCAGGCTGCCACCGCGAAGGCTGGGAGCAAGCCAGCCGTGACCAAGAAGGTTCCGACCAAGCCGGCCGTGCCCAAGAAGCCTGGAACCAAGCCGGCCGCGACCCAGGGAGCCTCTGCGCGGAAGACGCCAACCGGCGAGAAGGTCACCGGGACCCGCGGGGGACGGGGCGAGATCCCGGCCGCTCGGCGGGAGGCCTTGCGCGAGCACCCGGTCAAGCGGGCAGTGGAACGGGCAGCGCCCCCCCCGCCGGAACAGACGCCTCCGGCCGGTACCGTGACACCCGCCTATCCGCCACAGGTGACCCGGGGTGCCCAGCCACACATCCCTTCCGCCTACGGCGAGGACCATGTCGCCTTGCTGGTGCGTGATCCCTATTGGCTGCACGCCTACTGGGAGGTGACCGAGTCGACCGTCGAGAGGCTTCGCAAGCAGTTGGGCGAGGCCTGGCACGGACACCGGCGGGTGCTGCGCGTCTACACGTTCGATCCCGGCACCTCGTTCGATCGGGCCCACGAGGGCAATGGCGAGGACAGCTATGACATCGATCTGCCGCCTGGCTCGGCCAATTGGTATCTCAATGTGGGCCGTCCCGACCACACGTATCGTGTGGCCGTCGGCGTGATCGACCGAAGTGGGACCTTTCACGCGATCGCGCGGTCGAATCCCGTGGCCACGCCACGCGACATGGCTTCGAATGTGACCGACGAGGAATGGACGCAGACGCCGCAGACCTTTCGTGAGCTCTACGAGATGGCCTCGCCCCAAGCCGTGACCAAGAGCCACAGCTCCGCTGAGCTGGGCATGTTGCTGCGCGAACGCTTACGTTCGGACTGGTCCTCCGGCCAGCTCGCCAGTATGGGCAGCGGTGCGCTGGCCCAGGGACCGGCCGATGAGCGCGGCTTCTGGTTCGTGCTCGACGCCGAACTGATCGTCTACGGCGCCACCGAAGCGGATGCGAAGGTGACAGTACAGGGCCGGCCGATCAAGCTGCGCCCGGACGGCACCTTCAGCCTGAGATTCCAGTTGCCCGACGGTACCCAGGTCATCGACGCCACCGCGGAATCGGCCGATGGGATCTTCCGCAAGACCATCACGCCGACCGTGCGGCGCGATACGACCGCAACGGAGATGATCGAGAACCACACCCCGCAGCGCGCGCGTTCCTAGCCGCCGGCCAGAGAACGGGGATGGTTCCAACCGTGTGATCCCAAGGAAGGTAGACGAACGATGTCCGAACCCAAGGGCTACTTGGCCCTCGTGTTGCATGCCCACTTGCCCTACGTCCGGCACCCGGAGTACAACGAGTTCCTGGAGGAGGACTGGCTCTACGAGGCGATCACCGAGACCTATGTGCCCCTCATCCGGATGATGGAGAAGCTCCTCGGCGACGGGGTCGACTTCCGCCTCAACATGTCGATCACGCCCACGCTGGCCGGCATGCTCAGTGATGAGTTGCTGCAAGAACGCTACGTGCGCCACATCGACAAGCTGATCACTCTGGCCGAGAAAGAAGTGGAGCGCACGCAGTGGCTCCCCGAGTTCCATCCGCTGGCCACGCGCTACCTCGAGCTCTTCCGTGAGGCGCGCGAGGTGTTCGTGGACCGCTACGACCGTAACCTCTTGACCGCGTTCCGCTCGTTCCAGGACCGGGGGGTGCTCGAGATCATCACCTGCGGCGCTACCCATGGTTTCCTGCCGCTCATGCTGGGTGATCAACGTATCTGGCGAGGACAGATTCGCACTGCCGCGGCGGACTATGAGCGCCACTTCGGCCGCCGCCCGCGCGGTATCTGGCTTCCCGAGTGCGGCTACGAGCAGGGCATCGACGAGGTGTTGGCCGAAGAGGGAATCCGGCATTTCGTGCTCGATACGCACGGCGTCCTCCACGCTTCTCCGCGCCCCAAGTACGGGATCTTCGCCCCCATCATCTGCAAGAGCGGCGTGGCCGCCTTCGGCCGGGATCTGGAGTCTTCGAAGCAGGTGTGGAGCGCCAAGGAAGGCTACCCCGGTGATTACACCTACCGGGAGTTCTACCGCGACGTGGGTTGGGATCTGGACTACGACTATGTCAGTCCCTACCTGCACGGCGACGGCAAACGCTCGAACCTGGGTATCAAGTACTACCGCATCACCGGCCCGACGAACCACAAGGAGCCCTACGACTTCGAAGCGGCCCGGCAGAAGGCGGCCGAGCACGCCGGCAATTTCATGTTCAATCGCGAGAAGCAGATCGAGCATCTGCGCGGGCTCATGCCTGGACGGGCCCCGATCGTGGTGGCTCCCTACGATGCCGAGCTCTTCGGCCACTGGTGGTACGAGGGGCCGATCTTCATCGAGATGTTGCTACGCAAGATCGCCTGCGACCAACCTGTCGTGAAGATGACGACGCTGTCCGAGCAGCTCGAGCGCCATCCGGTCAATCAGGTCTCGACGCCTTCCTTCTCCAGCTGGGGGTACAAGGGGTACGCCGAGTTCTGGCTCGAGGGAGCGAACGACTGGATCTATCCCCACCTGCACCGGGCGGGCCGTCGTATGGTCCGGCTGGCCGAGCTGGGCCGGGACGGCCACTTCGATGGGCGGGAAGATGCCTGGCGCGCCTTGCGGCAGGCGGGGCGCGAGCTGCTCCTGGCGCAGAGCAGCGATTGGGCATTCATCATGAAGACCGGCACCATGGTGCCCTACGCCCACGCGCGCACGAACGAGCATCTGGCCAACCTATCGAAGATCTACGAAGACCTGATGGACGGGGTCGTCGACGAGCCCTGGCTGGCCGGGATCGAGGCTCGCAACAACGTCTTCCCCGGGATCGACCCCTTGGTGTGGGCCTCTGATCCCATACGTTGAGCATCACGTCTTTTGCGTTACGCCTTGCGTGTGTCTTCCTGCGCGTCACGTTCTGAGCATCACGTCCCGTGTGTGACGTCCTGTGCGTTCACAGGATCTCCGCTTCGTCGGCATGCCCACCGGCGTAGCGTTCGATTCGCTGACGGGCCTCGTCGACATGCGCCTGGAGCGGTTCCCGGCCGTAGGAGGCCGGGGCATAGATCACGAACGTGCACCCTCTCGTTTCGCCACGGATGCGAGTGCGGAATGAATCGGAACTTGGGTTGCCGAAGGGGCCTGCGCGGTCGGCCAGGGTCCAGCGCCCGCTGACGTTCACGTGGTCTTTCCCCAGGCCTTTGTATCCCTCACCGTCCCGGCCCAGTCGAAGCTGGGCGGGCCACGCTACCTCGTCCGTGTCGTAGAGGCCAATCGGCAGGGCGAACTGTATCGAGCACAGGTTGCAGGTGTCGACCACCCGGTTGATGCGGTAGAGCGGCGAGCCCTTGATGGCCCGCCGGATCAGGGCCTCCGAGGACGGGCGCCGGCGGGTGGGATCGAGCCCGATCGAGCGGTAGAGCTCCCGTGCCGGCCGGAAGAGAGCGCTGGCCTGCGCGGGTTCACCGTACTGCTCGCTCAGAGTGCGCACGAGTGCCGCGAGATCCTCATCGAGCGCCTCACAGGGGCCGGTGGGTTCGATGCCCTCGGCCTGGAAGACGCCGAGCAGGATCAGACCTTGCAGAGCCGAATCGATTTCGATGAGCGCCATGACTTCTCCCTGTCGAACGACTTCCCGGACGATCTTCCGGACCATTCCCAAGGCGCCTTCTGGGGCGACGCTCAGACGGTTTTCCGGCCGACAGCTCGACCCACCGCTGGTTAGCGACCGGCGCTCTTCCGAGCGACCAGCTGCGCGATGGAGGCCCCGCTGCGATCGCGCGTCTCGCGGTAGTTCAGGATCTCGAACCCGGCCTGCTGTGCGGTGCGCAGCGCTTCACCTGGCTGGAGCCGAGCGCCGGGGCGCTTCGGCCCAGGATCGTCTTCCCCGACCTGCCGGAAGCCTTCGAGCAAGAGCGTGCCTCCTTCGGCCAGCAACTCAGGGCACCACGCCAGCAGGTCACGGTCAAGAAAACGGACCATGCAGACCAAATCGAATGGGCGTTGCGTCTCGGGGCGCTGGCGCCGGAGGTCCATCTGGCGCAGCGTGAGGTCGACACCGCAGCGGCCCGCCAGGGCGGCGGCCTTTTCGAGAGCGTCGGGCAGCAGATCCACCGCGGTGACCCGGTGGCCCTGCATTGCCAGGTACACGGCATCCCGGCCGCTGCCGCAACCGAGGTCGATCGCCCCGCCGCTGGGGATCGTCGCCGCCCACGCCCGCACGAGCGGGGAGGGTTCCCACAGAACGCGCGTGGCCGGTCCCGTGGCCCAGGGGCCCGGCCACTGGTCTACTCCGCCCGAGACGTGGATGGCCCGCGCCCAGCCCCGCTTGCGGAGCCCGGCGGCCACGCGCCGGGCAGTGGCGGTATCGCCGGCCAGCACCGCGAACGGCCGCCACTTCGGCGGCAACTCCGGGGTGCGCAAGGCCAGCTCTTCCGCGGGCAGGGAAGCCGATCCCGGCAAGTGCCTGGCGCAAAAGCTCTCCGGGGAACGCACGTCGAGCAACCGCAATCGTCCCATACACAGATCCGGATCGGTCTGCCGGTCGCCTTCCCAGGCGGACTCGATTTCAGTGGCGGCCCGGAGCAATCGCCTGAGGGTGGCGATGCGAAGGTATCCCGCCGAGCGGGAAGAGTCGAGGTGATCATAGGCGTTCGAGTGCATGCACTCCACGATGGCCGATCGCGGTCCGGCTATCAACCCGGTTGTGCTCCGCAGAATCAGATCCTTCAGGAAATGGGGCATGCTTGCCGTTAGTGGAGGTGTATCCCGCGGCCGGGGACGAGACCTTCCATGTCTCGTGTTCGGCCCGAGCCACTCGTACCGCCGGCCACGTGGAGTTGGATCGATGCCGGCAGTGGGAAGGAGAGCCCGATGTCAGATTTTGTGAGCCGTGATCGCGCCGCTCAATCGGATCCCGTGGCAAAGGCCACCACCTCGTCTTCGAGCGCGCCGGCGCCGGCATCGCGCCAGACGGGCGCGGAGCACGGTCACCGGCTGGTCGATGCCGTCATGGCCAAGGCTCGCGGCGTGGACCTCGACGAACTGAGCCGCGAGGAGGCCATCGAACTCGGGACCCAGATCGCGCAGATGTTGCGGGCGATCGGCTACGCCGACCTCTCATCCGACGATTACAAGATGCTCTCCGAACTCATGCGCAAGCTCACCGGCCGGCGCTAGCCGGCTGGAAGCGGGGGAGCGCGGCACCGCCCGGCGGTCGAGCGCCCGGGACCCGAATCCGTCGAAGAGATCAGACCACCGCTGGATTCCCAGGGAACCCAGCCCACCTTCCGTCGTAGATTTGTGTGGGGTGTCCGAACCAGCGTGGTTGGGATACGGAAACAGAAGCGTGGGTAGGCCCGGATTCAGTTGCTCGATCCGGGCCTGCGCGTATCTACCCTCCGCCGGCCTTGTGGTAGGATCCGGGGCCATGGAGCGAATCGGTCAGGAAGACAGGCAGCCAGCCGGCGCCACGGGACCTCGTTCATGGTCGCGATGGCGCCGATGGATTGGGCTGCTGGCGCTGGGAGTGCTTGCGTCGTCGGCCGGCCGGGCCGCGGCCGAGCGCTTCCCCTACGAGACGGATGCAGCCACGGAGACCTATCTGACGGCGGGTGCGGTGCTCACGCTGGGCACGGCTTACCTGACGGCGGGCCGTGTCGATCCGCTCACCCCGGCCGAGGTGGAGCGGCTGGACGCCGGGGCGCTCATGAGCCTCGACCGGAGCGCGACATGCCGCTGGTCACCGATCAGCGCCCGGTGGAGCGACTACTTGGTCGCCGGGCTGGTGGCGGCTCCCGCCACACTGCTGGCCGCCGAACCGGCGGAGGACGCGGCCGGGGTGACCCTGGCCATCTGGGGCGAGACCCTTCTCCTGACCACCGGGGTCGTGCAGCTTACCAAGGCCGTCGTCCGGCGCACGCGCCCGTACGCCTACCATCCCGATCCGGTCGTTCCCATGGATAAGCGGCTCGCACTGACCACGCGTCGCTCCTTCCCCTCCGGCCACGCCGCCCGCGCCTTCGCGATGGCCGTCATGCTGTCGAGTATGTACTCGGAGATGCACCCGGGCGATGCCGCGAAGGAGTGGGTGTGGGGCGCCTCCCTTTCGGCGGCCGCCACCGTCAGCCTGCTGCGCTACTTGGCCGGGTACCACTTTCCGACCGATGTGCTGGCCGGCGCCGCCATCGGGGCGGGCCTCGGCTACGCCGTACCGCGTTGGCACGAGAAGGAAACCAGCGGCGATCCGGCCGCCGATCCGGCGGCCGCTCTCCATGCGCCACCCGCCGCTCCAGTCCGTTTCGGACTGACGATTCGCTTCTAGCCGCCCCGGTTCGCCGCGGTGTGATGGAGGAAGTTCCCCCATGACCGCCCCGTCACGCCGGTCTTCGAAGGTCCCTGGTGACCCTCGCCGGCGGGCGGCTCAACGAATGCGCACGATGCGGTGCTCCGCCATCCGCTGCCCCGACCGCCAACGCACCAGGTACATCCCCGTCGGCGTCTGCTGGCCGCGGTGGTCACGGCCGTCCCAGTAGGCCGTTGCGTGCCCCAACGCTAGCGAGCGAATCCATCGCCCGGCCGGATCGAAAATCTGAAGGGCATTCCGTTCGTCCGCGCCGGCGATAGGGTTCGGCGCGCCGCGATCGACGCCCACTGGCGCCGCGCCGGCGCCGGACAGTCGAATCGTCGTGCCCTGACAGAACGGGCTGGGGAAGGCGGCGAGCCGCGGGGTGCCGCCACCCGGCGCCGCCCAGGGCCGGTCACCGGCGGACTGTGCATCGGCCAGCGCCCACATCCGCAGCACCGTTGGATGCGACTCCCCATGATAGATCGTGTTCGTGGCCACCAGCGTCGTCTGGTGCTGCATGAACGGATCGCCCGTGTTGGGGTTGTTATCGAAGCGCGGGTAGTTCGAGCTCGAGAGCGCCACCAGAATCCGGTGCCCCGCATTGAAGCAGATTGCCGTGCTCCACAGATCGATCGTCATCTCGTAGACCTCGCCCGGCACCATCAGCGCTGGGGAGTCGGTCCCGTTTCGATAGCGGGCCCGCAGGATGCCGTCGCAGACCAGCATCGCCCGGCCGTCGGGATAGACGTCACAGAGCTTGGCGGTGAAGTCGGTATCGAGCCGGTCCGAGGACGCATAGAGAGTGACCGTGACCCGTCCGGCGACCTCGAGCGGGGCTTCGAGCGGCGGGGTCTGGTAGATCAGCACATCGTCGCGATCCAGGACCGGCCTCTGGTCGAAAGGCCCGTTGTCGCCGATCAGGTTGCCCCCTCCCAGGGTCGGCACCGGATCCTCCGGGTCGTATTCGTAAGACACCGTCGCGGAAGGTCCGGGGGCTGACGCGGAGGCGAGTTCGCCGCCGGCGTGCAAGAAAAGCTCGACCGGATAGCTGGGTGGCGGCCAGTGATCGAGTGCCCGCCACTCGTTGCCGGGCGCGCCGGGGTCGTCGACATCACCCATCATGTAGTAGGCGATCGGCGGCAGATCCATTACACCGGTGGGCTGATCCTCCATCCAGTAGTAGACCCAGTCAGCCAAGTTGCCGATCAAGGCCTCGGCTGCTGCGAAGCCCGCATCCGGGTAGTAGAGTTCGCCGGTGGCTCCGCCGCCCATGCTGCCGTGTGACCAGGGACCGAGCATCAGCTTCTGGTTGCCGGCCGCACCCGGGCCGCCGTCGTATTGGAGGCCCGTGAAAGCATCCAGCGTGCCCTGGGAGAAGAGGTCGTACCAGCCGCCCACATGATAGGAGGGGATCGACTCGAGCGGATGGCGCAGGCGTGTGTTGGTCCAGGTCCAGAACTCGTCGTAGCTGGGGTGGACGTACATCGAGTCGATCATGTGGGGCGAGCCTTGGCCGTTCAGCCAACCTTCGATGTCACGCTTGCGCAAAGCGCCGCCCGGAAAAGCGGCGTGTTCGTAGAGATCCGCTGCGGCGACGACGATGTACATGCACCGCACCGAATCCGGCAGTGCGCCGGCCAGCATGTTCTGCGAGATGCCGCGCGCGGATCCGCCGTAGGTACCGATGCGACCGTTGCACCAGGGTTGGGCCAGGATCCAATCCACCGTCTCCTTGCCGTCTTGATGGTCTGGCCCCCAGCCGTCGTCGCGGAACATTCGGTCCAAACCCTCCGAGCCGAATCGCCCGCGCATGTCCTGGCTGACCGCCACGAACCCGTGTTCGGCCATCCAGCCGATGTGGTCGGTCTCGATGTTGTAGGGCGTCCGGTAGAGCATGACTGGCCACGGATCACCGCCCGATTGCGGGAAGTACAGGTCGGTGTTCAGGTGGATGCCGTCAGACATCTCGATCTGGACGTTCTCGACCGGGGGGACGTAGCGGCTCTCGCCCGGGGCCGCGACAGCCACGGGCGCCCACGCCACGGGCGCCCACAGCGGGACAAGGACTAGAATCCGGGCTGCGATGAAAGCGAACCGGTGGCGGGTGACGGTGGCGCGGGCGGCGATACGGTGTGACGGCATGAATTCCTCCCAGGTAGGTGCGGCCGGCAACGGGGCCGCACGAGTTCATCTGAAGAGCCCCGTGATCGAGCCCCAGGAGCCCGCGAGCACGGTCGTCTGCTGGCACCCGACGCCGAAGGCGCCAATTCGTCCGCACTTGGGATTGTTTCTCTCGGCGCAAAGCGAGTCGCTGGCCAGCTGCAGTTCTCCGCTCCAGACATCACAGCCACGGATGACCGGCGAGCAGTTCGATACGAAGAAGCCCCCGTTGGCGAGTCCAACGGTGAAGAGGCAGTGCTCGAAGATCGCGTGGGCGAAGTCCCACACGGCCACTTGGCTGCCGAAGCGGCCGGACTGATTGCCGTAGAATGCCGCCGCCCATCAGGCCGCAGGGCTCGACCAGGGTCAGGTCGCCTGATGCAGCCGCATCGATGACGGCCTGGCTCTCGGTGAGGTCACCTCCACCACCGGGATCGACGACCCAGACCGTGGCGGTAGCCGGGAGCGGCACCCACTGATCAAGTATACCTCATCATAGGTGGGCTCACCAACAGCGGGACAGGCCCGCAAGCGAATGTTCCGCACGGGTGGATTCACCCTTGCCGGTGGATGCGCAGGGACGGGGGGATGTGGCAGCAAAGGTGTCGGGCTATGTCCATTGACGGGACTGGCTGCTGGGCAGAAAGCGCACTGCGCTTTCTGCCTCGGTTTTCGCATCTCCAGATGGGCAGGAACTGACCGGGTGGCGACCACGAGCCACACAGAGTATGGGGGAGCACTTGTCGTCATGAGAAAACCGGCTGCCAGGGCGACCGACTGCGCCCTCACCTGCAGTGACCCCATTCCGTTGCCAACCGGCCGAGTGGCCACGGGTGGAACCGTGCTGATCAATGGTCTTCCTGCGGCCCGATCAGGGGATCAGATCATCGGCATCGACACTCACATCATCATGATTCCGACGTTGCTCGGCCCGATTCCGGTTCCCCTGCCCTTCCCCTTTAGCGGACGCATCGACGCAGGGGTGAGCACGTCGGTGCTCATCGGTGGCAATCCGGCTGCAGTGCAGGGCAGCACGGCCACGAACACGCCGCGCCATCCACTGCCTGGCCCAGCCTGGTTCCTCAATCCACCGACCAATCACAGTCGCGTTGTCGGAGGTAGTCCCAATGTGTTGATCGGAGGTGTCAGCCCGGGCGAGCCTGGCAACAGTGGTACTCTGGGATCTGATGGAGTCTCAGCGGGCGCTGCTGCTGCGCGGGGATCGACCCCCGGGGACGCCTTCCTCGATATCACCTTCCTAGACAGGAGCGGGAAGGTCATCAGCGACGTACCCTACACACTTCGGCATCCGTCCGGGACAATCACGCACGGCGTTCTGGGGGGCCCCCTTCGTGAAGAGGGACTGGAGACCGGAGAATACGAGATCCAGCTCCAGAGCATCCTCGCTGCGGACTGGACGCAGGCGGAGTCCTTCGAGGATGGTGCCCAGCGGCTCTTGGCGGAAACGACCGGCTTTGCAGACGGCACAAGAGCCGTCTTCTCGATCTGGGCTCGGGACGTGGGACGGCCCGATCGGCTAGTGGAAGTCCTCAGCGGTCAGGGCATTCAGGACAACGCGGTGTATATCGATTGGCACTACGATGTCCCAAGGGTTGTGACCGAAGCCTCCTCCATTTCTCGATCGGCCCCTGCTATGCTTGCCTACTCGGATCCATCGTTCTACTTCACGGTTGAAATCGAGAACTGCCGGGCAACCTCCTCGTTGCTTCGTTACGACCACTGGATCGATCTCGAGTTGAAAGACGAGCATGGTCAACCGGCTACTCATGAGAAGTACATCCTACACATGTCCAATGGTGAGATTCGCTCGGGACACTTGGATGAACACGGACGACAGCGTGAAGAACGAGCGGCATTGGGACCCTGGCATGTAGAGTATCCGGGGCGAGAGATCATCCAGTCCTGCTCGCATTCAGCAACGGAGAAGGGATGTCATGACAGCTGAGGCTTTCGGTCACGATTTCCGCCTGCATCTACCGCTGGAGTGGGAAGACCAAACCGTCTACTATTTCAAGGGACCGGATTGCGGGGGCATGGCCCACGGCATCACCATGACCATTGATCGTACTAGCCACCATCGTGATATTGACAGATTTGCGGCTGTCCAAATCGATGCAATTGGCGGATCTCTTCAGAACATCGAGGTTCTGGAGGATGAGAACCTCACTCTTGAAGATGGCAACCCCGTCTACAGCTTCGTCTACCGATGGATGCCAGCGGCGAGCCAGCCCGTGTATCAGAAGTGCGTCTTTGTGCTACGCGCAGGCAAGGCCCATACATTCTCGATTGGCTTCAACAAGAAGAGCTTCAAGATCGTCGGTCCTCGAGTGGAAGAAGTGATCGAGATGCTGATACCCGGCACATTCAGCTCCCCCACCAGATGAGATGTCCATGAGATTTGTGCGGGAAACCAACAAGCAACATGAGATCCTACTGGAACCGCGTATCCAACGGATTCGCTGGTCATCGACTCGGGCCTGTGCGGGACACTGGGCCTCGTTCGAGATTCTCACTGCCCTGGTGGGTGATGGAGCGGCCCTCCATGTCGACGTCCGCACCATCGGCGGAAGGATGCTCGGCGTGATCCGAGATGTGATTGTCCGCAACCGTTTCGTTGGAGAAGTTGAAATCCCTGAGGACTGCCCAAAGGGCACGGAAATCCTGCTTGAGGCCAGCTTGCCGGGGAATGGGGTCGAGGGCACCTCGAATGTCATCCCGGTCGTGGATCCCCCGATCATCGAGAAGATGGCCTGGAGTGCGGCCGAGGCTCGGCGGGGAGATGCTCTTACGTTGACGGCGAGGATCTCCGGTCTCCATGACGGCACACCCGTTACAATGGTGGTGTATGAGTATGATCGGGATCGCCATCACGATCGGATCGTCGAACTGCCCGGACGTGTGCGCCACGGACAGGTCGAGGTTCATTGGAAATTCGAGTATCAGAATGACGTTGATGAGATTCCCACCCAAGAGGAAGTGGAAGCCTACGGAGAGACCTACAATCCGCCCGAGTACTTCTTCACAATTCGCGTGGGGGAGTTGGAATTTGGGTTGGATCAGGATTCAGGTCTGCTTCGATTCCGGGATTGGATCGAACTACGGATCCGTCACCCCGACGGAAGCCCTGCGGCCGGGTGGCGATATCGGGTCAATCTTCCCGATGGAGACACGCGTGAGGGGGAACTTGACCAGGACGGCTACGCTCGGGAAGAAGACGTTCCGCCGGGGCCATACAAGGTGTCTATTCTTGAGCCGCCTCCCGCAGGTGAATCCGAAGCTGCCCCAGCCCCCACTCCCGCAGGTGTATCTGAAACTACCCCAGCTACTACATCCGAAGAGCTTGAGAGCCAGGAAGACGGGTGGGGCTACATGGAGTTTGCGAAGGAGGCTAAGGAGGAGTACCGGAAGGTCTACGAGAAGAAGTTTGAATCTAGCCTCTCGACGGACAACCCCCTTGCACTTGATTCTGGCGAGAACGGGCTTCGTGACTTCGTCAAGAAGGCTCCGCCCAGAGAGCCGACCCGGCGGGAAGTCCGAATGAAGTATTTGGGCACGAATAGCCTCTTCATCACCGACGGAGAGACCAACCTCCTAGTTGACCCCTATTTCAGCCGGCCGAACGCGAAGCCGAACGATCTTGACGCAGAGATCGAGCCGGATGCCGAGACAATCGAGAATGCGCTCAAGACGGCGGGCATCGACCGAGTCGATGCCATCCTGGTGACCCACTCGCACTGGGACCATTCATTGGACATCGCCGAGATATCGAATTACTTGAAGAAACCCGAAGGCGACTACGTGCCGATTTATGGAGATGTCTCGGTTGCCAATGTTGCCTTGGGTGGCTACGAGAAGTATGACAAGTATTCTCCCCAAGATAGCGGTGTTCTGGCCCATGTCCTGGTGAAGTGGTTTTATGGCTTCAGTGAAGGTGGCCGGCCGGAGCTCCTAAGCGTGGGTGGAACTGCCGTTGTCGGTCTTCCTTTCCTCGTGGCAATCTTGGGTTTTCTATGCGGTCCTCCGATACTACGTATCGGGGGGCTGGTGATCGCTCCCTTGGTCGCGACCATCCTTGGGATTGTCCTTCCGATTATCTTCCGCACGGCTAGGAAGTTCCGAGAGGATCGCGAGACACTGAAAGAGGTTTCCAAGAAGGACCTTCTGATCCGGGAGGTGGAAGGCCGCTACAACATTCACCTGGTCGATACGGCCGACCCGCAGCGATGCACATTCGAGATCGGAAAATTCGAGGTCGAGTTCAGAGAATCGAAGCACGCTTGGGTTCCGTTTTTCGGTGATTGCCTCGACGGTCCGATCACGGCTCCACTGACGCCTCCCGCGACGATTGAGCACTACCAGGAGGGAACGACACACTGCATCAAGATCAAACACAAGACAATTGGCGCGAAGGAAGATGAAGAGGGAGGCGTTATCCTGATTGGCGGCAGTGCCAACTTCGTCCAGGATGACCTGAAAGGAGTCAACGCCGATGTCCTGATCCTGCCGGTGGCGGGTCTGGAGATGAGTTTCCAGCAGATCATGGGGCTGCTGACCGGGGGCGCGACGAAGGTACCGACCGTCATGTGGGGTCTGGAGGAGATCTTCGGGAGTCTCAAGGACCTACTGAGTCCCGATCTGAAGAGCCTTCACCAGATCTTCAAGGACCTGAGTCAAGTCAAGGGAGGCCCGTACCCGGATATGGTTCGAAGCCGGATTCGTCGTCGTCGTTCGGAGCTACGCTCGAGACGGACCCGGCTGGGAGAGAGACTGAGAAGACGGGCGCGACGCCGGGCTGCCGGGCGCCGCAGCAGATTGCGGGGGGGAGGTATGCGCCTCCCCGCCTTCATCCGAAGGGCAGGCTCGGTACTGCGCCGCGCCATCTCCGCATTGGGTAGCCGTGTTCGCTCCGCCCTGGCCCGGTTCAAGCACTGGCTTGAGCAGGTTCAGCTGGCCATTGCTGTGGCCCTGAGCAACGCCTTTTCTGCGACCACCGAGACAATCGTGGAGATAGTCCGCTTCGCGATCGACGCTCATATGGAGCTCTTCTTGACCGACGAAGTCGATGCGAGGCGCTTGGGAACGACACGGGAGCTTACTATCAGGAAGTTGTCGTGGCTACCGATCCCAAACTCGTCCTTCTCACGCACTGGGATGACTACAAGCTGCAACTGAACGAGCCCTTGCGGTGGAACAACGCTTTTGCGGAGAGATTCGCCGGAGGGACGTTCGAGACCGTGTGGGATTTTCGGGAGTTTGGGAATCAGTCCTGGTGGAAGTCGGGTGAGGCTGCCGATATCACGCTCAAGGACCTGCCGATCGGTCTCCCTCCGATCTGGGATGAAGTTTGCCTGCTGCCGGTACCCGAGGATTGTATCCACCGGGATGACCGGGAGTGATCGGCTTGAGCGGCTGGGGCATTGGAACTAGAGGCGAGTTCGATGGAAGATCGATGGGCTTCACGGAGGCCGCGTCCGGTTGGTGGCAGGCTTCACGATCACGAGAGCTCGACGCGTCGCGATTCGTACCTGACCCAGTTCACGGGGAGGTCGCTGGCTTGACCTTCCGATGACGTCAATACAGGCCTACTCGCCGAAATCGAAAAGCGGTGTGGACAGGTAGCGCTCGCCGTGGCTGGCCAAGAGCGAGACGATCATCCGCCCGGCCGACTCGTCGCGCTCGGCCAGTTGACGAGCCGCCCACGCCACCGCGCCGGAGGAGATGCCCACCATGAGGCCGTCCTCGCGGCACAGACGGCGCGAAGTTTCGAAGGCATCCTCGTTCGCGACCTGGATGATCTCGTCGACCACGTAGAGGTCCATGATCTGGGGAACGAAGCCGGCACCGATGCCTTGGATTTTGTGGGATCCGGGTTCTCCGCCCGAGAGCACCGGTGAGCCGGCGGGCTCGACCGCCACGATCTTGACCTCGGGCTTCTTCTCCTTCAGGTAGGGCCCCACGCCCGAGATGGTGCCGCCGGTGCCCACGCCGGCGACGAAGACATCGACCGCGCCGTCGGTATCGTGCCAGATCTCGGGTCCGGTCGTGCGGCGGTGGATCGCCGGATTGGCGGGATTGACGAACTGGCCGGCGATCAAGGCGCCGGGGGTGGCCTCGCGCAACTCCTCCGCCTTGGCCAGGGCCCCCTTCATGCCCAGCGATCCGTCGGTCAAAACCAGCTCGGCCCCCAAAGCGCGGATGATCTTGCGTCGCTCGATCGACATCGTCTCGGGCATGATGATGACGAGCCGGATGCCCTTGACGGCGCAGGCCAGCGCCAGGCCGATGCCGGTGTTGCCGCTGGTGGGCTCGAGGATCGTGCTGCCCTCGTGAACGAGGCCCTTCTCGATTGCGTCTTCGATCATCGCCAGTGCCGCGCGGTCCTTGACGCTGGACATGGGATTGAACGACTCGAGCTTGAAGATCAGATCGGCCTCGGTCCCGGCGGCGAAGCGGGGCGCCCGCACGAGCGGGGTACGGCCGATCGTCTCGAGGATACTGTCGTAGATTCGTGCCATGATGATTTCGCTCCCATCGAGAAGGTCACTGCCTGACGATCTGCCGCGCGTACGACGGCAAGCCTGTGCTCGTGCGCACCCCGTAAGGGGCGTCCGTTGTTGTTCTGCCCTTGCCCCAACCATCGGCAGGAAGCGCCGGATCGATCATGATCCGTGCCCGGTCACTATAGCCCTGGTCGCGGTCCAGGCAAGCCTCCTCGCCCGATGGCACTCGTGGCCCGCTTGGAAGTCGGGCCGCTCGCCGAAGACCTTGTGTCCCTGGCGCCGGAGTTGTCATGCATTACCTTTCCCAACAACCCCTTGCCGCTCCAGTGGGTACCTTTCATCCGGCGTAGGTGCAGCGCTTGACGCTGCGGGGCCCCGAGGCGTACGGTTGCAATCGAATGGCGTTATCGAGATGACGCCATGGCACGTGGCGCCGTTGTTCCTGTCCGACAAACCGCTTGCTTCGGGCTGTTGCCCCGCGCCGACGCCTCCGGGTTGACCACCTCAGGGTCAGCAGCCCCCCACAGGAGGTGCACCATGAACCTACGTTTCCGTCTTGCCTTGGTTGGATTGATCCTGCTGCTGGGGACAGTCGCACCGACCTTCTCTGGCGCAGCCGCTCAGGGCTTCACGAAGCACATCATCGACGAGAGTCTCGACTGGGCGTCCGGCGTGGACGCGGCCGACATCGATGGCGACGACGATAGGGATGTTGTGGCCGCCGCCTCGAGCGCCAACTCGGTCGTGTGGTACGAGAATGACGGCGCACAGGCCTTTACGCTCCACATCGTGGATCAGGCCCTCAATGGCGCACGGTCTGCCTATGGCGCCGACGTAGACCAGGACGGCGATACCGACATCATCGCGACCGGTGGGGAGGACGGGGTGGTGGTGTGGTACGAGAATGACGGCACCGAAGCCTTCACCCGTCATCAGGTCAACGAGACGCCCATTGCGGGAGCCTGGGATGTTTGCGCCCATGACCTCGACGGCGATCAGGACCTGGATTTGGTGGCCACCGCCGCCACGGCCAGTGCCGTCTGGTGGTACGAGAACGACGGTGCGGAGAGCTTCACCGAGCACCTGATCCAATCGGCCCTCGACGGTGCGGAAGGCCTCAAGGTCGCCGACCTCGACGGGGACCAGGATTGCGATGTCGTCGTCGCGGCCATCTTCGACGATTGCGTTCTGTGGCTCGAGAACGACGGTGACGGGAACTTCACCGCTCACATGGTCGATGCCGTCTTGAACGGCGCTAACGATGTGGAGGTCGGCGATCTGGACGGCGACGGTGATCTCGACCTGATGGCGAGCGCCTCCCAGGCCCACATCGTGACCTGGTACGAAAACGACGGCTCGCAAGGCTTCACGCGACACACCGTCTCGCCCCTGCAGGGCGCCCGGGCGGTATGCATGGCCATGGTCAATGGCGATGAGTTGCCCGATCTGGTGGCGGTCAGCCTATCGGCCGATGTGGTCGTATGGTACGAAAACCTGGGTGGGGGCGATTTCGATCAGCACACCATCGACACCTTCCTCGACCTAGCCTTCGGCCTGTGCGTCGACGATCTGGACGGCGACACCGATGTCGATGTGCTGGCGACCGGCGGGCTCGCCGACCAGGTGGTCTGGTACGAAAGCGACTTGGCCGATCCGGCCGCGGTCGAGCCGGACCCGATGGCCGCATTCCCTGAAGAGTGGCTGACGATCACGCCGAATCCGGTCCGCGCGTGGACGGCAGTGTGCTTCGAGCTGGCATCCGAAGCTGACGTCACCGTGCAGATCTATGCGACCGACGGCACGCTCGTTCGAAGCCTCTCCGCGGGCGCTTTCCCGCCAGGGTTGCACCGGGTGAGCTGGGATCGCCGGGACGCGGTGGGCCGCGAGGTTGCCGCCGGGATCTACTTCTGCCGTCTGCGGGGCGGCGACGTCACCCAGACCCGGCGCATCGTGTGTCTGGAATGAGCTGCCGCCCCGGAAGCGAATCGAGCCTGAGTATTCTCCTGGACAGCGATGGGACGCCCCCTATCATGGCCGCGATGAATGGATGGCCACCTATCGCGGTTTGGAGGATGCCATGCGTATGATGCCTTCCTGGGCGTGTCCGTTGATACTCGTCACCAGCGCGGTCACTGTGCTCTTCTTTGCGGGCTGCGACGACGATTCCTCGAAGCCGGCGCCCGACCCGCTGAGCTGCTCGATCTTCGCCGACCCGGCTACGGGCACCGCGCCGGTCGACATCGCCTTCAGTGCTGAGGTGACATCGGGCCAGACGCCCTACAGTTTCGAGTGGGGCTTTGGCGATGGGGCCAGCAGCACCCAGCAGGGCCCGGTGCATCGCTACGAGGCCGAGGGAACCTACACGGTCGCTCTGACGGTGAGCGACGCCGGAGGGGCCACAGCGGAGGACGAGCTGGAACTGGTGATCGAGCCGGCGGTCTTCTCTTGTACCGCGATCGCGAACCCGGCCAGCGGAACGGCGCCGCTGCGCGTCAACTTCACATCTGAGGTAACCGGAGGCGAATCGCCCTACATGTACGTTTGGAATTTCGACGATGGGCTCACCAGCAACCAACAGAATCCGGTACACGACTTCGCCACCGAAGGGCTCTACGAGGTGAGCCTCACGGTTCAGAGCGGTCAGGAATCCTGTGACTGCATGGTAGAGGTCAACGTCGAGCCGGCGGTTTTCTCCTGCAACGCGATCGCCGACCCCAGTAGCGGGCCGGCGCCCTTGCAGGTTCGATTCACCGGCGAGGTCACCGGTGGTACGCCGCCGCTATCGTTCACGTGGGACTTCGGCGACGGCAGCGCGACCAGCCAGCAACAGAATCCGGTGCATGATTACGGCTGGGCGGGCGTGTTCGAGGCGAAGCTCACCGTCACCGGTGCCGCCGACCAGTGCGAGTGCTGGGTAACGGTCGAGGTTCAATAGACCGGACGCGGGTTGGGTCGCGAGCCGGGACGCGAGCCGGGACATGAGCCGGGACACGAGTTGGTGCGCGAACTCACTCGGTGAGCAGCAGCTTGCCCGTCTCTACGCGATCGCCCGAGCGCAGGCGCAGGAAGTAGGTGCCCGGCGCGAGCACATGCCCGCGAGCGTCGCGGCCCGACCAGCGCACCTCATGCCGTCCGGGACCGGCGGGGCCGTCCCACAGGGTCGTGACGCAGCGGCCATCGATCGAGAAGATGCCCAGCTCGATCGGCCGGGATCCGGTGAGTTCGAACGTTAGTGTCGTCAGGCCGTTCGTGGGGTTGGGGTAGCCCGGCAGCAGTCGCAAGTCCCGCTCGGCGAGGATGCCCGCCGGATCCGGCACCGCCGAGGCCGGTCCGCTCCAGCCGGCCAGCACCGCCCACAGCCACCAGGCTGCGTAGCCCTTGAGGTTGCCGTTGAGGTGCTGGCTGTGCGCCGCACCCGAGGGCCACCAGTCGACACCTTCGATGTGGGTGTTCTGCCAGTCGAGAGCCCAATTGCTTTCGCGGTAGCCGTCGCCGTCACTGTCATAGTCACAGTTGTCGTTGCACAGTAAGGGCATGTAGTTCTGCAGATGGTCGGGATCGTAGCTCTCGATGTTGGCGAAGTCGTAGAGGATGCGATCATGCGTCAGGCAGTGATCGCGAATGTAGGCATTGGCGAGGTGAAGCTGGCCGGTCTCTCCCGTGCCATCCAGGTGTCCGGTCATGAAGACGAAGGCGACGCCGGGGTAGTCCGCAATCAACCCTTCCATGAGATCCAGGTAGATGTCGATGTTCTCCAGCGTGGTTGCGGCCTGCCCACACCAGGACCAGATGATGACGTTGCACTCGGGGTGTTCGGCCAGGTAGGCGCGGGTGGCCTGTTCCCAGGCGTATCGGTCCGGGTTCCCCAGGTCGTAGGCACCCTGGAAGGGCGTGTCGCGCAAATCGAGCGCGCCACCGGTGCCGCCCCCGTTCCACAGGTACATGCCGGGCGTCCCGCCGTTGTTGGTCATGAACTCGTCGAGCTGCTGCCCACCATTGGTGCCCATGCCCGAGATCAGCTGACTGCCGTGTGAGGTGTGACCGTAGGCGATGTGCAGCTCGGCCTTGGCCGCCTCGATGGCGGCATCGGGAATCTGCCAGATGTCGGTGGTGGTGTGATCGATGATCGTTGCTGCGCCGGCAGAGGGCACGAGGAGGCCGGGGAGGGTGACCGACAGCGCCGCCAACAGGGCCGCGGCGCGCGCGGCGCATGCTGTCAGCCTGAGTAGCTTCGGCAGGTTGCCTGGACGACTCGTCATTGGAGAACTCCTTTCACCGGGACAGCGATGTCGCCGACGCGTGGACGAACGAGCCTACCGGCCGGTGTCACTCCTCTCCCCCCACACGGTTGTGGCGGGAGGCGGCCCGCCGTCGGCACGACACCTTGGCATTCTACCACAGGCGAGGTCGTCACACGGGGCGATGTCTCACAGCGATCGCGCGCGGCGGAAGCCGCGCGTTTCGTGGTAGCTATCGGGCCGCGCGCCGCACCGGTTGCCCACGCGCATGAAGACCGGGTTCGAGCCTTGCCAGGAACCTCCGCGATAGACTTTGCCGGGCAGGCACTTTGGACCGCCGTCCGGCGGAGCGTAGGTCACGTGCTGCACTCCCTCGGTCGGTCCGCCCGGATAAGGCCGGTGCTCGGCATCGACCTCATCGCCCCAGGGAAACCATCGCACGTCGCGTCCGCCCTTGGCGGCGTATTTCCACTCGGCCTCGGTGGGCAGTCGTTTGTCTGCCCAGGCCGCATGGGCGGCCGCGTCGATCCAGAAGGAAGGTGACCAGCGTGAGCCCAGCGATTCTCATGTTCCGATTTCTCCGTATTGTGGGGTGTCGGTTTCATGCGGAGTGTTCGCCGATGCGGTCAAAAGGGCAACCCCGGCGGCTACCAGAGGTCCCAGGAACAACCCCCCCCGTCGTCAGCCGGTGAAGCCTGTCGGGCAGGACTTCGTGCAGCCCGAAGAAGCGGCAGAAGAAGGCTGCGGCCAGCAGCCCTCCAGCCAAGTAGGCGTGGTAGCCGGCCCGTGATGCGAACGGCCATCTCATCTCTCCCCGTCATGCTCCCGCCTCAACTCGAACAGCGTTTCGACCCGCACGGCGAAGACCTCCGCCAGCAGGCATCTGGGGTGGTCCCGACCGGCCTGCCACGGAAACAGTGCGTGGCAGTGGGAGGCTTGGTTCATCCATGGGGCCACTGCGCCGGCGGCCAGGATCATCTAGCGCGTGGGGGCGTTCGGGCCTTCTGTCCCTGTTGAATGGCCGACTCGCCCTCCCGGGCGAACTCGGCCGGATGCATGGTCTTCCACTCGTGGGCCGGCATGCGTCCGTCCAACCAGATCGTGCTCATTGGATACTCCGACGGCATGAAGACCACATAGAACAGGTGCCAGATGATGATCGCGCTGACGGCCAGGATCGCCTCGTAGTAGTGCACGACTTCCGAGACGCGTACCACCCAGGCCGGCAACCAGCCGGTCACGAGATCGGGGAACCAAAGAATCAAACCTGTCAACACCATCACCACAGTGCCCCAGATGACCGCCCAGTACTCCGCCTTCTGAGTGTAATCGAATCGCTCGAACTGCGGGCGCTTTCTTCTCCAACCCAGGTGAAACGCGATGTTCTGCGGAAACTGCACGAAGTCGCTGGCCTTGGGCACAATCGCACCTAGATTCATGCGGCCGCGCCGGGTCAGCGCGATCCAGACCATGTGATACAGGCTGGCGGCCATCAACACGATCGCCAGGGCCCGGTGCAGGTTTGCGCGGACGAACTCGTTGCCGCCCAGGCCGATCAACATGACCCACCAGGAGTCGGGCGATTTCAGCGCGAAGCCGGTGATGGCCAGGCCCGTGAAGGAGGTCAAGAGCGCCAGGTGTTGCACGCGCTCGATCTTCCACCAGCGCATGACGTAGTCTTCGCGGCGACGACGCTCGCGGTGTTTCTTCAGCTCGTACCGCCACACGATCAGGTTGTGGATCGCCATGCCGCCGAGCACCAGACCGATCAACACAATGTAGATCAGCTTCGCCCACCCGTGCGGGCCCCGCGCGGCCAGCGCGCTGGCATGCGTGTAGCTGCGCGCGAAGGTCTCGTTCGATCGCGTGTGGCACTTGCCGCAGGTCGCGGTCACCTCCTCTGGATGCACGGCCGAGACCGGGTCCAGCGGGCTGTGGATCGCGTGCGTGTTGTGGCAGTCGATGCAGGTCGCGACCAGCGGTCCGCTGCGGCCCACGGCCCATCCGTGATAGCTGTCGAGGTAGCTCTCGACCACGCCGACGGTGATGCCGTACTTCTCGGCCAGGTCGGGGCGGGTGTGGCAATCGCCGCACATCTCGCGCGCAATGCGCTCCGGAGCGGACAGCGACAGCGGGTCCTCCTTGCTGCGCGTGAGATGTTCGTCATGGCAATCGATGCAGGTGGGAGCGTCACTGATGCCCATCTGCAACGCCTGGCCATGGATCGAGTCCAGATACTCGCCGGTCTCCGCCTGGTGGCACTTGCCGCACGTCTGGGCGACGTGGAAGCGGTTGATGCCGGAATCGGCAATCTGTGCGTGCTGCAGATTATGGGACCCGTGGCAGTCCACGCAAGTTGCCGGGTGGCCGCCCTCGGCATCGAGTCTTCCGTGGACCGATTCCCGGTACCGCGGCAGCGTGATCGGTAACCGCACGAAGTTCGAGGCGATCACCACGTCCTCGCCGTGGCAGCGACCACACATGTCGGGCACGTTGTTGGGATGGATCGAGGAAGCCGGGTCGTCCACGGATCGTATGTCGTGGCCCCGGTGGCAATCGGCACACGTGGCGGCGCCTTCGCTGCCGCGCAGGCGCCCGAAGCGGTGCACGCTGCCGCGGTAGACCTCCTCTACGTCCTCGTGGCAGGAACCGCAGCCGCCGTCGAAGACGCCGATGGCCTCCTCGTCCTTGTGGGCGCTGTGGCAGGAGATGCAGGTCATGTCGCCGCCGGCGATCAACTCGGCATGCACGGAGCCTTCAAACTGCGCGAATTCCTTCTGGTGGCACTCGTTGCAGGCCTGGGCGAGCCGTGCGTCCATGTGCGGGCGACGCGTCGCATGCACCTCGTGGCAGGAGGCGCAGTTCAAGATGCCGTCACTGTCGAGCTGCCCGCCAATCATCACGTGGCCACCACGTTGCACATCGTCCATGGCGCCGGCATGGCACGAGGCACAGAGGCGGTTGACGGCGCCCGCGGCCGGCGGCAGTCCCGGGCCGTGCGACTGGTGGCACGTGATACAGCCGGGCAGGTTGTTGACCAGGTCGCCGGCCATGCCGGGCTTGACCGCGTGCACGCCCGAGTCGTAGAGCGCGGCCTCCACATTGTGGCACATCCGGCAGGACTCCTCGGCGACGGTCTTGTCCAGCCCGTGCATGCGGTGTGCCTCGCCATCGATGCCGTGGCAACCGGCGCAATCCGGAGCCCGCTGGTTGCCGCGGTCCAGTGCCTGGAAGTGGAAGTTCTGGCGGAAGCTCTCCACGGCGTCTTCATGGCACTGGCTGCAATCGACCCGGCGGTAACGATCGTAGTGCGGGACATCGTCGTAGGTGCCCGGTTGCGTGTGGCAATCGACGCAGTCCAGATCGGCGTGCACGCTGAGGCCGTAATCGGCGGCGGATACGCTTATCTCGCGGCCGGCGGCCGAGATGAGTCCGGCGTCGTCGTGGCACATGAAGCAGATCTCGTTGTCGGCCGCAGCCATTGCCAACGTACCGGCAACGGCCGGCACAATGAGGCAACCGATCAGGCTGCCGATCAGCATAGAGCGTCTGCGTCGCATGCTTACTCCCTCGGCGCGCATTCGGGTTGGACGATCCTGGCGCGTACCATAATAGGTTCGACTTCATAAGTGAAGAAATAGTTGGAAGGTCGTGGGTTCGCGCGTCACCGCCCGGCTTTCTCTGGTCTGATCTGGCGTGACCTGATATCGTTCGCGCACGGATCGAGTGGGACTTCACTATCCGACCAAGGAGGTCAGGACGCATGGCGGCAAACGACCGGCGCCAGGCCCGAGGCTGGACGAGGCTGGCCAGTTGGTTCCAGGACCGGCTGCCGATCTTCTGGGACAACTGGGTGGCGGCCGCCGGGAGCATGATCGCGCTGGTCGCCGTCTTCCTGCTCGGCGTGATGCTCCTGCTGTATCTGTACAATCTCATCGCCGGGCGCGATTCGAATCCGTATGTCGATTTGATTGGGTTCATGGTCCTGCCGGTTGTGCTGATCGGTGGCGTTGTGCTGTTGTTCCTGGGCAACCAGCTGCGGCGCTCACGCGAGAAGCGCGAGGGCCAGCGCCACGTCGAGACCGTCTTCGGCAGCGGCGATGTTCTGCGCCGCGTCGTGCTCGTCGCCGGCGTCACCTTCGCGCTGCTGATTGGTTTCGGCCTGTTCAGCTACGAGGCCTATCACTACACCGATTCGAACCAGTTCTGCTCCTCCGTCTGCCACCAGGTGATGGCTCCGGAGGCAGTTGCGCACGCCAGCTCGCCGCATGCCAACGTGAAGTGCGTTGACTGCCACATCGGCCCGGGCGCCGACTGGTTCGTGCGCTCGAAGCTTTCGGGCGTCCGCCAGGTCTTCGCCGTGCTGAGCGACGACTTCAACCGCCCAATCCCGTCGCCGGTCGAGGAACTGCGACCCGCGCGCGAAACCTGCGAGGTCTGTCACTGGCCGGAGAAGTTTCACGGCTCGCGCCTGGTCACCTACCAGCGCTTCGCGAAGGACCGCGACAACACCCCGCAGACGACCGCGCTGGTCATGCACGTGGGCGGACCGAGCGGCGCGGGGGAGGATGAACGCGCCATCGGCATCCACTGGCACGTCGATCCGGGCAACGAGGTCCGCTACCGCCATGTCGACCACAAGCGCGAGGAGATCGTCGAGGTGATCCAGACCACGCCCGGCGGCGACGTACGCTTCCTGCGCGAAGACCACGAGGACCATGCCGACACCGGGGAGTGGCGTGTGATGGACTGCCTGGATTGCCACAATCGGCCTTCGCACATCTTCGACCTGCCGCACCGCGCGGTGGATCTGGCCCTGGCGATCGGCCAGCTCGACCCGTCGGTGCCGTGGTTGCGCGAGGAGGCCGAGCGAGTCCTGCGCGAGGTGGAGCCGGGCGGCGAAACCGCGGCACGGATTACCGCCGGCTTGCGCGCGATCTACGCCGAGGACCATCCCGAGGAGCTCCCGCTGCTCGAGGCGTCGCTGCCGGCGACGGCCACAACGCTCAGCCGTATCCTGGAGCGGAACGTCTGGCCACAGATGAACATCACCTGGAACACCTACCCGAGCCACCTCTCGCATTTCGACGATCACGGCGACTTCGGTACCAGCGGTTGCTTCCGGTGCCACGACGGCCGGCACGAGTCCGAGGCCGGCGAGTTGATCACGATGGATTGCGAGGCGTGCCACACGATCCTGGCCATGGAAGAAGAAGACTGGCGGGGTTTGCAGGGAGTGTCGACCGACGTGTTCCTGCGCCGGTAGATAAACGACCCGAACGCATGGCGCCAGAAGGCGTTATAACGTTGCACAATCGACCGTAAAACAACTGCGGAACATGAGTCACAGTCTTAAATCTTTCAGCCCTTCGTGTGGTTTGGAAAACACTTGATCCCCCGAGTGCGGGAAGCATAATGGAAACACATCAGGACTTTGGAAATTCTACAGAGGTTTTTCCATCCGCGCGGGCGGCCTCGACTCAGCTTCGTAGCCGTTGCGCTCACTACGATCCAGGAGGCGACGTTCATGACGACCGACAAGCTTCTCAAGATTGTGGCCCTACCGGTCTTGGTACTAGCTGTGGCCATGGTGGGCTGCGAGGGTGACGTTGGCCCGGCGGGCCCGCCCGGTCCCGAAGGTCCCGAAGGCCCTCCCGGCGAGAACGCCCTCAACACCTGCTCCGAATGTCACAGCGAGGATACCGATCTGATGGCCCTCCAGATGCAGTTCGAAGCCGGTGCCCACTACGAGACCGTCTACTGGGCTCGTTCAGGCAGCTGCTCCGCTTGCCACAACCACAACGGCTTCATGACTTCTGTGGTCAATGGCGAGGAGATCCCCGACAGCTTCGACAACCCGGTGCCGATCAACTGCCGCACCTGCCACCTCATCCACACCGAGTTCGGTGACGAGGATTACGCCTTGACCACCTCCACCGCGGTCGCCCTGACGACCGGCGGCACCCACGACCATGGCAGCGGCAATCTGTGCGCCAACTGTCACCAGGCCCGCGCCGTCAATCCTGCTCCCGAGATCGGGGGCGATCCGGTCACGGTGACCAGCTTCCGCTATGGCCCCCACTACGGGACCCAGAGCAACATGCTCTCGAGCAACGCCATGTATGAGTTCGAGGGTTCGGCGAGCTACGATGTCACGACCCCGCATGCGCTCAGCTGCACGGCGTGCCATATGGTCACGCCGGTCGCCGACTACGGTGAGGGCAGCTATGTCGCCGCCGGCCACGTATTCTCTCTCTCCTATGGAGAGGACGGCGAGGCCATCGAGGCCTGCACGCAGTGCCACAGCTCGGCCGAGTCGTTCGACGCCTTCGGTGGCCAGACCGACGTGGCGGAGATGATGGATGAGCTCGCCGATCTGCTGACCGCCGAGGGGATCCTCCGCGAGGACGGCTATGCCGTCGAAGGTGAGTTCGACGCCGATGTTGCCGCGGCCTTCCTGAACTACAAGTTCGTCTACTACGATGGCAGCTACGGTGTGCACAACCCCCACTACGTGCGGGCTCTGCTGACCAATACGATCGAAGCCATGGAAGATCGGCTCGTTCCGTAGTGGTTCTTGCTTTCGCGGTGGCATGATTTGGGCCGCCGGGTCTCGAAAGAGGCCCGGCGGTCTTGTTGGGTTGTGGTGCGAAGAATCCCGTTATGCTGCCCGCGACCTGGGGGGCGGGCATG
>CAZNJE010000046.1:15674-37820 GCA_964573295.1 uncultured bacterium | reverse complement strand
CTCGAAGCTCTTTGGGTCACACGGCCAGAGGCCGTGGGTTTATCGACGGACTAAATAGATTAGCGGCGCAGCATCTGTCAAGCCATTTCGAAACGATGCGTGCCATTGTTGGCCAAAGCGCATATTTACATAAAGTTACGTGAAGTAGTCCCACGGATGGGGCGTCACCAGCGATCGAAAGGCGGGATTGAATGCTGGTCTGGCATTGGATCCGAAATGGAGAGGAACTTGCCTAAGACTTTTCACAATGACAAACTGCCTCTAGAAGTTACCAGCGCGGAGGGATGGGATCATGCCCAGACAGCGAGACCACGGCAAGGCCACCGGGAGCACCCTGAGCGAGAGCTTGGAAGACTACCTGGAGGCAATCTACCACATCGTCGCCGACAAGCAGGCTGCTCGCGCCACCGACATCGCGCTGCGCCTCAAGGTGCAGAACTCCTCGGTCACGCAAGCTCTGCGAACATTGAAGGAGCGGGGACTGATCAACTATGCCCCCTATGACATCGTCACCCTCACCGCAGCCGGTGAGCGGGTCGCGGCGCAGGTGGCTGAACGCCACAGTGCGTTGCGCGACTTTCTGACCCGGGTGCTGCTCCTCGAAGAAGAAACAGCGGACCGCAACGCCTGCCGCATGGAACACGTTGTCGACAGCATCCTGATGGAGCGGCTCCTGGCCTATCTCGACTTCCTCGACCATTGTCCTCTAGGCTCGGTACGGATGCGCCCCGATGGTTCGTTTCTCTGTGCTCTTGGCGAGAAGGACGGCAATTGCGAGAAATGCCGGATTCTGGCCGGGCTCGCAGAGTGATGCTGTCCGGCGATCGAGGCCGCCGTGACCTGCGCGCGCATTCTACTGTGGTCCCCCGTCAACTGCTGCTGCACGCGTGCAAACGCGCGAACCAGCCGGCCGGATGCATCGACGACCTGAAGCGACATTCTTGAACCGTAGGACGCAGTGAGCGTTCGATTCATCATCGCCGCTGCGCTCGCTCAGTAGGAGGTTGTCCTTGACCACCATGTCGGTTGTATCGTTGGCAACATACAGGCAATGCGAGTCGGTGCTGCGCAGGTCTTCGTAGAGTTGCCACATATTGGCACCATGCGAAAAAATACGTTGCTGACAAAATATTTAGTTGCGCCTAATCATCGGATATGGACAATATCCCAAGTCGTGAGGGGCACGCATCGGCCCTACTGTTCGAGACGCACAAGGCCCCAGGGGCCGATGTTGCGAGACGGCCAAGGGGAAAGGGGCACCACGATGAAGAGGGTTGGCGTTTTTTACGGCTCGACGACCGGAAACACCAAGAAGGTGGCCGATCAAATCGCCGAATTGCTCGATCTCGATGGCGATGCCATCGACGTCGTCGGCGACGACCACCCGCCGTTCGAGGAATATGAGGGTTTGATTCTAGGCGTTTCCACCTGGGGCGCCGGCGAAGCCCAGGACGATTGGCTGGAGGCCTTGCCCGCGCTATCAAGAGCGCGCCTGGCCGGCACGAAGGTCGCCATCTTCGGCTTGGGCGATCAGGGAGGGTACCCCGACTCGTTCGTGGACGCCATGCGCGATCTCTACGACGCGGCCATCTCGGCCGGCGCCACAGTGGTTGGCGCCTGGGACACCGATGGTTACACGTTCGATGAATCTCGCGCCGTGATCGACAACCGCTTCGTGGGTCTGGCCCTCGACGAGGACAACCAAGCCGACCTCACGGACGATCGCCTTTCGAACTGGGTGGCCCGGTTGCGGACCGAACTGGAACTCGGATGATCGAAGTCTTCACGCATCACATCTACGAGTACCGCAAGGGGCTGCGGAATCTGGTGCTCTACACCGGCCCGGTGCGGTGGCGCTCCCGGATCGAAGAGCGCCTTTCGCGTGAGCGGATCGACTCCCTGATCTACGCGGTTGGCTCAACGCGAATCAACGTGTTTTTTGGACATCCCACCTGCGTGGAGACCGTTCGGCGCATCGATTGCCACGACCTGTCCCGGCTCAGCGCGGAGCACGACTACATCCTCGGGTTCATGCTGGGCTACGACCGCATTCAGCAGTGCGCGCGATTTCTCGAACGCACCGCGGCTGCGCGGCGGTCCGGGCACCGGCCGGCACGTGCCCCCGTCTCCTCGATGGAGGTACCATGCGCGGGATTCACCGCTTCCTGACGGTATTGCTTGGCATCGTATCGGCCCTGGCTGGATCAGTCGCGACCTCCGCTGGATCCGGCGCGTCCTTGGTTGCATCCGGCTCGGCCTTGGCCGGCTCCAGCGTCGACGCTTCGGAGCATCCAGCCGATGCCGGGAAGACCGGCGTCCTCCTGGTCAGCCACGGGTCTCACTCGCCGCAGTGGCGCGGCATGCTGCTGGACCTGGAACAGGCCGTTTCAGACTCGATCCTCGGCCTGCCCGATGTCGGGGGACTCAAGTCGGCCTTCATGGAATACACCGAGCCCTCCATCGCGACCCAGCTGCGGGCCTTTGATCAGGAAGGCTACGACCAGGTCATCCTCGTACCTCTTCTGCTGACGGTCAGCTCTCACTCTTTCGACGACATCCCCACCATCTACGGCGCCAAGGAGGACGCCCGGTCGCTTGAAACCCTGCATGTCGAAGGCATCGAACGGTACACGCCGCAGGCGAGGATCACCATGACACCGCTTCTGGATTATTCGGACGTGCTGGAGCACAACCTGGTGCGGCGCGTTACCGAACTGAGTCGCGACCCGGGCGCCGAGGCGGTTGTCATCGTGGCCTACGGAAGCGAGCCATACGAGGAAGAATGGAACGACACCTTCACGCACCTGAGCCAGCGCATCGCAGCAGGGACCGGCGCGAGGCCGGTGGTGCACACCTGGTGCGGACACATCGTGGAGTACGACCCGGAACCCACCACCCGCGCGATCCTCGAGCTGCTTCAAACCAAAGAACGGGTCATTGTAGTCCCCGCGCTGGTGGCACGTGACGAGATGTTCCAGGACCGGATCATCGGCGAGGCCGTCACGGCCGCCGGGGCGCCCGACCGGGTCATCTACAGGCCCGACGCCGTCTTACCGGAACCGCGCGTCAACGGATGGATCATCGAGACAGTGCGAACCACCGCGGAAGCGTTGCGGCGGCAGTAGCATCTGAGGAGGTCGGACATGAAGGCTCCACGCAACTGGGCACGCACCCTGCATCGAGACCTGGGATGCTTCTTCGCCGGGATGACGATTCTCTATGCCATCTCCGGCATTGCCATCAACCACAGCAATGTGTGGGATCCAAGCTTCACGATGACTGAAGAAGAAGTGACCCTTGCCCTCCCGGACGACCCGAGCGCGATCACCGAGGAGATGATACGGGTCGAGCTGGATCGGCTGGGTGTGGGGGAAGGCTACCGCGCATTCGGCTTCCCTTCCGCCAAGCGCTTCAAGATCTACCTGGAAAACGGCTCGATCTCTGGCCTCCTGGGCGAAGGCACGGCAACCTACGAGACGATCCGCCGACGCCCCCTGCTCTACGAGGCGAACTTCCTGCATCTAAATCCCCCAGCGTTGTGGCGGCTTTTTGCAGACCTCTTCGCGGTGGGTCTGATCGTCATCGTGATGACCGGTTTGGTCCTGCCGCAGAGTAGAAGGAGCCTGGCGGGCCGGGGGAAGTGGCTGCTCAGCGCCGGCATCCTGGCACCGCTTGCGACGATCGCACTCTTGCTCTGGTGGAATCCGTCATGAGCGCAGCGCTGCTCCTTGAAGCTAAGCCTGTTCGTCCAGCGGCTAGAATCCTCGCTGGACAATCGAGCGTTTGTCGGGAGCGTGACATGGGAGACCGTTCAAGACTCAACGCGCCACACCCGGCGCCACCTTGGTGGAACGATCTGGTCCGCCACTATCCCGTGTTCAAGCAACTCCCCCCTGGCCTGACCGGCCCTCTCCACGCGCAGGGCGAGCGGGTCCATCTTCCCGCCACAACGGTCGCCTTCGACGAGGACTCCCCCTGTGCCGGGTCCTGGTCCTGGTCACGGTCCTGGTCACGCGCGGCTCGGTGCGTGTGGTGCGCTCCTCCCCCCAGGGCCGGGAAATCATGCTCTACCGGGTCTTGCCGGGGGAGATCTGCATCCTCTCGGTGAGCTGCCTGCTGGGCCGGACGCTGGTTGGCACGCGTGGGATCGTGGAGGGCACCCTCGTGGGCGTCCATGTCCCCTCTCACCTCTTCGAGACCCTGGTCTCGGAGAGTCCCACCAGGATCTCGCCGACCAGATGTACACCGAGAGACCATCAGCCGGATGTTGGCCTCTTTCGAGCAACAGGGTTGCGTCGCCCTCTCCCGAGGCAGAGTGCGCCTGCTTCGTCCGGAGCTTCTGCATGAGCTTGCCGGACTGCACCGTCCGAGGCCATATGGTGCGCCGCACGCCCCGTGGCGACCAGACATGGCGCACCTTCGTTCGCAACCACGCCGGTGAGCTGTGGACCTGCGACTTCCTGACGCAATACACCGCCTTCTTTGCTATCACCTACGTGTTCGTGATGATGGAAGTGGGAACGCGTCGCATCGTACATGTCAACGTCACGAGCAATCCCACTCTGCCCTGGGTGAAGCAGCAGATTCGTGAGGCCACCGGTGAGGACAACGCTCCGCGCTTTCTCGTTCACGACAACGATGGGATCTTCGGTCAGTATGGCAGGCGTGTGTCGGTAGAACGAAAGGGCAAGATGCGCAGCTATCGTTGCCACCTCGACCAGTGGCTGGGTGAGGTCATGTGCATCGAAGGTCTCCCCATCCCCTACGGCGCACCCAACGCTTCGCCGTATGTCGAGCGATTCAATCGGACGCTGCGCGAGGAGGCCTTGAACCACTTCATCTTCCTCAGCGTCGATCACATTCGCCCCGTCGTTGCCGCGTACATTCGCTACTACAATGGCGCACGTCCGTCGCAGGCCATCCATGGGATCCCGGACCCGTATCCGGAACTGCGGCAGCCTCCGCCGCCCGATGGAAAGCTCGTGGCTCTCCCAGTCCTCGGTGGCATTCAGCACGACTACCGACTCGTCGCCTAGCCCACGGCTCGGCTCACGTTCGGTGCATTCAGGCCAGGGAAACTGCGCCCCACCCTTGAACCCGCTCTCGATCCCCCCGTGAAGTGCCGCGAAACCGCTCTATCGGCAAGTACTCATCTGCTCGAACCCCGCTTCGGAGACAGGCCACCCATGCCCACACCCGGTATCTTGCTCCCGACGGACTTTTCGCGGAGAACGAGGGCCTGCGCGCACGGGTTCGCCGGCGGTGCGGGCAAGCAGGAGCACCCACGTGAGCGATTGGCGAAGACGCCATGATAGCGGACCCTGTGTGACTGTAGAGCGCCGGGATCAGGGCGGCCAAGCGGCGCATGAGATCGAGTGGTTCGAGAACCAGACAGGTGACACCCTGGCATGAGGCCACGGACGCCGCAACTGGTAGAGGACACGCCCATCGGTGCGCAGTGAGAGCCGTTCCTGGGAGCATGGCGCTCGCAGGCCGTACCGACATAATGGGAAGTGGCATGCTATGTGGAGCTCCACATAAACGACACAGCACGCGCGGCCGAGCCGTTGTTTACGCGACCAGTCGGTAATCGTGTCGAATGCCACCGAGGACTGGGAGAGCCTCCCGTTTCCCATCGCGCGGCGACGGCGGCCGCGCCGGCCTCGTGCGCCGGCTCGAATTCGACGGCGTGATCTATGGCATCCTGACAGCCTCCGTCCCCGCGGCCTACGCCAACGATGCCGAGGAACAGGACCTGTTCAACGAGGTGGCGGGCGACCTGCCTTCGCACTGCACAAGCTCGCCGCGTCCCGCACACACGAGCAAAACGAGCAAGGCCTCCGTCTCGTTTTCGAAGGCTCGGGCCTGGGAGCTTGGGAGCGGAACGTCCAGACCCACGAAGCGGTCTTCAATGAGCACTGGGCGGCCATGCTGGGCTGCACCGTCGCGGAACTGACGCCCTATGACTACACGACGTGGGAGCGGCTGGTCCATCGGGAATACCTCGACCGGGCCCGTCAGGCGCTAGCCGATTGCGTCGAGCGCAGGATTTCGAGAGAGTTACGGACGTTTCGCGGAGCCCGCCCGTCTTCACGGCGCTGCTGTGACCGTCTTACGGCAGATTCGGCAACCACCAGGCTGCCGGCGCGACGAGCAGCTTCCGACCGTCTTGATCCAGGAGTTGGTAGCCTTCATCCTCATCCACAAGCTGGACAGCCGGAACGGACAGAGCCGTCTGAAATCGCTTCAGATTCACGTCCGGACCACGGTCCCGAAGCTTGGCCTCAACTAGGAGCAACGGCCTTTCCTTTTCGACCAGCACGAAATCGACTTCCCGGCCCTCTTTGGTGCGAATGTGGTGAAGTCCGAAGCGCCCGAGCCCCAGATCATTCCACTTGGAGACAGCGCGAAACAACTCGAGCGCGATCATGTTTTCAAACCGCTTCGCGGGGTCTTCGATCAGTGCGCAGTCGAACACGTAGACCTTGCGCTCCTTCTGAATTGCGCGGCTCACCTGGCGCGCCCAGGGCGTGATCGTGAAGGTCAGATAGAACTTCTCGAAGGCATCCAGCCAGCTCTTCACGGTGTTGTAGGCGACCTTCAAATCAGTGCTGAGACTGGGAATCGACAGTGGCGCTCCCACCCTCGCAGGCAGAAGCGCAAAGAGCGTCTCGAGGTCATCCACGCTCCTGATCCCCGTCAAGTCTCGGATGTCTTCGCGAATGAGTTGGCGATGGTACGCGGTCGACCAACGCCGGTACGTGGTCGACTTACCGGCCAAGTAGGGTTCCGGAAAGCCGCTGAAAGACGAGAGGCGACGCCATGTCGCTTGGGACTCTTCGCGGTCGTCCGTGCCGACAAGCAAGGGGTCGGCTCGAAACTCTTCGAGCGTGTTGCCGCGGCCGTGAAGTTCTCCGAGCGTGAGCGGCCACAGATGGAAAGAGTAGTAGCGACCCGCCAGGGAATCCCCACCCTTCTGGTAGAGATCAAGCCGGCCGCTTCCAGAGACCAGGAACTGGTACGTGTCATGGAACCGGTCATAGACTCCTTTGAGGTAGTTCTTCCAGTCCTTGTACTTGTGAATCTCGTCCAATAGCACCAGCGGCGTGGACTCATCTCGTCTCACCATGGTCTGGAAGAAATAGGGATCGTCGATGAGCTTCCGCCGGTCGGTGATGATGTCCCAGTTGAAGTAGAGGCTGTTGGCGAACTGCGTGGCGATCATCTTGGCCAGTGTGGTCTTGCCGCATTGGCGCGGTCCGGCCAGAAGCACCATGCGCTTCTCGGAGGATAGGTCTTCCCAGATATGGATGTAGGGCTCGCGCTTCAGCATGCGTCCATAATAATGTCCAATGCAATATAGTCAAGTCGATTTTTCAGTAGGCTGAAACATTGACGGAGGCGCATCCCTCCGCCCTTCGCCAGCACCCACACACTTGTGAGTCCCAACAACTCGAACGCCCTGACAGATCAACAGTTGGAGCGTCGCGTCTACGCGGCGCGGCCGCCGTCAGAATCCGCTTGCCAAGGGCCTCCCCGCTTCGAGATCGTCACGAGATCGTCACCCTTGCATGTGCGCGGAATCGTCACCACTTCTGGGACAAGCATCCTATGAACTGGTTCGCCCCCCTACCCGCGGGGTTTGCTCTGCATCAGGGTGACGGCCACCGGTGGGCGTCTTGCTCACATCCACGCGTGATGGTCTCCCGCGAGCCCGTCGCACGCGATGCACACGCGCAATCATGTTGCTTCTGATCTGCACAGCCGAGAACGCCAATCACCTTTCATTTTCGTCAGTTACTACGGCCTATGCTGATATCAGCATAGGCCATAGTAGCGGACCATGTGTTGCCGGGGCGCCGGGATCTGTTGGACCACCTGGTGGATCCACTCCAGCGGATCCGAGGTCAACTCCGTCTGCCCCGTGTGGGGATCAACGGGAGAGTTGTGACGCGCACCCGCCCCTCCGGGGTCAGCTCCCGGGCCGGGGCCACCCGCTGCAGGCCGAGGTTTATCAGGTCCCAGTAATGGAGCAGCCCGTCCGGATTCTGCAGCTCCTCCCGCCCGTCGAAGGTGGTTTCTCCGATGGCCACCTGGTGCTCGTTCATCAGATCGACCACGGAGTAGGTGTGGCGGACCTGGGGGATGACCCCGCGCACCTGTCCATCCCGAAAACCTCATCTGTGCCGCATTGGCGTGATGATTCGATCGAAGGCGCAGGCTCCATGCTAGAAGCCGCTGCGGATCGGCTAGGCGGCGAGCCCAAATCAGGAGGGAGTACCGGCACGCTACAAAGCAAGACACCGTAGGCATGGCTGTCCCGTCAGTCTAAGCGAGGAGACGACGGACCAATTCAGGTCGCGATGCGCTCGTAGTGATGGTGAAGTCCACCGAGGTGACCGATCTCGACAACGCGGCCCCGATCGATGGAATGGATAGCCCTCCTTGCGGGACAATCCATCTCCAACGATTGATGAACTCTCCAGCGATGGTAGTAATCCAAGTAGCTGCTCAGGATCCTCTGCAGATGCCGCTCGTTCAGGACAACCACATGGTCGAGGCATTCCCGCCGGATGCTTCCGATCAGTCGCTCGGCGAACGGATTCTGCCAGGGACTTCGCGGGGCGGTGACCACTTGCTCTGTGCCCATGTTCTTGACGTGGCGCTGGAAGAACGCTCCATAGATCCTGTCCCGATCACGCAGGAGGTGGCGCGGCACGCTGTCCCACGGGAATGTCTCCACGATCTGTTGAGCGGTCCACTCGGCCGTGGGGTTTGTGGTCACATTGAAAAGGAGCACCCGGCGTCGTTCATGAGCGAGAATCAAGAAAACGAAGAGGATGCGATTACGCACGGTCGGCACGATGAAGAAGTCTACCGCTACGATATCCCGTACGTGATTCCTCAGGAAGCTCTTCCAGGTCTGAGACGGCGGCTTCCGATGACGCACCATGTACTTGGCGACGGTGGACATGGACAGAATGATCCCAATCTTTTCCAACTCGCCGACAAAATGAGGTGCACCCAGAGAGGATTGGCGAGAGACATGCGTCGGATGAGGTCACGGACTTCCTTCGGGATTGCGGGCCGACCGGGCTTGCCCGAGCGCAACAGCCTCGTCCAGTACTCCCGAAACTTCCTTCTCCGCGATGCGATGACCGTGGTGGGCTTCACGATCACGAGCGAATCGCGCCAACCGGACCAGATACGGGAGAGCCAGGCCCAGAAGCTGCGATCAGTCTGCCGGAGCCGTGGTCGCTTCGATCCGCGACGCAACACGGCAAGTTGATGCCGCAGCGCCAGATTCTCCACCTGTAGATCTGCTCGGGATCGCAGGGCGGTGGCCACGCAGTCGATTAGCGAGACGAGCCATGTCATGCTATGATTGTCCTGTTGCGAAATGATTTGACGAACGTGGCTGGGGAGATTGGCGGATCCGGAATCCTGATGGCAAGGCCGTTTTCGCGGCATGATCTGGGCAGTCAGACACTGATCTGACACTGATCCATAAGTTCAAAGCTAGAGCGGCGTTCGAGTTTTCGGGAGGCACAGCTGCTCAAAGATCCGGTAGAAGTTCGTGCGCTCGGGATGGCAAGGACGGTAGATGGCCGGGGCATCGGCCGCGGCGGCCGGCCAAGCGGGGACCGCTCCGGCCAAAGGCCCGAGCCCGGGCAGGAGTGTGCACACGCCCTGGTGACCAGCACACTCCTGGGGGCAGCCTGGGGCCCGACTTGCCGCACGATGGAGGCGATGTCGAAGAGGCGATCCCATGCCCCGCGGCCGGTAGCAAGCGACGGGCCGGCCAGCAGGTCAGGAGCACCCCTGGCCCAGCTCACACGGCTGAGCGATCGCTCCCTGGAGCAGGGCTATGTATCGTGCGATCACTCGCCAATGAGCAACCGACGCCGCCACACAGGCGTCGCGCAGTTGACCCCTTGCACCCGAGCCACCGCCCGAGCCACCGCCCGAGCCGCTACCCGAGCCGCTGCCCGAGCCGCTGCCCGAGCCGCTACCCGAGCCGCTACCCGAGCCACCCGAGCCGCTACCCGAGCCGCTGCCCGAGCCGCTGCCCAAGCCATCGCGCGAGCCACCGCTCAAAGCACGACTCGGCCACTACTCAATTCTACTGCGCTCGGATCGTGCTCGTCTCGAATGGATAGGGCTCCATCATGAGCAGCGGCCGGCCCGGCGCGCGCAACATTTGTTCCAGATAGAGACGGTCCTCCGCAGACAGACGGCCCGCCAGATCATCACCCAATACCTGGCGCACGAGGGAGTCCTCCACGTCGAGCTGATATGGTCCGGCGGGAAGGGCCTCAACATCCTGGTGTTGGCGGGACTGGCGACGGCCTAGAGGGCTGCTCAGGAGACCGGTGTCGAGCCCCTGGTCAAAATCATCGCCCAAACGGTCACGGAGACAGTGATAGAGCTGGCCGAAGAGACCGTCGTGGGAACCGTCCTGGACTCCTTCCTGCGTGTCATCCCCCAGTCCCAGTAGACTCCCGAGTCCGAATCCGAACCCAAACGAGGGGAACCGGAACTTGCCCAGCGACGGGGCCTCGGTCAAACGTACCCGCTCCTCGGCATCAAGCCCGGCAGCCGCCTTGGCCATCGCGATGCTCTCCCACAGGCCGCCGACTTCGTCCACCAGTCCAATCTCGCTTCCCCGGGCACCGCTGTAGACGCGCCCCTGCGCGATCTCGGCGACCTCCTCGGTCGCCATGTCGCGGCCTTCGGCCACCTTCTCGACGAAATCATCGTAGAGCGCCAGGATGATCTCCTTGGCACGTTCGCGCTCTTCGGCCGTGTAGGGCCGGTGCGGCACCTCCTGACCGATGAGCGGCACCACGAACCCGCGATCGGCATCGGCATGTTCGCCAGTCTTCACGAAGTCATAGTCCAGACCCGTCTTCTTCCCCAGTTCGGTGTCGTAGAGGTGTCCGCCGATGACACCGATCGAACCGGTGATCGTGAAGGGCGAGGCCAGGATCGAGTCGCCGTACATGCTGATCCAATAGCCGCCCGAACCGGCCACCATGCCCTGGGAAACGATGACCGGTTTCTTCTCGGCAGCCTTCTTGATCTCGCGCGCCACGAGATCGCTGGGCAACGGGTCGCCGCCGGGGGAGTCCGCCCGAAACACGATGGCAGCCACGTTCGGATCCTCCCCCGCCCGCTTGATGGTCTTGGCGAGCTGCGGCCCCTTGATGCCGGATTGCATGGCACACTCGCCGATGCCGTAGATGACCGCGATCCGATCCGGTTCACCCCAGGCAAGACGATCCCAGAGGTAGTCGCCTCCTACGCCCCTGATATCGGTGGACGCCACATCGCCGGTCGGACGCGATTCGACCTTGCGCGCCCGCTCCTTGACCCGCTTGTAGCTCCCCAGCGAATCGACGAGTCCGGCCGCCAGGACCTCCTCGCCGTAAAGCTGGGCTTTCTCATTCATCAGTCGTTCGAAGGCCTCACGCGACATGCCGCGCGCGGTGCAGATGGTTTCAATGTAGGTGTCGAACCAGTCGTCCATGATGTCGGTCAACTGCTCGCGCTGACCGTCGGACATCGAGGTGCGCGTGAGCACCTCGGCGGCGGACTTGTAATCGAAGAACCGGAACTCGTCGAACTCCACTCCCACCTTCTCGAGCATCCGGGCCATGTACGTGCGCCCCATCGCCAATCCGCGTATGTCGATGCTCCCCACCGGGTCCATCCAGACCTCGTCGGCCACGCTGGCGAGTGCGTAGGTGCCCAGCCAGAGGCGGTCGAAGTAGACCGTCACCGTCTTGCCAGCCGCCCGGAAGCCGGCCAGCTGTTCACGGAGCTCCCACATGAGGGCCGGGTTGATGCGCATGCCCGACAGGTTGAGCACCAAACCACCCACCTGGGGATCCTTGGCCCAGTACTCGATCGTGTGGAGCGTCGGCAGCAGCCGGCGGCGGTCATCGAACCACTCGTAGGTCCGGTAGACCGTCGAGCCCTTCAGGCTGAGCTCGGGATAGCGGCTCTTCTGATGCATGAACCCATGGCCGAGGTCGGGCAGCTTGCGGCTCACCTCGACGGCGTAGGTCGTGGCGACGTGATCGCCGTCATTGTCGGCGTGCAGTCGCCCACCGAGCCGATCCTGCCCGAAACTGACATCCAGCCGAACGCTGTAGTCGCCGTCATCGCGCAGCTTCCCGGCCACGCAAACGCCCGGCAACGGCCAGGCTTCGAGCCCGTAGCCGAAGTCGATGTCTTCGAACTCATCCCGGTAGGCATAGACGGCATCGGCGAACAGCGTCAGACGGGGTCCCAGGGGGCGCACGCCGAGATCGGCCTGGACATAGTGGTTCTTGCGCTCCATGTCAAAAACGCTGGCCGTCCCAACCGACAGCCAGTCCCAGCGTTGGATCGTTCCCGCCGAAAGCCGCTCATGGCGGGTCATGAGATCGCACCCACCTTGGTTCCACGAGTAGGCCAGGCCGGTGCCGGTCCTACCATCGCCCCAGGAGAGGGCCAGCGTGTATTCGTCCAGATGATCCCACTCGCCCTGTCCATCACGAAGCTGGAACCGCTGCATGGCAAAGGCGAGATTCTGACCCGAGGCAATGCCGAGCCAGTCTTTGGGATCGTCCCGCAGGGCCACCATGTCGCGCCAGCTGAAGTACACCCCTCCGCTCTCGAGCATACTGAAGGCAGCGGGGTTGAAGAGGCCTGCCGCCAAGGTCGGCGTGGTGCCCGGCGTGCCAACCAGGAGATCGGATTCGGCGTAGAGACCGGATTCGCCGGGGTAGTAGACCGGGAGCCCTGGTGGCGGGACATTCTCGTCGGCGTCGGCGCCGGCGAAACTCGGCCCCACCATGGCGATGACGGCCATGGCGATCCCGACGGCTAGCATCAACGGCACGCGGATCTCAATCGACTGGACAGGACGCAACATCTTTCGGTCTCCCTTCGGTCTCCATGTCAATCTCGATTCAGTCTCGACTCGGTCTCGAATCACCCCGCCCGGCTAGCCGGCTGGCCTCCGAGGCGGCTGGCCTCCGAGCTGGCTGGCCTACGAGCCGGCTGGCCTCCGAGCTGGCTGGCCTACGAGCCGGCTGGCCTCCGAGCTGGCTGGCCTCCGAGCCGGCTGGCCTACGAGCCGGCTGACTCGCCAGACAGCAGGTCTCACCTACCCGCAAAGTACCGCGATCGGCTATGGTCAACACTCCGCAGCGAGGCTCCCGCCATCAGGGAGCAGGCCCGCGGAGGCTGGCGCGACGGCCGGCGCGACGAACGGCGCGGCGGACGACCCGGCGGACGACGCGGCGGATGACCCGGCGGACGACCCGGCGGACGACCCGGCGGACGAAACCGCGGATGAATCAATCACGAGAGAAAGGTACGTGCAATGCGTGTGCTCTGGTTGCTCATTATTGTGGCATCGCTCTTCTGGATGCTGATGTTCTCTCCACGCACGGCGACGCACGTACCGTTCTGGCCTGCCATGGCACTGGCCACGGCCATATTGGCAGGAGCCTTCTTCCTAGTCGAGCGCCGAGATTGGCGTGAGCGGTTCCGATTCGAAGGACGCCACATCTGGATCGGCCTCGTCTCGGCCGCCGTTCTCTATGGCATCTTCTGGGGCGGAAACCTGCTAAGCCGACAGCTACTCGAATCGGCCGGCGCACAGATCAGCGCCATCCACAGCCGCAAAGAGGGCGCCAATCTCCTTTGGGTCGGCGCCGCGCTGCTGCTGTGGATCGGGCCCGCCGAGGAGATCTTCTGGCGCGGCTTCGTCCAGCACCGGCTGATGCGGCGGGTCGGGTCGCTCGCTGGCCCCCATCCGGGAGCGAACGGCAACTCCCCGGACGGCTCGCTCGGAGGCTCGCTCGGAGGCTCGCTGGCAGCCTCGCTACCCGGCACCTTGCTCGCCGCCCTCATCTACGCCGCAGTGCATGCGTGGTCGCTCAACCTGATGCTCGTTCTTGCCGCCCTGGTGTGCGGCGTGTTCTGGGGACTCCTGTACTGGTGGACCCGCTCCCTCTGGCCCGGCGTGATCTCGCACGGGGTGTGGGATGTGGTAATCTTCGTCCTGGCACCCATCGGGGGATAGCCGAGTCCTCTCGCTGCGGGTCGCTCCCCGCCGATGCCCGGCTACGGACACGGCGGAGGACGCTGCGGAGGGCATTGCGGAGGACACGTCGAGGGGCATTCCGGCAGACGCTCCGGTCGATGCTCCGGCAGAGGCATCCGACAGAGACTCCGGCTAAGGCTCCAACAGAGGCCCCGACAGACGCTCCGACAGAGGCCTCAACAGATACACCCAAGGCACGTTTGTTGCATCCGTGAACAACAATTGGATCCCGGGATCCAACCTTAACTAATTCCCTTTTAAGCAATTGCCGGATTCAACCATGTCAAGTTCCGACTTGATTCGGGTGCCCCTTGCAAGCTGGACGCCCCCCCCCCAACCTGACCCCTTGGACATCCTGACACTGGACGCAAAACAGGATTGCAGGCGGAAACATTTCTGTACTAGAATAAGTAGTACAGATTGAAGAAACGGTTGCCGATTCGATCAACGAAGCTCTCCAGCATCCGGAACCGGGCATCCGGAACCGGGAACCAGGCATCCGGCACCAGGCATCCGGCACCGGGCTTCCGGTACCGGGAACCAGGCATCCGGCACCGGGCTTCCGGTACCGGGCTTCCGGCACCGGGCTTCCGGTACCGGGCATCCGGCATCCAATCACGGAGGCGTCATGTTCCTCACGCTTCGTCCCGAAGGGGCGACACCGATCTACGAGCAGATCATTGCCCAGGTGCGCCGCGCGATCGAGCGAGGTGATCTGCGCCCGGGCGATCACCTGCCCTCGGTGCGCACCTTGGCGACCGAGTTGGAGATCAACCCCAACACCGTGGCCAAGGCCTACCTATTGCTCGAACGTGACGGCTTGATCCAGTGTCGGCCACGCCGGGGTTGCTACGTCAGCCCGCGCGCCCCACAGGCGGCCCGCACCAAGACCGACGAGCAGCTTCAAGCACTCGTGGACCGCCTGGTGGCCGATGGTGAATCCCTGGGATTGAGTCGCGCCGAGCTGCTGGCACGGCTTCGCGAACGGCTCGAGACTCCCCATCAGGAGGTGCCCGATGATGACTAGTGCCTATTCGCCCACCCAGGATCTCGCTCTTGCGGTCGTGGTGGGACAGATCGTGACCTTCCAATTCCTGTCGGCTTGGTTCGGGGCGGCCGGCCTGGCGTTCACCGTAGGCTTGCGCGGCCTTCCGGAAGAAGTCGATCGTGAGCTGCGGCGCACGGGCCGTCAGGCGAGGCTCTTCCAGCTTGGGGCGGGGAGCGTGCTGCTCGTGGCGATAGGGCTCTTGGCCACGCTTCCTGACCTGACCATCTCTGTGCGGCGTCTTGGACTGACCGCCGTCTCGCTCCTCTCGGCCGCCCTGTTCCTGTGGACCTATCTGCACGAACGGCACACCGCCGTCCGGCTACGCAAGCGGCTGCCGCCCCCCGATCGGCTGACAGCCGACCTGCGCCCGCGCAAGCTGAGCCGCGCCTATCCCCTCTGGCTCGAGGGGCTGCCACCCTTGCTGTGGGTCGCCACGCTGCTTGTCACACTCCTCTTGGCGACCGACGCAGCTCTGTGGGAAGAACCCGGCCCACTCGGATCGGCCATCCGGCGTTTCGCGCTGCTGTTCGTGCAAGGCCTCCTGGTCGTGGCGGGCGCGTGGGCCACGCGCCGCATCTTGTCGAGGGCACGCTACATCCCGCAGAAAGCGCGAGCCTATCTGGGCCCACCGGCCGAGACGGTCGCACTCGATTGGAGCTTGCGCCGGCTCGAACTGCGCGCATTCCTGGCGGCGCGCGTCTTGATCGTGGCGATGCTTGGAGTGTGGCAGTGGCAGTACGCATCGTTGGCTGGCCAGAGTGCCGCAAATGCCGGCGCGTCGTGGTTGGTTTGGTTTCTTATCGCCGGTATGCTGCTGATGTTCGCGATCTTCCAGTGGCATGTTCGTAGGCTGGAGCATGGATCGTAGTTTTTTTGCCCCATCTTCATGCTGGCCATGTACCGCTTGCCGGTTGGGATCGTTCACACGGAGGAAGACATGAAAGCCACGAGAAACCACGGAATCGGCGACCTGTGGATCTGGCTCTCACGAGCCAGACGATACGCACGGGCAACCTCGCCGCCGCGATCACACGGAAGAGCCGCCGCTGCCCGGATGGCAATGCCGATTCTGCCGGCCTTGTTGACCTTGCTAGCCTTGGCGATCATGCCGGCTTTGCCTTGCGCCACTGCCAGCACTGATCCCAGCACCGCTCCCACCTCCGCTCAGGCCGGCGCGATCTCGCTGGCCGGCCGCGAGGAGGCCGGCCAGTTCACGTTCTATCTCAATGAGGAAGTGCTGGTCGAGACCCACTACACCTGGAACCCCGACGGCTCCTACCAGGGCTCCTACACCCTTTCGATGGCGGGCCAGACCGTCACGACCACGCTTTCGATCGAAACCGATGCCGCCGGCGAGTGGACCGCGATGTCGATGGAGACCCCGCAGGGCCCGGTCTCGGTAACACGAGCCGACAGCACCGCCGAGATCACACACCAGGAGAAGCCGCGCGTCGTGCCATTGCCGGAAGGAACGATCCCTTTCGAGAACTTCAATCCCGCCCTCATGCGCCTGTTCGTGGATGCCTATGACCAAGAAGCCGGTGGCGAGCAAGCGTTTTCGATCTTCATCGTGCCGCAGGTGACCCTGAAGAGCTCGGTCGAGCGCATCTCGTCTGAGACTCGAGCCATGGGCGGCCGCGACTGGACGTTCGAACGCTATCGCCTCGGCCTGCCCGGCGTGGACGTGACCCTCTACCTGGACGAGGCGGGCCGGGTCATCTTCGGCGACGTCCCGGCCCAGCACGGCGCCTATGTGCGCGAGGGCTTTGAGGCACTCATGGCTCCCGTTGAGGTCGATCCATTGCTCTCGGCGCCCGAGTACGAGGTGGATGTCGAGCCAAACGTCATGATTGGGATGCGCGATGGGATCGCGCTGGCTACCGACATCTACCGTCCCAGGGCCGAGGGACGCTTCCCGGTCATCCTGGGCCGCACGCCCTACAAGAAGGAGATGAACGAGCTACAGGCCCGCTTCTACGCGCGTCGGGGCTACGTCTTCGCCGTGCAGGACTGCCGCGGCCGTTTCGCCTCACCCGGCGAGTGGGAGCCATTCGTCAACGAGGGCAAGGATGGGTACGATACCATCGAGTACCTGGCCGTCCAGCCCTGGTCGAACGCGAAGGTGGGGATGATCGGCGCGTCCTATCTGGGCTGGGTGCAGTGGTGGGCCGCCCGCGAACGCCCGCCGCATCTGGCTACGATGATCCCCAACGTGGCGCCACCGGATCCGTTCTACAACATCCCCTACGAGTATGGCACCTTCTTCCTCCTCGGAGCGATCTGGTGGGCCAACGTGCTCGAGACCGAGGCCACCGGCGACATCACCGGCGCGCGCATGCGGGAGGTGGACGACGCCGACTACGCCCGGCATCTGAGGCATCTTCCCGTGATCGAGATCGACGAGAAAGTACTGGGCAAGAAGAACCCATACTGGCGCAAGTGGATCGAGCATCCCACCAACGACGACTACTGGGAACCGGCCAACTTCCTTCGGCACCTGGGACCGCTCGACATCCCCGTCTTCCATCAGTCGGGCTGGTTCGATGGGGACGGCATCGGATCGAAACTGAACTACCTGGCCATGCGCTCCTTCGGCCACCGCAACCAGAAGCTCACCCTCGGCCCCTGGGGTCACACCGATACCGCCACCCGGCAGATGGGCGAACGCGACTTCGGCCCAAGCGCCATCATCGATCTGCAGCGCGACTACCTGCGCTGGATGGATCGCTGGTTGAAAGGCATCGACAATGGGATCGACCGCGAGCCGCTGGTCTCGCTGTTCGTCATGGAAAGCAATCGCTGGATCCACGGTGACACCTATCCCCTGCCCGAGACGCAGCTGACCCGGCTGTACCTGGATAGCGACGGTGGGGCCAACAGCCTGAACGGCAACGGACGTGCCCTATTCGAGGCACCCGGGGCCGAAAGCCCCCCGGATCACTTCGTCTACGATCCGGGTGACCCCACTCCGAGTCCACGAGCGGATCTAGGGTTTGATTCGGGTGACGACGCCGAGGACCAGAAGAAGGACAGCGGTACCCAGAAAGAGGGCAGTGGTGACGAGCAACGGTCCGGCAGCGAAGGCGAGTCCACAGAGGCCGCGTCCGAAGCGGTCCCGGACACGATCGATGTCGACGCCATCCGGGCCGAGCGCAAGGCCCACTACGCCGAGTTCCTCACCGAGCGCGACGACATCCTCGTCTATGAGAGTGATCCCCTCACCGAACCACTTACCATCGCCGGACCAATCTCAGCCGTGCTTTGGGCCGCGTCATCGGCCCCCGACACCGACTGGTTCGTCCGTCTTTCTATGCGCGACACCGACGGCTACATCCACAACCTGACCGAGGGCAAGCTTCGCGCCCGGTTCCGCCGGTCGATGGCCGCCCCGGCACCGCTGGTACCGGAGAGGATCTACCGTTACGAGCTCGACCTGTGGCAGATCGGGACCACCTTCCGTCCGGGGGAGTCGATCATCATCGAGGTCGCCTCGGCCTCTTTCCCCGTGTTCTCCCGGAATCTCAACACGGGCGGACACAACGAGATGGACACCGACTACCGATCTGCGCGCCAGACGATCTACCACGACGCGGCGCATCCGTCCTATGTCTTGCTGCCGGTCATTCCGGCGTTCGAGATTGCCGACAAGCCATAGCCCCTACACCCCTCCTCCGCAGGATGTTACCGAGACGACCTGCGCGCGGACGCTCACCGGAACCTGCCGGTTTCCGGCTTGAGCGTCCGCGGGATGGGTCGTAGTCTCTCTCCGATTCGTCCCCGGGCATCCCATAGCCGATTGGGGACTAGCATTCGCAGTCAGTCCTACCCAACCGCCGGGTGAAGCCAGCGGCGGCATACATGAGGAGGCGCACGCTGTGCAGATCGTGATCGTCGGAGCCGGTACGGTCGGCTTCGACCTGGCCATGCAGCTTCAGCGAGCCAAGCACGACGTCTCCCTGGTGGAGAAGAACGCTACCCGCTGCGCCGATATCGCCGAGAAACTCGATATCCTGGTCGTCCAGGGCACGGGCACCAGTCCACGCGCCCTCACCGACGCGGGACTGCGTGACGCCTCGATGGTGCTGGCGGTCACGTCCAATGACGACGTCAACATCCTGGTCTGCTCCCTCGCCGCCCAGTGGAACGTGGCCAACCGCATCGCCCGGATCCGCAACCCCGAGTTCGGCAATTCCCGCTGGCAGGTCGACCTCGAGAAGTTGGGCGTGACCAGCGTGATCGACCCCGAGCAGCTCGTGGTGCGAATCATTGACCAGATCGCGCGCATCCCCGACGTCGAAGAGGTCTTCGGCTACCACGACGGGAAGGTGCTCGTGGTGCGCCACATCATGCGCGAGCCGATGCCGATCATCGGCAAGACCCTGGCCGAAGCGTCCCAGGAAGCCGGCAATCATCATCTGCTGGCCGTGGCATTGCGGCGCGGGGACGACACCCGGATCCCCGTCGCCAGCGACACGTTCGAGCCCGGTGATGACTACACCACGGTGATGCCACGCGAATCCCTGCCGACCTATCTGTCTTTCCTGGGTCTGGCCGACCGGCGCGTTCGCAAGGCCGTGGTCGCCGGCGACGGTCTCACCGCCATCCTGCTGTGCCAAGCACTGCAGGGCTGGGTGGACGATGTGACCCTGATCGATCCGAGCCCGGCCCATAGCCGGCGCGCGGCCGAGCGGCTCGACAACGTCGAGGTCATCCGCGGCAACCCCACCGAGCGCGACGTGCTGCGGGAGATCAACACGCGCGGGGCTGACCTGTTCGTCGGGGCTGGGCGAGACACGACGCTATCGGTGATGAGCGCACTGCTGGCCAGATCCGAAGGCGTCCCGAAAGTGGTCGCGGTCTCCTACGAACCCCAGAGCAACCAGCTCTTCCGTGAGATCGGCGTACATCACGTGGTCAGTCCCCGGCGGGTCATGGCGCAGGAAATCATGGACCAGATCCACCGCGGACGTATCTCGATGGAGCTGCACCTGCGCAACCTCGATCTCGAATCGATCGAGTTCCAGGTCCAGCCGGGCGCGAAGGCCCTTCGCGGACCGCTTCATGACATCTGGAAGCCCTTCCGCAAGACCTCGATCGTCGGCGCAGTGGTGCGCGACAACGAAACCATCATCCCGACGGGAGATACCCACATTCAGGAAGGCGATGGGGTGATTGTGCTTACGAATCCCAAGACAAAACGAAAGATCGAGGGTGTGTTCCGGGGACGTTAGCCGATAGCCGAGACCAGCCGGACCGGGCAACTTGCCGGGGCCACGGTCGTGCCGGGCCGGGCGCCTTGCCGGGGCCACGGTCATGCCGGGCCGGGCCGGACCGGGCGCCTTGCCGGGACCCGGGTCGGCAACTGAGGAGACGGATGAACAGCAAGGCTGTCTTCTACGCAATCGGTCGCTTGCTACAGTTGCTAAGCGGCGTTCTGGTCATTCCCCTGGGACTGGCTCTGTGGGATGAGCGGGTGAAGTACGGCGCCGACCTGTTTGCCCGATCCGAGTCGGTTTCCTTTCTCGTTACGATCGCACTCACTCTCGTCGTGGGGGTGGCGCTGCAGTTCTACTGCCGCTCGGCCGGCAAGGCCGGCGGCACCCCCAAAGAGGGTTTCGCCGTTGTCACCCTCGGCTGGGTCTTCCTGGCCCTGGCGGGCGCGGTGCCGTTCATCGCCTGGTTCTTGCAGGATCGCCCGATGTCGATCCTCGCCGTGGTGACAGCCTTCACCGACGCATACTTCGAGATCATGAGCGGCTTTACGACGACCGGTGCCACGATCCTGACCGACATCGAGGCGCTGCCGCGCAGCCTGCTGCTGTGGCGCAGCATGACCCACTGGCTGGGTGGGATGGGGATCATCACCCTGGCCCTGGCGATCTTCCCCGCCATGGGCGTCGGCGGCTATCAGATGTTCCGCGGTGAGGTACCCGGTCCAACCGCGGATCGGCTTCGCCCCCGCCTGGCCGAGACCACCAAGATCCTCTGGGGAGTCTATCTGCTCTTGTCGGCCGCCGAGACATTGCTCTTGAAACTCGGGGGAATGAGCCTCTTCGACGCGGTCTGCCACACCTTCGGCACCCTCGCCACGGGAGGCTTCTCTACGCGCAACGCGTCGATCGGCGCCTATGACAGCGCCTACATCGACTGGATCATCACACTCTTCATGCTCCTGGCCGGCATGAATTTCTTGATCCACTACCGCATCATCTTCCGCCGGGACTTCAGCCTGGTGCGCAGCAACCGTGAGCTGCATGTCTACCTGGCCACCTTCGTCGTCGCCACCTTGATCGTAAGCTTGATCCTGACATTCACGGGGCTCCCGGACGCCGACGTCACTCATGCCCACTTCCAAGCGGACCCGCGTTCGCTGTTGGAACACCGGGAACACGTGGCCGAGCAGATCGAGAAGGTGGACACCTTCGGCGGGGCCTTGCGGCACGGCGCCTTTCAGGTAGCCGCAATCCTCACGACGACCGGCTACGGCACGGCCGACTTCGACGTCTGGCCACGGGCCATCGCGTTGGGACTGGTCGTGCTCATGTTCTGGGGTGGTTGCGCGGGATCCACCGGTGGCGGCATGAAGATCATCCGCATCATGGTGGTCGCCAAAGCGGCCTGGCGGGAGCTGCGCAAGGTCGTACGTCCGCGTCTGGTCGTCCCCCTCAAGGTCGGCGGTGCCACCATGAAGGAGGAGATGGTGGCCAACATCTTGGGCTTCTTTCTCCTCTTCACCGGGCTCTTCGTGCTCTGCTCGATCCTGATGGCCATCTTCATTCCCGACCTCACCACGGCGGTCACGAGCGTGGCGGCCACGATCGGCAACATCGGCCCGGGGCTCTCGGGTGTGGGCTCGACGCAGCACTACGCCTGGATCCCGTTGCCGGGCAAGTGGATCCTGATCCTGTGCATGCTCCTGGGCAGGCTCGAGATCTTCACCGTCCTCGTGGTGCTGCGCCCTTCCTTCTGGCGCCGGTAAACGGCGGTCCTGGGACGC
>CAZNJE010000046.1:0-15574 GCA_964573295.1 uncultured bacterium | reverse complement strand
ACCGGCGCCTCGACCGCACCGGCGCCTCGACCGCACCGGCGCCTCGACCGCACCGGCGCCTCGACCGCACCGTCGCCTCGACCGCACCGGCGCCTCGACCGCGCCGGCGCCTCGACCGCACCGGCGCCTGGCCGCACGGCATCGGTGCCCAGCCCTTGCCCCGTCAGCCGTGTCACGCCTCACCCGGCACGCGGCCCCTAGCAGGGCCAGCGGCAGGCCCTGCAACACAATGGCCGCTTCTTCGGTGGCCGGGGCCCGCCAACTCGCGATCGTCTCACTTCGGCTCGCGGAACCTAGAAGCAAACCCTTGCCCAAGAAGCACTTCACGAACTGTTCCGCTGTCCGCTTTCCGCCACCTGACGGGGCACGGATTTGACAGCATCAGAGCCCCCGTGGGATCATTAACGGGTCGATGGATGGTCACCTCGGCTTGACCAGAGGGCCCTTGAGCGCGGCGGAGCCATGGCGGCTTCGCTCCTTGTATCCGAGCCCATTCAGGGAGGTTGATCTCCATGACCAACATGATCACTCGTGCGGCTGCCCCCACTACCCATCGCTTCGGCCTTCGCTTCGGCCTTCGTGTCGGCCTTCGCTTCGGCCTTCGTGTCGCGGCGATCCATTCAGCCGTTCTCGGTGCCGTCCTCGGCGCCCTCTTTGTATCGGTGCCGAACCCGGCCATGGCCGAGGCCATGGTATCGGGCCACGTCACCGCCGTTCCGAATACCGAACAGCCCGAGCTGGGCGCCTGGAAGTACTGCCTGGACCTGACCTGGGACACGGGATCGGACTCGGCCCTGGTCTGCTTCGATCTGGACCTGGCGCTGGAAGAGTGCGGATGCGTGTGCGAGGACCTCGTCTTCGGCGCCCAGGAACCCGCCGGCGAAACCACCGCCGGGCTTCCGCTGCCGACCCCGCCCTGCACCGTCTACTGGACCGCTGAGTTCCTCTGCCAGGGCGACGACGAGCTGGCGATCGAGGCCCCGGTCGTCCGGTTCGATCCGCTGGGCGAGGATTGCGTGCCCGAGGCCACCGGGTACGGCACGGTGTGCTTCTTCACCGACTGGGCTCCGATCGAGGTCGCGACGCCCAACGACTACCTGGCCGTCCTGGCCGGCGGCGAGGTGATTCACGGCGAGATCACCGGCGAGCTGCCCGGGTGCGATTGCCCGACCTCGGCCGAGGGCGAGACCTGGGGATGGATCAAGACGCAGTTCAAGTAGGCCGCACGCCCGGCGCCGGCGCCCGGCGCCCGGCGCCCACCCCGCCGCTTCGAGGCGGGCGGGCCGCACCGCTCGGCCGCACCGCTCGGCCGCACCGCTCGGCCGCATCGCTCGGCCGCACCCCTCGGCCGCACCGCTCAGCCGCACCGCTCAGCCGCACCGCTCGCCAACCTCACTGGACGGCGTCGTCCGCTGGATTAGGCCCCCACCACAGTTTCGAGCTTCACCGACTCGGCAAAGGTCTTCTTCAAGAGCTCGATCTTGTCAGACTCCTGCGGGGTGAGGAGCCGCTCGAGGTCATCGACCTGCTTGGCCACCTGGTAGGTATCGGCCGAGACCTGCAACAGCGGCACCTGCTTCTCCTCGGCCCGCGAGATGATGTGGGCCGGCGGGAACATGTTGTTCGTGACCACCACTGCCGCCGTCGTGCCCTCGAGGGCCGTCAGGATCATGTCGCTGCGATCGCCGCTCGTGATGACCAGCTTCTCGCCCTTGGCGAAGAGCGGGTTGCGCATGGCCGCGTCGGTCGACATCGCCCCCACGAAGATGTTGCGCACGACGCCGTCGAGGCCCGGCTCGCCGGCGATCACCTTCGCGAACAGGCTGTCGGCCAGGAAGCGTACCGACAGACGCGTCATCTCGGGCAGGTAGGGCACCACACCCAGCACCGGCACACCCATCTCCTCGATCATCGGGACGTAGGTGGCGCGGAAATCCTCGATGTCATGGATTTTGTTCACGATGACGCCCGCGAAGTCCACGCCCTCGAGATTCAGATGGTGCCGGATCAGGTGGACTTCATCCAGCGCCTGACACTCATCGACCCCGACGACAAAGACCAGCTTGCCGCCGGTATGACGCGCCACCGAGACCGCGTCGAGATGCACCGAGCCGCCGTAGCTGATGCTACGACCGGCCTCGATGAAGACGACTTCCTTGTCGCGCTCGACGTGCTCGATCACCTCGTTGAGCTTCTCCTTCGTGCCGGCTTCATCGTACATGAAGCGCAGCTTGGAATGATCGAAACCGATCGACAGGTCCTCGGGATTGTCTTCGAGCTTGAAAATGTTCTCGAAGAGAGCGGCATCGTAGTCCCACAGCCGCTTCTTCCGATAGAGGAGCCGGTCCCCGAAGGGCTTCAAGTACCCGGCCTTCTGGTCCAACCCCAATCCCATCCCAACGATGGCGCTGGTCTTGCCAGTGCTGGCACTGATGGAAGCAACGATCAGCCTATGCATCTTTCCGACCTCCCTCGACCCCGGCGAGCAGCACCCGCACGTCGACAGCTTTCGATCCGCTCCCCTGTTCGTAGGCGATGAGTGGATTGACTTCTATGTCGGTAATGCTCTCGCACCGGCGAATGACCGTCGCCAGGCGAATGATCGCATCCACGACGCTTTCGATATCTTTCGGATCCTCGCCGCGCACGCCCAAGAGCAGCGGATAAGCGCGGATCTCTTTGAGCATCTCCGTCGCTTCGGCGCGGTTGATGGGCACCGCGCGGAAGGTGACATCTTTCATGACCTCGACGTAGATTCCCCCGAGGCCGAACATCACGATCGGCCCGAATGCCGGATCGCGCCGCGCTCCGATGATGAGTTCGGTACCCGCCTGCACCATCTCGACCACCTCGATGCCGTCGATGCGGGCATTGGGCACGGCCTCGCGACAGTTACGCATGATGGCCTGGTAGGCGTCAATCACCTCCTCGCGGTTCTCGAGGTCGAGCGCCACCCCGCCGGCATCGCTCTTATGCAGGATGTCGCGCGAGACGACCTTCAGGACCACGGGATACCCCGCTTCCTCGGCGTACTTGATGGCCTGGTCGAGATTGCGGGCGACGCGGCTGAACGGAGGCGTGATGCCCGCCGCATTCAAGAGCGCCTGGCCTTCGTGCGCCAGCAGGAAGGACCGGCCGTCCCGGTGCGCTCCTTGGGCGATCGCCTCGATCTTGGCCACATCGATCTCGGCCTCATCGACGCGCTCGGTACGCCGCTTCAGGTACTCCTGGTAGCGGAACATGCCGCCCAAGACCGAGACCGTGTCATAGACATCCTCAAAGACCGGGATCCGTTCGTCGGCCAGCTCCTTGAGACTCTCCTGGGAGGTTCCCCCGCCGAACACACTGAAGACGACCGGCTTGTCGATCTTCTGGTACTCGCGGTGGGCGTCCCGGATCATGCTGGTCAAGCTCTTGACATCGAAGACGGCCGTCTCGCAGTATAGCGCGATCGTAGCGGCCACCTCATCCGCCGCGCGGCCGGCTTCAAGGGCCTCGGCGTACGCCTGGGGGCCGGCGCCCCCGGTCAAGTCGATCGGGTTCTTCGTCGAGCCGAAGTCGGGGGTCACAGGCCCAAACGCTTCCTTCAATCGTTCCTGATTATCATAGAGCTGGACACCCGACTTCTCGCACGCATCGGTGGCCAGGACACCGATACCACCGCCGTTGGTCACGATGACCGCCTTGTCACCGGCGGGCACCTTGTTGGTGGCGAGAAACTTGCAGAGGTCAAAACCTTCCTTGATCGACTCGGCCCGCAGCACGCCGCACTGGCGCATGACGGCTTCGAAGATCTCGTCGGATCCGGCCAGCGAGCCGGTGTGCGAGGCGGCCGCCGCGGCGCCGCGCTTCGAACGGCCCGACTTGATCACGACCACCGGCTTCTTCTGAGTAACCTGCTTGAGGGCATGAACCAACCGATCCCCGTTCTTGACGCCTTCGATGTACATCAGGATCGTCTTGGTCTCTTCATGGTCGATGAGGTAGTCCAGCAGGTCGGTCTCGTCGATGTCGGCCTTGTTACCCACCGAGATCATGGCCGAGATGCCGATGTTCTCAACGGCCGTCTTGCCGATCATTGCCAGTCCCAGTGCCCCGCTTTGCGTGATGATGGCCACATGGCCGGGCTTGATGCCGCCCGGGCCGAAGGTGGCGTCGAGCGAGGCGGTGGCCGAGTAGAGACCGAAGATGTTGGGCCCCAGAATGCGCATCCGGTTCTTGCGGGCGAAGGCGATCAGCTTTCGTTCGGCCTCGAGGTTTCCGACCTCCGAGAACCCGGAGCTGATCACCATGTTGTGCTTCACACCTTTGGCGGCACAGGCCTCGACCGATGGGAAGACATACCTCTCGGGCACGACGGTGACGGCCACGTCGACCTCACCCTCGATCGCATCCATCGACGACATGACCGGATGGCCCAGGATCTCCCCCCCCTTCGGATTGATCGGGTAGATCTTGCCCTGATAGCCACCCTCGACGATGTTCTGCAAGATCTTGTAACCGATCTTGGCGCTGTCGTGCGAGGCACCGATCACGGCCACCGATCGCGGTTCGAACAGCGACCGGATCTCCGGCGGCGCCGGCTGGCGCCCTGCTTCGACCGAGCCCCCAGGCGGGGCTTCTGAAGCGCCTGAGGCGCTTCCCGGCGCAGCCCCCGACACTGTGCCCGACCCAGCCCCCGGCGCAGCCCCCAGGTCTGTCCCGTCCTCGCTCTGCGCGGCGTTGCCGCGCGGCCCATGCATGTCTGGTTTCATGTTGTTCCTCGGAAGGTCATACGAAGCTCGTTGACACCCTCTGCCGTCCGCCGCTCGATGTCGAAACCCATCTTCTCGAACAGCCTGAGCATCGGCGTGTTTTCCACCAGGACCTCGGCCGTGAAGCCGAGCAACCCTTGTTGGCGGGCCAGGTGCGTCAGGTAGCCGAGCAGTTCCCGACCCACACCCTGCCCCTGGAACTCGTCACGCACCACGAGCGCGACCTCGGCCACATGCGAGCTCTCCTCGATCCCGTACTGGCCGACGGCGATGATCTCGTCCTTCTTGCCCTCGCGCTCGAGGATGACGACGATCACCATCTCCTTCGTGTAGTCGATGACGACGAAATCCTGCAGGCGCTCATGGGGCATGTCCTTGCGTTGGCTAATGAATCGCCGGTAGATGCTCTTGTCGGTCAGCGAGTAGAAGAAGTCCTTGAGCATGGGCTCATCGCTGATGCGCACCGGCCGCATGAATAGGGGCAGACCCTTCTTCGTCGAACGGCGTGTCTCGTACTGCTTCGGGTACTCACCCTTCTTGCCGGGGATGAACGCTTGGTCCTTGTAGATCAGTCCGCATTCCTTCGCCTCGCGAATCAGCTGCGGCTGGAATTTGGGGTGCGCGATCGCGATGAGCGACATCGCCCGCTCCCGGATGTTCTTGCCATGGAGGTAGGCGATCCCGTACTCGGTGATGACGTAGTGAATGTCACCCCGGCCCAATGTCACCCCGGCCCCCGCGCTGAGGAACGGGACGATGCGGGAGATCGTTCCCCCCTTGGCAGTCGACGGCACCGCGAGAATCGTCTTTCCTCCCGGGGCCAGCACGGCACCGCGCATGAAGTCCGCATGGCCGCCGATGCCGCTGTAGAATGTCGATCCTATCGATTCGGCGCTCGATTGGCCCGTCATGTCGATCTGCAGAGCCGTGTTGATCGCCGTCATGTTCTCGATCTGCGCGATCGTCAGCGGATTGTTCGTGTAGCTGATCGGGCGGAATTCGATCGCGGGATTGTCGTGCAAGAACTCGTAGGTTTCGGCGCGGCCCATCGAGAAAGCCGCCACCGACTTGCCTCGGTCGATCGACTTGCGCGTGTTGTCGATCACCCCGGCCTTCATGAGCCGGACGATCCCGTTGCTGAGCAGCTCGGTGTGAACGCCCAGGTGCTTCTTGTCGGCGAGTCTCTCCAGAATAGCGTTGGGAAGACTGCCATAGCCGACCTGGATCGTATCGCCGTCCTGCACGATATGGGAGACATACTCGCCGATCCGCTGGGCGATATCGCCGGGCACCGAAGCGCGGTACTCGAGGAGATCCTCCGTATGGGCAATGGCGAAGTCGACATCCTCGATGTGCAGGAAGGTGTCCCCCAGGACGCGGGGCATCTTCTCGTTGATCTGAATGATCACGATATCGGCGTTCTCGACCGCCGTTTTCGTGATGTCCACGCTGATCCCCAGGCTCACGTAGCCATGTTCATCCGGCAGCGAGGTCTGCACCAGGGCGACATCGATCGTCACCTGCCGGTTTTCGAAGAGGGCCGGGATCTGCGACAGGAAGATGGGCGAGTAGTCGGCCATGCCCGTGTTGACCGCCTCGCGGGTATTGTTGCCGACGAAGAAGGAGTTGTGCCGGAAATTGCGCTTGAACTTGACGTCCGTGTAGGGCGCCACGCCCAGGGTCCAGACGTGGAAGACCTCGGCGTCGAAAAAGGCCTTGGGGTGAGATGCCACGTAGTCGATCAGCGCCCCAACCAGATACTGGGGCTCCCCGCAGGCAGTTCCGATGAAGATCCGGTCCCCGCGCCGAATGTTGCCGAAGGCGGCCGTCTCGGACACGAACTTCTGCGGGTACTTCTCTTGAAGCCCCTGAAGGATCTCTTTGGCCCGCGGGTTCTCCATTCATCTCTCCCCATCCTCCATCCGGCCCGATGAGGCCCGGATTCAAGAGGAACGAAACAGTATGCACCACTCGTGCCGGTTTCCCGAGTGAAAGTTCACAATGCCTTACATTAGGCCAGGGAAAGAAACCTTAGCCAAAGGTCGCCCGCGTCTCAAGCCGGGTTGGCCGCGGCGAGATCGATCAGCGGAACGTCAACTCACGTAAGCAGATGTAGGATCGGCCCAGGAGCGCCTCCGCGATGGTCCTTCTCCCACCTGCACGCTGTTCGGAGGCCCGGCCCAGATCCATGGGGGAAGGACGGATTTTCACCACGGGACGGATCAGGTATGATGCGGACAACATCTTTGTTGCATGTGCGCCAGCCATTCAGCGTGCTCTTCATCATCGACCGGGCCCAGTCCCCGGCCGGGTGCGCACAAACCCGAGAAAGGAGGCGCATCATGATGTTTTGCAGGTTCCCTCTCTCCAAGAACCGTGTGCCCCTCGGCTGTTCTCCCAGCAGCCTGCGAACGATCGTCACGCTCGCCCTGGTTGCAACCGTCTGCCTTCTGGCATCTCCGACCCACGCAGAGATGGGCGATGTCCTGCATACGATTCCCTGCGCGGGTGACAACACCGCCGACCTGGCCTGGGTGAACGGAGAGCTCTACCAGGTGATCTTCTCGCCCACCGAGCAGCGCAACATTTACCGCCTGGATCCCGAGACGGGCGCGGTGATCGATATCGTGCCCTACGCGGGCGTCATGCCCCAGGGGCTCGCCTTCGATGGCGAACACTTGTGGCAGGTGTGTTTGTCGGAGAAACGTCTGTACTCGATGGATCCGATCACCGGTGATGTGATCAGCTTCTTCGACGCACCCGGCGGTGGCGATGGACAGCCCATCGGACTCGGGTGGGACGGCGGGTCGCTCTGGCTGGCCGACTCTCGCTCCCCGGAGAAGATCTGGGAGCTCGATACCGAGGGCAATGTTCTCGGCCAGTTCCCCGCCCCCGGCTCCTCACCCTACGGACTCGCCTGGGCAGATGGGTACATCTGGGTCTCGGAAAACAACATGAGCGGGATCGCCATCATTTATAAGATCGATGCCGACACTGGGGAGATCGTCGGGGAGTTCAATTGTCCCGGCAACGGCGGATCCCCCAACGGCATCACCCACGATGGCGAGTACCTGTGGATCGCAGTCAACACGAACGACGTGATCTACCAGGTCGACGACGGGGTGGCCGGAGCCGGGATCGTGGCAGGCGAGGAGACGCCCGACCAGCTGCGACTGATTGCCGCCCGCTCCGACCCGGGGCTCGCCGGCATCGAGGTCCGCTTCGAGGTGGCGTCGGCCGCGAACGTGACCGTCCAGCTCTTCGACATCAGCGGCCGTCAAACTCTATCCGCCGCACAGCGGGTGGCGGCTGCCGGCACGCACACGCTGACGCTCGAGCCGGGACCCTTGGCCTCAGGCACCTACTACCTGCGACTGAGCGGTTTGGGAGAGGATTGCTCCAGGCCGGTGCTGATCGTCAGGTAGCGAGCGCGCGATCACGCGCCGCTTTGGGGCGTGCGAAGGACACTCGCTGGGCGCTCCTCTCCTCGAGGGGCGCCCAGGACCGGTCGCGGCATCGGCGGTGACATCACCAGTCTAGAAGTCTAGAAGATCTCCGCGAAGAAGAGCTGCATGTGCTCCCATGACCGGCGGTCGGCGTCAGCATCATAGGCCGCGCCTTGAGAAGGATCGGTGCCCGCTTCCTTCTGCGTGAAGGCATGCACCGCGCCACCATACATGATGAGCTGGTAGTCTATCTCGGCTGTCTCCATCTCGTCGATGAAGCCCAACAAGGACTCCCGGCTCACGTGGGGATCCGCCGCACCGTGACAAACCAGGACTTTCCCTTCAATGGCCTCGGCATCTCTCGGATTCGGCGTGTCGAGATTGCCGTGGAAGCTCACCACGCCGGCGACCTTCGCTCCCGATCGCGCCAGCTCCAGTACACCGCCCCCGCCAAAGCAGTAGCCGATCGCCGCAAGCCGATCGTTGTCGACGAGGCGGTGCTTCGCGAGCACGTCCAACCCGGCCGCCACCCGCTCGCGGAATAGGGCGCGGTCCGACCTGAACTTGCTCGCCTGTGAGCCGGCCTCGGAGGTACTCTGCGGTCGAACACCCGCGCCATAGACATCCGCAGCGAAGGCTACATAGCCGAGCCCTGCCAGCATACGGGCGCGCATCCGTTCGTTTTCGGTGAGACCCATCCATTGGTGCACGATCAGCACCCCGGGTCGCCGCCCGGAAACAGCATCGTCATAGGCCAGAAATCCCTCCAGCGTGGTGCCATCGTGCTCATAGGTCACGACCTCGGTTACGATCTCGGCACGCGCATCGAATGCCGAGCCCGCAATCAGCGAGCCCGCGACGAACGATCCGGCGATTAGCAAGCCTGCAATTGGCAACCCACTCCAGAAAGAGCGCTGCAGCAGAATGAAACGAATCGATGATTTCATGTCGCTCTCCTCGGTATTGGCGAAACGAACGAGCCCACGGCTCATCGGGCAGCGCGTTCATGCAACATCAGGCAACATCAGGCAACATCAGGCAACTCATTCAGGTCGGGCGCGAAACATTGGGAACCAATGGTCCTGCCCTTCCTTATAGATGGCCCATATGACATTGGCAGTTGTCGCCACATCCCAAACGGCGGCTTGACCAGTTTGACCACGAAAGGACGCCATCGTGTATCAGTGGATTACCCATATGCATCGCAAGGAACCTCGCTTCGCATTTCTGAATGGTCTGCTCTTCGCCGGGCTCATCGTCCTCATCAGCTCGCTGCCCTTTCTTGGCTCCGGGTGCGGCGATAGTGACAACGACGACGGGGACGGCAATGGTGGAGGTGGAGGTGGAGGCAGTACCGCCAGCCCCTGCGAGGAAGGGGAGAACCGTTACTTCTGCATGCACTCGGTCATCACCCCGGCCGGCGGCGGCCAGCCGTTGTCGGATGAGTGGGAGGTCGTTGACATATGCGGCGATTCGGGCGACTACGAGTTCGGACCCGAGTGCGACGTCAATGTAAACGGCACAAACGTGTCCTTCGGTTGCGAGTACGAACAGGATCTCGGCGGGGGCTGCACGGTGACCTATGACTACAACGTCAGCGGCACTGTCACGGCCACGCATGTGGATCTGAACGGAACCATGGACCTGGTTGCTTCGGGCGGCTGCCCGGGCGGATTCGAGTCCGGGTCCTATGTCTTCGACTCTGAGGGCACGAGCATCAGTGGCCCCGACGAAGCCTGCGGTCCCGGTGGATCCGAATCATTCAGTCTGGAGGTGACCCAACCAGGCCCAACGGTCGTGACCCCGAGCACCACGGTGAGCATGGTCACCCACAACACCGGCGGTTCCTCCTGGGCGCTCTCCTATTCCGGGAGCGCCAACGATGGCCGTCACTACAGCCTGAATATGGTGTTCCCCGAGTTCACGAGTCTACCGGCAACCTTCGACATCATATTGGAAGGCAACGAGAACACGAACGCCACCATGGTCTATAGCGAGAGCGCCGGGATCTCCTATCTACTCACCATGGCGTCGGGGGCGGGAACGATCGCCGACGGATCGCTGACGATCACGTCCCAGGCCGACAATCAACTGGCCGGCACATTCAGTGTCACGGGCATGGGCATGATCAGCCTGGGCGGCAGCGGGACGGAGGCGCGGACACTGGAGGGCAGCTTCCAGCTACCCGTGACCGAACTTCTGGCCCGGCCAGCCCCTATCCTGCCACGGGCGCTGCAGGCGGGCCTGGTACGGGCCATGCAGGAAGCTCGTGAGTTTGCCCAGCCGGCCGGCGAACGCATGGTCACAGGTCCCTAGCCTCGGGGCGGATCCACTATCGACGCCGGCAGGCACCATCGCCTCTACTGGCAGCGATGTGGGTCAACTCTCGATGCCGGTCCGCGCCAGCACTCCCTGCTGATAGTAGTGCTTACGCTCGACCATCTCGGTAACCAGATCCGCACGTTCGATCACGCGCGGATCTGCGCGCCGGCCGGTCAAGACCAACTCGACCCGTTCCGGCCGTTCATCGAGCAACCTCAACACTGCTGCCACGTCGACGAGACCGAAGTGGGTAGCGACGTTGATCTCATCCAGGATGACGACCTCGTACTCGCCGGCACGTAAGATTCCCCCGACGGTCGCCAGTGCTTCCTGCGCGAGCCGGCGATCCTCCTCGGCCGGCTCGCCGCGCAACCAGCACCCTCGTCCGAACTGCCGGCAGGTGATACGGTCACCGAGGCACTCCAGGCCGGCGATCTCGCTATAGGGTTCGGACTTGATAAACTGAGCCAGGTACACACGCAAACCGGCCCCCGCTGCCCGCACCGCAAGACCGATGGCAGCCGTTGTCTTGCCCTTGCCATCGCCGGTATAGACCTGCACATAGCCCCGGTCGAACTCGCGGCGGTGTTCGTCCAAGAACTCCCGATCGTGACCACTCATCCTCGCCTCCCGCCTGCTGATTCCAGCGAAACCAAACCCTGTGTCGAAGCCTCCAGCGAGTCTCCGACGCCTCCCGGATAGCGCCGAGCTGGCCGGACACGGGCTTCCGGCCGGCGCCAAACGGACCCGACGCGACCTTCCGGCCGGCACCGAAGCAACCGAAGACAACACTTATGTTTACGCAGCCCCAAGAGCGGCTCCAAGCGTCATCGCGATCCCGAATTCAATCACAAGGTCCCATCTGGACTAAGCATCCTGTAATTGCCCTCCGATGAAGGAGATTGTGGCTCACAGACTCTGTGTTCTTGAGCATCCGCGGCCTCGGGATCCTGGCCCCTGAGAACTTCTGGAGACCTTCGTCATTCATGGATCCTGACGAAACGATCCATTGCTCGGATCCCATCCATAGTACGGGAGGAGACGGCACCATGGCCAACGATCCGCATCGCGGGGAGTGCCCATTCGAAGATCTCACGGGCATGGTGTGCCCGCGTCCCATCGCGGAAATCGTTCAGGCCGTGCATACGCTGACCCCGGGGGAGCGAATCCGGTTCAGAGTGGACGATCCTCTGGTACTGAGCGCCGTGCCCGAAGAGCTCGAAGAGTTCGAGGACATGGTCGTTGAGATTACAGAAGAAGAGCGGGGCTGGATGATCGTGGTCTCGCGCCGGCCATTGGCCAAGGAAGACGACGCTACGGCGTCCGCCGCCTAGCCGCGGGGGCATCTCCGCCTGTAGGACCAGGCACAGCGAGGGCCTCATCGCAGACAGTCGCGTCGGTGGAGGAAAGAATGCGGTCGCGCAAGGCGTGGGAGCGCCCGGCATTCATGGTGACCGGTTTCGCAGTGCTCAATGTCACCATGTACTGGATGATCGGCAAGTTCTGGATTGGTGGTAGCAGTTTCTTGCCGCTTCTCGGCCAGTCCGGTCCGAAGGGGAAATTCCTCTTCGCCCTTGGCGTCAACATCGGCGTCATCGCGGGCGCGTTCCTGGGGGCCCGCTTCGGGCGGCAGTTCTTGCTGCGGCTTCCGCCGGCCAGGCACCTCCCCCGAGCCATTCTGGGGGGCCTTCTCATTGGAATCGGCATCACGCTCGCACCGGGCACCTGTACGACCGCCTTCGTAACGGGAATGCCCATGCTGTCGGTGTCCTCCTTTCTGTCGGTCGCCGGGATCTTCCTGGGCGCCTACGCGGTCTTCGCCTTGACGCTTCGAAAGGACTTGCGATGAGCTTCCCGTCGACGCTGGGACTGGGCGTTCTCTTTGGAGTGGGCCTCGGCTTCTTCGTCCAGCGTGCCGGGCTGTGCATCGCGGCGGGCATGGTGGAGATCTTTTTGGGCCGGGGGAAGAGGATCCTTCGGATGCTCACCCTGATCTTCGCCATCACGAGCGTGGGCTTCTTGGCCTCCTCCTACTGGAATCCGGAGCTGGGTCTCAAGCCCATTGGCGAGATTCGCGGCTACGGATTCTACAATGTTCTAGGTGGCGCACTCTTCGGCGCCGGAATCATTCTGTCGGGCGGCTGCATTCTGGGTACCCTGCGCCAGATCGGAGAGGGCAATCTCATCTTCCTCGTCGTCATGCTGGCCTTCATTCCGGGAATGGCTCTCGTCGTACACGTGGTCAACCCGCTGCTCTCCCACGGCTACGATTCCCAACGCATCGTCCTTCCCGCCCTGACGGGCATTCCCGCACCCCTTCTGACCGGCGGGCTCGCGAGCGCGGCATTGTTGTGCTTCTACGGCCTGCGGCGCCGGTCCCGCGGGCTGGCGACAATGCTGCGAGATGCACCCCAAGAAACGTCACGAGCGAACCAAACACCAAGACCCGTGCCGGAGCCAAGCGTGCAAGTGCCGGGCGATTCGAAAGCTCGGGAGGATGAACGTGTCCGACGCGCCAGCTAGACGCGGTGCCGTATCGGCTCTATCGCCACAGGATCACGCTGCCCAGGTTCTGGAGCGGCGCAACCGGATGCTGCGCGTGCTCTACGACACCGTCCTCGACGTCGAGGGCCGGAGCGAAGAGGACCTGCACGGCATCCTCTGCCGGAACCTGCTGCGTCTGTGCGATGCCAACCAGGCCGCCCTCTTCGTTCTCGGAAAGACTGCCGAGGAGATCCGTTGCCGGGCGCACGCTACTTCTCAGGATGCCTACGAACCCATCCCGACTTCAGACTCGAATCCGCCCGTCACACTCTCGGACCCGTGGCGGGATGCGCTGACGACCACGTTTCTGGCGCATCCGCCCGAGGAACCCGTCCGGCTGATGGCGAGCCTGCCGGCCACCTTTCGACCGGCCTTCGAAGGTAACACCGAAGCGAATTTCTACCGGCTTTCGTTACTTCAGGACCGCGAACTGGTGGGATTCGCGATTCTGGAGCTGCCCCCCGGGCACAAGGTGCACACGAAGGACATCGTGGAGCGCTACCTCAGGCTCGCGGCCATGATGATCCAACGAGCCACCGCCTTCCGACAGCTGAAGGAGGGCGAGGAGCGCTACCGAACGATCGCGGACTTCACGTTTCACTGGGAGTACTGGATCAATCCCGAAGGTCGCTACATCTATGTCTCCCCCTCCTGCTTGCCCATCACCGGCTACTCGGCCGAGGAGTTTCTGACCCGGCCCGATCTCTTTCTCGATATCGTCCATCCCGACGATCGAGCGATCGTCACCGGGCACCAAGAACAAGAGCCCGACTCATCCGAGGCCCGCAACCTTGAGTTCCGCATCATCAACCGCTCCGGCCAGGTCCGCTGGATAGCCCATGACTGCCGGGCGGTCTACGCGCCAGATGGCAGGTGGCTCGGTACGCGCGGCTCGAACCGTGATGACACCGCCCGCATGCTCGCCGACCAGAACCTGCACGATGCGCTTCGTTTCCGCGAGCAGCTATTGGACACGGCGGTCACCGCCATCTTCACGGTGACTCCCCAGGGCACGATCACCTCGATCAACAAGGCCTTCACCGAAATCACCGGCTTCACCGAAGACGAGATCGTCGGCTCACCCTGTCGGGCCCTGGGTTGCTCGCTTTGCAAGGAAGCGTGCCCGCTTTTTGCCGGGGCCCTGCCCGGCCGGACCGTGGCGGCTGAACCCGTCCGGATCGACAAGGCCGAATGCATGCTCACGACCAAGCGCGGCGAACGACGCTCGATCCTGCTCAATGCGGTCGCTCTCCACGGTGCCCATGACCAGCCCACTGAGGGCATCGTCTCCTTCGTGGACGTGACACCGCTGGTCTGTGCGCGCGAGGCCGCCGAGCGGGCCAGCCGCGCCAAGAGCGAATTCCTGGCCAACACCAGCCACGAGGTTCGCACCCCGCTCAACGGCATCATCGGACTCCTCAGCTTGCTCGATGACTTCGTGACGGCGCCAGACGCCCGCGAGCTTCTCCTGGCATCGATGGAATCCGCCGAGACCCTGCTGCGGGTGCTCAACGAGATCCTGGATCTCTCGAAGATCGAGGCCGAGCAGCTCGAACTCGAGGCCGTGCCCTTCGACATCCGTCACGAGCTCAGCGAGGCAGTACATCCTTGGAGCCTGCAAGCAAAGGAGAAAGGGCTCGGCTTCACGCTCAATGTCGATGAACTCGTTCCGGAGTACCTGATCGGTGACCCGGCGCGGCTTCGCCAGGTCGTCGTCAATCTGGTGGGCAATGCCCTGAAGTTCACCCATGATGGTGAAATCCGCACTTCGGTCGCCTGCCACCATCCCCCAACCGAATCGGCCTCGGCGGAGGGAGGCGACCTGGATCTGATCGTCTCGGTGGAGGACACGGGCATCGGCATCCCACCCGAGAAGCATCAGCAAATATTCGAAGCCTTCGTCCAAGCGGATGGATCCACCACTCGCCAATACGGGGGCACCGGCCTGGGACTCTCCATCTGCCGCCGCCTCGTTGACCTGATGGGAGGTCATATCTGGGTGGAAGACGGCGATGCGCGTGGCACGAGGTTCAGCTTCACCTTTCGGGCTGCTGCCGCCGCCGAGCCTCCAGCTTCACAGTCTCCTCCCGGACCCGAGGAAGGTCCGCTGGCAGCCTGACGCAGCCGATCCGCTGCCGCGGCAGGCTCTCCGACCCGGCCGATCCCCTGTCGCGGCAGGCTCTCCGATCAGGCCGACCAGGCCGATCCCCTGTCGCGGCAAACGGCCTGAAGGGTTCGCTTCGCACAATCAGTCCGATATACTGCCCGACGTTCTGCGGGATCGGTCCTCACTACGGCCGGCATCCAACCGCAGGAGCACCTGGACACTGCCCTACCAACGAAGCCACACGAACCAACGAAGCCACACGAATCAACGAAATCCTGTTGCCATCAATGTAATCTTGTTACACTTACGGAAGGCATCCCCGCTCGGTCGTATCACCTTGGTCGAATCAGTCATCAACCACGCCCATAGGGCGTGGCTTGAGGTAGCCCCCCCGAGGGGGG
>CAZNJE010000045.1:13545-39404 GCA_964573295.1 uncultured bacterium | reverse complement strand
AGAGCGCCTGCCTTACAAGCAGGAGGTCACAGGTTCGAGTCCTGTTTCGCCCAAGCTAATTCCTCACAGTGTACTTACATACGCCTCGTACTCCGGCTTGACAGCCACGTCAATGGTTGGTATACTCCTGAATGTGCAAGCTAGCAGTGGATACAAGAAAGGAGGTGCCGGAGCAAGGGTCATCGATGTATCGTCACATCATGACGTCTCCTTGAGGAGCGTCAGGGAGAATGAATTAACCCTTGGGAGGTTAGCAAGAGATGAAGAGGCTTCTTAGTGCTGTGGTCATGCTTGCACTCTGCAGCAGTGTGGCCTATGCAAACGTACCCGATCCCACGGCGTGCGAAGTGACCCCGCTCGACGGGTTCCTGTCTCAGCGCATGGTGGTGATCGGTGATGAGCCGGCCCCAGTGGGCATGGCTAATATCTCGGTGCTCGTGGCGGCTACTGGTGGTGTTCCTCTGGACAACGTCTTCGTGGAGATCTTCTTCGCGGGCGAGTGCGATGCCACCCTGTGCTACTGCGATGGACTGGTCTTGAGTGGGTACACCGATGTCAACGGCATGATTGATTTCAATATGGCCGCCGGCGGCTGCTGCGAGGTGACCACGGCTGCTCGAATCGTGGCCGATGGCCTTCCGATTCGTGGCTATGACGTTGTTTCGAGCCCGGACTGGAACGGCGCCGCGGGCGACTGCGCTATGGGTACCGACGACTTCATCGCGTTCGGCTCCCTCGGCTGGAGTGGCGGCCAGAACTGCTTCGACACCACTGGCGATGGCACTATCGACGTGACCGACTTCATCAACTTCGGTAATGTCTGGGGTACCAGCCAGGGTTGCACTCCGGCTCCCTAGTCGATTCGTTTGTTCGATGAACGAGCGGCCCGGAACGTGTGATCCGGGCCGCTTCGTTTTGCCCTCCTGCCGTTCTTCGTCCGCCCACTGGCCGTCTCGCCCTGGGGGGATGGTTGCCGTTCTGGGCGTGCAGATCATCGTCCTGGTTGCCGAACCTTTGATTGGGACCTGGGTATGACCTTATGGATACGACCACCAGGGTCCATGAGTGGGTGGAGAGATCACATGCTGATCAGAGATCGCAGCCGCCGAGATGGGGCGATGACCCGGCGGGACAAGGTTTGGGTGGTAGTGATTGCCGGTGTGCTGGCCTGTGCTCTGGGCGAGGCGGCTCTTGCGCAGGATGGCCCCCATGCCAATGCCTACCTCGTGCCGCACGTCGCGCTCGATATCGAATACACGACCTCGATCGACGACTACAGCGGGATGACGAATCTGCGAAGCTGTAGTGAGATCAGTGTGTCCGCTCCGGTGCCGGACGCCGGGGATCTCACGCCGGTGGTCTGGTACGTTCTTGCCGTCTTCGAGGACAGTCCCGGACCGATCGAGATGTACGGCATCGCCTTTGGCATTGGCGACTACGACGCCACCAACTTCGAGATCTATCGCTCCGGAGACTGCTTCTTCAATCACACCCTGGAGCTGTCCACACCGGGGTGGCCGGGGCCCAATACGGGCACTGCCGTGGTAGGAACCGACCAGTACCTCACCCGGGACCCGATCACCGAGATCTACTGGTTTGCCTCCTACGTTTACGGAGAGGCAGAGATCCCCCTCGACATCAATCCGCAGGTCGGCGTGGGGGAGATCGGGACGGGGGACACGCCGCCGGTCATGGACGAGATCTACACCGAAAACTACGGCCGCCTTGCTTTCGGTCGCCAGGGCTACAATCCGTGCGAGCCCATTCCGGCGGCCGGGGCCTGCTGCTTCGCCGAGCAGTGCGAGGTCGTAACCCTGGAGGACTGCGTGGCGGGCGGGGGTGAATACATGGGGGATAACACGACTTGCTTCCCCATCAATCCCTGTGAGCCCGCGCAGGCCACCAGCTGGGGCCACCTGAAGCAACTCTACAACAACTAGTGATTTCGGCCGGTTCCGAGTCTTGTGTCCACTCCAGCCTCGAGCCTGCAGTCCGGCGTGCCGGGGGTCCGGACGACAGCCTCCGCATTCGGGTGCGAGATCCTCCTTCCCGTGCCGCCCGGACAGGTCTATACTGCCTCGTGAGGGCAACCCGAGGGGCTTGGATGTCGCTGCTGGGAGCTGTTTCCTCCCGGATTCGAAAGCCGTTAGCTCGAAAAAAAACTTGTAGTAGCTCCCCAAGCTGCCGTAAAAGGACGTGAGTGCGGTTTTCGTCAGGAAAGCGGTCCGGGGTTGGAGTACGCTGGCCGCATAGGAACCCGGCAGGGCATGGAAGCTTTGTCTTTCAAGGAGGTCTAGGTGATGAGGAGAGCACTTCTATTTCTGGCGCTCATGGGCTTGGCCTTTGGCGCGAGCTTTCAAGACGTTTCGGCAGACGAGACCGATCTAAGTGGCGGCGTCTTTATCACGCACGCCCCGGCAGGTTTTGTATACTCGGCTGGAATGGACTGGTGCGCCGAATATGGCGCTCAGTACAGCATCGCCAGCTGCGACGAGCAGAACACCAACATGCCGGTCCTGGGAGACCCGAATAACCCGACTCTCTTCTACGTCGTGGCGGCGTGGGACGAGGCGAAGCTTTGGTGCGGAAGCGAGTTCGGCATCAGCCCCGACTTCGATGAGGCATTCTACTTCACCGAGTATGGTGCCTGCCTGACGAACAACCTCGAGCTCCCGACCGATGGTTGGCCCGGCGCTGGTGAGGGTACTGCGGTCGTAGCCACCGATGTTCAGTGGGAAGGCAATTTCGTGGCCGTCTACTACTTCCTCGGCTACGCCTACTACACGACACAGATTCAGCTGGATGTCGACCCGGCTATGGACTTCGCTGGCACGGGCACCTGCCCGGATCCGCCTCCACCGGTGAGCTTCGATGCCGTCTGTCTGGGCGCGATGGGCATTGGCGACAATGAAGGCGTCGAGTGCTGTCCCGGAGAAACGCCGGAGGCGGTCTGCTGCATCCTGGGTGAGTGCTCGATCCTGACTGAGGACGCGTGCGCTGACGCTGGCGGGACCTGGTATGAGGAACTCGACAGCTGCGATCCCAATCCCTGCCCGGAGGAGTGGGCCTGCTGCATCGGCAGCACGTGTACCGTTCGCCCCGAGGAAGACTGTCTCGAGAACTTCGGCACCTGGCACATCGGCTTCTACTGCCCGACGACCGGTATCGATCCGGTCTACGACTGCGCGGCTCAGGGCGAGCTGACCCCTTGCTGCCTCTCGGTGTCCGAGTGCATCATGGAGTACCAGCAGGACTGCCTCGAGTACTGGGGAGGTGACGTCTACGAGTCCTACGAGTCCTGTGATCCGAACCCGTGCGCGTCGCCGGCCGAGAACCACAGCTGGGGTTCGATCAAGACCATCTACCGCTAGACACGGTCATGGTCGGCGCGGACCGGATCCAGATTCATCCGGTCCCGCGAAGCGAAAGACCTCCTGGAACTGGACCCTGCCGGGGCAGTTCGGGTAGATGAAACAAAGGTGAGGATCCTTGACTGGGGATCCTCACCTTTTCGTGGGTGCTTACTTGGGCGATTCTCTGGTGGACGGCTCGTTGGGTGATTCGCTGGGTGATTCATTCGCCGGCGATCGAAGCGGCAAGGGGCCGAAAGGATCTGCAAGGGGCTGCGAGGGGCTGCAAGGAGCCGCAATGAGCCGTAAGGAGGGTCTGGCCATGAGGAGCTTAGGATCATGGGCATGGGGCGTCGCCATCGTGGCCGGCACGTTGCTCCTGGCGTTGCCCCAGGTGCACTGTGGAGGTTCGGCTCCCGAGACACGTGTCATCGTCATCGGTCTCGACGGCGCTACCTGGGAACTCATCCAGCCCTGGATCGACCAGGGCGACCTGCCGACACTGGCCGACATCCAGTCCCGGGGCGCATGGGGCGAGCTGCAAAGTGTGGTGCCCTATCTGTCTCCGTCCGCCTGGACGACCGCGATTACCGGCGTCAATCCGGGCAAGCACGGCATCTACGATTTCCAACGCCGCCTGCCCAACCAGTCGATCATTGTCAATGAGACGGCCAAAAACCGTCGCGCCCAGCCCATCTGGAAAGCGCTGAGCGCGAATGGCAAGCGCGTGCTGATCATGAACGTCCCGATGACCGATCCGCCCGATGAGGTCAACGGACTCATGATCGCCGGCTTCCCCCACATGGACGAGGAAGGCTATACCCATCCATTCGAGTTGGCCGAGCGGATTCAGCCCTACGACCTCGACGATATGCAGATGAAGCTCGAAGCCGGGGATGAGGACAGCCTGCTCAACGTCTACTACACGTCGATGGAACAGCGGAAGCGGATCACGCTCGACTGGTTGACGAACGAACCCTTCGACCTGATGTGGGTCGTCTTCACCGCGACCGACCGCATCCAGCACACCTTCTGGATGTTTTCCGATCCGCAGAACCCGCACTATGATCCCGAGCGCGCGGCGCGCTATGGCAGTGCGATGCATGATTTCTGGGTGGAGGTGGACCGCACGCTCCAGGAGATTCTCGCGGCGGTGGGGCCCGAGACCTACGTGATGACGCTCTCCGATCACGGCTTCGGTCCCCTCCGGCAAGACTTGCTCGTGCAGGAGTATCTGCGGCGTGGCGACGGGCCGCTCGATGAAAGCGAGGCGGGGAGTATCTACTGCCTGGACAAGGGCGATGCCTCCCGGCTCTACATCACGCGCCGCGGACGCGATCCGCAGGCCCCGTGGTCGCCGGAGGAGGCGCTCGCGATCCGGGAGCGCCTGGTGCGCGACCTGGAGGCCGCGCGCGATCCGGTGACGGGAGACCGGCTCGTGGAGGCGGTGTGGACCAGCGATGAACTCTTCGTCGGTACCTATGCCGAGCTGGGTCCCGATGTGGTGGCGCTGCCGTCGGTGGGCAACTTCATGGTGTATGGCGACACGGAGGCCGAAGGCGGCGAAGCCTATCTGCGCCCGCATGGGGCGCTGCTGTCGGGCTGGCACGAGATGAACGGGGTCTACATGCTGACCGGTCCCGACATCCGTCCCGGGCGGCGGGATCGTGAGGAAGGGCGCCTCTATTCGCTGATCGACATCGTTCCGACGGTGCTCTACCTGCTCGGCGAGCCGATTCCGATGGGGCTCGATGGACGTGTGATGGAGTCGGTCATCCTACCCGAGCGGCTCGAGCGCCGGCCGCCCGAGAGTGCTCCTCCCTGGGATGAGGACTACCGGGAAATGACTCCCGAAGAGCTCGAGAACCTGAAGAACCTGCCCTACATCGGCGGCTGATCGTCGCCGTCGCGCGCGGCCAGCCAATCGTCGTGAGTGGCTGATCGTCGCCGTCGCGCCCGGCCAATCGTTGCGGGTGGCTGATCGTCGCGCACGCGCGATGGCGAAGCGCGACATCGGCCCGGGGTTCTGTGGCCCCGGACTCAGTCCCCGCGCGGCATCACCAGCCGGATCCCCCTGGCCCGGGCGGAGGATCCTCAGTGGCTGGATCCTCAGTGGCCGGACCGTCGGTGGCCGGACCGTCGGTGGTGGGCACCTCTACGTCGAGTCCCATCGACCTGGCCATCTTGGCCATCCGGCGGGCATTCCCCTCATCGGCCGCGTTCTCCAAGCTGAAGCGAACGAGGGCGTGGGCGTCCGGGATGCGGTCTGCGGCATAGAGGGCCCCCGCCGCCATCTGGGTCGAGATCATTCTCCCCGGCTCGGCCCGCACCATCCGTTCGAGCAGGCGGGCCGCTTCCCGCGGCTGCTCCAACCTGAGCAGCACCGTCCCGCGCACATACCAGGCGAATGGCTCATCGGGGAACTCCTCGAGGGCCATGCGGCTCGCGCTGTCGGCCACAGCCAATGCCCCTGCCGACAGGGCGGCGAGCCCCTCCCGGCCGAGCCGCGCCAAAGGGCTGTCATCGGCCGGTATCCTCTCGGGGGGCAGCAGCATCGCGCCGGCCTGTTCCTGGGCGGTGGCGATCGACTGGAGGGTCGTTTGCGCCGCTTCATAGCCCGGGAAGAGTTGCAAGGCCCGCTGCAGTGCCAGCCGGGCTTGTGGGAACTTGTGCATCTGGGTCGCGATGGCACCGAGCTCGTTCCAGTATAGCGGGTGGTTTGGATGCAGGTTCACGAGCTTCAAGGCCAGGGACTCGGCCTCGGCATAGGACTTCTCCACCCTCAGCAGCTCGGCCAGCCCGTAGAGAGCCGGCTCGCATTGCGGATCGACCTCGAGGGCTTTCTCGTATTGCTCACGTGCAGCCCCGGCCAGCTCCTCGTGCCGGTGCACCAGGGCCAGATCGCTGTAGGCCAGCGCGTTCTCGGGGTTGAAGAAGATCGCCTCGCGCAACAGGCGTGTGGCTCCCCGCGTGTCCTGCCGTTGCAGGTGCATGCGGGCCTCCTCGCGCCGGTCTTCGGACCGGTCTTCGAAGCGGGTGCGTGCCCCGGGCAGATCTAGGGCCGAAAGCACGACCAACAGCGCCGCCAGGGGCAACAGCCAGCGTGGCGGCTGCAACGGCGAGCGGCGCACCAGGGCCGGCAACTGGGTGAGTGCCAGGATCGCGGCCGGCAAGAGAAGCACGGCCAAAGGCCAGCGGGAGGCCGACGAGTGCAGTCCGAGCACGTTGACCACCGCAAGAGCCGCCACCGGAGTGAGCAGCCGACTTGCGCGACCATCCAAGCTCAAGAACCAGAAGCCCACCACGGCCAGGCCCAGAATCGCAGGGAAGAGGTGCAGGCCCCAAGCAAGGTAAGGAGCCTGATCTTCGAAGACGGCGGTTGGCGACACGGGGTCGGGGATCTCATGTGCTGAGAGCAGCAGCGCGCCTCGGGCCGCGATCGTGCCGACCGAGGAGACCGGCTGGGACAGCAAGGTTCCGGCGCCCTCTCGGCGGAAGTAGGATGCGATTTGCAGGTCGTCGAGCATGCGCGCCTCGGCCTGCTGCGCGATCGATTCGGCCTGTTCGGGCGTCGTCCAGGCGGGGGGGGCGGTGGCACGCGGCGTGCCCCAGGTTTCCGGATCCAGGCTGCGGTGGAAAGCGTGGGCGTCGGACCAGTTCCAGGCGAAGCCCCCATCGGGGAGGGTGGCGTGGTAGCCGCAGAGCAAGAGTGGCAACGCGGCAGCTGCCACGAGCACGATCGCCGCGCCGCTCCAACCGGACGCTTTCGCGGGCGCGGTCACGCCGGCGGGCTCCGCCGGCCGCCGCAGTCGGGCCCAGATGGCCGCGGCCGTCAGCGCCAGGAACAGGAAGGGGCGGAACAGGCATCCGGCTCCGAGCAGGAGTCCGCCGAGGACCGACCGGCCCCGGTCGGGCCCGGTGGCCAGGAAGAGCAACCGGGTCGTCAGGATCACGAGTGCCAGGATCCAGACGACCGGTGTCAGTCGCAACTCGAAGTAGGGGCCCAATGGGTGAATCGCATAGGCGAAGGCCGCCATCCAGCAGTGGCGCTGCAGCAGCAGCGGCCGCAGTGCCCAGGCCAGCACGGGGGCGAGGGCCAGTCCGAGAAGGGACTGGACGACTTGCACACCGGTGATGGTGTGGCCGAAAACGGCGCCGAGCCAGGCCAGCAGGTAGCCGTAGGCGGGAGCGCCCCACGGTAGCCCGGTTTGGGTTTCCGGATTGATCAGGGCTTGCCAGCGCTGCCAGTAGACCGCGTCCTCGAAGCCAGGCTCACCGAAGAATGCGCCATCGTGCCAGGCCAGAAAGGCGACGAGGCGCAGGGCCAGGCCCCCGAGCAAGGTCGCCAGGATCCAGATCCAGATGCTTCGGCCACCCGCGCTTCCCGAGCCGGTGGTTTGCGGTATGAGGCTCAACGCGCCACTCCTTTCCCTCTAAATCCCCAGCACGTGGCGGCGGCGCGGCGTCGCCAGGCGGTCCGCACCGAGTCGGGCAGAGCCCGGACCGCGGTGCTCTCCAGAAAGCTCTGAACGCCGTCACAGTCTTCACGCGCCAGAAGATGATTCAGCAGTGTAGCACAGTGTTCGCGCGTGGGTTCTTCGGCCACGGCCCTGCGGGCCGCGTCGAGGCCGGCCGGATCGTGGGGGTCGGCTTCGAGCAGAAGACGCGCGAGTTCGTGTTGAAGCGCCACGTCACCGGGCGCCTGCCGTCGCATCGTGCGCAGCAATCCGATGGCGTCGTCCGTGCGTTGGGCCCGAATGAGCGCGGCCAGGTAGTACCGGCGCAGATCCTGCCCCGGGCCTGCCAGCTCGGCGGCGCGCTCCCAAGCCTGCGCCGAGGCATCGAATCGCTCAAGGAGAAAGAGCGCCGACCCTTTGCCGATCCACCCCTCGGTAGCATTCGGTCGCAGCGTGAGCAGGCGTTCGAAGGCAGTGAGGGCGTCCTCACCGCGTTCTGTCTCCAGATACAGATTGCCCAGGCGACCGAACGGTTCCGGATCATTGGGATAACGCTCGGTGGCCTCGAGCAGCACCTGCTCGGCTTCCTCATACCGCTGGGTGAGGATGAGGACGTGCCCGAGCCCTTCGAGCGCGGCGCTGTTGCCCGGCGCGATCTGGAGCGATGCGCGTAGGTGATGCTCGGCTTGGCGCAAGTCTCCACTGTCCGCCAGGGTCGTGCCCAGATTGGCCTGAAGGCGCGCACTGGTTGGATAGGCTTCCACCCCGGCGCGAAAGAGCGCCAGATCGCTTTGCCAGACCTCGTTGCGCGCCCAGGTGCGGGCGCCGCCGGCCAGCAGGGTCGCGGCAAGGAGCACGCCGAGAACGATGCGCACCGGACCGCTGTCGTGAGCTGGAGCACGCACTCGCCGGGGGAGGGCGCCGCCGCTAGTCCCTACGCCGCCGCCCATGGTGTCAACGACAGCTCCGACGGCGGCGCGCGCACCCAGCGCCAGCAAGGCCAGCAAGCCCAGCAGGGGCAGATAGAGCAGTCGCTCGCCGAAGATCGTGCCGATGGGGAAAAACAAATTGCTCACCGGAAGCAGCAGGGCCAGGTAGAAACCGAGTGCCCAGACACCGGCCGGAGCGCGGTGGCGGTAGCGGATGGCGAGCGCGACGCCGGCTAGCAGTATTAGCAGCGCCAGTCCGCCGGGCCCGATGAGGCTCGTCTCGACCGGAATGGCGTTGAAGCTGTAGTCGGGGGAGAGCGGCGCCGGCCAGAGCGTCAAGCGCCAGCCGTGCAGCAGAACCTTCCCGGCGGTCAGGATCCGGCCGTCAGCGCCGGCGGCGACCAGCGGATTGTCGATCACCGTGGGCGAGGTCTCGATGTGCCAGCCCAAGACCGCTCCCCGCGCGATCAAGTAGGGCAACGCCCCGAGCACCCACATCGCGTCATCACGCAACGCGGCGCGAAGACGGCCTTCGCGCCCCAGGGAGAAGTACCCGCGCCCGTCGCCGAGCAGGCCCGCCCGGTGGGCGCCGATGAGCAAGAACCAGCCGATGGCTCCTTCCTTCGAGCCCAGCGCGAGTGCCAGGCCGAAGGCGATCTGGGCCCACCTCGCGGGCGTGGAAGCCGAAAGGTATGCCCGGTAGGCCAGGAGACCGAAGAGCCCCGCCAGGAGCTCGGCGCGGCCCACGATGCCGGTCACCGCCTCGGTGTGCAGAGGATGAACGGCGAAGAGCGCCGCGACCGACCAGGCCAGGGCGGATCGGATCCTGGGCACGCGGCGCAGTACCGCGAAGGCGGCCAGGCACACGGCCGCGTGGAGCAGCAGATTGGCCGCGTGGAAAGCGGCCGGCTGCGCGCCGTGCAAGCCCAGCTGTAGGCGGTAGGTGAAGGAGGTTACGGGGCGGTACAGGCCAGCCTCTTGGGGCGGCGGCCAGTAGGGTGAGATCAAGCTGCGCCACCAGGGTGCGTCGGCGGCCAGAGCGGTATTCTTCAGAATGACGCCACCGTCATCGTAGACGAAACCGGTCCCGAGTGCGTTCAGATAGGGCAAGGCCGCCAGCAGCACGAGCGCCGCCCACGGCGCCCATGGCGCCCATGGCGCCCACCGTGCCCACCGCACCCACGGCCCCCACGCCGCCCCCGGCGCACGGGGCGCCCGCGGCGCCCGCGGCGCCCTGCCAGGCAGGCGCCTCGCTCCCGGACTCGGCTTGCGGATGGTTCGTGAGGCCATGATCGCCGCTCACCTCCCCCCGCCGGCGGCCGGCGAGGCCTGCCCAGACTGGATCGCGGGGAGCGCCTCGAGGTCGATCCACGCCGATCGCGGGAGGTGCAGCACGGCTCGCATGCCCCCCATCCAGTCTTGTTGGTACACTCGCGCAGGCGTCACCCGTTCGATCCCGACCAGCGTATAGACGAGTAGGTTCGTTGGGAAGGCGACGCTGTTGGCGGTGATGGTGCCGTCGGCGGTGAGCACCGGCGCTTCGCGGCCCGGCGGTTGCAACGTTGCGAGAATCCAGGGGCCCTGGTCCGGCTCGAGCGTCTCCTCCCACCTCGCGCGCAAGGCCAGGGCTTCTTGGTAATAGACATCGAGCGAGTCGAGCGGCGTAGGGGCCACGGCGGCCGGGTTCGTGCCGGCGACCTGTGGGAACCAGAGGTGCGGATGACCGGGCGCCGATCGCTCCAGGTAGTACTCGATCGAGGGCGCCGTCAGGATGCCGTGAACGAGCGGCTCCTGCCCGAATCCGGGCTGGCCGGCCAGGAACGCCGCCGTCGCGCGGTCGCTGCCTTTGCCGGCGCGCGTTCCCTGCGGCCCGGTGCGGTTGGGGGTGAGGCCGTAGCTCGGCGCCAGGATCGCGAAAGACAGAGACGAGTAGAGCAGCCAGACTGCCGCCGCCGCCGGCAGCGGCAGGCGCGCCAGCCCCCGTCCGGCCAGGAGCACGAAGGCGGCGAAGGCGACGCTGTCGGTGCGGCCTACCACGTAGGCCGGGGCTGAGATCATCGAAGCGGCCGCGAGCAGGACCAGGGGGCCGAGGAAGAAGGCGAACTCGATCGCCGTTCTCCGGGTGTGGTTCCGCGACTCGCCGGGGGGCGTCGCGAGGCTGCCTGCTGCTTCGCCGGGGGGCGTCGCGAGCTTGTGCGACTCGCTGGGGCCTTTCGCGAGCCTGCCGGACCGGCCGCGCCACGTCGCCGGCGCCAACAGGCCGTAGAGCATCAGCAAGGCGGCGGCGAAGCTCAGATGGATCCACAGACTCTGGCGGGTGACCAGGACCGGCAAGGGGAGATTGCCGTCGGGCGCCTGCAGCGCTCCCGGAAGCATGGCTTCGAGTGACGCGAGAGGTGCCAGCAGCAGGCTGTGGCGTTCCCAGTACGCCGCGATCCAGGCGTTGAGCTCGGCGTGTTGGCCGAATTGCCCCGAAGAGGCCAGCCAGTAGCCAGCCCACAAGGCCAACGGTATGCCGTGCCACAGGGCCCAGCGGGGCAAGGCGACCGCGCCCCGGCGCCGCAGGGGATAGGTGAGCAAGGAGGTGACGACCAGCAACACGCCGATGTGATGCGTCATCCACAGCAAGAGACCACTGCCGGCCAGCACGGGCCCGGCGCGCCTCCGGCCGTCCAGCAGGTCGCGGGCGGCGTAGATCAGGATCAACGCCAGGAGTATGAGCAGGCTGTAGGACCGCGCCTGCCGGGCGTAGAAGACAGCGTAGGCGTGCGTGGCGAGCAGTGCCGCGGCCCACAGCGCGGCCCGGTCCCGGTCGCGCCTCGATCGGTAGAGCAACAACGCCACCGCTGCCAGACCTGCCAGAGCCGACGGAAGACGAAGGATGGCTTCCCGGTGATCGAAGGCGGCGAGCGGTTTCTGGAGAAGGTAGTAGAGCGGAGGGGCGTCGTCCTCGCCGACGAGGCGCGTGAACATCGCGTCCCATGGAAGGGCCACGGTGCGCGCGGTGTAGGCTTCGTCGCACCACACGCCCTCGCGGCCCAGTCCCCAGAAGCGCAGTCCGGCGGCCAGCACGAGCAGAAGGGTCATGCCCAGCAGCATTCTCGTGCGCGAATCCCCCATCACGCCTCCGGCCTTCGGGCGAGTGCCATGATCGAGAGTCCGGGCAGGACGCGTGCGCTCCCCAGGGTCGCCTCGATCGCCAGTAGCCGGTCGAGCGCCCAGTTGAGGGGAGCGGGCAATGCCGTCAGATCCGAGCTCGACCTGCTCGGGCTCTCACCGGGCTGGTCGTCTTGACCCCGGGCGGAGCGGTCCTGGGCGGAACGGTCCCGGGCGGAGCGGCCTTGTTCGTTCTCGCCGGTTCCCAGGGCCCGAACCAGGCGCACTGCCGCCAGCGGAGGGAAGAGCATCCAGTTCCAGTAGCGTACCTGCCGCGGATCGAGGCCGGCGCGCTCGAGCTTGGCAATCACTTCTCCGCGCGTATACCGCCGAACGGTGTGTATGGCCCGGTCGTGCGCTGAACGTAGCCAAGAGAAGGCCGGCAGGTTGACCAGCAGGTATCCGCCCGGCCGCAGACAGCGGTGAAGCTCGATCAGGGCCGCGAGGTCGTTGCGCACACCGCGGTGGTAGAGGACATCGCAGGAGAGGATCAGGTCACAGCAGGCATCGGGCAGCGGGATCTGCTCGGTGGAGGCCCGCCACAGAGGTGCCGTCTGCCGGCTCAGGGCCAGGTGCAGCGCTTCGGCGCTGTAATCGAATCCCACACAATCGAAATGCGGCGCCAGCAACGCCAAGTTGCGCCCCGTGCCGCAACCGGCATCCAGGCAGCGACGCCCAGGATGGCGCGCATCGAGCAGGCCTTCGGCCCGGAGGGTCCTCAGGATCTGCCGGCGGAGCGCCCGGTACCACCAATGCCGCTCTTCCAGCCGGTACATCTGCTCGTATTCGTGCGGCTCCATGTGCCTCGCTTCAGGATCGGGAAATGAGGTAGACCCCCAGAATGACCGCCGCGGTGCCGATCCAGCGGGTGATGGGAACCTGCTCGCGAAGGATCACCGGGGCCAGGACCAGCGTGATGATGTACCCCACCGCCAGGAGCGGATAGGCCCAGCTCAGGTCCGCGCGTGAGATCGCCGCCAGCCAGAAGACGGCGCCCACGGCGATCGAGGCAAAGCCTGCGTAGAGGGGGAAGGTGCGCAGCATGGCCGGGACAGTCGTCGTCAGGTTCCCCAGCGACAGCACGCCCACGCGGTCCATGCCGGTCTTCAGGAGAAACTCACCCGTGACCGAGAAGCAGACGGCGATGAGCACCAGAACCAGCGGCTTCGACATCCTGATTCCTCCGTGACGACTCGTCCTGACGGATCTTCCCCCGCGCACCCACAGGCACGCGTCCCCGCGTCCACGGGCACACTCAGATCAACGCCGAGCGCAATGCGTCGGCGACTCGTTTCAGGTCATTCTCGCCCAGTACCGGCGAGAAGGGAAGGCTGAGCACCTCGCGGCACCACGCCTCCGCTTCCGGGAAATCGCCATCCCCGTAGCCCAGATACCGGTAGGATGGTTGCAGATGTACTGCTACCGGATAGTGAACCTGTGTCGATATCCCACGATCGGCGAGCGCCGCGCGCACCCGGTCCCGGTCGGCGACGCGAACGACGAAGAGATGGAAGACGCAAGCGGTATCGTCAGGACCCGCGGGAGCGGGAGGCAAGACCAGTGGCAAGCCGGCCAGCAGCTGGTGGAGCTTGACAGCGCGCTCGCGTCTTTGGCGGTTCCAGCGATCGAGGTGACGCAGCTTGACCTCGAGGATGGCGGCCTGCAGCTCGTCCAGGCGGCTGTTGATGCCGACGGTCTCGTGGCGGTAGCGGTCGCTCTGCCCGTAGTTGCGCAGCCGGCGCACACGCTCGGCCCGCTCGGGCCCCCGCACCCACACGGCGCCGCCGTCGCCGTAAGCGCCAAGGTTCTTGCTGGGGTAGAAGCTGAACGCACCGTACTCGCACCAGGTTCCCGCGGGGCGGCCATCCAGCGCCGCGCCGTGGGCCTGAGCGGCGTCCTCCACCACGACAAGGCCCCGGCGCTGGGCGATCTCCCGGATCCCTGCCATGGGGGCGCATCGCCCGTAGAGGTGAACGGGCACGATCGCGCGGGTATCGGATTCTAAGGCCGCTTCGATGAGATTCGCATCCATCAGTCCGGTGCTGCGGTCCACATCAACGAATCGTGGCCGCGCGCCGGTCGCGCTGATCGCGCTCACCGTGGGCACGGCCGTGTTGGGCACGGTGAGAACCGAGTCGCCTGCGCCGATCCCCGCCGCCGTCAGGGCCAGCTGGAGGGCATCGGTACCCGAGCCGACGCCAATCACCTCCCCGTCCGGGTCACCGAGGTAGGAGGCGAAAGCCGTCTCGAAACGTTCGAGTTCTGGACCCAGGATGAACCAGTTCGAGGCCAGCACGCGGGCCACGGCTTCCTCGATTTCGCCTCTCACATCGCGGTCGTGGGCGCCGACATCGAAGACCGGCAGTGGATCCGGCGACTCACGGGTGTGTGGATTCTCCGACATGATGATCTTGACTCCCAACGGCCTTCTCCACGGGCCAGGCTTGCGGGCAGCGCTCCCGAGCCGGGATTCCCGTGTCTAGATCTGTGCACCCGGGGTTTCTTCGTAGTAATGGTGTTTATGCTCCCGGTAGTAGGCCAGCGTTCGCCGCAGGCCATCGGCCACGGTCACACGCGGGGACCAGCCGAGCTGCCGGTGGATCTTCGCGAAGCTTCCGTAGTAGCTGCCGATGTCGATGCGTTTGCGGTCGTCCGGGAATGGGATGATCTCGATGGCCCCGGCCCCGGCGATCTCGATCAGCATCTCGGCGACCTGCTTGACCGATAGGACTTCGGGCGATCCCAGATTGTAGACCTCGCCGAAGACTTCCTCCCGGGCGCCGGCCAGACGGAATGCGTCGACCACGTCGTCGACATAGTTGAAGTCGCGTAGCTGGCTGCCGTCGCCGTAGACCTGAATCGTCCCGCCTTCGAGCGCCTTGCGGATGAAGACCGAGAGAAATCCCTGGCGAGCATGCTCGAGAAGCTGCCGGGGCCCGAACGTGTTGGTCAGTCGCAGGCTGCATGCCCGCAACCCGTGAACGCGGTGGTAGAGCAGGTGGTACCACTCCGCCGACATCTTGTTGATGCCGTTGACGTCGGTCGGGTTACTCGGATGCGCTTCATCGACCGGCAACCGGAGCGGCCGCCCGTACTGCTGCCGCGTGCCGGCGTAGAACAGCCGCACGTCGGGCCTATGATGCCGGCACGCCTCGAGCAGGGAGAGATGGCTGCGGCAGTTGATCTCGAGGTCCTGGAGCGGATCGCGCATGCTATCGATGTGACTGACCTGTCCGGCAAGGTTGAAGATGAACGCCTGCTCCTTGACGAGCGGTACGATCGCGCCGTTGTCGCGCAGGTCGATCTCATGGACCGTGACGCTGCCCTCGATTCCCGCGACGTTGAAGGGGTTCGCGCCGCACCCGGGTACCCGTGAGTCGACGATCGTGACCCGCGCCCCGTCGGCCGCCAGGCGCCGGGCGAGATTGCTCCCGATGAAGCCCAGGCCACCCGTGACCATGACGGACTGTCCGCGGTAGAACTCCCCAAGAGGGTTGCCATGCGCTGCGCCTGCGGTCTCGCCATGGGTGGCATCATCGGACCGGCCAAGGACAGGGCCGGCAGTGAAGCAGCCCGCGGCGTTGGGGCTGGCGGAGCGCCTGTCGTCCTGAGGATGGCTCACGGATGTCTCTCCGTGGGACCGATCGGGATCTTCCGAACGAAGAGGTTCCACCACAGACCGAGCATGTTGATGAAGACTCGCAGGACTCGCTTGAAGTTGAAGAATTGCGACCGGCCATGCATGCGGTGGAAGTGATGGACCGGTACCTCGGCGATGCGCGCGCGGGCCAGGCCGAACTTCGCCATCATCTCGACGCAGATCAGCCCGGAATCCTCGGTGAGGCGTACGTGGCGGTCCAGGAACTCACGGCGGATGAGGCGGAAGTCGCAGTCGACGTCGCGCACCGGTATCCGAAAGAGCACGCGGACGAGGTGATGGTACATCCGGCCCACCACGGCGCGGTACCAGGGGTCGCTGCGCCTGATCTTGTACCCGTTGACCAGATCAGCGTCCTCGCGCCGCGCCCACAGGAGGCGGAGTTCACGCACGTCGTACTGGGCGTCTCCGTCGGTATAGAAGACCCATTCCTTGGTGGCGGCACCGAATCCGCTTCGCAGCGCTCCGCCATAGCCCTTGTTGACCGGGTGCGTGATAGCCCGGAAACGGGGATAGCGGGTCTCGAGTTCCGCGAGGATCTCGCCCACATGGTCCGGGCTGGCGTCGTTGACCACCACGACCTCGTAATCCTCGGTCAGCTCATCGAGGACCTTCGAGACCAGCACGACCATGCTCGCGATCGTGCCCCAGTCGTTGTAGGCGGGAAAGAACGCCGTAATGGACTCTTTTGACTTCTGTTGCTGGGTCATGCCGCCCGGCTGCCTCCTCTTCAGAAGCATCGGAACTCCTGCCCGGCATTCTTAGCTCGGGCGGGACATTGCAGGGTAACGGACTGACGCTAGGGATTCGAGTCGCCGCTGTCAATCCATTCTACCCGCGCCGTGAGGGGTCTGATCCCGGCAATAGTCTGTCATTTGAAGAGTTGGCGAGGGAACCATGCCTCCTGAGATGCGTTTGAAGCTCAGAAATCATTTCTCCTGGTCCGGGACCTTGCTAGGATACAAAGAACTTGTCTTCAGGATTCGGACTGAGTGAAGCCGTAGGAGGTTCGTGCATGAAACGTCTCCCAGAGATCGTCTGTGCGTGGCTGCTTTTGGCCTGTCTGGCCGGATGCGGCGGGGAAGAGCCGCCCGAACAGACCGGCCAGGGCCCGGGGACGAGTGCTGTTGGCGGCGCCGGCCAAGCTGAAGGCGCCGGCCAGGCTGACCGCGCCGGCCAAGCTGGCGGTTCCAGCCAATTTGCCGGTGGAAGCGGCGGTCCGGCGACCCACGGGGCTACCGGCGAGGACGCCGGCCCCGATCCGGTGCTTGCCCGGGTGGGGGATGAGGAGATTCGCCTGAGCGTGTTTCAGCGGGCGTTCGAGGACATCCTGAAAGACCCGGATCAGGGCTACGCGCCCGACACAAGCTCCGCGCGGTCCTTCCTGCGCAGCTTCATCAGCAAGACCATCATGGAGCAGATCGCCCGCGACTCGGTGAGTTGGAACCCGCTGTTCGAACACCGCGCGACCAGCTACATGGAGAATCTCATGGTGCACAAGATGCGCTATGACGCGTACGGATCCTTCGCCGACCTCAGTGATGAGGAGCTGCGCGCGGTTCATGACCTGTCGCGTACCGAGTACCGGTACCGGGCGCTGCTGTTCCCCCGCGAAGCCGAGGCCGAGCGCTACCTGGAGCGCATTCGCGACGGAGAGGACTTCACCGCGGTGGCGACCGAGCTGCTGGGAGCGGGAGAGGACGGCGATCAAGGCTGGCAGACGACCATGTCCGCTCCGCTCGTGGTGATCGAGCTGGTCCGGACCCTCGAGCCGGGGCAGGTCGGAGGGCCGGTCGAAGCCGCCAACACGTGGTACCTCGTGCAGCCCATCGAGAGCCGGCCGAACCAGAACATGTACACATTCGAGGAGGCCAAGCGGCCGCTGAGAATCCGGCTGAGCCAGGATTTGGGTTCTCGTCCCGTCCGTGAGTACAACGAGGGCATCTTCGAGAAGTACGAGTTCAAGCCCAATACGGAGGCGGTGGAGTGGTTCACCGAGTTCTTCCGGGAGGAGACCAAGGCCGTCCCCCGTTCCAGTGACCTCGTGCTCGATCCCGGCGAGGCGCCCGATAACGTGATGCCGGCCGATTGGAGCACCTGCCCGCTCGACGAGCAGCAGCAACGGCGGATCATGGCCACGACGACGGTCGACACCATCCACGCTATCCTGTTGCTGGATCACTTCGTCTCACAGCCCTCCTTCTCCTGGCCGCGCTTCGATGACCCGAGTCAGACGAGCCGGCTCCTGAAGGAACTGGCGCTCAGCCGGCTCGAGCGGGTGGAGGCCTGGGAGCGCGGTTACGACCAGGACCCCGAGATCGCCTGGTCGGCTCAGAAGCGGCGGAACCTGATCTTGGTGCGCCAGCTCATGCGCCGGGTCATCCAGCCCCAGAGCCAGCCCACCTTGGCGGAGACGCAGGCTTGGTATCAGCGGCGCTTGGTCGAAGAGGGCAAGGTCGAGCGGCGCGTCTATTCGCTCATCACGCTGGCTTCAGAGGATCTGGCACAACGGGCGCGCTCGCTCCTAGAATCCGATCGCAGCGCGGCCGAGACCCTGAGTTTGATCAAGCAGATCGATCCTTCCGCGACGATCGTGAGCGGGGACGGCATCGAGGTTCTGCAGGGTCAAGAAAAGAGCGCTCTCGAACGGGCGGTCTTCGATCTTCGCCGGGGAGGTGTGACCGAGCCCCACCCGGTGGGTGCCCGCTACGCCATCGCGCGCGTCGAGAGCATCACGCCGGGAGAGTCCGCCCGGCCGTTCGAGGACGTGGCCGATGACGTGTTCGAGGAGTACAGGGAGTTGCGGGCCGATTCGCTGCTGGCGCGCTATATTGAAAAGCGGCGGCAGGCGATCGACATCGAGGTGAACGAGGACGTGTTCGCGCGGATCGATTTCGATCCTTCGCGATAGTCCGGGCTGGTGGAGGCAAGAGGATCATGGCGGCCTCGTTTCGAGCGGGCGGTGACAGGATAGCGAGCCGGCGCGGTCGCGGAGCTGCTGTTGCTTTCCTGGCCGCCCTCTGCCTGGTTGGGCTCTGGCCGCCGGCGGCGCTGGGCCAGTGGGAAGATCGGGCCGGGCTCCGGGAACCCGAGGTCACCCTGATCTCCCAGGACGAGGGCCAGGTCGTCTTCGAGGTCGCCTTCGAGCCGCCCGCCTGGCGCGACGTGGTTCTCGACGATCGCCCGTATGTGGAAGTTCATCTGCCCGGTCTCACCAGCGCCTACCGGCCGGGGGCTCCGGATCTGCCGCAGCACTCGGTCATGGTGGCGGTCCCCCCCGGCACAGAGCCGGTGGTACGTCTCATCGGCGGGGAAGAGGAACTCTTGGTGCGCGGCCGGCCTTTGCCGATCGCGACCGAGCGGTACGATCCTCCCGAGGATGCCGCCGGGACCTTCGAGAGGAACGCCCGCGAACTCTATCAGCACACGATGCGTTTTGACGAGGACCCGTCGATCTACGCATCCGGCGCCGTCTATCCCGCCGGGCAGGTTCGCGGAGAGAGGGTGAGTCGCTGGCGCACCCTGAGGGTGCAGCCGGTCGAGTTCTTTCCGGTGCGCTATCACGCCGGAGAAGGAGCGGTGTATTACAGTTCGCGATTGCGAGTGCAGGTGCGCTTCGTTCCCATTCCGGCGCCCGCTGGCGCGCAAGAGACGCAGAGGCTGTCACGGCCGTTCCCGCGTGAGGAGAGCCGTTGGGAGTCGATCTACGAGCGGCGTCTGGTGAACTACGAGAGCGCGCGCGCCTTCAAGCGCCTCCCGCTCGAGCCCCGTTCGCTGCCGCGCCTGCGGGTTCCGCAAGAGGGGACCGAGTATCGGATCCGGGTGGATTCGACCCGGATCTACGCGGTGCGCTTCGAGGATTTGGCCCGCGGGGGCCTGATCACCGAGCCGGTCGACTGGAACCAGCTTCGGCTCGAGGTTCGTGAGTATGACGCCGAGAATCCCGAGGATCCGTTCCAATCGTGGGAGATCGCCTTCCTTCCCGAGGACAACGACGAGGACGGGCGATTCGGCGAGGAAGATCGGCTGATCTTCCACGGGGAGGATGCCTGGGACTTCTTCGATTTCTCGCCGGCCGACAAGCGCTACCTACGCCACAACGTCTACTGGCTCGTGGTGGGCGCCGGTGCCGGTCCGCAGATGCAAGGCGAGGTGGCCTGGCTGGACGAGGACCTACCCCGGCCCCAGGGGACCTACACGCGCACCCAGCATTTCGAGCAGGACCGCTATTACATGTCGGTGCTGGCCGGCAGCGACATCCCGAACCCGCAAGCCGGGCCGTGGGCCTTTCGAACCGACCACTACAACTGGACGCACCCGGACTGGATCGAGGGTACCCAGGCGAAACCGATCAAGGTGGCCGCGGTGGATTTGCCCGATGTGTTGCAGGTGCAGGAGATCTGCGTCCATCTGCAGGGTCAGGAAGAGCTCGCCGGCTACGGCACCCACCACACGCGCCTGTGGATCTCGAGGAGCAGCAGTGCGGCCGACACGAGCTGGGCTTTCCCGGGTAACCCTTACCGCGTGCGCGAGCTCGGCGACATCCTCACCTGCGTGACCGGCACCGAGGCCACCACGACCCCGCTCAGTCGTGGACGCAACTACTTCAAAGTCTACGTGCCGCGAGAAGGCGACGGCATCGATGACGTCAGCGGCGACGGGCTGGGCATCGATTGGATCGAGATCACCTACCTGGGTCTGAGCAAGATGTGGAACCATGAGCTGCTCATGCCCATGACCGGCCTCAGCGGACCACAAGCGGTGCAGGTCAACGGCTGTGAGACCACCGATATGCTGGCCTTCGATCTTGGCAATCCCCGCCAGCCGCGCCAGATCACCCTGGCCGATTCGCTCTTTGCGCCGGTGGGCTCGAGCTACCAGCTGAAGATCCAGCTCGATTTCGGCGAGCCCGGTACCGACCGCACGCTCTACTTCGTCGAGCGCGACTTCGTGCCCAGCATCGACCCGACCGCCATCTCGCTGCGCAGGACCGTCCAGCTCACCGAGTTCGATGGCGAGGACTACGTGGCGATCTACCCCGAGCGCTTTGAGGAGCCACTCCTCCCGCTGCTCGAGCATCGCGAGGACGTCACGGGCCACCAGGTGTTGCGCGCTCCGGTGGAAGCGGTCTTCGACACCTACAGCGGGGGCCGCCGCCATCCGTTTGCCATCAAGCGCTTGCTGCGCGAGATGTGGCGCGTCAGTGACGTTCCGCCCGACTACCTGCTCGTCGTCGGCGACGCCTCGAATGATATCGCCAGCTACACGATCGACCAGCCGTCCTGGAACGCGGACTCGAACTACGTGCCCGTCATGACCATCGCGGGCCACGCCGCGGCCGGGTCGGCCTACCAGGTGGTCTCGAGCGACCACTGGTTCGTTGACAATCTGACGGGTGAGTGGGATGACCCCATGACGATGAATCCGGACATGTTCGTCGGCCGGATTTCCTGCGGGAACGAGGAGGAGGTCTCCCTTTCGGTGGAGAAGATCATCGGGTACGAACTCGATGATCACGAGGGCCGTTGGCGCAGTCACGTCGTGATGCATGCCGACGACGCTTTTTCCTCGCGCATCGCGGGCCTCAGCGGATCGGGGCTCTACACGATCTACACGTCCGAATGGACCTTCCTACGGAAATGTCAGGAGTCGGTGGACTACATCCGCAGCCATCCGGCCTTCGATCACTTCGTGATCGATACGCTGTATCAGAGCGCTGTCATGGACTCGGTGCCGTCTCTGGGCCGCTGCGTTCTCGACGCCACCGCCGAACGCTGCTCGCTCGACGCAGCCGGCGAGGTGATCCGTGTGCCGTATCCAACCGAGGTCGATCAGAACGCCAGCTGGCAGTACGGTTCCACCGAGGTGCGTGACATCCTGCTGGATCAGCTCAACCAGGGGGCGCTGCTGTGGGCCTACCAGGGCCACTCGAACCATAAGCTGGTGGCGCACGAACTGATCTTCCAACACTCGACCACCAGTTCGGCGGTCAACCGGCTGTCGAACATCGGGAAACCGTTCATCTTCATGGGCTTCGGCTGCCACCTCGGCGAATACGCGCACCACCAGGAGGGCTACCCCATTCGCGGTGACTGCATGGCCGAGGAGATGCTCTTCTGCTGTGACGGCCAGAACCGTGGTGCCATCGCGGCGCTGGGTTCGACCGACTACGAATGGGTGCACCACAGCTACCAGCTCAAGGTGTTCCAGGCGATGATGGCCCAACCTCCGCGTTCGCAGAGTGGCGAATCCCGCTGGCGGTTGGGAGAGATCATCAGCGAGGCGAAGATGCTTCTCCCCCCGAACGAGGAGGAACGCATCACCTACACACTGCTGGGCGATCCGGCCCTGCGGGTGGGGATCGCGCCTCCGGTACTGGAGGTGACGCTCAACGACGAGCCGTGGATTCCCGGAGAGGCCGAGGCCTTCGTCAGTTCTCAGGCGGACGACTCGCTGACCGTGCGGCTGCAGGTCTACGACGAGAGCCACCTGGATCTGGGCCAGATCCGGATCAAGGATTACCGGGACGGAGCCTACGACTGGGTGCCCGACACCACCCTGACCCTGATCGAGTCTCCCGATGACCGCCAGATGTTGATCGAGTATCGCACCCAACTCCTGCGCCGGCCCTATGATCTGGTTCTGGAGGCCGTCGACTACGAAGGTAGTGTCCGCACGGTCAGTGCACCGGTGATCCTGTCCTTGGCCTTCTTCGAGGATGTGGATGGTTCACTGATTGCACTGCCCGAGAGCGGCGCCGTGGTGAGCGATTCGACACGGCTGGTGTTGTCGGTACGCACGAGCGTGCATCTGGACGAGACAGGCTTTCTGCTGGAGGCTGGCGGCATCGAGGTGCCGGTGGCGTCGGTCGAGAGCCGGCAAGAAGAGGGTGGTGGGTTGTATCGCTGGACGGTGCGCTTCGAGGCACTGGGCTTCCTGCCTGATGGCGATACCATGCTCGAGTTCTTGATCGAACAACGGGACGGCACCCTGTTGGGTGCCGCCAGCCAGCCGGTCGAGGTCGGCGCCGAGCGGCTTCGCTTCCGCTCCCAGTACTGGGTGCCCAGTCCGTTCACGACGGCGACGACCCTGGTCTACGACCTCAGCCTGGCCGCCTCGCGGGCGCGCCTGCGGGTCTACACGGTCACGGGTCGGCGCATTCTCGAAGAGAACATGTTGCCCGTCAGCAAGGGCGTGAACTACTTCCAGTGGAACGGTCGCGACGCCGATGGCGATCCGATCGCCAACGGGCTCTACTTCTACGAACTCGCCGTATGGGACCAGACCGGGAAGAAGGTGAGCGTCATCGAGAAGGTCGTCCGAGCGCGGTAGCGTTCGCGGCCGTGGTCACGTTCCCGGGCGTGACCGCGATCGCAGGGGCGATCGGCCTTCGCGGCCGTGGGGATGTCCCTCTTCGCCGCGGTAGGGGGCACCCTGAGTGTCTGCCGCCGCGTGATCTCGGAGTTGCGTTTCCGCTCGATCAGATTGCATCATCAGACAGGATTCGAAGTCACCGTTCGGAACCATGAGCGAACCATGAGCGAACCAGGAGGTGATCGCCGATGGTCTGGGATCCGTCCCGTCTGACCACCAAGGCCAGCGAAGCGCTGGCCAGTGCGCAACAGGATGCCTTGAAGCGCCAGCACCAGCAGGTGGCGCCGGCTCATTTGCTGCTGGCCCTGCTAAAGCAAGAGGAGGGCGTGGCCGCCCGCTTGCTGCGGAAGGCCGGCGCTGACGTACCCCAACTCGAGTCCGAGTTCGAAGAGCTGCTGGTGAAGCAGCCGCGGGTGACCGGCGGCGGGCAACAGTACGCGGCTCCCGAGCTGGGAGGCCTGCTCGAGCGGGCCCAGCAAGAGGCCGAACGCCTCAAGGACGAATACGTCTCTACCGAGCACCTGCTGCTGGCGGCAGCCGACGGCGAGAACCGCACCCCGGCCGGCGACCTGCTGCGCAAGCACGCCGGTGACAAGGAGAGCCTGCTGGCGCTCCTGGCTCAGGTGCGCGGGAGTGCCCGGGTGACCGATCCGAACCCGGAGGAGAAGTACGAGGCCCTGAAGCGCTACACGAAGGACCTGACCCAGCTTGCGAACCGCGACGAACTCGATCCGGTGGTCGGCCGCGACCTCGAGATCCGGCGCGTGATGCAGGTGCTTTCGCGGCGCCGCAAGAACAACCCGGTCTTGATCGGCGAGCCCGGAGTCGGCAAGACCGCGGTCGTGGAGGGGCTCGCCCAGCGCGTCGTGGCCGGCGATATCCCCGAGGGTCTGCGAAACAAGCGCATCCTGGCGCTCGACCTGGGGGCGATGATCGCCGGAGCGAAGTACCGCGGGGAGTTCGAGGACCGGCTCAAGGCCCTCTTGCGCGAGGTCAAGGAATCCGAGGGTCGGGTCGTGCTCTTCATCGACGAGTTGCATACGCTGGTGGGTGCGGGTGCTGCCGAAGGCGCGGTTGACGCCTCGAACATGCTCAAGCCCATGCTGGCGCGTGGTGAATTGCGCTGCATCGGCGCGACCACCCTCGACGAGTACCGCAAGCACGTGGAGAAGGACGCCGCCCTCGAGCGCCGGTTCCAGCCGGTCCTGGTGAGCGAGCCGTCGGTCGAGGACACCATCGCGATTCTGCACGGGCTGCGCGATCGCTACGAACTCCATCACGGCGTGCGCTTGACGGCACGGGCGATCGAGGCCGCCGCGCGTCTCTCGGACCGCTACATCACCGATCGGTTTCAACCCGATAAGGCCATCGACCTGATCGACGAGGCGGCCTCGGCATTGCGCATCGAGATCGATTCGATGCCCGAGGAACTGGACTTGATCGAGCGCAAGATCAAGCAGCTCGAGGTCGAACGTCAGGCATTGCAGCGCGAGGAGGAATCCGATCAGCGCGAGCGGCTCGGTGAGATCGGGCGCGAACTGGCCGGGCTCCAGGAGGAGCGCACGCGTCTCGCCGCCCAATGGCAGGAAGAGCGCGAGGTGATCGGCCGCATTCGGGAGCTCAAAGAGAACCTCGAGCAGCTCAAGGCGGCGGAGGCGCAGGCCGAGCGCGAGGGCGACCTGGAGAAGATGGCCGAGGTGCGCTATGGGCAGCTGCCGAAGGCCCAGGCGGCGCTGGCCGAGACCGGGGAGAAGCTCGCCGCCCTCCAACAGACCAGCCGGATGCTGAAAGAGGAGGTCGACGAAGAGGACATCGCGGCGGTCGTCTCGCGCTGGACAGGCATCCCGGTCAGCCGGATGTTGCAGACCGAGGCCGAGAAACTGATCCACATGGAGGATCGCCTGCGCCGACGTGTCATCGGCCAGGACCCGGCGCTCAAGGCGGTCAGCGATGCGGTGCGCCGCGGCCGGGCCGGACTCACCCCGCCGGGGCGGCCGATCGGGAGCTTCATCTTCCTGGGTCCGACCGGGGTCGGGAAGACCGAGACCGCCAAGGCGTTGGCCGAGTTCCTCTTCGACGACGAGACCAACATCGTGCGGCTCGATATGAGCGAGTACGGCGAACGGCACTCGGTGGCCCGCATGATCGGCGCCCCTCCCGGCTATGTGGGTTACGAAGAAGGAGGAGTGTTGACCGAGACCGTTCGGCGCCAGCCTTATTCGGTCGTGCTTCTCGATGAGATCGAAAAGGCCCACCCCGAGGTCTTCAATGTGCTGCTCCAGGTCCTCGACGACGGCCGCTTGACCGACGGCCACGGCCGCACGGTCAGCTTCGCCAATACGGTCGTCATCATGACCTCGAACCTGGGCACCCGCCTGCTGCAGGCCGGTGACCGGAGCGAGGAGCAGCGCCGAGCCGGCGTCCTCGACGAACTGCGGGCTCACTTCCGGCCGGAGTTCCTCAACCGGATCGATGAGATCGTCGTCTTCAACCCCCTCACCCGGGAACAGATCCGGTCGATCGTCGACCTGTTGCTGGGCGAGCTGCAGCGCTATCTGACGCCGAAGAGCATTACCCTGGCCGTGACCGATCGGCTCAAGGATCGCTTTGCCGATGAGGGCTTCGATCCGGACTACGGCGCGCGGCCCTTGCGACGCTTATTGCAGAACGAGTTGCAGAATGTGCTCGCGATGAAGGTCCTCTCCGGCGATGTACGGGAAGGCGATGCGGTCGAGGTGGACCTGCCGCGTGAGGACGCCACGCTGCGGGATCCGCTGATCTGGAAGGTCAAGAATCGGGAGTAGCTGATGGGTTGATCGCTGTCGAGGGCTTCTCCGCCGCCGGGGCGTCTTCCGCTGTCGGGGGCTTCTCCGCTGCCGGGGGCTTCTCCGCCGCCGGGGCGTCTTCCGCTGTCGGGGGCTTCTCCGCTGCCGGG
>CAZNJE010000045.1:0-13445 GCA_964573295.1 uncultured bacterium | reverse complement strand
GGCTTCTCCGCCGCCGGGGCGTCTTCCGCTGCCGGAGTACTGCCCGCTGAGGCACGGCCGTCCGAGGACGCCGCCCAGGGGAGGCAGACCCGGTTCTTGCCATTTCCCTTGGCCCCCAGAACCATGCGGTTGGCCATGCTCCAGATCGCGTCCCGACTGTGCCCTTGTTCAGGAAAGAGCGCCCCCCCGATCGAGATGGTCACCCCCACGGTGTCGACGCTCCCGCCGAGCGTGGGAACCTCCACCTGGAGTTCGGCGGCCGCCTGCCGGAGCCGCTCGGCGATCATGCCGGTTTCCTGACGGGTGACCGGTGGCGCCAGCAGCACGGCGAATTCCTCGCCCCCGTAGCGCGCGATCACATCGGTCGTGCGCAGCGTCCGCTTCAGAATCCCGGCCACCGATCTCAGCACCCGATCGCCCGCATCGTAACCGTAGCGAGAATTGAACAGCTTGAAGTCGTCGATGTCGACCAGCAGCAGGGCGAAGCTCTGGACCCGGCGGCGGGCGCTGGCCAGCGTGCGGCGTAGCTGCTCTTCGAAGAAGGCGCGGTTGTGCACGCGCGTCAAGAAGTCGATCGAGACCACGGTTTGCAGCAGCACGGCGTAGGTGAACTGGCGCCGGATGTGGCCGGCGAACATGCGCAGGCGCGCCCGGCGCTCCGCATCGAACCAGAAGCGCTCGGGCGTCACGACGGCCAGCACCGCGCTCCAGGCGGGTTCAGCATGGCGCAGCGGCAGCAGGAACGCGCTGCCCTCGGGCAGCGGACGTCGCTCATCCGGCAGCACCGATAGGTCGGGCAGATAGAGCCCGTGGCTGGGGGCGCGCCCGGCCGACGCCACCCAGCTCGCCCAGCTACTGAGCCCGGTGGGGATGCCCGGACGGGGTGGGCCGCCATTCTGATCGGCCGCGCTGAAGGCGAGCGGCACCCGGCCCTGTTCGCCCGGGGCCGGCGCCGCGGGCTGCAGAGCTTGCAGGCCGCGGGCGATCCCGGCCGGAACCGGGAGGTTCTCGGTGAAGCAGAGGGCCGCGGGTACGTCCAGCATCCTGCGCAAGAGATCGAGGGTGCCCACGATCATGCCCTTGACGTCGGCGCTCTGTTCCACGGAAGAGAGCACGCGATGGCTCTGCTCCTCGAATAGGTAGCGGATCTCGTGATCCTGAAAGCGGGGAGGCGGGCCCGCGGCCGGATCCATCGGTACCGAGATCGCTGGGTTTCGTGGTGAGAGCAGGTCCGGAATCCGGTAGATTCGGCCGCGCCGCGGATCGGCCACCTCGAGCGCCGTACCGGGCCGGGCCGGATCCCCGCGGCGCAAGGTCAGCCGTTCGGCACGCACGAGTTGCCGGATCAGGTCGTGGGCGATGAGGGCGGCATGGGTGGAGCCGGCTTGGGGCAACGTGAGTCGCACGGCTGCCGCCTGCGCCGGTCCCAGGGACTGGGTGTCCAAGAGTGAAGCGAGAAGCTCGCCGTAGGATGTGCCTCGCCGCTGAGCCATAGGGTTGTCCTGCTGGATGTTGGCCGGGGAGGCGTTCCCTGCACCCACGCGAGCCATCGTTCCAAGGGCGGTCCTCCTGTCGCCTGCCCAGCTCTCATAGTACGCTCCGCGGCGGCCGGTGGCAAGAGCTGGGACTCCAACCGAGTACCATTACACGCGTTGCGGCTCTTGACCCAGGCCGGATCTGTGCTAAACTCCCCAGGCTATTCACCGCATCGGTTCGCCGATGCGTTCTTTTCTTTTCGGCGGGTTGCGCTCCTGCGCCCCTCTGCTTGGAGGGCTCGTGCTGAACCCGCGCTGGGAGTGGTGCCATGGCGCTCGCGAAACTGCTCAGACCCGAATTCGTCCTCTTGGACGGCCCGCCCTTGAGCAAGGGGGAGCTGATTCGCGCCCTCGTCGAGCCACTGGCCGACGCCGGCCTGATCACCAGCGTATCTCAGGTCACGCGAGCGCTGTTGGAGCGCGAGCGCGTCATGAGCACCGGTGTGGGTGGCGGGGTCGGGCTGCCCCACGCCCAGAGCCCGGCCGTTCGTGAGTTTGCCGTGGCCTTCGCCCGGCCCAGGAAACCGGTTGAGTTCCAGTCCCTGGACGAACGACCGGTGCAGATCGTCTTTCTGGCCGTGGGTCCGGAGGATCGGACCGGTTTGATGCGGGTCCTCACACGGATCTCACGCCTGTTGTATACCGGTGATCTCCAGAAGCGGCTGCTGAAGGCGAACAAGCCGGGGGCCGTCGTCGATCTCATCGCCGCCGAGGAGGCAAAGTTGGGGAGCGATGCGATGCCGATGTTTCCGGAGGGGCGCGGGGGCAGGCGGTGAGAGTGCGCGCGCTACGGGTAGGGCCTCGGATGGCCTGGACGGTCTTGGTGGTCTACGTGATCCTGATCTTCTTCCTCTCATCACGATCACGGTTGCCCTCTCCCAACGAGATCCCCCACTGGGACAAGGCAGCGCACCTGATCGAGTACGGTATCCTGGGCTTCCTGAGCCAATGGGCCGCCCGGTTGACCTGGCCGAGCGCCAGGCCGAGACGCGCCTGGGGACGGATGGGGCTGGTGATTCTGGCGGGGTTGTGCGTGGCGGTCGCCGACGAGCTGTTCCAGTCGACCGTTCCCAATCGCGAGTCGAGTTGCAGCGATTTCGCGGCAGACGCCGCCGGTCTGGTGATCGGCTTCGCGCTGAACTGGCGCCACGCAGTGGACCGTGCGTGCTCCGGAGGCTCGGAGACGGGATTGGAACCGGGGCCTGAAGAAGGCACGGGATAAGGCGCCGGATAAGGCGCCGGATAAGGCGCCGGATAAGGGACCGGAAGAAAGGGCTGAAAGAAAGGACCGAGAACCATGTCGAGCCAGACCGACCGGCTGCCGAAGGACTTCGCCACCAGCCTGCGAACGCACACCTGTGGCGAACTGCGCCAGACCGACGTCGGCGCCCGCGTACGGCTGACCGGGTGGGTGCACCGCGTTCGCGATCACGGCGGTGTGTTCTTTCTGGATCTGCGGGATCGCTACGGGATCACGCAGGTCGTCACACGGCCTGACGAGACCAGGGAGGCGCTATTGGCGACCATGAAGGCCATGCGCCCTGAGTTCGTGGTGGCCTTCACCGGCGAGGTCGGCGCGCGTCCCGACGGCATGGTCAATCGGGATCGGCCGACCGGAGAGATCGAGGTCGTGGCTGAAGAGGCCCAGATCCTGGCCGCGGCCGACACGCCGCCCTTCCAGATCGAGGGCGAGACCGAGGCGGGCGAAGACCTGCGCCTCGAGTACCGCTACCTGGACCTGCGGCGGCCGCACCTGCAGTCGACACTCCAGCTTCGCCACCGCACCGCGCTCTCGGCCCGACACTACCTCGATGAACTGGGCTTCCTCGAGATCGAGACGCCCATGTTGGTCAAGCCCACTCCCGAGGGTGCCCGTGACTTCCTAGTACCGAGCCGGGAGCATCCGGGCCGTTTCTTTGCGCTGCCGCAGAGTCCTCAGCTCTACAAGCAGATCCTGATGGTGGCCGGTGTGGACCGCTACTTCCAGCTCGCCCGCTGTCTGCGCGACGAGGACTTGCGCGCCGACCGCCAGCCCGAGCACACCCAGATCGATCTAGAGATGAGCTTCGTGGGCGAGGAGGATGTCTACGCGGTCATCGAAGGGCTCATGCAGCGCGTGTTCCATGAGGTGTTGGGGGTGGAGGTCGAGATCCCCTTCGAGCGCCTGGATTACGACGAGTGCATGGAGCGGTTTGGCTCGGACAAGCCCGATCTACGCTATGTCGGTGAGATCCGGGACGTCACGGCCGTCCTCGCCGGCAGCAGCTTCCGGCTCTTCGGCGAGGCGGAGGCGTCGGGTCAGGTGGTCAAAGTGTTCGTGGTGCCGGGCGGCGCCGGGCTGTCCCGCAAGGAATCCGACGCGCTGGAAGCCGAGGTCAAGCTGGCCGGGGCCAAGGGACTGGCTCGGGCGAAGGTGACCGGCTGCGGTCTCGATACCGGGATCGCCAAACACCTAGAGCCGGATCGCGCGGCCGACCTGATTCGGGCGGCCGGTGCGAAGGAGGGCGACCTACTGGGGCTGGTGGTGGACGAACGCATGTGCGCCAATCGAGCCCTTGGCCGCCTGCGGGCCAAGCTGGCCGGCGAAGAAGCGCGGCGGCGTCAGGAGGCCGGTGAGCCTGCGGTCTACCGGTTTCTGTGGGTGCGTCACTTCCCGCTGTTCGAGAAGGATGAGGAGACCGGCCGGATCGCCCCGGCCCACCACATGTTCACGATGCCGCTCGAGAAGGATCTGGATCGCCTCGAGAGCGCGCCCCTGGCGGTCCGGGCCCAGCTCTACGACCTGGTCATGAACGGGGTCGAGCTCGGATCGGGCAGCGTGCGAATCCACCGCCGCGACATCCAGGAACGGGTGATGAATGTTGTGGGACTCGCGCCCGAGGAGGCCGAGCGCCGCTTCGGGTTCCTCCTCAAGGCCTTCCAGTACGGGGCGCCCCCGCACGCCGGGATTGCCCTGGGCCTCGACCGGCTGATCATGCTGATGGCTGGCCGGCCCTCGATCCGCGATACCGTGGCCTTCCCCAAGACCACCAGCACAATGTCGCTGGTCGACGGCGCGCCCTCGGCGGCGGATGCGGGAGACCTGCGGGATCTGAAGATCCGCGTCGTCTCCGGGCAGGGAGAAGGAGGACCCTGCCAGCCGTAGCTTGGGTATAGATAGGGGGCCGGAAGTCCTGCTGATGGTTCCGGCAGCCGGTCAGGTCTCGGGTCCGGAGGTAGTTCCGGAGGTGGCTTCGGCGGCAGTTCTGGCAGGTGCAACGGCGACTGGGTGGGCGAGCAGGTCGTGGAACTTGCAAAAAAGAAGCCAACTGGCCCGGCGGGGACCAAGAGGGCGCGAGATGAGGGATCCGGGTTAGACCTTGACAGACCCCCCGGCGCGTCCGAAAAATCAAACTGGAAGCTCGATCTGGTAGCTCTATCTGGAAACTCGATCTGATAGCTTGGATCTGGTGGCTCGATCTGGAAGTCCGATCTGGAAGTCCGATTTGGAAACTCGATCTGGAAGTCCGATCTGGAGACCCGATCTCGAAGCTGGTTCGATCACAAACCTTGTTGGGGGTGTCATGAAGGGCAGAATCGTTCTCTCGGTGGCCGCGCTGGGCTTGATCGCGCTGGCGGCGGGTTCGTGCGGCTCGGCCAAGAAGAACTGTGTGGTGATTCCGGCGCAGATCGACCTGGTGGGGGAGCGCCGCGAGGCCGCGCTGCGCGATCTGGAGACGCGGGCGAAACAGGTCGATCGCCTTCAGACCAGTCTCGAGCGCTCGCGGCGCGAATACAATGAGCTATTGGCCGAGAAAGCCCTGCTGGACAGTCTCATGGCCACCGGAGCTGAAGACTAGGGAACGGGCCGTGGCGTCCCCGCCAAGGGGGCGCCCACGTGCGGAGGATAATACGGCATGATGCATGCGGACTTGTTCGGCAAAAAGCCTTGGAACGTTGCCACTGCCCGTGCGGGCCTACCGGCGGCCCTACTGGCGGCGCTCGTCGTCGCAGCGACCTTCGGCGCAGCGATTGTCGGGACCGGCTGCTCGCAGAAGCCCCCGATCGAGCTGCCCGACCCGGCCTCGGGTGAGTTCCTCACCCTGGAGCAGCAGCGCGCGCTCGGCGAAGAGAAGCTCACCGAGTACTGCGACATGCTCGACGCTCACCTGGAGCGCTTGCGCGAAGACATCGAGCTCGCCTACGCGCTCGGGGACAGCCTCGACCGGGTGTTCGAGGAATTGAGCACCGAGGCGACCCAGCTCAATCGCGAGAAGCGCAACCTCGAGCGCGATCTCAAGAACACGAAGCGTTCCCGCGGTGCGACCGTCACCTACGTCACACGGGAGGGCGACTCGCTCATCCAGCTGGCGGCCCTTTTCTTTGACAGCTCGGCCGAATGGCGCAAGATCTACGATGCCAATGCCGAACTCATCGAGGATCCCGGTGAACCCCTTCCCGTGGGGATGACGCTACGGATCCCGAACTGATGACAATGGATGAAGAGCAGCCGCGCGCACTCTCGATCAAGGACCTCGCACTGGTCAATCTGTTTGGTGAGCAGGACCGGCATGCGCGGGAGGTCGAGGAGCGCCTCGGTGTCCGCCTGGTCGCCCGCAACGGCGAGCTGCTGATCGCGGGCCCGGCCGGTGCGGTGGGCAAGGCCGAGTCGCTCATGACGCACCTGATCGAACGGGTTCGGCAAGGCGAGACGATCTCGACCGAGGATGTGCGTTACGCGTTCTCGATCCTGGAGCACAACGAGGGCCCAGGGGCGATGGCCGACGAGGTCGCCCTCGAACGCGCCGAGGTGCTCTTGCGCGGGGACAAGCACACCGTTTCGGCGCGTACCATTGGCCAGTCCCGCTATGTCGATGCTCTGCGCCGTCATGAGGTCGTCTTCTCGATTGGACCGGCGGGCACCGGCAAGACGTATCTGGCGGTGGCCTGGGCGGTTCGTTGTCTCAAGGAGAAGGTCGTCGACCGGATCATCCTGGTGCGCCCGGCCGTGGAGGCTGGTGAGAGCCTGGGATTCTTGCCCGGCGATTTGCAGGACAAGGTCGATCCCTACCTTCGTCCGCTCTATGACGCGCTGCGCGACATGGTCAGCTACGAGAAGCTGCAGCGCTATCTCCAAATGGGTGTGGTGGAGGTGGCCCCGCTCGCGTACATGCGCGGACGAACTCTATCGAGGGCGTGTGTGATCCTCGACGAAGCGCAGAATACGACCTTGCCGCAGATGAAGATGTTCCTGACGCGGCTGGGCGCGGGGTCGCGGGCGGTGATCACCGGGGATGTGACCCAAATCGACCTCAACCTGCCTCAGGAGTCCGGGCTCGTCCGGGTCAAAGGTATTCTGCAGGGCATCTCCGGCATCAAGTTCGTTTTCCTCTCGAGCAACGATGTGGTGCGTCACCGTCTCGTGCGCGACATCATCGATGCGTTCGAGCGCAGTGAGCGCGCGGACACTCAATCCGACGGGTTGTCCGGGGAGACATAGGACCGATGAAGACGGGTGCAGACGCCAGCGAAGGCGCCGTTCGATCGGGTGGCGGCCGAGGATCGGGCGGGCGGAGTCTGCGCGCGTACCTGACGAAGTGGCCGCAGCGCAACGCCCGCTGGATCCCATGGCTTCTGCTGGTCGCGGTCTTCCTGTGTGGGGCCAGTCTGTTTCCCCGCAGCAGCGAGGTGCAGACCACGACCTACCGGCTAGGCACGGTGCAAACGAAAGCGGTCATCGCGAACTCCGACTTTCCGGTCAACAAGGATCCCGCGACCCTCGAAGCCGAGCGCCAAGAGGCCATGGCAGCGGTTCCGCCCGTACTCGTGCGTCAAGATACAGTGGCGGTGCAGGCGCTGCGTTCGCTCGACCGTCTTCAGGAGACGCTCATTGACCTGCGGGGCAACCGCCCGCCCGATCAGGCCATTCCCGAAGATGACGACGTCGCCATTTCGCCAAGCGTCTACCTGACGCTGTCGCAATTGGAGCCGGCGAGTATCTTCGCCCAGGCCCGGGGTCTCTTGCGCGAGTGTTTCGACCGTGGCGTGGTGTCCGCCGAACTCGAAGAGCGCCTCGAGAACATCGATCGTGCCACGCTGGTGTCGCGCGGTGTCGATTGGGTGGGTCCCACGCACCGTTTCCTTGGACCGCAGAAGATTGAACAACTCCTGGCCGCCCGTGGTGACAACAGCCGCGAAGCGCTGGCGGTGGCCGAACTGGTGATGCGTTTCGCGCAGCCGAATGTGGTCTATGACGAGCAGGCCACCGCGGCAAGGAAACGGCTCGCGCACGATGCGATCGATCCCAGCGTAGGCATGGTGCTCAAGGGCGAGAAGATCGTGGGCGCCCACGAACGGATCACGAGCGAGGTGCTCCGCAAGCTCGAATCCTATGAAGCCCATAAGCAGCATCTCGCCGAGACCGAAGGCAGTGGTATGCGTCTGGGTGTGGTCGCCGGCCGGGCGCTCCTGCTGGCGATGCTGCTGGGCGGTTTCAGCTTCTATCTGGCCAGCTACCGGCCCGAGATCCTGCGCCAGCTCGACGACCTCACCCTCCTGGCGGCATCCTTCGGAGCATTCTTGCTGCTGGGAGGGCTCACCCTGAACGCGTTGCGCCTCTCGGCCTACCTGATCCCGGTGGCCGGGTTCGCGGTCATGGTGACCTTGCTCTACGACGAGCGCCTGGCCCTGATGGCGACCGGCTTCCTGACGACGATCATCGGCATGGTCACCGAACAGGGACTCATCTTCGTCGTCGTCATTGGCTTCGGTTCGGTGGCCGCGATCCTGAGCGTCCACCAGCTCCGCGACCGCCGCCAGCTCTATCGTCTGCTGCTGTACGTGCCCCTGACGCACATTGCCTCACTGGGCGTGATGGGACTCGCCGCGTCCCTGGCCTTCGAGCAGCTATTGACCGACGCGCTCTACTTGGTGGCGAACCCTTTCATCGCGGCCGGCTTCGCGCTCTTCGCGGTACCCCTGACCGAGACCTCTTTTGGCAAGTGCACGAACCTGACGTTGCTCGAGCTGCTGGATCTGAACCGGCCGCTCCTGCGCCGCCTCATGCTCGAGGCGCCGGGTACCTATCACCATAGCTTGATGGTGGGGACCCTCGCCGAGGCGGGCGCGCAAGCGATCGGGGCCAACCCCTTGATGGCGCGCGTGCAAGGCTACTACCACGACATTGGCAAGCTTCGCAAACCCGACTACTTCATCGAGAACCTGATGGCCGGTCGCAAGAACCTGCACGACAAGCTGGCCCCCACGATGAGCCGACTGATCCTGGAAGCCCATGTCCGCGACGGGCTCGCCCTGGCCCGGGAGTCGAAACTGCCCAAGGTCGTGCGTGATGGCATCGCCCAGCACCACGGCACGGGCGTGATGACCTACTTCTATCACAAGGCGAAGCAGATGGGCACCGATGTGCCCGAGACCGAGTATCGTTATCCCGGGCCGCGGCCGCGCTCACGCGAGACGGCGGTGGTCTTTCTTGCCGACCAGGTCGACGCCGCCTCGCGCAGCCTGCAGGAGCCCACTCCCAGCCGCCTGCGCGGGCTGGTCAAGCAGCTCGTGGAGAAACGGGCCATGGAAGGTGAACTGGACGAGAGCCAGTTGACATTGAAGGACCTGGCAGCGCTACGGGATGCGTTCGTGCCGATTTTGACAGCGCTCTTCCACGGGCGCATCAGTTACCCCACGTTGGAGCAACGTAGTGCCAAGTTCACATCCGGTGTCGGTAGCGAACCGGCAGCGAAGGCTGAAGGTTGATACGCTGACTCTCCGGCGTCTTGCGCGCCGCGTTCTGGAGACCGAAGGCGCGCCGCTGAGTGCGGGAATCGAGCTCGTCTTCCTGCGCGATGAGGCGATGGCGCGTTTGAACGCCGAGTACCGCCATCGCGAGGGCCCGACCGACGTGCTCTCATTCGCCTACGAGACCGGCCCGCCGGCTGGCGCAGAGCCGCTCGGCGATCCGGGTGCCACCGAGCCCGAGGCACGCGACGTCTCTGCTGCTGCGCCGGTTGCTCACGAGTCCACTTCCCGGGCAGCGGTTCAAGAGCCGGCCATCTTCGGCAGTGTGGTCATCTCGGTCGATCGCGCGCTGGCGCAGGCTGAGGAGCGGTCGCAGGCCGTGGATGAGGAGCTAGCGCGGCTCGTGGTTCACGGCGTCCTTCATCTGATGGGTTACGATGATGAGTGTTCCAGCGACCGCCGGCGGATGCGGCGACGCGAGGATCATTACTTGAAGACCCGAACCGAGGGGAGGTGAGATCCGCACCCCGATGGATGATCCGCAACCACAGCCGCTATGGGCGGCCGCGCTGCTTCTGATCGGCCTGCTGGCCCTGGCATTTCAGGCCTACTGCTCCGTGCGACGTGGCGCGCTGCCACGAGTTTCCCGTAAGGTTGCCTACTGGTCGGGCCTGACCGTGTGGCTGGCTCTGGGGGCGGTGGCAACGGCCGGCGAATACCGTCCGATCGGTGTCGTGGGGGGCTGGGGCGTCGTGATCACTGGACTCCTGCTGGCCAGCCTCTTGAGATGGCGTAGCGAAGAACGTCCGCCGCTGCTGCTGGAAGATCACGCCGACCAGATTCAGCTCGAGTTGCCCACCAAGAACGGGGTGGAGAGCCCGACCTCCGAGGCCGCCCTCGACCTCGAGGATCGGCGTCTGCTCGGCAACCTGTTGGGTTTGCTGGGCCGACGTGCCGCGCAGCTGATGATCCCCCTCGATTCGCTGCCCTACCTCTACGAAGACGACCCGATCGATCGCATACGAGAACTGTTCCGGACCACGCGGCCGGTGACCCAACGGCTGCCGGTGGTGCGCCGCGCCGACCGAAGAAGCGTGGGGCTGATCGATGCTCGGTTCTTCCTGCCGCGAACCGCTTCTCAGGAGACGCTCTCCGCTGGGGGGCGGGCTGCCGATTTCGCCGTACCGCTTCCATCGATCAATGGCTGGGATCCGGCCGAACGAGCACTGGAGAGCTTGAAGCAGGGCGAGCGCGGCGTTGTGGCCGTCGTGAACGCACGCAGCCGCGTCGTCGGCTATGTAGGGTGGCCGGGTATCTTCCGGTCATTGCTGGGGCGGCCCGCGCGAGAGGCCCGCCTATGACCACGATGACTCCGATCATGGCGCTCGCGGGGCTCTACCTGCTCAGTGGGTTGATCATCAGCTCCTACCGGCAGGCACAGGGCAAGAGCGGTGGCCAGGGGTTGTGGATTCTGCTCTGGGCCGTCTACACCGTTCTCGTGCTGGGAAGTGCCACGGCCGGTTCCGCTGCGTGGGCAGTAGGGGGCGCTCTGCTGTGGCTGGTGGTGACGCTGGGTACGATCCGGCTGGGAAACAGATTGCGCGATCGCGCCTGGCCGGCTCGCATGGTGTGGCTGCTGGGCCCGGTGCATGCCCTTGGCCTGGCAAGCACCTACCTGCGGGATGTTCGGCGTGAGGTGGCCGGTAAGGTGGCCGGCAAGGTGGCCGCTAAGGTGGCCGGTAAGGTGGCCGGCAAGGTGGCCGGTAAGGATGAAAACGGTGCCGATCTGGACGAGCCCACTCAGGAGGCTTTCGAAAGCGTGGTGGAGCTTGGTGAGACTACGCTCGAAGAGGTCATGGTGCCCCGCAGCGAGCTGGCGTATCTGGAATCGGAGCAAACCGTCCGGGACTGGCTGGACATCCTGCGCCGCCGAGGCCACCGAGTCGTTCCGGTGTGCGGCGAGGATCTCGATGAGATTCTGGGGTGCGTTCACCTCACGGACCTGTACGTCGAGCGGTCGCCCGAGCAACCGGTCGAAGAGTTGCTCCACGACGTCCGGTTCGTGCCCGAAACGATGCGCTGCGACGATCTGCTGCGCGAGATGATTGCCCGCGGAGAGTCTCTCGCCATCGTGGTCGATGAGTTCGGCGGCACGGCCGGTGTGGTTTCCGACCACGATCTGTTCGAGATCCTGCTGGGCGAGATCAACCGGCAGAATCCCTTGGATGGCCGCATCTTCGCAACGGGTGACGGGGAGTATGTCACCGACGGGCACTACCGCATCGATGACTTCAACGAGGATGCCCACACGCCGCTTCCGGAGGGCGACTACGAAACGGTCGCCGGGCTGATGCTGGATCGATTCGGTAAGGTCCCGACCGAGGGGGAGAAGCTCGCGCTGGATGGTTTCGAGCTCGAGGTGCTGCAAGCCACCGAGAGGCGCATCGAGCGCATCCGCATTCGCGTCCCCGTCCACGAGCCATTGGCCGAAGAGAACGGTCGGCGCGGAGCTCGCGGCGGGGTCGGCAACGGTCGTCGGCGGGCCATCGGCGAGCCGGCAGGCACCGGAGGCCGTGGAGGCGACGATGGCCATCGTTGAAGACCACGGCCTGGTACTGCGCTCGCAGCGCTACCGCGAGACGAGCCGCATTGCCACGGTGCTCACGCCCGGGTTCGGCAAAGTCAGCTTGATTGCCAAGGGCGCGCGGGAGCAGAAAAGTCCCTTCGGCGCCGCGCTCGAACCCCTGACCCAGGGCTTCTTCGTCTTCTACCTGAAGAAGGAACGCAGCTTACACCTGCTCAAGGCCGCCGCCGTCGAGTTCGAGTACGTTCGTGCTCTCGCATCTCCATCCAGCTACTACCTGTGCAGCGCCGCACTCGAGTTCGCGATGAAGATTCTCCCGGACGAGGATCCCAGCCCAGAAGCCTACGATGCCCTGGAAGCCTTCTTGGTGTGGCGGGACCGTGTGGCGGCGTCACCCGGCTCGACCCTTGCCTCGATGGAGGAAGCGGGTCTGAAGGCTTTCCAACTTCAGATGGTGTCTCTTCTGGGATACGCGCCGCAACTCCGCCACTGCACACGCTGCGGTGCCTTGGACCAGACCTGGGCGGGTTTCGGCGTGGCCGAGGGTGGACTGGTCTGCCGGCAGTGTGCGGCCCAGGGCTACCTGCTGCCACTTTCGGAGGGAACCCGCGAGCTGCTCGAAGCCTTGGTCACGGGCGCCGCCCCCGCGTCCGAGGCCTCCGTGCGCTGGACAGGCGAGACGGCTCAAGAGCTCGCCGGGGTGGTGGCGGCCTTCCTTCGCTATCACGTGCCGGGTTATCAGGGACTGAGAGCGCTGCGCGGCTGGCAGCAATGGCAGGACCTCGCGCGCCGCGAATCCGCCTGAGCATGGATCCGCCGGGCAGTGCGTCCGCTCAGACATGGATCCGCCGGGCAGTGCGTCCGCTCAGACCTGGATCCGCCGGGCCGCGAGTCCGCTCAGACATGGATCCGCCGGGCCGTGAGTGCGCTCAGACATGGATCCGCCGGGCCGTGAGTGCGCTCAGGGATGCATCCGCATGACCACACGTCCGAGCAAGCAGGAACCTGCCTCCCACGGGACGGGCGGGCGGCAGCCATCTCCTCACCCACGCCGGCGAAAACCGGTACGTTGCCTGCTTCGTCTACTTCTTGACGTAGGTCGCCTTGCGTAGCGTGTGACGCAGCTTGTGTATCTTGCGGCGAACGCGTTTGAGCTCCGCCTGGTCCCTGGCTTCAAGGGCCTTGTCGCGCTCAACCTTCAGAGCCCTGATCTCCTGCTTGATCTTGCCCTTGTCGATATCCAGCTTGATTTCGACATGGGGCTTCTCGATGCCCTTCTTCTCGCAGAGAATGTCGATCAGCGCATCCTTTTCCATGCCCGTGGCTCCGACGATGTCGTCGTACTCCTGGGCCATCTCGCGCAACTTGACGACCGTCAGCTTGGAAAGCTCCTGGAAGTCCATCGAATTCCTCCTACTTACCGATGGATTGTCCTCGTTCATGCTACCCGCCGATTCCAGCCATCTGGAGCCATCTGGGCAGCAAACCACGAATGTTCCATTCTACAGATCCCGGCTCGCGGGGTCCAGGACTCGGACTGGCCCTGCAAGGCAGACACTAGTTTTGAGCGTGTTTCTCCCCCCGAAGGCGGATCGCGT
>CAZNJE010000044.1:32348-39692 GCA_964573295.1 uncultured bacterium | reverse complement strand
GAGGTGATCGGGGCGGTCGGGGCGGGCGGGGTGGTCGAGGTGATCGGGACGATCTAGGCAGTCGAGGCAATCCGGAAGATCTAGACAGTCTCGGCGATCGAGGCGAACGAAGCGATCGAGGTGAACGAGGTGAACGAGGTGAACGAGGCGATCGAGGCGATCAAGGCGATCGCGCGATAGACCCTCGCCCCAAGGTAGGCATCATCCTCTCGGGCGGAAACGTGGACCTCGATCACTTGCCCTGGTAGACACCACTGGGCTTGTCCCCGCGCAGCCCGGCGCGGGATCTAGTCGACCTCGGTCGCGCGCAAGCGGCAGTGGATGCGGGATCTAGTCAACCTGGTTCGCGCGTAGGCGGCGGCGGATGCGGTTCTCGTCGATCTCGTCGAGTTCCCACTGGACCCGTCCCTCCATCCCGCCGGCAACGGTGAGGATCTCGCCGGTCACGTGACGCGCCGCCGAAGGCGAGGAGAAGAAGAGCACCGCGCTGGCAATGTCCTCGGCCCGGGCGATCTGCTGAATCGGCATCGTTCGCACGACCTGCGCCAAGGCCCCTTTGGTTTCGAGTGTGTCGGAAGCCATCGGCGTGTCGGTGTAGCCCGGCTCGACCATGTTGACGCGCGCGTAGGGATCGATGCTGATGATCTCGTTCTTCAATGTGCGCACGAGACCGTAGAGTCCCGCCTTGCTGACCGAGTAGTCGCTGTGGCCCTTCTCGCCGAAGCGCCCCGCCGTCGAGCCGATGAAGGTGAGGCTGGCTCCCCGGCCATCCGACCGCGGCCCGCTCGCCCGCAGCGCATTCATGAACGCGCGCGCGGTCCAGATGGCGCCCAGCAAATTGATCTCGATCGTGTTGCGCAAGCGTTCATGGGTCAGAGAATCGAGGCCGAGATCGGCACGAGGCCATACCCCCGCGTTGACGACGCAGATGTCGACCCGCCCGAAGCGGTCGACTGCCTGCTCCATCGCCTGCTCGACCTCGGTGGGATTGGCGACGTCGGCTTGCACGGCCAGCACGCGATCGGGCGACCAGCGACGGCTGACAAGCGACTGCAACGCTTCGCTGCTCTTGTGGGCGTGAAGGACGAGCCGGGCGCCCTCGGCGGCGAAGCCCTCGGCCAGGGCCTGACCAATGCCGCCCGATGCCCCCGTGATGAAGACGACCTTGTTATCGATGTGGAGATCCATCTCCCCTCCGGGTAGCGGGTCGATTCCTGGACTCAGGGCGCTTCCCGGAGATGGCTGCACAGATGTGTGCGCCGGTCCAAGCGCGGCGGTCCAAGCGCGGCGGCCCGTTGCGTGCGGCCGCGCCGGCGCAACGGCGCCTGGGCCCGCGGCAATCCAGCCCGCGTGCAGCCCACGTCTGCGCTCGCTTCACTCCGGAAGAGTCCCGTCGAGGCTGATGGTACTCGCTTTCCGGAATCTCTACGAGCGCATCTTGCATTGGGCAGACTGATCCCACCGCCTCGGTGGGCTTGCCCACACGCTCACTCCGGCTCACTCATCGCCTGGGTGCACTTGCCGGCTTGCTCATGGTCGGCCTGCTCGTCGCCGGCTTGCTCATCGCCGGCACTGTGACCGCTGGCTGGCATCAACCCCCAGCGCGGCGAAATCCTCGCCCGCGGCGTGAGTACGGGATAGAGCGTCCGCGCGCTGCTCGGCCGGCTGCTCTGACGGAAGGGAGTGCTGCGGCTGTTGCGGCGCCGGGGGCGTCGCGTCGGCCAGGGCCTTGTTGAGCGAGTCCAGGAAGAAGGGCTTCGCGTAGCCGGCCCAGCTCGTCATCGTCTTCCCCTCGCCGCTGACCAGCACGAAGGTCGGCAAGCCGCGGACGCCATATTCCTGCGCCATGGCGCGGCCGCTCTGAATCTCCGTATCAATCTTGAGTAGGATCACCTGATCGAGCGCGGCCATTACATCGGCATCACTGTGGGAATCCCGGTTGAATAGCTTGCAGGGTCCACACCAGTCGGCATAGAAGTCGATGAGAATGGGTTTGCCCTCGGCTATGGCGCGCTCCTTGGCTTCCTCCAATGTGCGCGCAACGGGGACGCTGGCTTGGGCCCCGCTGGAGCCGGTCGCCCCTGAGCCCGTCGCTTCCGAGCCGGTCGCTTCCGAACCGGTCGCTGCTGAGCCAGTCTGCATCCCGGTCTGGCCAGGAGCTTCTGCATCCGTTCGGCTCCCGGTCTGTCCCTCTTGCGAGTTGTCGCTGCACCCGGTCAGCAGTCCGCCGCTCAGCAGCGCGACGCCCAGGAAAACGAGGGTGAACCCCGTTGACGAATGAAACTTAGGCATGTGATGTCCTCCATCCTCCCGAATCGAAGCCCCTCGGATCCGCCTTGCCGAATTGTGGGAACCCTGCTATGCATGGCCTGTAACGGTCAATGCATTTGCGAATGCAATTCAGCATATTCAAACCGGTCATAAAAGCTGACTCGACGGAGGTTCCAAACATGTTCAATGCTGCTACTAGAATGAAGATAGCGCTCGCGAGCGTGGTACTGCTGGGTGCGGGGCTTTTGGGAACCGGTCCAGCGACACCGGCTCAGGCCGCCGAAGTTTTCCAGGTCGATCCGGTTCACTCCGCGGTTGGATTCAAGGTGCGCCACCTCCTCAGCAAGGCTGGCGGTGGGTTCGACGAGTTCTCCGGGACCCTGCACTACGATGCCCAGAATCCGGCCAAGTCCCGCATGGAGTTCACGATCCAGGCCGCGAGCATCGATACGGATAACGAGAAGCGTGATCAGCACTTACGGAGCGCGGACTTCTTCGACGTGGAGAAGTACCCCACGATCACGTTCAAGAGCACGAAGATCGAGCCCACCGACAAGGCCGGCCATTACAAGGTCACCGGCGACTTCACGATGCATGGGGTGACCAAGCCAATCGTCGTCGATGCCGAGGTGCTGGGCTTCGCCGAGACCGGCATGGGTCTTCGCGGCGGTGTGGACGTTGAGGCGACGATCGACCGCAAGGAGTTCGACATCGTCTGGAATCAGACGATGGACAAGGGCGGCGTCGTGCTCGGCGATGATGTGGAGATCGACATCTCCCTGGCATTCTATCAGCCGTAAGGGCCGGTCTTGCGGGCCGCTGCCGGTCATCGGACGCTGCCGCCCGTGGGGCGAGCCTTCCGCCGGGCGGGCCATCCGGCGAGCGAGCCTCCGGGCGGGCGAGCCTCCCGGCGGGCGAGCCTCCCGGCGGGCGGCCCAGGAATTGAGGATTCCGCCGGGGGTAAGACGATCCGACCAACCGGGAACTCTTTTTCGGGGCCAAGGTAAGCTAGGATGCGTGTCCCCCATCCGGCCAGGAACGGAGGATGCGCGACTGAGGGAAGCCGCACCGGAAGGACAACTCGAGTAACGCGCCAGAACCAAGCACCCAATTACAGACGCCCAGTCCCTTCGGGGGCTGGGCGTCTTCTTGTGCCCTGCTCGCCCGGCTTGTGCCCTGCTCGCCTGGTTGGTCACCCGCCTGTCCGGCTTCGGGATAGCAGCCAGGCAATCGCCACTCTGAGATAGCAACTCCTGGGCCGATACCCGGTTTGCTAGACTCGCCATAGAAGGTGATCACAGCGAAAGGCCACAGCGAAAGCTGCTCGACCATGCTTTCCGCACTGGAACCAGCGTGCAAAGGGGATGGCCCCCCGCACACATGCTCCGGGCGCTGGCTGGTTGCCCCACCGTCTGCCACTCACCAACCCGATCGCAAGCTTCGGCACCAACACTCGCGGCTAGTGGCCACATCGGCGCCAAGATCCAAGCCCACGGCAACGCCAATGCCGGCAAGCGGGCGCAATTCCACCTCCGTGGGCCGCTCACCGGCCTCATCTTCGTCGTCTTGTTGCTTCCGCTTCTGTCTCTGCCAAAGAGACGCGGACGCAGACCGGGACAAAGGCCGCGGGGTGGACGCAGACCGGGACAGAGGCCGCGGGGTGGAGGCAGACCGGGACAGAGGCCGCGGGGTGGACGCAGACCGGGACAAAGGCCGCGGGGCGAATGCCCGCCACACGAGCCTTGCATTATCCGGAGCGCGCCCGACCCCGCGCATCGGGGATTGCCCGATGGCTCGGTACCGGCGCAGGATCTACGTTGATACATGGCCGTTTGCACGAGGAAGGAGTGATCCGCATGACCAGAGAATCCGGTGCCAGCCTGAACGAACTGGCCGCCGAGCTTCAGGAACTCGACCAGCGCCTGACGGCGTTCAAGGACAGGGCGAAGGACGCCCACCCCGAGCTCAAGATCGGTATTCAGTCACAGATCTACGAGCTCGACGAGAAGCGCTTGCACGCGCATGACGCCATCGAGAAGTTGTCCAAGGCCGAGGCCGATGAGTTGCCGCTGGCCGATCAGACCGCCGAGGAAGCCCTCACCGACCTGCGCACCGCGATCGAGGTGGCCGAGACCCGATTCGAGTAGCGAGTAGCGAGTAGCGAGTAGCAATCTGTATTTGCAGTCTCATGGCGCCGGCGAATCTACGCTGAGCCACGCTGAGTGAAGCTGAGTGAAGCTGCGGCGCTGCAGCGCTGACAATCTGCGGAGCTGTGGCGCCTTGGAGCTGCGGCGCTGCGGCGCTGCGGAGCTGCGGAGCTGCCGATCTGCACAGCTGTGGCGTTGCCGATCGGCGCAGCCGCGGTGCTAATGCAGTCGCTCGGGGAGCTGGGGCTCGAGAGCCTGTAGGAACGCTCCGCTCAACAGGGCCGACGCGAGCGTTTCGATATCGGTCGATAAGCTTCGGTCGGTGATCATGGCCTCGTGCCGCCGGCGAATCAGCGCATGCGCGGCACGCACGCCCACTCCGCCCTCCAGCGGCGCCAATAGATCCAGCCCTTCGGCGGCGGCGAGCAGTTCGATCGCCAGCACGTGAGAGACGTTGCGCAAGATTCGTTGGAGCTTCAGCGCCGAGGTCATGCCCATGCTGACGTGATCCTCCTTGCCGGCCGATGTGGGAATGCTGTCGACACTGGCTGGATGTGCCAACACCTTGTTCTCATTGACAAGCGCCGCCGCCACGACGTGCGGGATCATGTAGCCGGAGTTGAGTCCCCCATCCCGCGTGAGGAAGGCGGGCAGCTCGCTGGTGTGCGGGTTGATCAGCTTCTCGATGCGCCGTTCACTGATGCCGGCCAGCTCGGCAAGCGCGATGGCGAAGTAATCCAGGGCCAGCGCCACCGGTTCGCCGTGGAAGTTGCCGCCGCTCAGGATCTCGTTGGTCTCGCAGAAGACGAGTGGATTGTCCGTGCTCGAATTGGCTTCGGTCACGAGCACGCTCAGCACGTGATCAAACGCTCCTCGAATCGCGCCGTGGACCTGCGGCGTGCAACGGATCGAGTAGGCATCCTGCACGCGCGGGCAGTTCTGGTGGCTGCGGGCGATCCCATCGTCGGTGAGCAGCATCCGCACGTTCGCGGCCGAGACCGCCTGACCCGCGTGCGGGCGTACGGCCTGGATCTGTTCGCGCATCGCCGTGACCGTGCCGCGGGTGGCATCGAGCGTCATCGCCGCGGCCACGTCGGCGGTCTTGGTGAGCAGCTGCGCATCGGCCCAGGCCAGCAGGCCGATCGCGGTCATGACCTGCGTGCCGTTGATCAGGCACAGCCCTTCCTTCGGTGCCGGCTGCAAGGGCGCGAGACCGTTCTCGGCCAGCACCTCCGCGGCCGGGCGGCGCGTCCCGCTGAAGAAGACCTCTCCCTCGCCGATCAGGGCCAGCGCCAGATGCGCGAGAGGCGCTAAGTCACCGCTCGCTCCCACCGACCCCTGCGAGGGAATCACCGGCGTGATCCGGCGATTGAGAAACTCGGTCATGAGCTCGATCGTCTCGGGCCGTACGCCTGAGTGTCCGCGCAGCATGGTCTGGATGCGCAGCGTCAGAACGGCGCGAACCACATCCTCGGCAAGCGGCTCGCCCACGCCGCAGGCATGCGAACGGATCAGGTTGATCTGAAGCTGGGCCAGCTTGTCCGCGCCAATCGGCACATCGGAGAGAAACCCGAACCCGGTGTTGATGCCGTAGTAATGCTCGCCCGAATCGAGCCGCTCCTCGACGCAGGCCCGCGAACGCCGCACACGCTCGAGCGCCTCGGCACCCAGCTCCAGACGCTGCTTCGCGCGCGCGACGAGGAGCAGATCCTCGAGCGTGAGCCCGTCACCGTGAAGGGTCACGGTGCGGGTTGTCTCGGCGGGAGCCGAGTCACCGGGAGCCGAGCCGCCGGGAGCCGAGTCACCGGGAGCCGAGCCGCCGGGAGTGGAGTCACCGGGAGCCGAGCCGCCGGGAGTGGAGTCACCGGGAGCCGAGCCGCCGGGCGTGGAGCCGCCGGGCGCGGAGCCGTCCGGGCGCCTGGGATTTGGGTTCATGCTTCATGCTCCATCATGCTTCATGCTCCCTCATGCCTCAAACTCCACCAGGAGCGCCCCCTTGGGCACGACATCACCGGTCTTGACGTGCACGGTCTTGATCCGACCGGGCCGCGTGGCCTGGACCGGGTTCTTCATCTTCATCGCCTCGAGGAGGAGAAGCACGTCCCCGCGCTCAACCTCTTGCTCCTCTCGCACCGAGATGTGCAGGATCGTTCCCGGAATCACCGCCCGCACCTCGCGGGGGTTCGCGCCGGTGTGGGCCTTGCGCCCTTCGTACTTGGGGGTCAGTGTGGTCTGGTAGGTTTCCCCTTCGACGTAGAGATTCTGATACTTCGTCACCGAATCCTCCTCCCTGATACGTTTCCGGCTGCGCCACGCGACACCCGGCCGCTTCCCGGCTACTCCGTGACACCCTTCCGGCTGCGCGACGCTGCACCCGGCCGCTTCCCGGCTGCTCCCTGACACCCTTCCGGCTGCGCGACGCTGCACCCGGCCGCTTCCCGGCTGCTTCCTAGAATGGCGGTATACCGTGCTTGCGGTTCGGGCGTGGGTCGGATTTCTGCTTGGCGATTCCCAGCGAATGCTTCACGTAGCCCCGGGTGTCGTGCGGCTGGATGACCGCGTCGATGTGGCCGTTGGCTGCCGCGATGTAGGGGTTGGCGAACTTGTCCGAGTACTCCTTGATCTTCTGCTTGCGCATCGCCTCGGGATTCTCGGCCGCGGCGATCTCCTTGCGGAAGATGATGTTGGCCGCACCCTCCGAACCCATGACGGCGATCTCGGCCGATGGCCAGGCAAAGACGAAGTCGGCTCCCAGATGGCGGGAGCACATGGCGATGTAGGCACCGCCATAGGCCTTGCGCAGGATGATGGTGATCTTGGGCACCGTCGCCTCGCTGTAGGCGTAGAGCACCTTGGCCCCGTGGCGGATCACCCCGGCATGCTCCTGGTCGACGCCGGGCAGGTAGCCGGGCGTGTCGACGAAGGT
>CAZNJE010000044.1:9079-32338 GCA_964573295.1 uncultured bacterium | reverse complement strand
CGGGATGTTGAACGCATCGCAGAAGCGGATGAAACGGGCGGCCTTGTCGGCGGCGTCTACATCGAGTACGCCGGCCAGAACCATGGGCTGGTTGCCGATCACACCCACCGTATCGCCCGTCACGCGCGCGAAGCCGACCACGATGTTGCCGGCCCAATGCTCCTGGATCTCGAAGAAATCGGAATCATCACACACCGCCCGGATGACATCGCGCACATCAAAGGGCTGATGCGGTTCGCTGGGCACGACCTCTTCGACCTTGCGCCCCGGCGCCGGCTCCTTGGGCGGGAAGGAGTCGGCCGTCTTGCGGCAGTTCCAGGGAATGAAGGACACCAGCTTCTTGATCTGGTTCAGGCACTCCTGCTCGCTCTCGGCGTAGAAGTGGGCGTTGCCCGAGATCTGGGCCTGCACACGCGCGCCGCCAAGGTCCTCCATCGAGATCTCCTCGCCCAGCACGGTCTTGATCACCTCGGGCCCGGTGATGAACATCTTCGAGATCTTGTCGACCACGAAGACGAAATCGGTCAGGGCCGGCGAGTACACCGCGCCGCCCGCGCAGGGCCCGAGGATGACCGAGATCTGCGGAATGACGCCCGAGGCGATCGTGTTGCGATAGAAGATTTCGCCGTAGCCGGCCAGGGAGTTGACCCCTTCCTGGATCCGCGCGCCGCCGCTGTCGTTGATCCCGATCAAGGGCACGCCGAGTTTCATCGCGTGATCCATGATCTTCGTGATCTTGCGCGCATGCGCCAGACCCAGGGAACCGCCGGCGACGGTGAAGTCCTGCGCGAACACACATACCGGAAATCCGCCCACCATGCCGGTGCCGGTGATCACCCCATCGCCGGGCAACGTCTTGTTGTCCATCCCGAAGTCGCGGCACTGGTGCTCGACGAAGAGGTCGTATTCGTGGAAGGTGCCCTCATCGAGCAGGAAGCGGATGCGGTCGCGCGCGGTCATCTTGCCGCTGGCGACCTGCTTCTGCATGGCCTTCTCGCCGCCACCGGCCGAGAGACGCGACACCTTGCTGAGCAGATCCTGGATCTTCTGGGTCAGGGACATCTAAGGTTTCTCCTACGCTGGCCGTCCATGGCCGTCATCCGCCTACCGCCGTCACGCACCCGCTGCTGCCATCCGCCCACCACGGCGACGCACCAGCTGCTGCCATCCGCCCACCGCGGCGACGCACACCCGCTGCTGCCATCGGCCTAGAATCGCCACCAGCACATCGCCAGACTCTCCTCGCCCGATAGGCACCGCTGCCAGAAGCGAAGCGTGTCGGTCCACATCCGCTCCTGCGATGGTCCGGCCGGGGATTCGCCGCGGGCGAGGTCGGCGAGCGCCATCAGTTCGCCCTCGGCCAGCCGCTGCCAGATGTCCTTCTGACGGGGCAGGTGCACGTAGGTCACCGGGGCATCCGCCTCCAAGCCCACCTGTTCGCGCAGCATCGCCAGCGCCTGATCGAATCCGCCGGTGGCATCGATCAGGCCGTTGCCGACCGCCTGCTCACCGGTGTAGATGCGTCCGCGCGCGAGACGGTCGACCTCATCGAGCGTCATGCCGCGATGCTCGGCGATCCCGGCCACCCAGTCGTTGTAGTGGCGCCAGTGGATCATCTCGAAGCGTGAGAACTCTTCCTTGCTCATCGGTTCGAACGCCGACAAGAGGGTGGCGTGCGGTCCGACCGTGGCGCGATCGATCGTGATCCCGAGCTTGTTCGCCAGACCGGTCATGTCGCCCATCATACTGATCGACCCGATGCTGCCCACGATCGCGCCCGCGTTGGCGACCAGTGGTTTGACGCGGTAGGAGACCATGTAGCCGCCCGAGGCGGTCATATCCACCATCGAGACGACGACCGGCTTCTCGGCCGCCACCCGCCTAACCATCTCACCAATGCGGTCGCTCGCCGTGCTCAGGCCTCCGCCGGTGTCGAGGCGCAGCAACACGCCCTTCACCCGGTCGTTGTCGAGTGCGGCCTGGAGCGCAGCGACCATCGTCTCATCGCCCATGGTGACGCCCATCGGGAAGACCCAGCCGCTCTCGCCGGCGGTGATGTTGCCGGCGCCGTGCACCACGGCGATGTGGTCGCCCTTCAGATCCAGACTGGCGCGCTTGACCGCCGCATAGTCCTCGCCGCTCACCAGCCCTTCGTCGAGATTCCCCCCTCCGAGACGCGCGGCCAGATCCTCCCAGAAGAGGGCCCCATCGGCCAGGCCGTGCTCGATAGCCGCCGGCGGGTCGAACTGGGCGATCTCGGTCCACAGATCGACCTGGGTGCGGGTGACGCCGCGGTCGGCGGCCAGGGTGTTCAGGAAGCCGTCGTAGAGTTCCGCCAGGACACCGGTCACGTTCTCGCGAACCTCCGGCGACATATCCTCGCGCAGGACCATCTCGGCCATCGCCTTGTACTCTTTGATCTGGCTGACCTGCGGTTCGATCCCGAGCTCATCGAGCATGTTCTTGACGTAGTAGCGTTCGCTGCTGAAACCGCTCAGGTAGAGGTATCCGCCCGGGTGCACGTAGAACGAATCGCAGGCGGCACCCAGGGCCAGCGCCTTGTTGGCGGCGAAGGTGGAGAAGGCGAAGACCGGCTTGCCGGCCTTGCGCAGTTCCCCGATCCGGTCGCGGATCTCGGCGAGCTTCCCCCAGCCGATCGCCGGCATCTCGATCTTGAGCACGACCCCGGCGATGCGCTCATCGACCCGCGCCTTCTCGAGGTTCTCGAGAACGGTCGTGTGACTCATCGGTTGGCGCGGGATCGGCAGGCTGCCCTCGGGAACGAACTCGGGAATCTCTCCGCTCAGGCTCTGCACCAGGTAGCTCCCGGTCTCGATCGGGGGTTCCTTGCCGGCTCCGCCGACCATGGCCACGCCCACGAACGTGAGCAACACCAGGAAGCCCAGGAAAATGAGAAACACCTGCGCGCTGATGACCGCGGCGAATGTGACGAAGAACCGCTTCATGAATCGTTCCCTTCGATCGAGTCGTGACATCGGGCACGGACACGCCGGGTCCGGACGCCGGGTCTGCGCGGGGCGCCCGGCCCCAGGCTCGAGCCCAGGTCCGTGGACTCCGGACGCGAGACCGGACTCCCCTCCTCGTCTAGCCCGATCCTAACAGTGTGCGGGTCAGAATATCGGATGGAAGGCCCCCGGTGCCACCTCGACTTGACGGCGAAGGACCGATGTCAGGGGGAAGGGACCGAGGAAGGAGCCGAGCCGAGGGTAGCGGGATGTGCGCGGGGGAAGAAGACAACAAGAAGTGGCGCCGGCAGGAACCACCGAGACACCGGGCTGGAGGCGGGCCGCCGAAACGTGGCACATAGAGGTGGCACATACGGAACGGCGCCAGGAGCTGGCGCCGGCATCGAGCAGGCAAGTGCTGTCAGGTGCGGACTACCGCGGGGCACGGCGGACCACCGCAGGTCACGTCGCGGGCCTCCGCGGGCCATAGGCGGACCCCCGCAAGTCACGTCGCCGGCCTCCGAGCGGCGCAACGGGCCGCCGCGGGTCACGGCGGGCCATAGCCGGCCGCCGCGGGTCACAGCTGGGCACGGTCGGACACGCCACCGCAGCCCCACGCAGGAGCCCATACCGGCGTCCATGAGCAGCCTGGGACGGATCTCTATCTGTGGGCCAAGACGCGCATGTCGGGCATGGCCATTTCGATGGCCTCCTCGACCAGATCGTCGTGTCCCAAGCCGCCGACGCCTTTCGAGCGCACGGCAATGAAGGAGCCGGCGCCCAACAGGATATAGACGGTTCTCAGGGCCGAGCGAACGACATCCATGTCCTTCGGGAAGACGCCCATCTGGATGCCACGCTTGTAGAGCGCCACCCAGCGGCCGAACCCTTGTTCGCCCAGGTTTTCGACCTCGAACTGCTCGGGTTCGGGCCGGTGCGAGATCATGTACCAATACAGGTTGGGATGATCGCTACAGAACTTAAGGAAAGCACGACATCGACATCGCAGTTTGTCCCGGGGCGTGCCGCTCTTCTGGCAGGCTTGGTCCTGCTCCTGGAACATCATGCGGAAACACTCGTTCCACATGAGAGCGTGCAAGTGCTCCATGGACTTGAAATGACGGTAGAGCGCCATGGCCGAGTGTCCGGTGGTCTCGGCAATGCGACGCGCCGTCACACTGTGATGACCACTCTCATCACAAACTTGGACTGCTGCCTCGAGGAACTCCTCCCGATGGCATCTGCGCCTCGGTTTGGCTTTGGAGTTCAACACCGAAACACTCGAGGGCGCGGTCGGATGTGCTCTCAATGAGTTCGTTGAGCTCAACGTTCACCACCTTCGGTACCTGTCCTGAGATCGCCAACGTGGTAAGTCCGTGGTGGAGAAACCAGAGATGGAGCGCGATGGCTGCCAAATCGTCTCCCCCCGCGACGTACCCTTCCCTCTTCAAATCGGTCAGCCGGCCGTGAAGCTTCTGCAAGGCAACAAGCCCGTGGTTCGGCAAACCGAAAACTTCGGGACGCGGTCCCGGTGCAAAAAGAAAACGATAGAGCCAGGGGTGCTCGACTCCGAAACGCGCGTACGCTTTCAAAGAAGCGCGAAACCCCTTGAGCCCTCGGCCAGCCGCTTCGTCCATCTCGTCGACGTACTCACCGAGTTGGGCGAAGCCTCGATTCCAGACCACAGCCATCAGGTGGTCCATGGTCTCGAAGTGCCTGTAGAGCGCCATCTGAGAGAGCTTCATTTCCTTCGCCAAACGGCGGGCAGTCACGCTGTGGCTGCCATGCTGCTCCAGAAGCGCCATGGCTTTGTCGACGAAGTCCTCTGCGGTGCGACGCCTCCTCGCCGCTCTTCGTCTGCGGGTTGGGGTGGGCCTCCTACGTAGCTTCGGTTCATCGTGGAACATTAGCTGGGTCTCCTTCGTAGGCTGGCGGAGGCGCAATGATCCCATCCACGACCACCGCTACCTGCCAGCACACAGTCACTGCATCTCCGGTCAACAGGTAGACCTATATAATAGTATCCATTTTCTGGCCGATTCCGGTCAAGTGAGATTGTGCACTGATGTAAACTATACGCATCGGACGCCCGAATTCTTGCCCCTGAAACACGTTAATGACTGCCTACTCATTATACGGCAAGAGTTTCCGTGCACAATCCGCCTAGTTCCTTCACCCACAGGGGATTAGGCCTAGAATCGGTCCAAAGGCGACCACCCCCTTTCCGTGTTGCGCCTGATGCTGCTCGCGGCGCCGTTTTCGCCGCTGTGCTCGGTGTTGTGCTCGATGCTGTGCTCGGTGCTGTGCTCGGTGCTTTGCTCGGTGCTTTGCTCGGTGTTGTGCTCCGCGCCGGGCCCGGCGGGCCGCCCTCCACCTTGGGCAGGTTCCGCTACCGGTACCCGGATCCCGACCGGGATCGGACCGATACTCTCCCCACACACCGCCGGCAGACACCGCCGGCAGACACCGCCGGCAGAGACTGCCGACGAACACCGTCAGAAGACTCCGTCAGCACACACTGTCAACACGGGCATGGCCAAGATGGCACCGTCCTGTGCAAGATTCAAGCTAGCATTTGCAACTTAGTCGCCAAGGCCCGCGCCCACATAGTGTTCGATGAAACGCACGAAGACCTCTACACCGATTGGCAGTGCGTCCTCGTCGATATTGAAACGCGGATTGTGATGCGGCCGGTCCAAGCCGCGGGCGGAGTCCCCGGCCCCCAGGAACAGGAAACACCCCGGAATCTCCTGAAGGTAGTAGGCCATATCCTCGCCGCCCATCAGGCGAAGGTCGGTCTTGAGGCAGCCCGGACCGATCAAGCTCCCCACGAGCTCCCGCAGAACGCCGGCCACCCCGGCGTCGTTGATCGTGGCCGGGTAGCGGTCGAGCACCTCCACCCGTGTCTCGGTGCCGTAGGTCTGATCGAGGCCGCGGGCCAGCTCGTTCATCCGGCGCATGAGAAGATCCCGTGTTTCGGGCAGGTAGCTGCGCTGGGTACCGTCCATGCACACGTGCTCGGCGATCGCGTTCATGATCGACCCACCGGTGATCTTGCCGATCGAGAGCACGGCCGAGTCGAGCGGGTTGACGTTGCGGCTCACGATCGTCTGCAAGGCCACGATGTAGTGGGCGGCCGCCACGATCGGATCGACCGTCTCCTGCGGCACGGCACCGTGTCCACCCTTGCCACGAATGGTGAATCGCAGTTCGTCGGTCGATGCCATGACCGGTCCTTCGGTGATGGCGAGGTGTCCAGTGGGCAGCTTGCTCCACACGTGAATCCCGAGAGCGGCCACCGGACGCGGGTTCTCCAGCACGCCTTCGCGGATCATCGGCTCGGCGCCGCCCGGGCCTTCCTCGGCGGGTTGGAAGATGAGCCGGACGCCACCCTTGAGCGCATCGCGCCGCGTGGCCAGGAAGCGCGCGACGCCGAGCAGCATCGCAGTGTGAGCATCGTGCCCGCAGGCGTGCATCACGCCGGGGTTCTGCGAGCAGTACTCGATCTCTGTGTTCTCCTCGTGGACCCGGAGCGCGTCCATGTCCGCGCGCAGGAGCACCCACGGTCCGTCCGGATCGGAACCGGCGATGTCGGCCACGACACCGGTCTTGGCCACCCCGGTGCGGATCGCGTAGTCCCCGCAGCCGGCGAGGAAGTCGGCTACCTTGCCCGCGGTGCGCAGCTCTTCGAACCCGGGTTCGGGATGCCGATGGAAGTCGCGCCTGAGCGCGATCAGCTCTTCGTGCAGCGCGCCGATGGCGGGCCGCACGTTGCCGAGTGCGGTCGGGTCGGGCCGCAATGTCTTCTCTGCGTCAGAACTCATCGATCCTCCAGAGATAGGGGCTGTGCAAAAGGCCACAGACCCCATGTGTAGGTGCGTATTCCTTTCCCGATACCGGCAAACAGAATCGGCCGGTTCCGCGTCAATGCTCACGCAGATGATCCCACCCGGCCCCCAGCACGACCGGCTCCTTCCCCGGAGCCGCCAGACGCACCACCGGGTCACCGGGCACGACCTCGCCAATCGGGTGGACTGCCACGTGCTCGTCGGCGAGCACGCTCGTCATGGCCATGACGCGATCGGCCTGATCGCGGCTCGCCGTGAACAGCAGGCCGTAGTCGTCGCTGGCACCCAGAATCCAGGAGAGGGGGTTCTCCTTCAGAAGCTCACCGGCCGCAGTCAGATCATCGGGCACGGGCAGGGCCTCTGCGTGCAGGAGAATCCCGACGCCGCTCTCCTGCGCGATGTGGAGCAAATCGCCCGAGACGCCATCACTCTGATCGATCGCGGCCGAGGCACAATCGTTCTCTCGCAGGTACCGGCCGATGGCGATCTGCGCTAGCGGAGCGCGGTAGGCCGCGAGAAGGGTCGCGCGGTGTGCACGGGAGAGCCGCGGTGAACCGGTCTGGCCCGAGCCCGGCTGGCCCGAGGCGGCGCCGGCCGAGACCGCGTCGGCCGAACCGCCGCCGGACGAACTGCCGCCGGACGAACCGCCGCCAGCCGAACCGCCGCCGGACGAGACCACGTCGGTCGGACTCCTACCCTCCTCCCCGGCGCTCGTCACGCCTCGCAACAGGAGTTGCACGGCTGCCGCGGCCCGACCCGGAAAGCCTGTGACATAGACCTGGTCGCCCGGGCGGGCACCGTCGCGCGTGAGCGCCAGATCCGACTCGACCCAGCCCAGGACCGACAGGTCGATCGAGAACTCACGCGCTCCGCTGACGTTGCCGCCGATGACGGCCGTGCCGTGCGGCGCAAGGGCGCGACGCATTCCACGGTAGACCCCCTCCAGCGCGCCGAAACGCAAATCGGCCGGCAGCCCGAGCGAGACGAGCACCCCCAACGGGACGCCTCCCATCGCCGCGACGTCGCTGACGCTGATCTGGGCCGCCCGCGCGCCCACCTCGTCGGGGGTAAGCCACTCGCGCCGGAAGTGCCGTCCTTCGATCTGAATGTCACAGGTCCAGATCAGGTCGCCTCCGGTAGGGGGACTCAAGAGGGCGGCGTCATCGCCGATGCTCTTCAGAATCGCATCGTCATGAGGTTCCCCGAGCATCTCTCGAAGCCGTTCAATGACCGCAAACTCACCAAGTGATCCCACGGGGGGACCGCTGTCCCAATCGGCGATGTCACCGGGGCGCGCGCGTTCGTCGGCAGACGGGTCGCCGGGCGCATCGCCGGACACACCACCGGGCGCATCGCCGGACACACCACCGGGCGCATCGCCGGGCGAGCCGGCATCGTGACCAGACGCGCTGGTTTCGTTGTCCTTCTCCGCATCCATCGCAATCTCCCTCACGCTACCGGCCGGGACCGGGACTGGCGCGCGCCAGGCCCTCAGGCTACCGGCCGGGGCCGGCTTGGGCTGCGCCATCCTCGCCGGGGAGGGCGGCGTTGATCGAGGCCCGTAGTGCAGCGGCTGCGGCCTCGGGATCCTCGGCCGAGACCACCGCTGCGATCACGGCCACCCCATGGGCGCCGGCCGCCATCACATCCTTGATGTAACCCCCCGTGATGCCGCCGATGCCGATCACCGGGATCTCGAGCGCCCGCGCCACCTCGCCCAATGTCGCAGGCCCCTGGGCCGCGGAGGCGTCCGGCTTGCTGCCGGTCGTGTAGAGCGCCCCGAAGCCGACGTAGTCCGCACCGGCCTTCTGAACCTCGAGCGCCATCTCGAGGGTCGAGGCCGAGCCGCCGATGATCCGATCCGGGCCCATCCATTCGCGCGCCAGCGTCAGAGGGAAGTCGTTCTGGCCCAGATGCACCCCCATCGCGTCGGCGGCGATGGCCACATCGATCCGGTCGTTGACGACCAGCGGCACGTTCGCCCGCCTACAGATCCCGACCAGAGCGCGCGCCTCTTCGATCATCTCGCGCGTCGCACCGGTCTTGCGCCGGTACTGGATGCAGTCGGCCCCTCCGGCCAGCGCGAGTTGCGCGAGCTCGAGGTGACTGTAGCGGGACTGAACGCTGGTGTCGGTGATCACGTGCAACCGGCCCACCGGACGCATGGCATCTCTCCTGGCTGTACGAGGCGGAGCCTGACCGGCCCCGCCCCGGGCTTCATCGGAACACAACCTGTCTCAATGGCTAGGACGACGGATACCGCCCGGCCAACGAACTGACTTCGGGCTAGGTGTCGCTACCGTAAGATGCCCAGTCTCCCGACTGGAAGAAGAAAAGGTCGGTGGGCGAATGCCCCGAGCCGATCGGCACCCCGCGGGCGATGGCGCGCGCCACGTAGGTCTGGGCTTGTTTCACCGCCGCCGGGAGCGCTTCTCCGCGAGCCAGCCGCGTGGCCAGCGCGGCCGAGAGCGCGCAGCCGGTCCCGTGCGTGGCGCGGGTCGCCAGACGCCGGTGCGCGAAGCTGTGCACGACCTCGCCATCGAAGAGCGTATCGACGATCTCCTCGCTCGTGCCATGCCCACCCTTGATCAGGACCGCCCGCGGCCCAAGCCCCTGAATCGCCCGCGCGGCGGCCTCGACGTCTTCAAGCGACTGAATGCGGATGCCGCTGAGCGCCTCGGCTTCGGGCAGGTTGGGCGTGCAGAGGGTGGCCAGCGGCAGGAGGAACTCCCGCATCGCCCGCTGGCCCTCACGATCAATGAGCGGATAGCCGCTCGTGCTGATCATCACCGGATCGACGACCAGGTGATCCACCGGATGCGCCCGCAGCGCCTCGCTCACCACCGAGACGATGCGCGCGGTGGCCAGCATGCCGGTCTTCGCGGCGGCGATCGCGAAGTCCTCGAAGAGAACGTCGATCTGGCCGCGGATCAACTCATCGGGCAGGTGGTGTGCGGCCGCCACGCGCTGGGTGTTCTGCGAGGTGACCGAGGTCAGCGCCGTCACCGCGTATCCGCCGTTGGCGTGGATGGACTTGAGGTCGGCCTGGATGCCGGCCCCAGCGCCGGAGTCGGATCCGGCGATCGTGAGAACGACCTTGGGTGCTGGATTGTTCATGGGCCGAAATTAGCGCCGGCACCTTCGGCGATCAAGAACCAGGAATCGGCGGGAAGGTGTCCCATACCGATCAAGTGTTTCAATATGGATCATATAAACGTTTCATTATGAAACATGGGCGCCATTTTCGGCCATGGGGAAGACAGCCCGCCTGCCGCCCGGCCCCCTTCATGCACCGTTCCGAGTGCAGAAGTAGCCCGTCGCGGACCTCCCCACCGGTGCGCTTCCGCAAGATCGAATCCCCTAATTGGATTCACTTCAATGCATTACGCTCTACGTCCACCGCAGGCTTCCCATCGGACCCTAGAGATTGCAGAGAAGAATCGCATCGCGGCCTCGCGTCGCGCACAGATTGGCACGGACCCTGCAATATGGGCAAGCGAAGGCGCGAGGAGAGCGCCGGACGAGAACGAAGAAGACGAGAACGAAGAAGGTTTTGAGTACGCCGCCCGCACGTCGCAGGGACGGCGAAGATAGGAGGGATGAACCATGACGCTCGTACGTTACAACCCCAAGGCAGTGGCGAACTGGTCGCCGCGCACCCGCAGTGCGTCCCTTCTCGGCGGTCTGGACAGTCTGTTCGACCAGCTCTTCGAGAGGTATCCCGAGCAGGATCTGTCCTGGACCCCGCGGGTGGACGTTCACGAAGACGGGGACAAGTATTACGTGACGGTCGACCTTCCTGGCCTGTCGAAGGACGACATCAATGTCACGCTCGATGACGACGTGCTCACGATCGAGGGTGAGCGCAAGGCCGAAGAGCGCAAGGAAGACGAGCACTACCATCGCCGTGAGCGCTTCTGCGGCAAGTTCACGCGCTCGATGAGCTTCCCGAACGACGTCGACAAGGACAAGGTCAAGGCCCGCTTCGAGGATGGCGTGCTGCGCCTCGAGCTGAACAAGCACGAGCAGACGAAGCCGCGCCAGATCTCGATCGACTAACCTCCAATAGCCTCCAATCCCTCGCAGTCATCGTGGGGCCGGCTTCGGCCGGCCCCGCGGTGTGAACCATAGATGCAGCCCCTGCGGCGCATCCCGCCACAGGGATGCGCCACAGGAATACGCCGCAGGGATACCCCGCAGGGATACGCCGCAGGGATACCCCGCAGGGATACGTTCTCTGCCTCCGGGGGCGAGACGATTTCGTCTCGCCCTTGGTGTATCAATGGTCAAACGCACCGGTCGCACCGGTCGTTGCGGATTGGCTTGCCTTCCGGGTGCGGTACAATCCGACCGCTCGGCTTCGCGGATTGGCTTGCCTTCGGACCGCCCGCCTTCATAGACTTGCCCCTCGCGGATTGACAAAGGAACGACTGAAGGGGGCAGTACATGGCAGAGAAGATCTTCGACATCGTCATCCTCAACGGCCGGCCGGCGGCGGGCAAGTCCGAGGTCATCGACTACCTCAAGAGCATCTCGACCGAAGAGCGCATTCGGCGTTTCCACATCGGCGAGTTCGAGGAGTTCGACGACTTCCCCGTGCTCTGGGAACGCTTCGAGGATGACGATCTGTTCGAGGCCATGGGCAGCCCGCGCCTGATCTCCGACCGCCACTTCGAGTACGAGAACCAGCGCTATGAAGGCTACACCTTCAAGGACCTGGCGTTCTGGCACTTCTTGATTCGCAAGCTCTGCCATCAGTACGAGCGCCGCCTGCGGGATGAGCCCGACTTCCACCAGACCCACACGGCCATCTTCGAGTTCGCCCGCGGGACCCAGCACGGCGGCTTCACCGAGGCCTACAAGCACTTGACCGATCTGGTGGCGTCGCGCGCCAATACGATCTACATCAAGGTGAGCTGGCAGGAGTCGCTCCGCAAGAACCGCCGCCGCTGCAACCCCGACAAACCCGACAGCATCCTGGAACACTCGCTGGAAGATACGAAGATGGAGTTTCTATATAAGGAGTCCGACTGGGACCGCTTCTCCGGCGCCGATGCCGACTACCTCATCACAGATGGCCGCCGCATCCCGTTCGCCGTGTTCGAGAACGAACCCGAGAAGACCGACAAGCCACAGGCTCTGGGCGCCCACCTCGAGGAGATCTGCGCCGCGCTGTGGCGGCGGCGCCGGCTTCTCGAGGGCACGCGCGCCTGAGGCTGGAGCGCCACGCTGACGCCCCACGCTGGAACCCCACGCTGGAACCCCACGCTGGAACCTCACGCTGGAGCGCCACGCTGGAGCGCCACCTCACATCGGTCCAGAGCTCGGAGCACAGCGCGACTTCGTAAGTAATATTTTTGCAGATGCTTAGAAGCCCCGCCCCGCGGCACGAAGCCGGCGTGGGCGCGGACAGGCAGGCCTGCCGAACCTCCGCGCGCACTGGTGCATGAACGGCCGACATGGTAAGGTCTTCGCCAACGTTTTGAGAGACACTATCGGAAACCCGACGAGCACCACCTTCGCATGAAAGGTCTTGCCATGGGCATTCCAGAGCATTGGCTCACCTACCTCTACCAGTTCGGAGTCGGGGGCTTCTTCTTCGCCGCCGGACTGGTCCTGATCATCAAGACCGGCGCCTGCAATCTCAAGATCAGGGCAGACCGCATCTGGTTCTCCGCCCTGGTCGCCGGCTACCTGTTCCTCGCCTCGCTCTATGCGGTGTGGATCTACGCGTCGGTCCATACCCCCTCGGTGGCCGAGGGCGGCGGGCTCTCAACGAGCGTCTCGCCCCTGCGCGCCATTCCGGTGTTGATCGACAGCCTGGCCACGGTGGCCCGCGCACTCATCGAACTGCTGTAGGGGGGGGGGAGCATGAAGGGTACACCGCTCGATTTTGTCATCGTCATCGCCTACTTCGCATTCATCCTGGGCTTCGGCTCCTTCTTCGCCCGGTACACGAAGAGCACCAAGGACTTCTTCTTCGGCGGCCAGCGCTTCGCCTGGTGGCTCATCGCCGCGAGTCTGGTGGCCACCGGCATCGGCTCCTACAGCTTCATCAAGTACGCGCAGGCCGGCTTCGTCCGGGGCATGAGTTCGTCGATGACCTACCTGAACGACTGGCTCATGATCCCGCTCTTCATGTTCGGGTGGCTGCCGATCATCTACTTCGCCCGGATCCGATCGGTGCCCGAGTACTTCGAGCGCCGGTTCGACTCCCGATCGCGCCTGGTCGCCACGATCCTGACGCTGCTCTATCTGATCGGCTACATCGGCCTCAACTATTACCTGCTCGGGATCGCGATGCGCAGCCTCTTGGGCGTGCCGCTGATCACCTCGATCCCGATCGTGGCGGTGATCTCGGCGATCTACATCACCGCCGGCGGACAGACGGCCGTCATCTTCACCGACCTGGTCCAGGGAGTCTTTCTCTACGCGGCCGGGGCGATCCTCTTGTTCCTGGGCATCTCCTATGTGGGCGGGTTCGATCAGTTCTGGGCGGGGCTCGACCTGGCACACCGGCTGCCGCTCCCCAGCTTCAACCGTCCGCCGGACTTCAACTTCACAGGCATCTTCTGGAGTGAGGGCATCGTGGGCACGCTTGCCTTCACCTTCATCAATCAGGGCTTCATCATGCGCTACCTGGCGGTCAAGAGCGTCTTCGAGGGACGCAAGACCCTCACCTTCAACACCCTGATCCTGATGCCGATCTCGGCCGTCGTCGTGGGTAGTGCTGGCTGGATCGCCTTCAGCGCGATGAGCCACGGCATCTTCGATGCCCCCGAGGACAACAAGGACGTCTTCGTCCACATCGCCAATGTCATCACCCGGCCGGGCATCTTCGGGTTCGTGATCGCGGCGTTGACGGCCGCCCTCATGTCGACGATCGACACACTGATCAACGCCTGCACCGCCATCGGCATCTTCGATGTCTACAAACCCTACGTGAAGAAGGACGCCACCGACCGCCACTACCTGAAAGCGTCGCGCTATGTGTCGGTGACGGTCACGCTGCTGGGCCTGGCCCTGGTGCCGATCTTCAACACCTCGCAGTCGATCTTCGCCGCCCACTACGCGTTCGTGGGCATGATCACCCCGCCGATGCTGGTTGCGATCTTCCTGGGCGTGCTGTGGAAGCGCTTCACGCCGCAGGCGGCGTTCTGGTCGATGATCATCGGCGCGGTCTTGGTCGGCCTGTCGGTCAAGTGGCCGGTCCTGATCAAGCCACTGGCCGACACGCACAACATGGACCCGGCCGGCGGCTACAAGTACTTCCGTGCCGTTTACGGCCTGCTGATCACGCTGGTCCTTGGCATCGGGATCACTTTCTTCACCAAGCCGAAGCCGAAGGAGGAGATCATCGGGTTGACACTCGGCACGATCCAGGCGGGCAAGGCCTGGTTCAAGGGCGGAGAACCCAACGAGAAGCCGGGCAAGAAGGTTCGCCTCAAGGTGTCGGTCCAGCCGGGCGAGGGCGAGACGGTGCAGATGCATCCGGCCGACCTCGAGCTGATGGCCGCCGGCGAAGGCGACCTGCTCTACGTGGCCGATGATCGCTGGTTCCTGGGAGGCCTGCGTTCGCTGCACGTCAAGGCCGGCGGCTCCGGCGGCGAGCAGGGCGTGATCGGCATCCCGGCGAACCTGCTCGAAGAAGGCAATCTGCTGCGCCAGCGGCGCGTCGTCGTGGAGAAGACGATCTAGGCGCGGAGAGAGCGATCTGGGCGTAGAGAAGATGATCTACGCGCGGAGAACGCTATCTAAGAAGAGAACCCATCTCATGTCATGTGAGGTCTTCGGCATCCGGCGCCCGCTGATCGGCGTCGTACATCTGCTCCCGCTCCCCGGTTCGCCGGGGTATCGCGGGCGAATGCGTGATGTCCTAGATCGCGCCCTCACCGACGCCGGCGCCTACCTGCGGGCCGGATTCGATGGGCTGATCGTCGAGAACTACGGAGACACGCCTTTCTGGCGCGGCCCGGTCCCGCCAGAGACGGTGGCGGCGCTCACCCGCGCCGCCGCCGAAGTCCGCGGGCTGGGAGCCTTCGCGCTCGGGATCAATGTGTTACGGTCCGACGGAGCCAGCGCGATGGCCATCGCGGCGGCCACCGAGGCCGAGTTCATCCGGGTCAACGTCCTCAGCGGGGCGATGGTCACCGATCAAGGCATCATCGAAGGCTGCGCGGCCGAGGTGATGAGGCTGCGCGCCCAGATCTGCGCGGGCGCGGACGCGGGCGCGGGCGCGAGCGCGGACGCGGGCGCGGGCACGAGCGCGGAGACCGGCGCCGAAGCCGGTGCCGGAGCGGGGCCTGCCCCGGGGACGGGCGCGGGCCCGCTCGCGGCGAAGACGGAGGTATGGGCGGACCTTCTGGTCAAGCATGCCGCGCCGCTGGTCGAGACCGATCCGGCCGTTGCCGCCTCCGACCTCATCGAGCGGGCCCACGCCGACGCGCTGATCCTGACCGGCGCGCAAACCGGCCGGCCGGCGCAGGCCGCACAGCTCGAGACCGTCCGCGCGGCGCTTCGGCGAATGAGCGGATCGTCCAGCCCCGAGCCTGGACGCCACAGAGCCGCACCGGGCCAACGAAAAGGCGAAACGCCACGGCGAGCGCCGCCCATCCTGATCGGCAGCGGTATCACGGCCGATACGCTCGCCGAGTACTGGCCCGGCGCCGACGGGTTCATCATCGGCACCGCCGCCAAGATGGACGGCCACACGAGGAACCCGGTCGATCCCGCCCGGGCCGAAGCGCTCGTCGGCCGCGCCCGTGAGCTGCGCGGATGATACGCGGCGCCGGAGCGTGCGAGCATCGGCCACCCGGTTCGCGTGCGGGAGACGGGTACCGGCCAACCCGTTCGCGTGCGGGAGACCAATGACAACTGAACGGCGCACGATGCGCCGAGAAGGCTAGATCGATCATGGGCGACAATCGTCACGACCCCAGGCGCACCAACGCCAGCCAGAACGACCTCAGCGATGCCGACCCCAGGCACGACGACCCCACGCACAACGACCCCAGGCACGACGACCCGACGCACAACGACCTCAGGGGCGCCGACCCCAGGCACGATGACCTCACCAGCGACGAAAGGCACGACTCGGCATCGGACGAGAACGTGGCAGCGCTCTCGGGGGCAGATGCCGACAATGCGTTCGCCCCGCTTCCGATCGACTGGCCCGATGTGGCCGAGGAGATCCGCGGCGAGTTCATTTTCGAACGCGAACCCGACGCGCTCGAGGAGCCGCGCCTGCGCGAGTTCCTGCAGCTGTGCCTGCGCTTCGGCTACATGGAGAAGCGCATTCAGGGTGAGATCCTGTGCGAGATTCCCGCGCATGTGTCGCTCCTGCGCGGTGACGAGCACGGCGAGCTGATGGAAGAGGCCGAAGCATTGGCCGAGCGGGAACGTCAGAACCTGGGACTCGAGCCCGGGCCGATCGAGAGCGTGCACGAGATCTTCGATGAACTCGGGATCAAGATCGTTGAGATCCCCCCCGGCAACGGGGTGACCTCCGGCGCATTCGTCTTCAACAGCGACACGGGTCCAGCCCTCTTGTCGGTGGCTGTGCCCAACTCCCCGATCGGGCGCTTCATCCTGGCGCATGAGTACTGCCACCTGCTGGCCGACGTGGACCCCTACCACAATCGCTTCTGCAGCCACAGCGAGAACGGATGCAGCGGCGCCGGCTACGGCGGCCGGCTCATCGACGCCGCCGACGGTATCGACCCGAGCGCACTCGGCGCCACTTCGGGCACGAGCGAGGAAGAACTTCGCCGCGCCGAATTGCGCGCCGACCTCTTCGCGCGCAACCTGCTCATCCCACGCACACACTTCATCAGCTCACTGCGCCAGTTCAGCCAGGGCAAGCGGGGAGAATTCGATCTCGAGCGGCTGTCGCACATGGCCTACTACTACGGCGTCACGACCCCGATGATCATCAACCGACTGGCCGATCTCGACCTGATCACGGCGGACGATGCCCGTGGCATGCGTGCCGACGTCCATGCAGTGCTTCCTCGAGGCCTCGACGCCGATCCGGTCGGCATCCCCGGCACCACGACCCTCAATGTGGGCCACGGCGAATCCGACGACCCGATCCAGGCGGCGGTCTCCCAGCGGTTCATCCATCTGGGACTGGCCCTGTACCTGAATGGTCAGGTCTCGCGCAAGCAGCTCTCGACCCTGCTCTACACCCACGGCCCCGCCATGACGCGCCTGCTGCAGTGGGTGGACTCGGCCAAGGAAACCGCCCAGCGCGCACGGGAGGCGGAGGAGCGTGCCGAGGCCGGTGAGGGGCACGAGGGCGAGTAGTGGGCTGCGCCCGATCCATCTCGGACCGAGATGGGCAGATCCGCAGAGCCCGAAGGTTGTGGCACCGAAAGACCGGTTTTGCTCTCGCAATTAGTAGCCTTGTAATAACTTAGGCCTCAACCGAACAGAAAATTCTACCGGCATTGTAATCCCCATATCTGCAGTATCTTGGACGCCTCCCACCGGGACTTCCGGTGCCACAAGTAACATCTCAGAGAATCCAGCCCATTGGCCGATCGCTATGGGGGGAGTCCATGGAAGGGCTCCCCGCGACATCGCGACATCGCGACATCGACGCAACCAAGCAGGAAGCCGGCCCAGCGATGAACGAGCCCAACAACGCCACAAACCCGTCCGCCCCCTCGGCGCCACGCAGCCGGCGGCACGTCATCGCCTCGCTGAAGGTCGTCACGCCCGCCCTCATCTGTATGGTCCTCTTGCTGGCGGCCGGCATCTGGCTCCTACCGCCCGCACTGGAGGCCATCCTTCTCCGGCAACAGCAGAAGCACCTGGAGGCGATGACCTCGATCGCCGCCGACGTCGTGGACGTCTACGTCGAGCAGGAACACGCCGGTGGGCTCACGCGGGCCCAAGCCCAGCGTCTCGCGGCGGAGCACCTGCGTGAGATTCGTTACGGCGGCGACGAGACCGGATACTACTGGATCAACGACCTCTTCCCGCGGATCGTGATGCATCCGTACCGCCCTGACATCGAGGGCCGTGACGTCAGCGACGAAGAGGATCCCAACGGCAAGCTCCTGTTCGTCGAGATGGCCACCCTCGCCCGCCGGCAGGGGGAAGGGTTCGTTGACTACTTCTGGCAGTGGCTGGATGACTCCACGCGCTTGGAGCACAAGGTCTCCCATGTGCGACTCGTGCCCGAGTGGGGCTGGGTGGTCGGGACAGGCGCCTATCTGGAAGATGAGCGGGCCGCCTTCGCCGACATGACCCGGGGACTGCTTGCGGTCTGGGGGGGCCTGGTCGTCGGGGTGCTCCTGCTCTACATGTACATCCTGCGCCAGCGCCAACAAGCCGAGACCCGCCGTCGCGAGACGGCACGCCATCTGGAACATGAACGCGACCTCAATGCCCGTCTCATCGAGAACTCGCCCGCCATCGTGCTGTTGCTCGAGCCAGGCGGCACCGTGACCCTCGCCAACAAGACGGCCGCCCGCCTGTTGCCCGCGGTAGCGCCCGTGTCTCCCGGACCGAAGAGCGACCAACGGCTAGCTCTGCCGCAGGGGCAGGCGTCCCTTGCCTCGACTTTCGGTCCCCGCGACCGCGAGCACTTCACGCGCGCCTGCGAACGGGCCGCTCGGCGTCGCCATCCGGTCAAGCTCCAGACCTGGATCGGGACAGAGACCTCCTTTGAGGAAAGCCCAAGCCTGCGTTCGCGCCACGGCCGCTTGATCGAGTGGCGTCTGCGGCGCATTCCCCGGCCGGGGTCGGCCGACAATCACATCCTCGCAATCGGCCTCGATGTCACGACCCGCTACCGCGCCATCCGCCGGATGAAGGCCTACCACCAGCGCCTGCGCCGGCTGGCGTCACACTTGATGTCGGTCGAGGATCGCCAGCGCCGGCACATCGCCGCCGACCTCCACGACCAGGTGGGACAGAACCTGGCGGCCGCCCGTTTCAACCTCACCGAGCTGGAATCGCGTTGCTACTCGCCCGATCATCAAGCCGTCCTGCGCGACACGCGCGATCTCATCAAGCAGACGATGCGGGAGACCTCCTCGCTCCAGTTCGAGCTGTCCCCGCCGATGCTCTACGAGTTCGGTCTCGGGCGGGCGATCGAGTGGTACCTCGACGAGGTCGGGGCGCGTCACGAGATCCGCACCAAGTTCATCGAGCACGGTTCGGTGCCGGAGCTTCCCGAGGGACTGCGGGGCATGCTGTTCCAGGCGGCGCGGGAACTCGTTCGCAATGCGGTCCGTCACGCGTGTGCCAGCTGGATCCTGGTGACGCTGCACGTGCGCGGCAGTCACCTCATACTGGTCGTTCGCGATGACGGCTGCGGCTTCGACCCGAAGGCCTCGTTGCAGGCGAGGGGTACCCCGGGGACCGACTTCGGCGGCTTCGGACTCTTCGGCCTCAAGGAGCGCCTGCGGACGATCCAGAGCCGCCTCGATGTGATGTCGGCCCCCGGTCACGGGACCACCGCGCGCATTGTGCTTCCTCTGCCAACAGACGATAGCCAGCAAATCCAGGCCCTCGGCGGGCACGAGGCCCGCCATAAGGAGTACGAGCATGGCCATTCGCGTCCTGCTGGCCGACGACCACCGGGTCTTGCGGCAAGGCCTACGGGTTCTGATCGAGAAGCAGCCTGACGTCCAGGTCGTGGGCGAAGCGACCCACGGCAAGGAAGCTGTGCAGCTGGCCAAGAAGCTGCGGCCTGACGTGGTCGTGATGGACGTCAGCATGCCGCAGCTCAACGGCATCGAGGCCACCCGGCTGGTCCGCGCGCAGCTGCCCGATGTACGCGTGCTGGCGCTGTCGATGCATCCTCACCGACGAATGGTGGCCGACATGCTGCGCGCCGGCGCCTCCGGCTACGTGCTCAAGGATTGCGAGATCGAGGAGCTGGCCGGCGCGATCCGCGCGGTGGCCGAGGGCAAGGTCTATCTGTCGCCGGACGTGTCGGCCCCGGTGGTCGAAGCGCTGGTCCAACAGGAGGGCAGCGAGGAGGCCGCGCTCGCACCGCTCACCCCCAAGGAGCGCGAGGTCCTGCAGCTGCTGGCCGAGGGTCACGCGGTCAAGGCGATCGCACACCGGCTGGGGATCGCCGAGCGAACGGCGCATACGCATCGTGTGAACATCATGCAGAAGCTCGATCTCAGTAGCACTGCCCAGCTGACCAAGTTCGCAATCCGGGAAGGGCTGACCTCGCTGGACGTGTAGGCCCCTGAGCTTCGGTCCTCGAGCTTAGATCTTCGAGCTCAGATCCTCGAGCTTAGATCTTCGAGCTCAGATCCTCGAGCTTCGATCCTCGAGCTTAGATCCTCGAGCTTCAGCCTATGGCAAGAGAATCACCCGTCCAGCGCCTCGCACCGGCTCCGCGCCGCTACCGCTCAGACGGATCCAGTAGACGCCCGGCTCCAACCTCCGCCCGCCCGTTCCCGCGCCGGCTCCCGTCGCGGCCGTCGCGGCCGTCGTGCCGGTTGTGCCGGGTGTGCCCATCGCGCCGGCGACACCCGTCGTGCTCGTCGTTCCCGCTCTGCCGATTCCTCCGCGGCCGTCCCAGGTCCACTGATGGTCACCGGCCGGCAGGAAGCCGGAGAGAAGCTCGGCCACGCGGCGCCCGCTCGCATCGAAGACGGCCAGAGTCACCCGGCCGGGAGCCGCGAGGTGCCATCCGAGGGTGACCCGATCCCGTGCCGGATTCGGCACAACGCGGATGGGCACGCGGCCCCGTCGGGCATCCCACCCGACCGGCTCATCCCCCACGACCGGCTCGTCCTCCACGCCCGATGTCTGCACGATGTCGAAGAGCGCCATGAACGCGTCCTTCCCGCCGTTGTTCGTCATGTCGTAGGCGCCGGCCGTCGTGGGGAAGTCGGTCGACCGCGACGGCCCCACCAGAAGCGGTTCGCCGTCGGGTGACATGACCAGATCCCAGCCGCCGTCCAGATCGTCGCCCCCGAAGTAGGTGCAGTAGGTGAGATGACTGCCGGAAGCATGGACGCGCGCCAGGAAGGCATCGGTCGCGCCATTGTAGGAGCGGTCGAATGCGTCGGCGGTGACGGGGAAGTCGAAGGAGTTCACCTCGCCCGAGACGATGGGGCTGCCCGTGGCATCGACGGTCATCGTGAAGGTCTCGTCGTCCTGGTTGCCCCCCAGGAACGAGCTCCACCGCAGTTCGGTACAGGCGCCGTCGAGCCGGGCGATGAAAGCGTCCTTGCCTCCGCCGTGCTCGAAATCGAAGCCCACGCCGTTGGTCGGGAAGTTTGGCGACAGCGTTGCCCCGGTCACGTAGAGGTCTCCCCCCGGATGGAGTTCGACGTCGGCGGGGATCTCCAAGAACGAGCCACCCAGAAACGTGCTGTGGAGCAGCTCCTGGCCCAACGCATCCAGGCGCGCGACGAAGCAGTCGGCGCTTCCGTTGAAGGTCTCGTCGTAGGCACCGGCCGATGTCGGAAAGTCGGAGGAGGTCGTGCTGCCGATCAGCACGGGCCGATCCTGCTCATCGAGGGTCATCGACATCGCGTAGTCCTGATAAACGCCTCCGAGAAGAGTGCTCCACACGAGCTGCGTTCCCATGACATCGACCTTGGTGACGAAGGCATCCGAGGAGCCGTCGCGGATGGTGTCGTAGGCGCGGGGCGTGACGGGGTAGTCTTCCGACTGCGTCTCGCCGGCGACGATGGGACGGCACAGTTGGTCGAGGCAGATCTCCCAGGCCCTCTCCTGCCCTTCACCGCCGAGGTAGGTGCACCAGAGCAACTCGGTGCCATCGGCGTTCATGCACGCCACGTAAGCATCCCGGATACCACCTAGTGTTCGATCGAATGCCCCGGGCGTCGTCGGGAAGTTCGATGAGTAGGTCTGCCCGGTAAAGAAGATGCGACCGTAATTGTCGGTCACGATGCCGAAGGGCCGGTCCTCCTCGCTTCCCCCCATGTAGGTCACCCAGTGGAGGACGCTTCCGGTGAGATCGAAGGAGGCGATGTAGATATCGTATCCGCCGTTGTTCGACGGATCGTAGGCCCCCGGCGAGGTGGGCAGGTTGGTCGACCGGGAGTAGCCGGCCAGGAGGATGCTACCGTCGGGAGTGTAGGTCAGCCCATGGGCGTAGTCATTGTCGCCGCCGCCGAAGACCGTGCACCAGTTCAGCGTGGCGGGATCCTCGTCGGTGCCCGAACGAACCCCATAGGTAGGGCCGGCCGCGGACGACGGCGCGCCCTCGAGGCGGAGGAAGCCGGCCGCGGGCGACGGCGCGCCCTCGAGGCGGAGGAAGCCGGCCGCTTCGGGGGGCTCTTCCCACACTGCGCTCCACGGCCCGTAGGCAGCGGCACCAGAACTGGCAACGCCGCCGGAACGGACAGCGCCATCGGCACGGGCAACGCCACCGTCATGGAGAGCGCCATCGGCACGGGCAACGCCACCGTCATGGAGAGCGCCATCGGCACGGGCAACGCCACCGTCATGGAGAGCGCCATCGGCACGGGCGGCGCCACCGGCACGGACAACATCGTCCGGTCGGCGGCACTGATACTCGAGCACACCATCATTCCAGCGCCAGTGCAGGTCGATCCCCGGGCGCACGTCGTGATAGACGATCTCGCTGTAGGCGGAGACGTCCGAACACCACCGGCTCTCGTCGGCTCCGAGGAAGAAACGGAGTTTCGACGGCTGCTGTCCCCTGCCCTCCAGATGGGAAGCTGTCTCCGGCGGATCCCACCGCATCCAGATCGAGCGGCATTCGGAATGCAGGTCGACGATGACGTCATGACTCGTCAAGAACACGGTCATCCCGGGACCGGCGGAACCGAACCGCACCGCATCGGGCCACTGACCGCGATTCTCGATGAAGAAACCGGAGTCTTGATGCGACGCACCCGCCGGCAGCGCAAAGGCCGTTAGTGCTGTCAGTGCCGTCAGTGTCGTCAGCGCCACCAGTGCCGCCAGTGCCACCAATGCCACCAGTACCACCAGTGCCACCACTGGCGTCGGTGCGATCGCCGGAATCAGAACATGCTGCAGGTAGGTTCGCCTCACGATGCCGCTCCCGCCGATGGGTGTCCGAGCTTCAAGGCGCATACATCGATACATAGGCCCATGCGACCACGCGTAGGACCAACGACCATGCGCAGAGCCACACGTAGGTTCAACGCGTAGGAGACCACACGACCATGCGCAGAGCCACACGTAGGCCCCACGCGTAAGGACCACACGACCATGCGCAGAGCCACACGTAGGCCCCATGCATAGGACCGCGCGACCACAGGTGGGCCCATCCGCGGAACCCCCACGTAGGTCGAGTTAAGTCTACCAATTCGGAGTGAACGAAGTCCAGGTGGAGCCTCTTCCAACATGAAATGAGCCTGCAGGATAGCCCGATCCCAACACGGAGTGAGCCTGAAGGATAGCCCGATCCCAACACGGAGTGAGCCTGAAGGATAGCCCGATCCCAACAC
>CAZNJE010000044.1:0-8979 GCA_964573295.1 uncultured bacterium | reverse complement strand
GGAGTGAGCCTGAAGGATCGCTCGATCCCAACACGGAGTGAGCCTGAAGGGCGGTGGCGCCTTTGCGCCTTTAGCAAGCCCAGATGGTGGCAACAGGCGCTCATTTGACATTCCGATTCGCGCCGCTATACAATTATAGGAGTCGAAGCATAGGGCTCGAAGCGTCGGGTCTGCTTCAGGTCCACATGTTCACCTTGCGGTCGCGTTCATCCGGCAAGCGATAGCGATGCGCAAATGCTCCTGGAAGCAACCGGTACCAGGCATCAGAGCATCCGCCTACGAGTTCGAGGAGCGCCATGCGCCGAACCAGATTGCTCCGTTGGATTCTTGTCGCCGGAAGCGTATGCGGCGTCCTGTTCGGTTGCGCTGGGCCAGCGTCGGCCATGGTTCCCGACTGGGCGGGAGTCAACGATCCGCCCTACCCCCTACCCATGATCACGCCGATCAACCCGGTTCTCACCAACCATGACGTGACCGAGGCCTACGCTCACTTCGTCGCCGATCCGTTCCTGTTCCGCACGGACGGCCCCTGGGATATGTTCTTCGAGGCGGGGATTTGCCAAGGCGAGATCTGCCACGCGGTGAGCCAGGATGGCATCAACTGGACCTACGACCAGATCGTGCTGGACGAACCCTTCCACCTCTCCTTCCCGTTCGTGTTTGCGGCCGAAGGCAACTACTACATGGTGCCCGAATCGAAGGCCGTGCATGAAGTGCGCCTCTATGAAGCCACCGACTTCCCCTACGGTTGGACGCACGTGAGGACGCTCGTCAGCGGGCGTGAGTTCGTGGATCCGGTGATCTTCTACCGCAACGGGACCTGGTGGCTGTTCGTGGGCCTGAGCGGCAGCGCCTGCTGCTACCTCTACTACTCGGACGAGCTTACCTCGGAATGGACCGAGCACCCTAGCAGCCCGATCGTCAGCGGAGACCCGGGCAGGGCCCGGCCGGCCGGCCGAATCGTGCACTTCGCCGGTGACCGCATGCTCAGGTACGCGCAGAAGTGCGACATCCTCTACGGTGAGGCCGTCCGGGTCTTCGAGATCGATGTGCTGACCCGCTACACCTACCACGAGCACGAGATCGAAGAGAGTCCGATCCTGCGGGGCACAGGGGTGGGCTGGAACGCGATCGGGATGCACCACTGCGACCCATGGTGGAACGGCGATCACTGGCTCGCGGCGGTCGATGGTTTCTCCGAGGACAACTGGGCCATCGGCATCTATAGAACCCGTATCCCCTCCGCGGCTCCCGATTCCCCGGAGTTCCCGGGATCCTCCGGTCCTCTGGGGCGCGACGGGTTCGGATGGTTCGAGCCGTCGCTGCACCTCTCCCTCACCAATCCCGCCATGGGTGGCCAGAGCGTGCCGATCCACTATGAAATCGAAAGCGGTACCTGGAGCGGGCCGGTGGAGCTGAGCATCTTCTCGGTTGCCGACGGCCGACTGGTGCGCCGGCTCCTCGATCCGGCCGGCGCAACGCTGGGCCGGCATGAGCAGCAGCAGGGCCGGATGCAAGGCCGACTGCTGTGGGACGGACGCGACAACCTCAACCGCCCCGTCTCATCGGGCGTCTACCTTTACCGCCTGACCGCGGGCGGAGAGAGCACCTCCCGGTCCGGATTGCTGGTTCGCTGATCGGTAATCGGTAATCCCGCACAGAACCGCCGCGTCATCGAGCGATCGTGCGCAAGAGACCATCGCGCCAGATCGGGACCACGAGACAGCGACCGCCAGATCGCTAGCGCCAGATCGGGACCACGAGACAGCGACCGCCAGATCGCGACCGCCAGATCGCGACCGCCAGATCGCGACCGCCAGATCGCTAGCGCCAGATCGGGACCACCAGAACGCTAGCGCCAGATCGCTAGCGAACGAGCAGTAGCCTCTTCTGCGCCGTGTGCACCGTGTGCGCCGTGCCCTCGCTTCCCTGCGTACCTCGCAGCCGGACGAAGTAGACCCCGGTCGGCTGGTCGGCGCTGTTCCAGTGCAGTTCGTGAGCACCGGCGCTGCGATGGCCCTCGCTCAAGACCGCGACCTTGCGCCCCGTGACATCCAGTAGCTCGAGCGACGCCCTGCCCGCGGCGGGCATCTCGAAGCGGATCAGAACCCGATCGCCGGCGGGGTTGGGTTCGATCGCGCGCAGCCGCAGGCCCGAACCCGCGGCGTCGTGCGCGTTGCCGGCGCCCGAGCCCGCCTCTGAGCCTGAGCCAGAGCCCGAACCGGAGCCAGAGCCACCGTTCACGTCACCGCCCAAATCCCCCTCGGTCGGCACCGAGGCGGGATCCACCGGAAGCTGATACCAATACACCACCGACTTCCAGCGCGCGCCCACGACCGAGTAGTCGCACTCGTTCTTGACGACCAGCGACTCGTTGAAGTGAACCCGATCGGCGATCATCCACCGGTATTGATCGGCGCGCGAGAAGGGCGGATCCGCACTCTTGTTGACCCGCAGGATGCCGTGGAGCGGCCGGAAGGCGTAGGGGGGTGAGGGACCCTCGGGTTCGGGCGTCCATTGGGCCACCCAGTTATAGTAGTAGCCGCCGTTGTAGGCGTCTTCGAGGCCGGTGCCGAAGATCGTATCGACCTCATCGACGACGATGAAGTCATCGCCTTCGAGCATCCAGTGATCGTTGTAGTCCTGCTCCAGGAAGAGCATGTTGCCCACGTAATGCCCGGTGCCCTCGGTCTCCGCCATGTCGAAGTAATGCTGCGTAGGCGAGGCGACCGTGTCGCTCCGGGCGGTCGCGTGCAGGTAGGCCATGTCGTGCATCACGGGGCCGGGCTCGTACTCGACCACCGTCGAGTCGATCGACACCACAACCTGCAGCGGATTGACCAGCTCGAAGAGCGCGCTGTGGCGGAATGGCATGGGCCAGTAACAGTAGAAGCCGTCCGGCGAGTCGGTGCCCATCACGAGACTGGCATAGGAACCCCGGTCGTCGCCGGCTCCAAAAAACCAGCCCACGGGCGCATCGATCGAAGGTTCGGCCTCTTCATCCCAGAAGACCCGCAGGCGAACGCTTTCGAGTTCCCTGTCGGTGGCCCCATCCATGCGGACGTTGAGGCGCCGGACCAATCCGGAGCTGGACAGCTCCGCCAACGTCAACGAGCCCCCGGCAGGCACGACCGTCGGGCCAACGACAACACGCTCGGCCGTCGCGCTCTCGCCGGCTGGATGGTCCCCGAGGTTCTGCCACATACCCATCACCTGGGCGCGGGCCGAGGCGGTAACCGGATCGAGCGTGCCGTCCCAGGACTCGATGTCGGTACCCGGGGGAAAGACGCGGTAGGAGTACTGATAGTAGTGCAGCTGGCCGGCGATGTTCTCGGTGTCGATCCGCACCGAGTCGCGGAAGGGAATGGTCTCGTGGGAGGACAGCCCGCCCGCGAAGGCCGTCACGAGCGGCGGGGCGAAGTAGCTGTAGTTCGCGTAGAGCAGTTCATCGGAGCTGGTGTCGATGCGCGGGGTCGTCTCGCCGTCGAAGTACATCTTGAGATCGAATGACAACAGCGCCGTGCGATGCGGCATCCAGAACCGGTAGATGATGCCGGGCCCATGGAGCGTCGCGGCCGTGACGGGCCGGTTGCTGTACTGAGGGCCTGTGGGCCACTCGTAATGGTTAGCGTCGAAGTTGCCACCGCTGCGGTCATAGCTCGAGGCCAGACGGGTGCGGATGTCGGTCTCGACCCGTGCCCAGCCCTCCCAGTCGAGGTAGTCGGCGAAACCCGACGCCTCCTGAGCGGTGGCCACCGGCGCAAGCTCAGCGGGCATGAGGTCCCCAGGCAAGAGCCCGGCCGGCACGAGCGGCATGAGGCACAAGAGGCCGATCGATGCGAGGCCGAGGGAGAGAAGCCCCAGGAGCGCCTGTCGCGGCCGCCTGAACGTCCAGTTCGCGGTGCCCGGCGCTTCGAGACCGCCGTGCCGGCTCGCTGCGCGGCTGGGTGTCTGGAATCGGGGGGTCCGTTCACGACTGCTCATGATGTACACCTCGCTGTGGTATCCGCCGTTTGGGAGATTGTACCACACGGAGCCACATGTCCAGGACCTGTCAGGCAACTTATTATGTATCAATGGCTTAGCGATATCGTCCGTTTTTCAGCCTAGCACTTTTCGCCGGCCGAAATGGCCAAACCTGCCATGTGCCGCGCTGCCGCAACAACCGAACCAGTAGGGAAGAAAGCCCCGCGGATACGCGGTGACCATGACGGGCTCCCCTTGGGCGTCCGGCGGGCATTCTCAGGCGCGCCGCGGTCAAGGGCCGAGCGCCCCGGCGCAAACACCAACACGAGGTGAGACGGATGCGAGACTGGACCATCGGAAAGAAACTGACGTTCGGATTCACGGCGGTGCTCGTCATCACGGTGGCGCTTGGCGTGTTGAGCTGGCGCAACGGGACCAACATCGCCGGGAAAGCAGACATCTTGGCCGGCGAGGTCGCCCCAACGGCCGTGGCCTCGGGCGATGTGTGCATGAAGGCACTGAACGCCGTCTTCGAAGCGCGTGGCTACATGCTCTACGGCCGCGAAGCCCTGGCGGAGAAGAGCCTCGCCGAGCTCGAAGCGGCCGGGAAGACCCTGGCTGAGCTCGAGGCGCTCGCCGAGAGCCGCCGTCTAGATGAGCTCCGGAAGACCACCGCAAGCTCGGGCTCTCAGCTCGAGGAGTACGCCGGTTACCTGGGCGCCTACTACGACCTCATGCGCGACTACAGCAGCGAAGGCGACCGCATGAGCCTGCTGGGACGCGACATGCAGAACGCGATCAGCGCGTGGGCCGGTGAGCACTACAAGGTGCTCAATGCGGTCGCGAGCGGCGGCGTCGCGGGCGGTGGCAGCGCGGCGGGTGGTGGCAGCGCCGCGGGTGGTGGCAGCGCCGCCGGTGGTGGCACCCCGGGCGGCGGCACCTCCGGCAGTGCGACGGCAGGCAGCGGCCTCGCCGGCGGCAGCTCGTCAGAAGCGCTCGCGCGCGCAGCGCGGGCCAGCCGGATCGCGCAAACCATGACCGAGCAGCTCGCGCTCGCCCGCGTGCACACAGCCTTCGTCGTCACGCGGCGCGATCAGGAGCACGCGGCGGCGGCGAAGGAGGCGCTGCGAGGCCTCATGCAAGCCGCCGGCGATGCCGAGGCCCTGGCGGTCGACGCCGCCGAGCGCAAGCGTATCGACCTGGTCAAGGAGTCGATCACGACCTACCAGAACGGTGTGCAGACGCTGCTCAACATCAATGACGGCATGGCGGCCAACGACCGCACCCGCGCCCCGCTCTACAATGCGGTGCTCGAGGATGCGATGGGCCAGCTCGCCGGCGCCAACAATCAGGTGAAGGCCACCGCCGAGGAAACCGCTACGGTCGTCAGCGCCGGCAACCGCGTCACGGTGGCAGGCATGATCTTGGCGATCGTGGTAGGTGCGGGCTTGGCCTTCTTCATCACGCGTGGTCTCACCCGCGCCCTCTCGCGCATTGCCAGCCAGCTGGGCGAGGGCGCCAACCAGACTTCCGCAGCGGCCGGCCAGGTGGCCTCCGCCAGCCAGTCGCTCGCCGAGGGCAGCAGCGAGCAGGCGGCCGCGATCGAGGAGACCGCCGGCAGCATCGAAGAGATGACGGCCATGACGCGCCAGAGCGCCTCGAGCGCCACCGAGACGCGCGACATCACGACCGAGACCACCAAGGGTGCCGAGAAGGGGTCGGAAGCCATCGCTCGGATGTCGCGCGCCATCGAAGACATCAAGCATTCCTCCGACGAGACGGCGAAGATCATCAAGACCATCGATGAGATCGCCTTCCAGACGAACCTGCTGGCCTTGAACGCGGCGGTCGAGGCCGCGCGCGCCGGCGAGGCGGGCAAGGGCTTCGCGGTGGTGGCCGAGGAGGTGCGTAACCTCGCCCAGCGCAGCGCCGAGGCCGCCAAGAACACGGCGAACCTGATCGAGGACTCGGTCCATAAGGCCGATGCCGGCGTGCAGATCACACAGGAGGCCTCCGCCTCGTTCCAGGAGATCTCGACGAACATCGTGCGGGTCAACGACCTGGTCACCGGCATCGCCAACAGCGCCGAGGAGCAGTCGACCGGCATCGAGCAGATCAACCAGGCCGTCTCGCAGATGGACATCGTGACCCAGCAGAACGCGGCCAACGCCGAGGAGAGCTCGGCGGCGGCCGAGGAGCTGAGCGCCCAGGCCGAGGAACTCAACCGGATGGTCGGCGAACTCGTGCGCATGGTCGGTGGCGCGGCCGCCGCACGTCGCACGCGCGGCGCAGGTGGGTTCGGCCACGGTGCCGGGACCGACGAACTGGGGGCCTACCGCCAGCGACAGTCATCGCAGGGACAGGGCGGGCAGGCCTACGGTTCGTACCCCTCGTCCGGCACGGCCGGATCCGCCGGGTCGGCAGGATCAGCCGGGTCGGGCAGCTCTCGCGGCAAGAACCGCAGCGGACAGCACGACGAACACTCCGCAGCAGACGAGGGCATTCTTCCGCTCGATGCCGAGCGGGCCGCGAGCGACTTCTAGGGTCGGCTCTACTGGCGTCGGCTCTGCCGGCGCCGGTTCTGCCGGTGTCGGCTCCGTAGCAGTCGACTCTATCAAGCGGGAAGTCGCCACCCGCAGCCAGCGCCCCGTCCCCCGGACTTCTCCCACACTTGGTCCGGGCGGGCGGGGCGTAGCTGTTGGCTGCTGGAGTGCCCGGCGGCGACTTTGCTCACATCCTCTCCTGGCCTACAAGCGAAGAGCTACCCAAGGCGACCCAGGTCAGGGGTTCGTCATTGGATCAGCCGCAGTGCTCGAAGAGTTGTCGGACAAAACCGACCACATCCGCCTGGATAGCCTCATCGGGCCCACCAGTTTGGAACTCCGCAACGCGCCGGGGACCGATGCTGTCGTGGTCGAGAAAGTCGCGCTGGAGAACGTCCATCGCCTCGGCAGCCGCCGGGTCGGCCCTGAGCGGTCGCAGATGGGCAGCGACGTTTTGGGGGCCGGATCCGAAGTTCCGGACGACGTAGAACAAGTCGTACGCATCTTTGTTCTCGCCCCGTGAAGCGAAGGCCAGAGCCTTGAGCACGACGTAGGCGCCCGGACCACACACCCACACATCGCGGGTGGCTTCCTCGTCCACGATCGTCCGGCCAGACAACGTCACGCGGCGGCGATCTTTGAAAGCCAGATGAAGCCCCGGCGCGATGACCGCGGCGAAGTCGGCCTCGATGGCGCGGAGTCTTCCTCCGAGGTCGCCGGGTCGCGTTGGAGGGATCAGGAAGTCAACTGTGACCTTTCCGGCACGCTCAATCTTCCAGCGTTGTCGGGTCCGATTGCCTTCCTCATTGACATCCTGCGAAAAGCCTGCCCTGCGAAGTCGTTCGGTGATCGTCCGGTAGCGGCCCTGGTCCAGCACCGCCACAGCCATTCCCACATCGAGGTCCATCGTTCCAACGTGTGGAGCTGTACCTTCGGCGAGTTCTTGTTGATCAATGAGCAGCGACGGAACCAGACCTCCAACCACGACCAGGTCGTCCATCAGATCGCCCAGCTTCGTGGCAACGTAGAGGCAAGTCTCCCGCACGAGAATAACCTGTTCGCTCGGATATCCGGCTGCTGTCATCGGTTTCTCAGCCATCCTCGCTCCATCTCAGGCGATCGGCACGCAAGTGTTCGGCGGCCTCCTTCGCCCGCTCGGGCTGATCCTTCAGGTCCAAGTAGGCCTGCACAGGATGCACGCAGACTACCCGGTCTCTCTCCTCCGCCCCGTGGAACACTCCTTCATCCTTGGGAACCACGAGCCAGACGTTTGCCCCGCGCTCCTCCTCTCGGAGGCCCAAGCCTCTCAGAACACTCGGCGCTGGGTATTCTGCCACGTAGATTGTCACGAGACGGAACCCCGCGAACCTGGTCAGGAGCCAAGCCGCAGCAAGCCCTGTGGCCGCGTATTCCACGCGCTGGCGTTGTAGGCCTCCGGCAAGAAGACGCAGCGCCTCCTCGCCAGAGCGCGCGGGCAAGTGAGTTCGGAATAGCTGGTGCCTCGTGAAGTCGTAGCCCTCTTGCCAGGCATCGAGCAAGCTGCCCGGATCGCGAGGTCGGATGCGGCCGTCCGGGTCTCGGGTGACGAGACCGTCCTGCTCAAGGCGGGAGACGATCCGGCTGGTGAAGCCCTTGTCCACACCCGTCGCATGCGCAATCTCGCTCTGCGTCATGGGCTGCCGGGGATGCATGAGAAGCCAGCGGGCGATCCGGCTGCTCTTGGGTGCGAACGCGCTGAGCGGCCTCCCCCGCGCCTTGAACTGATTCGGCTGGCCCTCTATCAGCACGCGAATCCCCGGTGCAACGATCCGCGCGTTGCCGCTCAGATCGAGCCAGGCAATCTGAGCCTCTTCACAGCGCCGGCGACCCACAGGGCCCATGAATGGGACGACGACAAGTGGGATCGCGCGCTGACCTATCATGGACGCGTACCGCTGGACCTGCTCGATCGCGGCAGAAATCGGGGCGGCTGCTCCCGAGCCCTTGTACTCGACGACGAAAGTGGTCCCGGCAAGCTCGACGACGGCGTCGGCCTCGGGCACGCAACGGTCGTGACGGATTCGGACTTCGGAATCCGTCGTGCCGAGAAACTCGGCGAGGCGTGCCGCCACGTGCCTGAGGGCCTGGCGCTCGTTCGGGATGTGCATGGTTAACTAAATACACTAGGTTGATGGGCCTGTCAACCAAAATAATTTAGTCAACCTACTGAGGTGTCAGAGACATCGGAGGGCATTCAGAAGCTCGACCGAGGCACCTCAGGACAACTGGCGCAAACACATAGCGGACATGGCGTAGCCGGCGGCCGCCGGTCCAGACCTGAATGGGACGCTGCTGCTCCACGAACTCGAGCGTCCGATCACCGTTGACACGGCGGGCCGGACTGCGTTTCCTGATCTCCTTGGGAATGGGTCTTCCGTATTATTTTCGTCGGAATCGACGAAGAAGTTCGTCATGCCGATTTCGTAATTCG
>CAZNJE010000043.1:0-40963 GCA_964573295.1 uncultured bacterium | reverse complement strand
CGGCCACGAGCCGGCCACGAGCCGGCCACGAGCCGGCCACGAGCCGGCCACGAGCCGGCCACGAGCTAGTCACGAACTGGTGATGAGTCGTTGACGAGTTCGCATCGAACAGCCTGGATCTCATCCGCCACAGCGAACAGGCCACCATGAGGATGGTCCAGCCCATTGCCGATCCTTAGAAGACGAACACAGCCGGCCCGCCCCGCCACGTCGCATCGGCGGCGGGACCGATGTCTGCAATCCGGCACAAAGGTAGGCAACGAGGAGTATGTGGTCTGTGAACTCCCCACCCCAATCTGATGCTCCCGGGCGGGAGACATCTCTGCGGCAGCGCTACGCTCAGGCCCTCGAGCGCATCGCCAACCTCGAGCAGGTTCTCGACGCCAACCCGCTGCCGCAGATCGTCGCCTCCTCGGTGGGGGTAGTCGTGGAGGCCAATCCATCGGCCGTAGCGCTCGCCGGAGCCACGAACGCGGCTGAGCTGCGAGGCCGGGATCTATCGACCCTGGTACCCGACAGCCGCCGCAAGGCGCTCGCAGGCTGTATTGAGTTCGTGCTGCGTGAAGGTCACTGCGAGGGCATCCCGATCGCGGTACGGAGACCGGATGGTTCGCTGGTCCCGGTGCAATGGATCATGCAGCGCCTCGACGATGGAGCGGGCCGGGCGCGCGGCCTGCTCGTTACCTTGCGTGACATCCGTGAGCAACAACGAGCCGAGGACGTCATTCGCGAGTCCGAGTCCCGCCTGCGGGCGGTCTTCGAGGCCTCCCCCGATGCGATTACCGTCTTCGATCTCGATGGCACGATCACGGCCGCCAACCAGCAGTGGGCCCGGCTCATGGGATTCGGCGACGTCTCTGCGGCACTGGCTCATTCCCGGCAGCTGCTCGACTGGGTGGCGCCGCATCACAGGGATACGATTCACCGAGGACTATCCTCCCTTCGGGACCTCAGCGAGCCCCAGGTGTACGAGTGTCGGTTCTTGCGGCCGAACGGCTCGAGCTTCCTGGCAGAGGTAACCGTCTCGCCGATTCGCGATATGGAAGGGGCACCATCAGCACTGATCGGCATCACGCGCGACATCACCGCGATACGCCGGGCCCAGGAGGCCCTTCGCGAGAGCGAACAGAAGTACCGCCGGCTCTTCGACACAGTGCCCGACGGCATCCTGCTCTACGACACGCGTAGTCTCGAGATCATCGACGCCAACGCGGCAGCTCTGCACATGCACGGTTACAAGCGGGATGAGCTCATGGGTCTTCCCATCGGTAGCCTGGAACCGGAGCAATCCACGAGTCCAGCCACCACCGACGCCGGCCGATCCCCGCTGCGCCCCCACCAATCCTCTCACGTGCGCCGCGATGGCACCCTCTTCCCGGTCGAGATTTCGGCCGAGAACTATCAGCTCGGTCCTCGCAACGTCACCTGCCAGGTGCTCAGGGACGTGACCGCCCAAGTGGAAGGCGAGCGCCGGCTCGAGCGGCTGAACGTTCTCAAGGAGGATTTGCTCCGAGCCGCTCCGCTGGAGGAGAAGCTTCGCCGGGTCACCGACGAGCTCGTGCAGCAGTTCGGCGCCGATGTCGCTCGGATCTGGATCGTTCGGCCGGGTGACCTGTGCGACGGGGGCTGCAAGTACCGCAGCCGCGGCGAAGAGATCGAGCAGTGTCCGCGGCGCGGTGAATGCCTCTACATGGCGGCGAACTCGGATCTCTCCAAGGACTCCGAGAACCCCGAGAATCTCGACCCCTGGGCTGTTCCGTTCGGTTGCGACTTCCTTGCGGGATCGACACTGAGCGAGGAGTCTCCGTTCTTGATCGACCAAGCCTCGGATGCCCCCCAGACACCTGATCATCAGTGGGCCCGTGCCCGGGGGCTGAAGAGCTTCGCGGGCTACCGGCTGTTCTCCCCGAGCGGGGAGGTCATCGGTGTCTTGGCGATCTTCAGCCAGAGACCCATCACCCCGGAAGACGACGTCTTCTTCGCCGGATTGGCGGCCACTGCCTCGCAGATCGTCTGGATGGCCAACGCCGAGGAAGAGCGACACCAGCTCGTCACCGCGATCGAGCAGAGCGGCGAGATGGTCATCACGGCCGACGCACGCTTGAAAATGCAGTACATCAACCCGGCCTTCTACCGGATTACCGGTTTCTCTTGCGAGGACACCACCGATCGTCTGCTGAGCGATTTCCTGGACGCAGCCGATCCAGCGCCGGAGCAAGGTGATTGCCTCAAGACCCTGGCCAATGGCCAGGTCTGGGCAGGGCGCATCACTTGCCGGAGGAAGGACGACTCGAGCTTCGTGGCCGATGCCGTCATCTCACCGGTCCGAGATGATCGGCAGCGCGTGGTCAGCATCGTCGCTCAGCTACGCGACGTCTCCGAAATCGTCGAGATGGAGTCCCAGCTTCGCCAGTCACAGAAGATGGAGGCCATCGGGACCCTCGCCGGTGGCATCGCTCACGACTTCAACAACATGCTTTACGCCATCCTGGGATTCGCGGATCTCGCGATCGACGATGTCGCCCCCGATAGCATCGCCAACGATTGTCTGCGGCGGATTCGCACGGCGGGAGAACGGGCTAGCTGCCTGGTCAAGCAGATCCTGGCGTTCAGCCATCCCGGCAAGGTCGAGTCTGCCCCCATTGCCCTTGACCAGATCGTGCGCGAGGCCCTGGACTTCATGCGCGGTTCCCTGCCCGCCACCATCGAGCTGTGGCCTCACATCGACGCGAACTGCGGTCCCGTGCTGGCGGATCCAACGCAGATTCACCAGATCATCATCAACCTGTGCTCGAACGCGTTCCACGCCATGCGGGACTCGTGCGGCGTGCTAACCGTGTCCCTGTGCGAGGTCACGCTCTCCGAAGAAGATGCGCAATCCATTCTGGACCTCTCGCCCGGACAGTATGCCCGCCTCTCGATCCAGGATACGGGCGTGGGCATGGATGAGACGGTGCGTCGCCGCATCTTCGAGCCCTACTTCACGACCAAGACCGTGGGTGAAGGCACCGGCATGGGACTGGCCACCGTCCACAGTATCGTCACCTCGATGAACGGGTCGATCTCCGTACAGAGCCGGATTGGGGAGGGAAGCCGCTTCGACATCTTCCTTCCCATCCATGCGTCCGCCAGCGAAGAACCCGACGTCCCGCACCGGGATGGGAAGGCGACTCCGGGCAACGAGAGGATTCTGCTGGTCGACGACGAGGACGCCATTGTGCGGCTGGGCAAGCTCCACCTGGGTGGCCTGGGCTACGACGTAGCCGGGTTCACCGACCCACGTCAGGCCATCGAGATCTTCCGCGCCGACCCGGGAGGATTCGATGCCCTGATCACCGATCACGCCATGCCCCACGTGTCAGGGGTCCAGTTGGCCGGGCACATCCGCCAACTGCGGCCGGATCTGCCGATCATCCTGTGTACGGGCTTCAGCGGAATGATCTCGAAGGAACCGGCCGCCCTTGCCGAAATAGACATGTACCTGGAGAAGCCGATCGAGATGCGGGCCTTGGCCCGATCGCTTCGGTCGCTTCTGGACGAGTCCATCGAAAGAGGAGCTTGATCTCGTGACACGAATTCTCGTCGTGGAAGATGATGAACAGGTCCGCACCATGCTTTGCATGACCCTTCGCCAGGCAGGCTACGAGACCTTGGAGGCCGACTCGGGGCGTTCGGCCCGAGAGGTGCAGGCTCGCCAGCCGGCCGACCTGGTAGTGACCGACATCATTATGCCGGAAGAAGACGGCCTCGAGACCATCATGCACTTCCGCAAGAACTACCCTCGAACACGGCTCATCGCCATCTCCGGCGGAGGGCGGGTCGACGCCCGCGACTTCCTGAAGGACGCTCAGCTCCTGGGAGCAGCCGTGACGTTCCAGAAGCCGGTCGACCGTCGCCAACTCCTGGGCGCGGTTCGGGACCTGCTGGGAGAGACCAAGCGGGACGACCAATCCGCCGCCTGAGCTGCGCTCCCCCTGGCGTCGACGAGACCGGACCCAGCAAGCCGGATGCTACGAGCTGGGCTGCGAGCAGACCGGTTGCGAGCAGACCCGCTGCGAGAAGACCCGCTGCGAGCAGACCGGTTGCACGCGCCCTGTTGCGGGCCTACGATAGATGGCATGAGTCCGTCCCGCGTCCAGAAGCACACGCCCAGCCGGCCCAGCGGCCGACGCAGCGGCCGACGCAGTGCCCGACCCAGCGGCCGACCCCATGACCGACACCGTGGCCGGCTCAGCGGCGGATCGAGCGGTTATCCCTGGGCCACTCTGCCGCGCCCACAGCTACTGGAGTGCCGGCTGTGCGACTTGGGACTGCGCATCGAGGGAACGGTGCTCGCGCGGCGTATCGAGCGTCTGTATGGAGAACTCGAGCGCAAGGGCCTCCGGTTCCGCCCTTACTTCTGGCTGTCCGATGACTGGTTCACCCCCGACGGCATGACCGGCATCGCCATTCCGTTCTACTTGGCCCATCCTCGTCTGGTCCGAGTGGAACGTTCCATCATGGGCGAAGCCGAAGGCGCTACCGAACGCTGGTGCATGAAACTCCTGCGTCACGAAGCCGGCCATGCGGTCGATCACGCCTTCCAGCTTACCCGCCGCCGCAAGCGCCAGCAGCTCTTCGGCCGTTCCTCGGTCAGCTACCCTCGCTACTACCGCCCCAATCCCTATAGCCGACAACACGTCCACCACCTGGAGTACTGGTACGCGCAGAGCCATCCCGACGAAGACTTCGCCGAGACCTTCGCTGTCTGGCTACAACCCCGCTCCGGCTGGCGGCAACGGTATCAGAACTGGCCCAAGGCGTTCGACAAACTGCGCTATGTCGACGACGTGATGAACGAGATCGCCGGCACGCGGCCCCGAGTGCATACGCGATCTCACATCGACTCGATTCGGACCCTCCGCAAATCCTTGCGAGAGCATTACCGCCGCAAGCGCGGCGCCTACTCGCTCGAGCATCCAGACGCCTACGACCAGGATCTGCTGCGCCTGTTCGCGACGACCCGCGGCCGTGGCGGTCGTGAGCCGGCCGCCACGTTTCTGCGCCGGGTACGAGCGGAGGTCAGCGCCGAGGCGGCCCGCTGGACCGGAGAACACCGCTACCTGCTCGATCACGTGTACAAGGACATGATGGGACGTTCCCGAGAACTGAGGCTGTACATGCAGGCGTCCGAGAGTCGCACCAAGCGCGACTTCACGATCCTGCTCGTGAAGCACACGATTGAGTCACTGTATCGAAATCGCAGGTGGGTGAAAATGTGAAGAAGCTACGCGTGCTGACCTTGCTGGCTTCAGGACTGGAACCTCCCGACTCCATCGAGGGGATGGCGGATGGCGAGGTCGTCTCCGCCCCTTGGAAGATGGAGTTCGACGTCGTCTCGACCTTGAAGGACCTGGGTCACGAGGTGGGGGTCGTCGGAATCCACAGTGATCTGGCGGTCATCCGCCACGCCCTCGAAGAGTTCCGGCCGCACATCGCCTTCAACCTCCTCGAGGAGTTCGGCGGGCTGGCCATCCTGGATCAGCACGTGGTGATCTATCTGGAATTGAGGAACACCCCCTACACCGGCTGCAATCCGCGCGGGATGATGATCGCACGCGACAAAGCCCTCTCGAAGAAACTCCTCGCCTACCACCGCATCCCGGTGCCCGAGTTCGCCGTGTTCCGCCGGAACCGAAAGGTGCGATGTCCCCAGCGGCTGCGGTTTCCGCTCTTCGTCAAGTCGGTGGTCGAGGATGCCTCGCTCGGCATATCCAGAGCCTCCCTGGTCCACGACGAGGAAAGCCTCACCAAGCGCGTGGCCTTCGTCCACGAATACGTCGGAACCGATGCGATTGCCGAGGAGTTCATCGACGGCCGGGAGCTCTACGTGGGCGTGCTCGGCAACGAGCGGCTCGACACCTTCCCCGTGTGGGAGTTGCTCTTCCAGAAGCGGACCGACGATACGCCGCTGATCGCCACGGCCCACGCCAAGTGGAACCTGAAGTACCAGAGGAAGTGGGGCGTGACGAGCCGGGCAGCCGCCAACCTCTCGGACGAGATGCAGCGGCGCATCTTCACCCGATGTCGCCGGATCTACCGGATCCTGGGCCTGTCCGGCTATGCCCGCATCGACTTCCGACTGACCCCGGACGGACGACTCTACTTCCTGGAGGCCAATCCCAACCCGGCCCTGACCTACGGCGAGGACTTCGCCGAGTCGGCCGAACACCGCGGTCTCGAGTACGAACGGTTGATCCAGCGCATCCTCAATCTGGGCCTGCGCTGGAAGGCGCGTCGGCTGTTCTGAGGCTTCGGCGACTTCAATCGTTCGCCTGCGTCGCTCTCCGGCCGAAAGGCGGACCCCGCCAAAGCGGAATCCGCCCTATTCGACTCGACTCGGCTCAATGGCTTCACCGAAGACCGGCGGCCTGGGCCGCATCTCTACCGTAGTCGCAAGATGCGGGTGCTCGCGGACGCTGCTTCTTGCCAGGTGGCGTAGTAGAGACCCGCCGGCAGCGCCTCGCCGGCCGCGTCGCGTCCGTGCCAGTCGGCGACCCAGCGATCTCCCTGCCACGCACCGCTGAGCGTTCGCACCAGCCGCCCGTGGCAGTCGACGATGCGAAGGATCGGAGCGGCTGCATCGGCCCCTCCGGGCAGCCTGAGCTGAAGCTGGGTGGCCGAACGGAAGGGATTGGGTGAAGCCGTCAGCGACAGCTCGGGCCCGAATTCAACCGGACCAGCCGGACCCGTCGGCCCCGCGGGATCGACCGCGGCGTACTCGGACGCAATCCCGCAATAGGTATCGGAACCGCTGCCCCACACATTGGCATGCACCAGCTTCCCGGTACCGGCCACGTACTGGCCGTTCTCCGAAATGGCCACATCGTAGATCGAGCCGGTGGCGTGGCAGCCGTAGACGATGTCGCCTTCGGTATTGAGAACCAGGATCTCGGGGGCGTTCATCTGCGTGTCACCCCAGGTCCCTATCGCGATCAAGTCCCGATCCCGGGTGTAATCGATCGCCACCGGCAAATCCTGCACACCGGCGTTGCTGATCGGCATGTCCACCGACCAGATCAACTCGCCGTTCTCGAGATTCCACATCTGGTAGCGGTTCTTGTTGTAGGAGGAGCTGTACCAGGCCGCAATCCAGAAACCCTGCTCGCTGACCATCGAAGCGCCCACGTAGTGACCGGCAGCCGCTCGCACCCAGCGGGAGACATAGGTCTCGGTGCCCGGGTCCCACTGATAGGCCTTGGTCGTATTGAAGCCCGAGACGATCCACTCCCCGTTCTCGGAGATGCCGGTCGGGTTCGTGGAGGCGCCCACGTTGACCCGGGCACGCTCGACGCCGGCGTCGACATCGAAGACCACGTGGTAGGCGCCGCAGTTCAGATCGGCGAACTGCCCGTTGTCGGTCACCGACATGCCGCGCAACGATGGCGAGTCCAGCGGGATCTGCTCATCGACCAGCACCGTGCCCGTCGCGGCTTCAACCACCACCAAGCGGACCTGGTTCTGGTAGAAGCAACCATAGAAGACCCGGGTGGCGTCCATGTTGACATGGAGAGTGTTGCTGTAGCCGGCGGGCTGCGCATAGGGCAGATCCAGAGTCCAGGCCGGCGAATCCAGCGTTTCATACCAACCGGTGAGTACGATACCCGAGCCTTCGGTGAAGTTGGCCAGTGCATAAACGCCACCGCGCGCGGCCACCTGGGCCAGCATAGCCGTGTCGGTCCAGTAGGGGGTGCCGTTCCCTTCAGCCTCGAACATCTCGACCGGCGTGGGTGGGGCATTTTCGTGGCCGGCCATCACGTCCCGGCGTTCGTCGAAGTGACTGATGCCCACCGAGGAGCCGATGATGTCCTCATGCGTGCTGCGCCACAGGTACTCGACACGATCGCCCAGGTCGGGAGCCATCGCGTCGGCCGCGGCACCGGATTCGGTAAGTGTGATGCGGGTACCCGTCGGCAGAATCTCATGAACGAAGGCCTGCTGTTCGCTGGCGGCAATCGCCGGAAGAAGCAGGGCGGGCAAGAGCAGAAAGGAGAAGGCGAGTGCAGTGATACGCATAGGATGCCTCCCGGGTTGAGGTGCTTCGATGCTCATTGTCATAGCCGGGCCTATGATAGCCCCCCTTCCTACGGTTCTTCAACATCTTCCCCCTCCGGGGACGATGCGCTTGGCTTCTCCGCGGACGGAACCGGGCGCGCCCTAGATGGGCATCCAGTAGCTCAGCTTGACCAGAAACCGATTCTCGGGCTCGTTTTGGAAGAGCGCATCCGGAGCCAAGTCGTCTTCGAAGCGGCCGGGCTCGGCATGGTTGCCCCGCTCATCGTAGGTCGAGCGCGCGTGCGTCCAGACCAGGTAGAGGGTGCTGCCGGGCCGGTATTCCCAGCGATAGACCGCGTTGAAGTTGACCGAGGCGTAGGAGAAATCATGGTCGTCGATGTCGAAACCTGCCTCTTCGTAGGGCGTCAGATCATACGAGTCCGGTCGGGCCAACTCCCGCGCTCTCCGGTAGTCGCCCACCGTGACGTACGGCTGCGCGTAGACTTCCAGTGACTGGTCGCGGCTGAAGAGCACACTCGTACGAAGCGTCAGGTTGAAGATGCGCTGATGCAGGTCGCCGAAGACGTAGCTCACGCCGCCAATGCCGCCGCCTTCGTTCTCGTGGTTGGTCAGATGCTGGGTGTCGTCGATCCGATCATGGAACGACAGGCTCACGCGGTGATAAACCGCGCTGGATTGATTCCAACGGCAGCTTGGTCCGATGCGATAGGACCGGTTGCCGGCCTCGTCGTCGTAGTGGCTCATCTCCAGACTGGCCACGAAGCGCTTCCGAGCATCGGTGGACATTCCCCACCAGCCACCCCAGGTCCAGGGTTCGTCGATCAGCGGCCCACCCCCCGGAATCGCGGCTGTTTCGCCGTTGTCGAGGTGGACGTAGTCGCGGGTATGCCAGCGCTGGGAGCCCTCCAGGTTGATGTTGTAGCCGAACCACATGTCCATGTGGTTGCGGAACTGAACCCAGCCGTTGACATTGGTGCTCGTGAAGGCACGGTGGCCGCGGTCGTAGCTCCAGACCGGTTCCCCGCTGTGGAGGTCATACCCGGTCCGCGGTTCGTACAGCCAGGACGTGTTGAGATTGTAGTTCAGATTCCCGCGGTTGAAGACCCGGCTCTCCCCATCGGGCGTGTAGGCGTACTGCAACCAGAGGCCGGAGGAGAGTTCATCGGGCGAGGACAGGTAGCCGATATCGTTCAGATCCAGGTCACCGGTCTCCCAGCGCCCGTAGAGCGATCCCCGGAACCGTCCGCCGCGCTTGCTGAGATTGAGCGTGCCCCCCGTCCCGTACTTCTTCTTCGACACGACGGTGGGATCCGAGGCCAACGCCTCGGGATCCACCAGAGAACCGACGACCGATCCACTCGCCGCCCAGGTGCGGTCGCGGAAGAACAGTTCGAAGTCCAGCCCGCTGGTGTAGGCCTCGCGTGAGTTGTAGTCCCCGTAGTCGTCTCGCCGACCCTGCCGCGACACGGCCGTCTGCATGACATTGATCTTCTGATTGCCCTCGTTGAACTCCTTGCCGAAGCGGCCCACCATGTAGTGTGAGGTGCGTTCTCCCGACTTGAAGAGGTTGTGGGCCTGCCCGGTGCCGGTCAAATCGGTGGACGCGACCAGGGCGGCCACCGAGACGTCGCCGGAGGTCTTGCCGCTCAGCTTGGCCGCATAGCGAATCCGGGAATTCTCGTCTCCGGTCCCGACGCGCCGCGAGTAGAACATGGTGAAGCCGCGGTGCTCGAAGAAACGACTCCCCTCGACGAAGAAGGGGCGCTTCTCTTCGTAGAAGGTCTCGAACGGGGAAAGATTCAACAGGGCCGGATCCGCTTCCACCTGTCCGAAGTCGGGCTGGATCGTGGCGTTGAGGGTCATGGCGGCCGTGACACCATACTTCAGGTCGAGACCCACGTTTTGAAACGTGTCGATCTCCTCCTTCCCTTGCGCGGACGGGTCGGTGGCCCGGTACACGCCGTAGGGCATGATCTCGAGCTGACGCGGTGGGGGAATGCTCTCCATGCCATGCAGACTGCCGAAGCGGCTCACGAAACCTGCCTGTTCGCGATCCCACACCGCCCAGGCGGTGTCCTCGCCCCGCGAATGCATATACCGGTAGACTTGCAGCCCCCAGGTGGAGGCGTCGGCCCGATAACGGATCGAGGAAAACGGCACCCGAAACTCGGCATACCAGCCGTCGTCATCTTGATATGTCTCGGCCTGCCACACCGCATTCCAGTCCGGATCTCGGTCGGCATCGTTGAAAACGTAGGCATCCTCCTGCACGCCGAGCGGATTCACGCGGAAGTTGTAGCCGGTCGACTTGTCGTTGTACGGGTCGATGTAGATCGACACGATGTCGGAGTTGCTGAAATTGTCCCTGCGTCCCAGGCATTGGGCAATGTTGTGCGGATTCTTCTCCAAACACGCGACGGCGAAGTAGAGCGCATCGTCGTCGTAGGCGGCTTTGAAGACGGTTTGCTCGGACGGACGGCTCCCGCGATCGGGATCCCACATGCGGAAGCCGCAGCCTCGCGAGGCACGCTGCCAGACGGCGTCATCGAGCTTGCCGTCGACGGCGATGCAATCGTTCTCGGTGAGCGGCAGAGCGTGCAATGCCGGAGAGGCCATGTACGCTGGCGGCTCCGAATCGCGGGCAGCTTCACCGTGCTCCCCGTCTCCGGGCGCGTGAAATCCCGCAAAGGTCGCCCACGCGGCCGTACCACCCCACAGAAGGACATAGATGATGGCGGCGAGGCCCACCCTCGCGGCAGCGCTACAGCCTGTTGCCCGGCGGTTATGCCGGTGAGTTCTCGCCCTCATCGTTCCTGCCCTCATGGTTCTTGCCCTCATCGTCTCAAGCCCTCGCCCCCGGGGGGAATGCTTTCGCGTTCACTCACTGGTTCACTCACTGGACGAATGAGGCGCGCCGGGGGTTTATCTTTTTTGGTCAGCGTCCTCGTTTGGGCAGAGACCTTCGCCGAAGGTGGGGCCACAACGCGGGCGGCCGGCTGGTCTTGAGGCGTGCGGACTTCACTGCTGGCGCCGTTCGTACCTGGCATGCCCGCGCCTACGCATGCCCGCGCCTGCATGCCCGCGCCTGCATGCCCGCGGAGAGACTGGATTCGCAACGTGTTGACATATAATAAGATAGCCGCCCTCCCCAGCACAGAGCAGCACCGTCGGGGGACCACAGGTACGAGTCTCGAAGGTGCGGATCTCGCAGGTGCGGATCTCGCAGGTACGGATCTCGCAGGTGCGGATCTCGTTAGTAGTCCAGCGGGTCTATGCTATACTGGCGTTGGCTTCGATCATGAGAGGGCGCCGGCTCGCATTCGAGCACGAACAGCCGATCGTGCCGCGTTCCCTGTCGAGCAGAAACCCTAATCGAGGAATCCCGACCCAGGAATCCTGACAGAAAATTACTAACCCGCAGATCACCAACCGGAGGGAAACGCATGGCATTGCTCAAACGTCTCAAGGAGAGATCCGGTATCTGTGCCGTGGCCGTGGTACTGATTGCCACCCTCGGCGCCGGCAACGGATTCGCCGCCGGCCCCGACCAAGACCTGCATGGCGGCCGCCACATCGTTGTTCCCGGCACCAGCACACAGCTGACCGTCTGGCAGGGGCTGGATGCCGCTGGCCAGTCCGCCACCCACTACGCGATCGACATCGATGGCAATGGCCCCGAACGCACGGGTACGGCCGACTACACTCTTGGTCTTCGGTACGCGCACTTCGATCCCCTGGCCGAGGAACCTCCGGTGCCGGAGCAATTGCGTGCGGACCAGGCTGTCGGACTCTATATCGTGCAGTTCGTGACGCCGCCGATCGCTGCCTTCGCCGAGCAGATCGAGGATCTCGGCGGAATCGTGCGCCATTACGTCGCGCAGTACGCTTACCTCATCGAGGCCACCCCGGCTGCCCGCGAGCAGATCGCCGACCTCCCCTACGTTCGCTGGGTGGGCGTCTACGAACCGGCCTATCGGCTCGAGGAGTTCATGTTGGAGAACCTGGAGGTCGCCAGCGAAGCCTATCCGCTCCAGCGCTACAATATTCAGGTGCTTTCCCCGGCGCAGAAGCCGGTCGTCGCCGACCGGATCGCTTCGATCGGTGGACAGGTCGATGGCGCCGATGCGGGCAAGCACCTGGTCGAGGCCACGCTCACGCCCAACCAGCTCTTCGAGGTCGTTCGTTGGAACGAGATCAACTTCGTCGACCGCTGGGGCCCGTATGAGACCGACATGAACATCGCCCGCGAGGTCAGCGGCGCCAACTACATCGAAGGCGCAGCCGGCTATACCGGAGAGGGTGTTCGCGGTGAGGTCTACGACTCGGGCTTCAACATGGGCCACCACGATTTCCAATCCCGCCCACTGATCCAGCACGGCTACACCGGCTCAGCCGATCACGGCTCCTCCACATCGGGGATCGTCTTCGGGGACGGCTCGGGCAACGCCATCGCCCGGGGCATGCTGCCCGACGGCCAGGGCATCATCTCCGATTACAACTACACCGCCATGACGGGCCAGGGCCGCTACAACAACACGATGGAACTGCTCGAAGCGCCGTACTTCGCGGTGTTCCAGACCGCCAGCGTCGGCAGCCCGCGCACCACGCAGTACACGACGGTCTCCGCGGACACCGACGAGATGATCCTCGATTCGGACTTGGTGCACGTCCAGTCCCAGAGCAATTCCGGGTGGGAGGACTCGCGTCCGCAGGCCTGGGCCAAGAACATCATCTCCGGCGGCGGTGTCTACCACTACAACACCGCCAACCTCAGCGACGACTGCTGGTGCAACGGTGCCAGCACCGGTCCGGCTTCGGACGGACGCATCAAGCCCACCCTGTGCCACTTCTATGACCAGACCTACACGGTGACCTGCTGCGGCTACGAGTCCTATACGGCCTACTTCGGCGGGACGAGCGGCGCGACGCCGATCATCGCCGGCCACGTGGGCCTCTTCATGCAAATGTGGTCGGAGGGGATCTTCGGCAACGAGGTCGATCCCGAAGGCACCGTCTTCTCCAACCGCCCGCACGTGCCCACCGCCAAGGCCCTGATGATCAACACGGCCCGCCAGTACGACTTCTCGGGACCATCGCATGACAAGACCCGCACGCACCAGGGCTGGGGCATGCCGGATGTCCAGCAGATGTACGATCTGCGCGAGAAGATCTACGTGGTCGATGAAGAGAACCTACTGCGGCCATTCCAGGTGGAAGAGCATGTCGTCGTGGTCGAAGCCGGCGAACCGGCTTTCAAGGCCACCATGGCCTACGCCGACTTGGCCGGCAATCCGGCCGTCCAGTCGCAACACCGCATCAACGATCTCACGCTGAAGGTGACCTCGCCGTCCGGAACGATCTACTACGGCAACGTAGGGCTCTACGACGGCCCCTGGTCCGAGCCGGGAGGCGACGCGGACACCAAGAACACCGTCGAGTGTGTCTACGTCGAGAACCCCGCGGAGGGCGAGTGGACGGTGGAGGTGAGCGCCGACGAGATCGTGCAGGACGCCGAGCCGAGCACACTGGCGATGGACGCCCGGTACTCGCTGGTCGTCAGTGGCGTGCTGGTGGTCGACTTCTCGGATGCCGATGGCCCGACCGAGCCCCGCTCCACGCTCAGCCTCGTGCTCGACGGTCCCAACCCGGCCTCGCGCACGGCGCACTTCAAGTTCTCGCTGTCGCAGGAGACGGCGGTCGAGCTGACCGTGCACGATGCCCAGGGCCGCGTGGTGGCCACCCTGCTCAATCAGCAGATGCCCGCCGGCACTCACCAGGCTGGGTGGAACGGCAAGCTCGTCGATGGTTCACGGGTCCAGCCGGGCATGTATTTCGTGCGGTTGCGCACGGCCGGCGAGCAGGCCACGCAGAAGGTGTTGATGGTGAAGTAGCGGCTGGGAAGAACCGGCTAGCTCACAAGAATAGGCGGCGGATCGGTCAACCGGTCCGCCGCCCACTTGTATGCTCTGCAAGCTCAGGTGAGAATCGACAATCGCCGCCTCGATGAGGCGCCTAGCCCCGACGCTTCCAGGTCACCGCCGCGCCGACCAGCAGGCTCGCGCTCAGCAACACCAGGGTACCCGGCTCGGGAACCTCGGGGGTCTTGGTCAACATGCCTTGGCTGCCACCATCATACTCGATCGGCCGGTAGTAGACCGCCGAGGCCGTTAGCGTGCCGGGATCCTGGGCGTAGAGGGCATCCAGCACGGACGTCGCGACCGCGCGGGAACCCGAATTGGCCCCCCCGGTGATCTGGAACCCGCCCGCCGAAGCCCAGGTCTGGTTGCTGGCCAGATAGGTGGTGCGCCAGGCCTGCTCGTGACTGACCTCCCAGAGCGCCAGCTGCACGCCCTTGGCCTCATCAGCGCTCATGGGCCCGGTGCCGTAGCTCTCATAGATCCAGGCCGCTTCAGCCGTATTGTAGGGAGGCGGATAGTTGTAGGGCGGCACGACATAGGCATCCGCCCACCAGGAATCGCTCCACGTGTAGGAGTGGAAGATGTCGAGGCAGTAGAGCGGATTCTCGAAGTACTCTTTCTGTGACTCGGTGGGGTTCGCGACCGCCGACCGCCATCCGGTGACCGGTCCCAACCCCATGTTGTTGTAGTTCGTGCCGTCGACACGAACGCTCACACCCTGTCCCGTCCCGTAGAGGAACCCGGTGAAATGCAAGTACCAGCTGGCACTTGCGTCAACCGTGGAGCCCGCCATGAGAGCGGCTAGGATGCAAACGCTTAGGAGCAAGTGTCTCATGGGCCATCCTCGCTGTTTTCGTTGGTTTCAAGCTCGTCAAACTGTGCGCCGCCGTTTTGGCGGTCTGATAATTGTACCGGAATTGGGCTGGCAGATCCATCTCCACAAATCCTCAACTGGCTGCAAAGAATCATCTTAGCCTAATTGTGTGTACTTGTATCAATTTCCGGGTTCGCAACAAGATGGCCCTATGTCTCGCCCGCGAAGCGAAGTCCCTATCACTCAATGAGCTGGGCAATCCAGGGGAGCTGACGAAACAGGCCGCTCGACGGGCACCTGACCTGATAGAATGGGGCTCAAAGCAACCAAGGAGGCATCCATGCACCGCTCCCTGCTCACATCGTTCTCCGCCAGCCCGTCCCCGAACTCAACACCGAACTCAACCCGTATGCCGCCGGGCGGCATCCTGCGGGTTCTGGGCCTCGGGGCCGCAGCCGTCACATTCCTCTTGGTCCCGCTCGCGAGCGCGCAGCAGATCACCATAAGCCCAGACGGCCACCTGACGGCGACCTGCGCCTGTCGTCCGCCGACTCCCGAAGAGCGGCAGGACCCGTTGCTGGCCCCCGACGGCCTCCTGCAGGAAACGCCGCGCGCCAGCTACAGCCGGGGCACCGTGCCCCTGCCGCTGGTCCCTGACTGGGTGGGTTCCCGAACCCGGGCAACCGGGGTGCTCACCTGGTTTGACGCGGACAACGATGGGGACGAGGATCTCTTCGTGGGCACCTACTACGCCAACATGTATCCCCCGCTCGAGGACTACTACAACTATATGTATCTCAACGAGGGTGGGATGCTCGAGGACGGGCCCAGCTGGATCTCGGTCGATCAACGCCACACCGGCGATGCGGACTGGGGGTTGATCGACGAGGACCCCTATCCGGACCTCTTCCTCGCCAATGGCGGCCCCTCCTTCCAGCCGTGCCAGGTCTTCTTCGGTCACGACGGCCTGCTACCTACGAGCGCCGGTTGGCAGAACATCGGCGGGGCCTGGGCCACCGGCTGCGATCTGGCCGATTTCGATCTGGATGGCGATCTGGATGTCGCCACCTCCAACCAGGGCGTCTACCCCGACTCCTACCGGCCGGTCTACCTGTACCGTAACGACGACGGCACGCTCGGTACCGCACCCATGTGGCAGTCGAGCCAGGTGGGCATCACGGGCGCGTGCGCCTGGGGCGACATGGACGGCGATGGCTATCCCGACCTTGCGGTTTCGGGTTGGTCGAACTGGAACACCGGCGTCTTCCGCAACCTGGGCAATACGCTGGATCCCAACTTCGCCTGGACGACCGGGGTACCATCCCGCACCGACAAGGGCGTGGGCTGGGCTCATGTGGATCAGGACGCCCACCTGGACCTGGCCGTCGGCGGCAACGGCGATCCCGATTGGATCTTTCTGAACGAGGGAACGATCCTATCGAACACGCCCACCTGGGCTTCGGAAGAACCTTTCAACGGGTGCCAAGAACTCGACTGGGTGGACATCGACAAGGACGGCGACATGGACCTGGCCAATGTTCACTTCAGTACGGGCCACGTGCGCATCTACCTCAACGAGAACGGCACCTTCGCCACCACGGCCGACTGGCAGTTCGACGCCTCCTCGAGCGCCACGGCGATCGCGTTCGGTGACGTCAACGGCGATGGGTGGTTGGACCTGGCCATGGGCGTGGCGAACGGGCCGATCGCTCTCTTCATCAACGAGCAGCTTCCCGCGGCGGCTGACGATCCACGGCCGCCTTCGCTGGTCGCCGAACCACTGCGGCTTCGGATCGGTGGCAATCCCGTGCGTGAGCATCTCTCCCTGGCGATCGAGGCGGACCGGCCGGTGCGCCCCCTGACATTCGAATTGCTCGACGCGACCGGCCGGCGACTCGTGCATCGTTCACTCGCTTCGATGGGATTCGTTCAGATGGCGCATCCGTCCGTGAATCTGGCCACGGAGACAGGCGGCACCCTCACGCCGGGCATGTACCTGGTTCGCGTGACGGCCGAGGATGAGGCCGGAAGAGTCCACCGCGCTCAGGATCAGGTCGTCTGGATGGGCCGGTAGGTCCAAGGAGGAGGGCGCGCGTCGTCTCTCCAGGCACCACGGCGGGGGCGACGACCTCCGCCAGCCGCCACGAGGAGGCCGATGACCTCCGCCAGCCGCCACGAGGAGGCCGATGACCTCCGCCAGCCGCCACGATGGGCGAACGCCTCCTTCAGTCCAGGGGATGAATCAGACAGCACCTCTGCCGATCACCGGGAAGGGTCCGCCGCGCCTTTGGGCCGGTTCATCCGGTGCGCCAGGATGGTCACGCCCCACACAGCCCAGAGCTGTTCGCTGGCGCCGGAGAACTCGAAGTAGTGACCCGTCGTGCTGGCGAGCGCGATTTGTAGCAGCATGCCCAGGGAAAGCAGGGTCAGTGCGCCGGTGAGAGAGTCGGGCGCATGCAGGCGGCTGAGAGCGGAAAACCGGCGCCAGACGAGGACCAAGAACCAGATGAAGCCGGCCAAGCCGAAAATGCCGCAGTTGGCCACGATATAGAGGTAGACGCTCTCGGCCGCCACCCAGTCGTAACGCGAGGGGCCAAAGCCCAGCAGCAAGTGTTCGGCCACCGCCGGCAATGCCCGATTCATCCACAGGTCGATGCGCGCCAGCAACGTGATCGGGATCCACGTTCCGCTGAACTGTAGGCTCATGCGTTGGGCGAACTCCTCGGCGAAGAACACGGCCGCGACCGAACCGAAGATCAGGATGGGAGGCACCGCGCGCGCCAGATAATGTTTGAGACTCCTGCGCCGGTACCCGATGTAGATCGCCACGGCAATGAGCGAGATCACCGAGGTGAAGGAGAACGAAACGACCATCACGAGGCAGATCAGCGGCAGGATGATCATGAGCGCCCGCCGGAAGGCCCGCTTGGGTTCGAACTGGTAGAGCACGATCCCGATCAGCAACGACTGGGCCAGATAGAACCCCGCCACGTTCCAGCCGCCCCCATGGAACTGGGTATCGCCTCCTGACAGCGAATGGAACAGGGAGGTGACGCGCACGCTGTGCACGAAGGTGTAGACCGCCTCGGCGGACGGATAGTAATACCCGTACAACTGTGCCAGTCCGGGGAATCGCGTGATCTGCAACAGGCCGACGATCGCGACGATCATGGCGGCGAGGATCATCGCTCTCAGGATCGTGAGGATCTGTCCCTCCCGCTTCACGGCCCCCAGAATCAGCCGGTAGATGAAGTAGTACTGAACCGGCGCCATGAAGAACTTCACGAGCTTCGTGGGATCCCCCGCGAAGTCGAGCGGGTGGGCGATCAGCGGCAGAATGCTCCGGGCGAAGAGCAACAACAGGAAGGCCTTCTCCAGGAAGGAGGTGGGCAATCGTTGCGCGCGGCCCAGCACCAGGGTGAGCAGGTAGGCTCCGAACACCAGAGCCAGCAGGATCTCGTTGCCGCGCAAGAAGGGGACGATCTGGCCCCGGGGCATGCCCGAGAGAAGCGGAACGAAGAAGAGCAGCAGGACGGCCCCGGCCATCTGGCTGCGCAGCAGCGGGACCAGAAAGAGGATGAAGACCGGCGGCAATAGCGCTAGCAAAGCCGATTCGCCCAGGAGCACCGCCGTCAGCAGGGCAAAGGCCAGGGCGCAGGCCATCCCGGACCACTGAAGCGGCCTGGGTGCCGGGACGGTCTGTACGAGGCTGCCGGTTGCCAAGGATCGGCTCTCCTCTCTTCTCATTCAGGTGGATCCTGAGTCTTCCCGAGCGAATGGGCGATGTCAATCGGATGGATCGGTTTGTCGCATCTTCTTGTCTGGAAACCAGTTTGGAACCCGTTCGGAACCCGTTTGGAACCAGTTTGGAGACCAGTTTGGAGACCAGTTCAGTTGGTCGGAGATCTCACGGTCCTGTGTCGTACTGGACACATGGCTCGGCATGTGGTAGGGTACAACGTGAACGGTGAAAGACATCACCAAATCCCCGGCCATGGATGGCTCTGCAAATTAGCTGCATGTCGCCCCTAGCTTTCCTGGGTCCCGCGATTCGGGTTCTCCTTGTTGATGTCACCGCCCGGCGGTTGCCGTTGTTCCAAATTCGAGTTACATCCGGCCGCGAGAGCGCGGCCTGGCATTGCCTTTCTGAAAGGAGTTTTCTCATGGTCCATGAAACCGCGTCTGCTCTGTCCTTGCTCGATGAACTCAAGGAGTACGGCGGAAAGCGGATCACGCAAGGGTTGTCCCCCGAGACCCTATCGACCTTCTACGAACGGGACGCGGCCCTTCGCAGCGCCGTGGAGAAGGCCGTGTCAGCCCACCGCGCGCTGCGGGATGATTTCGCCGACTTCCTCAAGCTGCCCGAGGACGAACTCTGCGCCAAGCTTCAAGAGAACTTCGTCAATTTCTACGTCGAGGAAGCGATCAATCCCTACGTCGCCATCGCGGCGGCGGGCCCCTGGATCGTGACGACCCATGGCGCCGTCCTGCACGACTCGGGCGGCTACGGAATGCTGGGCCTGGGGCATGCGCCCGCACCTCTAGCCGAGGCTCTCTCGCAAACCTGGGTCATGGCCAATGTCATGAGCCCGCACTTCAGCCAGCACCGCCTGGCCACGCGCCTGAAGCGAGAGATCGGCCACACGCGGGGCCGGTGCCCCTTCGAGAGGTTCATCTGCATGAACAGCGGTTCCGAGGCGGTCAGCGTTGCCGCGCGCATCTGCGACATCAACGCTCGCCGGCAGACCGAGGATGGCGCCCGCCACGCGGGCAAGCCGATCAAGCAGCTGGCGCTCGAAGAGGGATTCCACGGACGGACCTATCGCGCGGCGATGGTCTCGGACTCGACGATGTCGATCTACGAGGATAATCTGGCCTCCTTCCGTGATCACGACAGCCTGGTCGTCGTGCCGCCGAACGACGGTGAAGCTCTGCGCGACGCATTTGCCCAGGCAGCGAGCGACGGCGTGTTCTTCGAGGCGCTCTTCATCGAGCCGGTCATGGGCGAGGGCGAGCCCGGCCTGGCCATCACACGCGAGTTCTACGATCTGGCGCGCGAACTCACGCGCCAGACCGGATCACTGCTGGTCGTCGATTCGATCCAGGCGGCCCTTCGTGCGCAAGGGTGCTTGAGCATCGTGGACTACCCGGGCTTCGAGGATTGCGAGGCGCCCGATTGCGAGACCTACTCGAAGGCGCTCAATGCCGGCCAGTACCCGCTGTCGGTCCTGGCGTTGACGAAGGAGACCTCCGAGATCTACGTCCCGGGCGTCTATGGCAACACGATGACCACCAACCCGCGGGCCCTGGAGGTGGGATGCGCCGTGCTCGATAGCCTCACCGATGAGCTGCGCGCGAACATCCGCGAACGCGGCGCCGAACTGAGAGAGCGTTTCGAGCAGCTGGCCCAGGAGCACCCCGACGCGATCGTCAAGGTGACGGGCACCGGGCTCATGGTGAATGCCGAACTGAATCCGGATCTCTACCAGGTCGTGGGCGAAAATGGATTCGAGCAGTACCTGCGCAACCACGGCATCGCCATGATCCACGGCGGTCGCAACGGCCTGCGGTTCACGCCGCACTTCGCCATCGCCTCGGAGGAGATCGATCTGATCGTCACCACGGTGGCCCAGGGACTGGCGGATCTCCGCAGCAAGTAGCCGCAACCGGCAGGAATCCCAGCGCGGCCGCGGTCCCCCGGGCGCCGCGGCCGTTGGCACTCTGGCAGGCCTAGATCCCCTCGAAATAGCGGATCAGCCGGTCCACCTCGTCCCGGGTGTTGTAGTGCACGAGGCTTGTTCGCACGACCCCATCGTCGGGATCCAGCCCGAGCGCCGTACAAAGCCTGTGCGCATAGAAGTGCCCGTACCGGATGCCCAGCCCCCCGCGGTTGGCGGCCAGCACGATCTCGCGCGAAGACTTCGACGGGTGCACGAAACTGATCGTCGGCACCCGCGTGGGACCTGATGCCGGCGGCCCCAGGACCCGCAGGTCGTTGCGACCGGCCAGGTACAACAGAACCTGCTTCTGCAGGGCTTCTTCCAGACGCTGCATGCGCTCGAATGCCGCCACGACCGCGCCACGGTCATCTGTGGCCGTCGTCTTCGTCGTCTTGGGCAAGTCCGCCAGGTCCCGAATGTAGTCGCGGATCCCCAAAGTCCCCGCACACCCCTCGTGGGAGACACCGCCCAGCTCGAACTTGTAGACCGAGTCGGCCGGATCGACGAAGAAGTGATTCGGACCCTCGATTTCACGAAACGCCTCGGTCGTACCGAAGAGAGCCGCCATGTGAGGCCCGTAGGTCTTGTAGAGAGAAAAGGCGTACCAGTCGACCCCCCAGGCATCCACATCGATCGCCCGGTGCGGCGCATAGGCCACCCCATCGACCACCACCCGGGCCCCGGCTTCATGCACCAGCGCGGTGATCGCCGGCACATCCATGATCTCCCCCAGCAGGTTCGATACGTGATGGAAGGCAACCAGCCGGGTTCGTTCGCTGAGCAGGACTCGCAGATCCTCGAGACGGCAGGAGAAGTCTTCGGGCTTGATCCTCCAGAATCGCACCCGATACCCGCGATCGGCCAGCTTCACCCAGGGACCGATGTTTGCCTCATGCCCGGCATCGCACACGATGATCTCATCGCGCCCGTCTTGGGAGCTGCGAGCATAGGCATCGGCAAGGAAGCCGCACAGCACTGAGGTCGACGGCCCGAGGGCCACATGCCCCTTGCCGTGACCGTTCATGAACGCCGTGACCCACCGGTGGGCTTCGGCCACCACAGCACTGCTGGCGAGGGAAACATCGTAGTCCGCCCCCAGCTGAACATAGGTGGAGCGCATGTAGTCACGCATGCGTTCGGGCACCGCGGCCGGGACTTGGGATCCTCCCGCATTGTCGAGAAAGATCGTGGGACGCCCGGCATCGGGCTGCACGAGCGCTGGGAAGCGGCTTCGGATCAGGCTGATCTCGTCCTTGGGGGTCATGGGTGGATCTCCTCTGCTCAGGCCAGGAGCCGGGCTAACGACCAGGCCAGGAACCGGGCCAGGAGCCGGGCTAACGACCAGGCCAGGAACCGGGTTTGCTGCGGGGCTGCGACCGCTCGGAGCAGCATCCGCCGAGATTGGTCACTATGACCGATCCCTGCTTGCCGGGCAATGTGCGACCTTCCCACTCGCAGCTTGGCGGGGAGAGGGAGCCCGAGCGCCAGGTCGTGCTTGACGGCGAACGCCATCCCGCCAACGATCATCCCGCCGACGATTCATTCCAGTTTGCTCTCTGCGCCCACAGGGAGGGTCTGGGCATCCGGTGTAGCCACTCCCCGAAGAGGAGACCCACATGGATTCGCTGCTCGAACTCATCAACCCACAGAAGATCGCCGACATGCTCGTCGCCTTCACTCCCAAGGCACTGGCGGCCCTGCTGATGGCGATCGTTTTCTGGTTCCTCTACCGGATCTCCCGCCGGCCCATCCGAAGCCTGCTCCTTCGCTCCGGTCTCGAGCCCAATCTCGTCCGCCTGCTGGTCGACAACATCTATCGCATGACCGTCTTCGTCTTCGGCCTGGTCATGGCCATCAGCCAGCTAGGTGTCAACGTGGGCGCCGCCCTGGCCGGCATCGGTGTCGCAGGCCTGGCCATCGGCATCGCGGCCCAGGACTCGCTGGCCAACACGATTGCGGGGTTGACGATCTTCTGGGACGTACCGTTCCGGGTCACCGATTTCGTGACCGCGGCCGGCCAGTACGGGCAGGTTACCGAGATCACCTTGCGATCGACGCGCATTCGCACCCCCAGCAACACCTACGTCGTCATCCCGAACAAGCAGATCGTCGATGACGTCTTGATCAATCACACCAAGAACGGAGAGACCCGCATCAACGTACCGCTGAGTATCGCCTACAAGGAAGACATCCCTCACGCCCGGGCCGTGCTCTTGGGCGCGGTGGCGGATCTGCCGCACATACTCAAGGAACCCGCGCCCACGGTGGCAGTGGTGGAGCTCGGCAACTCGAGCGTGAACCTGGAGGTGCGGGTGTGGATCGAGGATGCCGGCAACGAGGCCAGCGTCACGGTCACCGTGCTGGAGAGCTGCAAGATCGCGCTCGATCGCCAAGGCATTCAGATCCCGTTCCCGCATCTGCAGCTCTTCGTCGACACCATCGAACGCGGCGTCTTGGAAGGCATCTCGGAATTGCCGCAGATGGCCGCCAAGAAAAGCTGAGTGGGTGCGACTGCTCGCGCCGCATCAACGAATCCGCACCACGGGCCGCACCTCGTCGCGCCCGCTGGCCGTCGTCAGCCGCACGTAGTAGACCCCCGCCGGCATAGCCGGTCGCCCGCCCGGCGACCAGTTCACTCGGTGCACACCCGGCTCGAAGAAACCACTGGCCAGCAAGCCGAGCTGCCGTCCCTCGGTATCATGGAGGGTGAGCTCGATCCGCTCGCGCTCTATCAGCCGGAACGCGACCTCGGTGTGGCCGCGCACCGGATTGGGCGTGGGCGCCAGCAGCAGGCGCATGGGCTCACCGCTGGCCACGTCGGGCTCCCATTCGATCCCCTGGAAGCCGGATCCAGTGTCGATCGCCACATCGTCGACATACCACCCGGGCCCAATCCCCGACGGTCCCGACCCGAAGCGGAACCGAATCTGGAACTCGTCGCTCGCGTAGGCCGAGACATCGAAGACCTCATCGCGCCATCCCTCGGAGTCACCCGTGAACCCCGGGTTACCGCTCAGAACCCCGATCTGGTCGTCGTCGTATCCCTCGAACGGCTCGACCACATGCCAGGCGCCGTCGAAGCGGACCTGGACGTTGCCCCCGTCATGGAATTCCTGAATCCAGTACCAGTGATGCATGCTGAGCAGCACCTGTTCGGCATCGCCCAGCGCAAAGACGGGAGAGTCCAGGTTCACGTAGGCGTAGACCGGATACTGACCCGCCAGATTCGTGGCCCAGCACCGGGTACCAGAGAAGGCACTCCCGGGTCCTTGGCCCGTGGGTGTCCCCCACGCCCAGACACCGGTCGTGGTGTAGCCGCCATCAGTCGCTTCGAAGTCTTCCGCCGGCACAAGAATGGGATGCCATTGCGCAATCTGGTCGGCCAGGATCTGGGCCGTCGTCATCGAGTTGCTCAAACCGGCCACGCCGCCCACGACGAACTCGTAGCCGTCTCCCTCGGGAATCCCAGGAATGCTGAACGCGCCATCGGGCCCCGACACGGTCTCGGCAAGCAGCGGATGAAGCGGACGAATCAGGGCGCCGGGCACCGCTTCCCCGAAGCCTTCGAGCCATACCGTCCCAGCCAGGCTGCCGCGCGGCGCGGGATCCAGATCGATGACCAGCTCCTGCGGCACGCCCGCGACGATCGTGACCGGCACATCGGCCGCAACGTAGAAGAAGGACTCCAGATGGAAGGTGAAGGTCCCGGCGCTCATCTGCGCCGCGAAGGTGCCCTCCTCTCCGGTCTTCATGAGTCGCCCGGTCTCGAGGACCTCCGCGACCTGGCCGGGCAAGGGAAGCTGCGTCTCGGCGTCGCGAACCGAGACGGTGAGGTCCGCATAGCCGGCGGTCAAAAGATCGCGCGCCGCCAGAATGTTGGGACGTTCGCCGATCTGGCGGTCACCCTCCCACGAGGTGCCGCTGCGCGAGAGGATCTCCTGCGCGAGGGCCGGGGTGAGTTCTTCACCGAACAGTTCGAGCGCTTGCCCCTGCAAGGAGGCCGCCGATCCGGTCACAATCGGCGTGGCGCTCGAGGTTCCGTTGAAGCCAGCCGTGTAGATCGCGTCGGGGCCGTTGTTGTAGAGGTCTCCGTAGCCGGTGGTCACGACCGATGAACCCCAGCCCTGCAGATCGACCCGGCTGCCGTAGTTACTGAACCACTCGGCCGAGAGACCCGTGGGCGTGCCGGCCCCGCACATGATGGCGCCCGAGTCGCGCACGCGCCGGTCAAAGAGACTCAGGTAGCCTTCGAAATCGAGGTCCTGCGTACCGTTGCCGGCCGCTTCGCAGCAGAGGATGCCCAGCGCAGATGCGATTTGAATGGCATCGTAGTTCTCCTGCCAGAACTCCATGGGGATGTAGTCACCGAAGGGCCCGATCGCATGGAGCTCGATCACGAAAATGTCACCAGGGCCCAGCACGGTGGTCAGGTCCATGATGGCCGCGGCCAGCGATTGGCTGTTGATACTGGCACCGCCGATCCCTACCTCGGGCGAGATGCCGTTCACGCCGAACCCATTGTGTTGGCCGCAGATCTCTCCGATGACGGCCGTACCGTGATCGTCGGTACCAGGATCGCCCGAGGTGTAGAAGGGCGCCTTCAGATCTTCGTGGGTGAACCGCCAGCCGAACTCGATGTCGACCACATTCACACCCTCGCCCAAACCACCCGGGAAGGCCCAGGCGGCTTCCGCCTCAACCCCCACGGGTGCTTCATAGAAGTAGCCCTGGTCACCGCTGAAGTCGGGGGTGGGCCGCATGCGAGCTTCGGTGGGATTCACCTCTCCCGGTGACGGAGTTCCCGCGGCCCCACGCGGCGACACCCGGCGAGCGGCCTCGGGTTGCGGTGCGGCGTAGGCGACCTCCACGATCGGCAGGCTGTTGAGCTCGCGCAGTACGCGCTCCAAACGGTCACGAGCCGCCCCCTGCGTTCCCACCTCCGGCAGGTGAAGCTCGTAGTAGAGATTCATGTCGGCCAACCGGCGCCCGGTACGCGCGCGGGCATCACGCACAAGATTCGTCACCTGCTGCTCGTCGAGCCCGATTCTGCGCTGGATGCGCCCGACGAGTGCCTGGCTCACGAGGCGATCGAGTTCGGCCAGCTCGGCCGCCGTCGCCGGAGCGGAGTCACGCACGGCCATCCAGCGTCCGTCGCGATGACGCACGCCACTGCCTTCAGCGAACTTGACCACCACCCGATCGAGATCCACGCCGTCGATCTGACCACCCATGAGACGAGCCTGGTCGGGTGAGAGTTCGCGCGATCCAATCTGAGAGGCGACTCGCGACGGGGCAGGCTCATCGATGAGCGACACCTCCGTCTGCATGAGTGATGACACATCGGACTGCGCCGCAGCGCTGCGCCCAGAGAGCGGTGCGACGAGCAGGATCGCGATCAGCGAGACGGCCATCGTGGCGAGGCCGCTACGCCAGCCAGCACGGTGTGGGTCATCCGTTGGGCCAGGCATGGGCTTCTGAATGGAGCTGTGCATGAACTTCTCCTTCTTGCGGCTCGATCCCTGCGCGCCGCGCGGGCCGAACCCCTATGCCCACTCGGCTGTCAGCCGTAAGTGCCGATGGGCAGCGATACTCGAGGTTGGGTCATCAGAAGTGTACCATAGTACATTGTGCTGAATGCCTCCCGACTCCTGAGCAATCTACGATTCCCTTGCACCCGTGTGCTTCGTCCTCTTGACCACTCCCCCTCCGGCGTGGGATATTCCCGGTGGAGCCCAATGCGAGAGGATGCATCTGGACCGAGAATGCTCGTGACGTAGGTTGACCGGTCACTGCCAGGCACCTTGGGGTTCCAAACGCTTCCGCACCGGCCTGCTCTGCCGCGAGGATTGCTTCCATCTTGCGCCACGCGCTCCGGTCCTCTTGCCGTTGACACGATTGCGTCTTCAGATCCAATGGCAACCCCATGCCATGCAAAGGAGGAGGGATCGCGATGAAGCAGCCAAGAATGGAACGACGACTTCTTCGACTGGCCACCACCACGGTACTGGCCGCGACCGTCGTCCTCGTCGCATCCGGGCCCGCCGGTGCCGAGTATACGACGGGTTTCGAGGGACTGGACGGCTCACCAGAGGGTGTGGTGCTTACGGGGCAGGATCTGTACTACCTTCCCCCGGGCGTCGAGAGCACCGACTTCATGGTCTACACCTACACCGGCAATACGCTCGGACTGCTGGAGAACCCCACTGGCGGTGACCAGTTCATCGGTGGAACGGGCCAGGGTGATGGCACCTTTGCGCGCGCACAGCGCGACATGGATTTCACGGGAGAGATGGCCTGGTACCTGGCCTATGACTTCGCTGCCGCGTACCTGGGCTCGCCGCCCTCGGCGAACAATATCGGCAGCTTCTCTCTGCGCAACGAGAACGCCGGGATCTCCCATTACATCCACCTGATGAGCTGGGTCAATCCCGACGACCCCACCAGCTACAACGCGTTCTACATGCCCTATGACGCCGCCGGCAATCAGTTCGCCCAGCCCGGCGAGAGCCCCGGCTTCATGTGGGAAGGCCTGGAGCTGGGCCATTGGTACCGCGCCTGGACGATCGTTGATCTCGATCTGAATCGGATCCTGGAGGTAGGCATCATGGATCTCGGTACCGGCGGCGAGGAAGTCTACAACCCGCCCGACTGGTACCTCGAGGGCGGTAGCGCCGGCACGACGGCGATGCCGGAGAGCTTCCGTTTCTTCGCCGGTGGTGGCGTCTACGGAAACTCGATGGGTTTCGACAACGTGGAGATCACTCCTGCCGAGCCCACGCCGGTCGGCAGCGCGACCTGGGGCGCGGTGAAGTCGATGTTCAAGTAGGGCATTGGGGGAGGGTGGCGACGTGAAACAGAGTCCAGGCCAGCCCGGGAGGGCGAAAAAGCGACTGTTGGCGGAAATCCACCACCGTCCCTGGCATTGCCCCTTGCCGTACTGGACCGGCTATGTCATGTGGAATGGACACTTAGGAGAACGGTCGTACACAATGTGCGTATCTTGTAAACCACTTGAAAACAGTAATTTAACCTAGTTTTCAACAGGCCGGATTTGCTATGATTCTTGTGTGACTCACGAGCCTGGCCCAGGCGGGGCGGCCTTCGTGGCCGGCCAGCCTGCTCAGAGTTCGCAGCGAATGTTTTTGCGGGGATTCGGGTCGCTGGCCCGACTGCGCAACCCCGCGCATCAGGATGTGAGAAAGGAGTAGGCATGAAGGCTTCACGTGCTTTGCATCGGATGGCATTGCTCGCTCTGGTCCTGTCGGTCACAACGTGGGCCGCATGGGCAGACGGCGATGCGATCATCTCACTCGGCGTCGCTCCGGAACCCCCCGAGTACATCGAAAATCCGGGTGGCACGGTAGACATCTCCTGGACAATCACCGCCAGTACCACGCCCGATTACGTGTACTACAAGTTGGAAGATCCAACGCAAACGGTGATCCTGGAAGAGGAGACCTACGCCGGCGACACGGGCATGGACGTTGATCGTTCGTGGACCGTGCCCGACATCGGGCTGGATGATGGGCTCTACTGGGTAACCGTCGAGTACCATTGCATTGAGCTGGGTCTCGAGGCGCAAGCCGAGGTGTCGTTCCTGGTGGACACGACGCCCACGCCCGCCGACCAGGGCACCTGGGGACAGATCAAGCAGCTCTTCAACGAGTAGCCATTTGCCTGGCAACCGTCGGCAGAGGCCTTGATGTGATGATGACGTGGCATCCTGCCGGAACATTGATTCCGGCAGGTGCGGCGCGTGCGTGTTCTGCCTTATGGACTCAATCCGGCGGCTTCGGGTGCCCTAGATCTACCCGTGGCGCTCCACCCCCGAGGCCGCATTCTCCACACGCCGGTTTCGCAAGACCCCGCAGCGGAACCGGCGTACCCTTTGGAGCCTGAAGACTACCCCTCCCCGTAGGCCGTTCCCCGTAGGCCGTCAATTCTCGTGCCGGGCATGCTCCTGTGGGTCCAGGGGATTCAGCAGGGAGAGGCGACTGTGCCGGGCGGGAGCCCCAACGAGGCTTTCATGCGGGAGGCTCTCGGTCTCCGCGCCCCTCACGCCAGGGGGCGGCTTCCATGAGATGCCCAGGAGACTGGAGGAGAATCGCTTCCCCGCCGCCCCGATCCCCGGCCCCTGCACGGAAGTTGTGTTCCACAGTACGATTTCTGTAGACAACAGGGCCAATGAAGGCGATGATTTTCCGGTAGTACCCGCATGGGCGTCCGAGACAAGTGGTCTGCAGGGCCCTGGGGACAACCCGAGCATTTGTCTCGGAAGGAGTAGTGACCAGCCTATCCAAGCCGCACATGGGGCCAATGGTTCAGACTTCCGTTGACTTCTGGCTTCCCATCCTCAATTGCGCTGTCACGCATGAATCCACGGACTGAGGAAGGAGCAAGAGTGTACGTGTCTGCCAGAGCCCTCGCAAGGATGTGCGCGGGTCCGTGATTTGATTTGTGGAGACCGGTTCGAGCGGCCGACCGGATCCAGTTGAGAGGTGTCTTGATCATGGCAAGCAATCTGTACGTCGGCAATCTTCCCTACGAAATCAAGGAACATGAGCTGCAGGATCTGTTCGCTCAGTACGGTCAGGTGATCTCCGCCAAGGTCATCATGGATCGCGAAACGGGCCGCGCTCGGGGGTTCGGCTTCGTCGAGATGAACGCGGACGACGAGGCCCAGAAGGCCATCGAAGCGCTCGACGGCCAGGACTTCATGGGCCGCAGGCTCAAGGTCAACATCGCCAAGCCGCGCGAGAGCCGTGGTGGCGGTGGTGGTGGCCGCCGGGAGTGGTAGACTGGTCCTAGCTCGAGCGGCGCCGCCGGCTGGACCGGCTGGCGCCTAACAGGGATCTTCGCGGCGGCCGCTCACGCATGTGAGCGGCCGCTTTGCGCCGATGATGCGATCTCAAAGCTGATCGAGCGCCTCACGCACCTTCTCGTTCAACTCTCCGGTCGTGAAGGGCTTCTGAAGGAAGTGTACGCCTTCCGGCAGCTCACCCCGCGTGGCAATCTCATTCTCCGTGTAGCCTGACATGTAGATGCACTTCAGCCCTGGAAGCTCACTCTCGAGCCGCGCCCATAGTTCGGGTCCGTTCATCTCGGGCATGATGACATCGGTCAGTAGCAGGTCGATCTTCTCTCCTCCCTGGCGCTGGTGAACGATATCGATCGCCTCGCTCGGCTTCTCGGCGATCAACACCTGATAGCCCATCTGCTGCAGCATCTGCTGCCCCAGCTTGAGTAACGGCACCTCGTCCTCCACCAGCAAGACGGTCTGACTGATCGCCGGGCGAGATGCTCGCACCATGGACTCCTCTTCTGGTTGGCCGGACGGCTGATCGGGTTCGTCGAGAAGTGGGAGGAAGACTCGGAACGTCGATCCCTGTCCGAGCTCGCTCTCGACCTCCACATACCCTTGGTTCTGCTTGACGATCCCGTAGACGGTCGACAGGCCCAGGCCACTCCCCCCCTCCTGATCCTTGCGCGTGAAGAAGGGTTCGAAGACACGATCGAGCGTCTCGGCATCCATGCCTTCGCCCGTATCGGACACGGTCAACGTGACGTACTCACCCTCACGGGCACCGATGTGCTCTGCGCAGTATTGCGCGTCGAGCTCCTTCTGACCGGTCTCGATTCGCACCGTGCCGACGCCCGAGATGGCATCCCGGGCGTTGACGATCAGATTGGCCAGGATTTGTTCCACCTGCGCCGGATCCATTTTGACGGGACCGACACCGGTCCCAGGCTTCCACTGGAGCTCAATGTCTTCTCCGATGAGCCGGTTGAGCATCTTGAGCATGTCCGCGACCGTCGCGTTCAGGTCCAGTCGCTCCGGTGCAATCATCTGCTTGCGTGCGAAGGCCAGAAGCTGGCGGGTGAGGGTTGCCGAGCGTCGCACGGCCTTCTGTATCTGCACCAGGTGGGCCTGCAGGGGATCATCGGACTCGATGCCGTTCAGGAGCAGTCCCGCGTAGCCTTGAACGAGGTGAAGCGTGTTGTTGATGTCATGCGCCACCCCACCGGCCAGTCGTCCGACCGCCTCCATCTTCTGAGACTGCACGAGTTGGAAGTGAAGCCGCTCCTGCTCCCGTTCGGCACGCCGCCGCTCCACGATCTGGCCGATCAAGTGGGCTGAGAACGCGAGACGGCGCTTTGCGATTTCGATGATGAAAGGCGGTCGGGACTCATAGCCGGACGCCCGCCTGGCCAATTCGGCGGCATCCACCCCCAGATACTCCGCCAGACGAGCGATCGCGGCAGGATCCTGGGGCGGATCGCCATAGCCGAAATTAATCGACCCGATGACCTCATCACCGCACCGGATCGGCAGCGCATAGATCCGCAGCCCCCCACCGCAGGAGACGTCGACGGGAGCGCCGGACTCGATGCTCACGCGTGAGGCCCGGTCCCAGCAGGATTCGTGGCAGGACCAATGTCCGCTGGGAGTCGCCTGGGCGCTATCTTCGGTCGCGCAGCGCCGGCGGGTGGCCTCGTCCATGAACCGGCACCATCCGGAAGAGAAGAGCCCCAACGCGTAGTCGCCGTTCTCCTCACAGACCGCCGCGGAGGTGTCGAGCAGATCCAGGTAGTCCCTGACGATTCGCTCGAGCATCTCCTGGCCGACCGACTGCAGGATCTCGCCGCAGCGTTTGGGAGCGACGAGTTCGCCGTAGCTTCGGCGGTGCCCCTTCTCGGCCGCCTGCGGGGCGGCCGCGTTGCCCTTTGACTCAGCCGCACCTACGCTCGGATGCAACTCCTTTGGCCGCGACTCCTTTGGCCGCGACTCCTTTGGCCGCGACTCCTTTGGCCGCGACTCTTTCGGATCCAACTCCTTCGACTTCATCTCCCACGGATGCAGCATCCATTCGATCCGTCGCAGGGAGGCCTCCGCTTCCTTGCGCTCGGTGATGTCGTAGGACACCGCGAACTCGTAGGGTTGTCCGCCGAACTCGAGATAGTGGGCGGTGACCTCGGCCGGAAAAGTCGTCCCATCCCGGCGCCGATGCACCGTCTCGAAGATCTGGGGCTTCGCGGCAGCGATCTCCTGCCAGAAGCCTTCGCGGCCTTCATCCTGGTAGTCGGCCACGATGTCTCGGATGTTCATCTGCAGCAACTCGTCGCGGTCATACCCAAGCTCCTGGCACGCTGTCTCGTTCACGAAGTGCAGCTGCCCATCCCGGCCTATCCAGAAAGCGCAAACGACCGAGTGGTCAAGCGAGTACTGGGTCAGACGCAGTTGCTCTTCCGCATGCTTTCGCTTTGTGATGTCCAGGCTAGCTCCACGCATTCGCACCGGCTCCCCATCCCGGTCAACGACGACCTCCCCCAGCGCCCGGATGTGGCGCAGTTCCCCGGTATCCTTCCGATAAATGCGGTGCTCAACCTCAAACATTCCCTCGCTGGCCAACGATCGGTCCAAAGCCTTCTGGACGCACTCGATATCCTCCGGGAACACCAGGTTCATCACTTCAGCGGTCGTCTGAGGAGGCCGGTCACATCCATGTATCGCCAGCCAGTTTGCCGACACCTCCCATCGATCCGCACGCATGTTCCAGCTCCACGCCCCGAGCCCCGCCAGACGCTCGGCATCGGCCAGAACCCGCTGGCTCTCGCGCAAGGAGGCCTCCGCCAGCTTTCGCTCGGTGGTCACTTCCGTGTAGGTGATCATCCCGCCGATTGATCCGTCGGTCCGATACCACGGCCGGCACTCCCAGCGGTTGTAGATCACCGATCCATCCGGCCGAACGAACGAGTCGTCCTCGCAGCGTTCGACGGCTCCAGACAAGACCCGCCGATGCACCTCCTGCCGCCGCTCGGAAACCTCTGGGAACACCTCCTGATGAAGCTTGCCGATTATCTCTCGTTCGCCAATGCCGTATTCTTCCAGGTAACGCTGGCTTACGTAGACGAAGCGGAGATCGTTGTCATAGACGGCGATCGCGTTCGGGTCATGTGCGATGATGTAGCGCATGAGTTCTCGCTGGGCTTCAAGCTCGGTTTGCGCACCACGTCGCCCACTGATGTCGTTAATGCTCACATCGAAGAACGTCGGCTGGCCCGATTCGTCGTGGACCAGCGAGATCGTCACGCTGATCCAGACCACGCTATGGTCCTGGCGCACAAAGGGGCGCTCGGCAAAGAAGCTCGGCATCTGGTGCGAGGTCAACGTCTCGAGGGCTTCGGCGGCCGGGGGCTGGCCGGTCGAATGCAACAGATCCTGAATCGACTGCCGGAGAAGCTCCTCGGCCGTATGGCCGGTGATCTCACACAGCCGCCGGTTGACCCGTATCAGTCGGCCATCGAGGTCGGCATGGGCCATGCCGAGGGAGGAACCCTCGAAAGCCCGTTCGAAGCACTCCAGTCGTTCGCGGGTCCGGCCTGCCCTCTCGCCAACGTCCGTGGAATGAGTCATGAGGCACTCTCCTTGGCACTTGGAACCTATCCGCGAAGCAGGGTGCTACGGGGGGGCGCTGACCCGCAAGCTCCATCACAGCAATACACTGCGGCTTCTGAATGCCACCCCTCGACGGGGAGCATCCTCAGGCTCTGTGCATCACCAGATATAACGCATCATTCCGCCGCGGACGAACCCTGATTTCGAGACGGGTAAGTCCTCGCCGAGCAGGTGACCCCGCCCCCGCAACCGGCCGCAACCGGCCGTCGAACACGCCCCACAGGGGGACCCGCCTCACCGGGGGACCCGCCTCACGGACAGCCCCACTTCATGGGCGGTCTCACCCCCTCGGCCGCCCGGCGCTTCGCCGATATACCGCCGATAGGTCCCTCGCTACATTGTGACTCTCACGGCCTTCATGGTATCCTAATACCAGTCTGCAAGTTCCGGAAGTCCGGGATTCCGGAGGAAGAGGCGCCGCAATCGACCCGGCCGTACCCCTTGCGGCGTCTGGGGATTCGAGATTCAGGAAGGACCGCTGCCATGCGCCCCATCATCACCCTGCCTATCTTGCTTACGGGCTTGCTTACAGGCTTGCTTACGGCTTCTCTGAGCCTCCTCGCCACCGCACCGGTTGGCGCCGAGGAGATTCAGACCGGCGTCGCCGGCACCGCCGGCATCGTCGCAACCCACCAGAACGCTTCGGGCGTCGATCTTCGTCTGGCGGTCGATCGCTTCGGCCTCGAGGCCGTAGCGCTGGAGAACGAAACCGCCCAGAAAGTCACGATGCCGCGCGTCTTTCTCCCCAACGACGCGGGCGCACCTGACCTGCCCGGCCTCAGCCGGATGGTCGCATTGCCCGAGGGCGCCACGGTCACCTACGAGATCATCCGTTCAGAGAGCCAGGTCTACTCGGACTTATCGATCGCTCCGGCTCCGGTGATCCCCCGCGAGGATGACGATTCCCCGCTGGTGTACGAGAAGAACCCGGCGATCTTCGAGCGCGACGCCCATTACCCCACCAGTCCGGTCATGGTCTCCGACGTACTCCAGGTACGCGGGGTCGATGCGGTCATGGTGGGCATCACGCCCTTCCAGTACAATCCCGTCACGAAGGAACTGGTCGTCTACACCGAGATCGAGATTCGTCTGAGCTTCCAGGGCGGCACCGGCGACTTCGGTGAAGAACGCCTGCGCAGCCGCTATTGGGAACCGATCCTTGCCAATCACCTGATCAACTACGAGAGCCTTCCCGCAATCGACTTCAACGGCGCCCCTGACCGCGATCGCTACGGCTGGGAATACGTCATCATCAGCCCTTCGGACCCCGGGTTCGTGGCCTGGGCCGACACCCTGGCCACCTGGCGTAACCTGCAAGGCATCTCGACTCAGGTCTTCACGACCGATGAGACCGGCACCAGCTGGTCGGCCATCGAGACTTTCCTGAACAATGCGTACAGTACCTGGGAAACTCCGCCAGCGGCGTTCCTGTTGCTCGGCGATTACCCCGGCTCGGGCGATGATTACGGCATCACCTCGCCGATCTGGAGCGGCTACTGCGTCTCGGACAACATCTACGCCGACGTCGACAACAACGATTTGCCCGACATGGCCCACGGCCGCATCACCGGCCGTACGGCGGATGAGATCGGCCACATGATCACGAAGATGCTCGACTACGAGCGTGAGCCCTACACCGACCCCGGCTTCTACGATCACCCGGTGATCGCCGGCGGCTGGCAGACCGAGCGCTGGTTCATCTTCTGCACCGAGATCGTCTGGGGCTTCCAGAACATCGTGCTCGGTAAAGAGCCGGTGCGCGAGTACGCGATCTACTCCGGTGTTCCGGGTTCGGTCTGGTCCAGCAACCAGAACACGAACATCGTGCTGAACTACTTCGGTCCGAGCGGCCTGGGCTACATTCCGCAGACGCCCGAGCATCTGAACGACTGGGGCTCCAATGCCACCCGTATGAACAACGCCCTGAACGCGGGAGCCTACATGCTTCTCCACCGCGATCACGGCGGCGTGACCGGTTGGGGCGAGCCGGACTACGACATCGGCGACCTTTCGGGGCTCCACAACGAGATGTACCCGTTCGTCTTCAGCATCAACTGCCTGACGGGTATGTACAACAGCTCGAGCGAGTGCTTCACCGAGCGCTTTCACCGGATGGACTATGGAGCGCTGGGCGTCATCGCAGCGTCGGAAACCTCCTACTCCTTCGTCAACGACACCTTCATCTGGGGTATGTTCGACGGTCTATGGCACGATTTCATGCCCGACTACGGCCCGTTCCAGGTCGACCATGACTTCCGCCTGCCGGCCTTCGGCATGGCTTCGGGCAAGTACTTCCTGCAGTCGAGCAGCTGGCCCTACAACCCATCGAACAAGGACGAGACGCACCATCTCTTCCACCATCACGGCGACACCTTCCTGACCATGTACACCGAGGTGCCGCAGCCTTTGACGGTCCAGCGTGAGGAGGTGCTCTTCATCGGGCTCGACAGCTACACCATGACGGCCGACGAGGGTGCGCTGATCTCCCTGACGGTTAACGGTGAGATCATCGGCGTGGCCACGGCGACCGGTCTTCCTCAGGACATTGCGATCATCCCGCAGGAATTGCCGGGCGAACTCACGATCACGGTGACCAAGCCTGAGTACTTCCGCCATGTGGACACCGTCCCGATCCTACCGCCGGAGGGCCCCTACCTGGTCTTCGGTAGCTCACTCGTCGAAGATGCCGATGGCGATGCCGACGGCATCCTGGACGAGGGCGAGACGGTCGGGCTCGAGGTCATGCTCGAGAATGTCGGTGTCGAGGGCACGACGGGCGTCACCGGTACGCTGACGACCACGGACGAATACATCACGATCCTGACGGCGGAGCAGGCCTTCCCCGACATTCCCTCGGGCGGCGAAGGCAGCTGCCTCGAACCCTTCGAGCTCTATGTGGCCGGCAACGTTCCGGACGGACACGTGGCCACCTTCACCTTGGCGGCCGCAAGCACGGAAGGTTCCTGGGACTGCAGCTTCGCACTGCCGATTCAGGCGCCGGTCGTGGTCGCCGGCCAGGCGTTCATCGATGACTCGCCCCCGGGGGGCAACGGGGACGGCGGTGCCGACCCGGCCGAGATGTTTACGATCATGCTTGCGCTCTCGAATGCGGGGCAGTCCGACTGCGGCGCGGTGCAGGGGACACTCAGCACGTTGAGCCCGTTCGTGACGATTCTGGATGATGAGGCGACCTGCCTCGGAATCCCCGCGGATGGCGAGGGCATGCTGAGCGCCTTCAAGGTCGCCTTGAGCATGGGCTCACCCAACAACACCTGGATCGCCTTCGCGGTCGAGCTGACCGGTGAAGAGGGCTTCACCGCGACGATCCCCTTCACGATCAATGTGGGCGCATGGTTGGATCATGCGGAGACCGACATGGGCTGGTCGCTGGGTGTGCCTGGCGACAACGCCAGCACGGGTATCTGGGTTCGCGAGGAACCGGTCGGTACGACCTATAGCGGATACACGATTCAGCCCGATTTCGACCACACGCCTGATCCCGGCGAGATCTGCTTCATCACGGGCAACACGCCGGTCGGTGGCGGCGCAGGCGACAACGACGTCGACGGCGGGAAGACGACCCTCATGACCCCGGTCTTCGGACTGGCCGGCGCGACCGAAGCCACGGTCAGCTACTGGCGGTGGTACTCGAATAGCTGGGGCGGCGCGCCCGACAACGACTGGTGGGATGTCGATGTCACGGCCAATGGCGTCGACTGGATCTCGCTCGAGCACACCATGCAGACCGAAGCCGAGTGGGTACAGCGTACCTTCGATCTCACCGAGTACATCGAGCCGAGTGCGCAGGTGCAGATCCGCTTCATCGCCGCCGACGAGGGCGAGGGCTCGCTGGTCGAGGCAGGCGTAGATGACTTCATGCTGACCGCCTCCTTCCCGCCGGCCAGCGATGCGGGCAACGAGGCCATCGGCCAGCAGTTCGGTCTGCTCTTCAGCGGCCCGAACCCAGTGGGACCTGATACCCGGATCGTTTACCAGCTCGGTCACGCCACACAGGTCGACCTGGCGCTCTACGACATCAGTGGGCGCATGGTCCGCAGCCTGGTGCAGGGTACGGTCGAGGGGGGCACGCACACGGTCAGCTTCGACGGACGCAGCCAGGCGGGTCATCCGCTCGCTAACGGGATCTACTTCCTGCGCTTCTCGACCCCCGAGGTGATGCAGGTGAAGCAGATCACGGTCCTGCATTGATGTGATGCGCCGCGACGCTGTCGTGAGGTGGCGTGGCAGGTTCGGCTGCAGGTGGCCCGAGCCCGGTAGCTGAGGCATCTAGCGGAGAAGACGATGAGAAGCCTCCTGCTCAACATGGGCAGGAGGCTTCTTCATAGCCGGTACGGGCAAGCTGCTTCCTCGTCGTCGGTACCGGCACAAGCGGCTTCCTCATCGTCGGTACCGGCACAAGCGGCTTCCTCGTCAAACCACTGCAGCTGGCACTACAGCTCTTTGTCGAGGTGCACCCCGGCAATCCAATCGATCTCGAGGCGGAAAGCGCCGGCCTGCTTGTCGGCGATCATCAAACCGATGCGGCGAATGCGGGCCGGATCGAGTGGCTCCACTTCGGTGAGCACACGCCCGCGAAAGGTCGGCACGAAGTCGAGAAAGGGAATCTGGATGGTCTCCCATTCGCCAGCGTGCGTTTCAAACGTGGCGCTGTAGGCGATTCCGTCGAAACGCTTGTCGGTGCGTAGCCGGAGCTTGTAGGTCTTTCCGTCACCGCGCGCTCGAATCGCCATCCCATCGAAGCCCGCCATGGCATAGTCACCGGGCTTCGTGCGCGCCATGGCAAACCCACCATTGTTCTCGAGCGATACGGTGCCCTCGAATACGGCGATGCCGTCGTCGGCAATACGCATCTCGCTCCGCGAGACCCCGCCCATTACGCTGTCATTGACGAGCTCCCAGTGATCCGCTTCGTTGTCCCGACTGAAGTCGATTCGCGTCATGTCCCCATCCGATTCCCCCGCGCGAGAGCCGGTGACACCGCTGACACCGATGAGGCACACGCACAAGGCCACGCGTATGGCCAAGAAGGCCGCGGGGATGATTCCAACAAGATTCATCGATTCTCCTCGCATGTAGCCTACCCCTATGTCCTACCCAGGTGGCGCTGCAAAGCTCCCGAATGGCATGACGCGCGGATGCAATGGCGCGCGGATACAATGGCGCGCGCAAGAACGGCCATTGACTGAGTTAGCCAGAGAACGGTGGCGTTTGCTGCAAGAGGCCCCGGAGCCGAAGCCCCGAGGCCACATTGTCGCAATTCGTTCAGGCCACAATCCAAGGCGACCTTGTTGCGCCCCCCCCAGCTTACTCTACTCGCCGCAGCATCCGTTCGGCCTCTGCGACGCTGATCTCGCCGGCTCGAAGCCGGGCCAGGATATCCCGTGGTTCCTGTCGTTCAGGCTTGCCCTCGAGCTTGCGAAACATCTCCTCCACGCGCTGCCGGGCGGTCGGATAGGACACCCCCAGCTCGCGCTGCACTTGGCGGAGATTCCCCCGGGCAGCCATGAATAGGTCGAAGACCCGGCGCATCTGGCCATCCAACGTACAGATCGGACACGGATCGAAGTCACCCGTGATCTCGGCTTCGCACGAGGGGCACTCCAGCTTGACAACCCGCAGCCGGCTTCCGCATGACGGACAGCGGGGAGGCATGGACCGGTTACTCATGGTTCGACCTCCTCACCTCGATGTTGCCGCCCATCGTCTTGACCTTGAGCGCCGCCTCTGGCGTGCCGGGGCCTAGATTCACCTTCATCTTCTGCGAGGCGACGTTGCTCGTGCGCTCGATGTGTCCGAGTTCGTCATCGACCACGATGTTGCCGCACATCGTCATCGCCTCGACTTCCAGGCTGGGAGCCTCGGGCGAGATGTCGACCCGGATGTTGCCGCCCATCGTCTTTGCCTCGGAGTTCTCGAGCCGCCCGGCGCTCAGCCCTAGCCGGATGTTGCCGCCCATCGTCTTCGCGCGAAACCGGTGAGAGAGACCCGAGAGCTGTAGGTCGCCGCCCATCGACTTGACGCTCACCGGGCAATGCAACGCTCCGACCGAGGCGTCACCGCCGAGCGTGTAGGCGTAGACCTCCGAAACGGTGGGCGGCACGAGCACCTTGAGCGACTTGCCAGACCAGCGAATGACCGGCCCCGAGGAACTCCGCAGCACCCGCAGGTTGCGTGCCTCATCCCCCGCCATGATGCACCGCTCGCCGTCGGTGCCGAGGATCTCCAAGTCCCCGCCACCGGGACCGCCGCGTTTGTCGTTGCGGATGTAGAGCTTCTCTCCCGCCGACACCGTGAACTGGTTGCCTTCGCGTTCGAGATCGGGCAGTTCCTCGGCTTCGTGTTCACCCGGAAAGTTGCGCTCCTTCTGGAACTCGGTGCTGATCTCCCCCGCGATGCGGCCCACCATCGGCCCCAGTCCGGCGAGCATCTCCCGGACCGAATTCAACGCCTCCTGTACGGCGGGCTGCTTGCGCGCCCCTCCGGCCTGCGCCTCGGCCTCATCACGACGACGTCCTTCCTCCAGCGCCCCGAGGAGCCGCTCGGCATCCTCAACGCCAATCTTCCCCTCTGACAGCATTTGCAGGATCTCTCTTTGCTCTGCACTCATGGGACACCTCCTTGATTATCCTCATGGATACGCAAGAAGATAAATCGATGTTTCCAGAATAGCAACTTCAGTTTCTATATTGGCATTTCTGAAAACGAAGATGGTTCATGTGTCGGAATCTGCGGTGAGAGGAAAGAGGAGAGGAGAGGAGAGGAGAGGAGAGGAGAGCAGAGGAGAGCAGAGCAGAGGAGAGCAGAGCAGAGGAGAGCAGAGCAGAGCAGAGCAGAGCAGAGCAGGAGCCGATTGGGAAGAGCGTAGCTCAGCAGATCGTTCTCGCTACGAAACTCTCTGAGCACTCTGGCCGACACTCTGGCCGACCAACAGATTCTTGTCAAACTCGGTTTCCGTAACTCATTATCATGAAAACATTTACCATCGGATTCCGGAATCCAAATCAGGGACATATAAGACACTTTGTTGCATGTTTGCCATAGTACGGGCATCTTACTACTCAACGTGTCCTACGAACAGATTTGCCTACCCCGCTTGCAACGTCCCTTACCATGCACATGCTCGGCGGGCCCGTGATACTGGACTGCCGGCCCGGGGTTAACCGCACCGGCAGTCCAAGAGGCAGTCCAGCAGCCCAGGAGGCAGCCCAGGAGGCAGCCCAGGAGGCAGCCCAGGAGGCAGCCCAGGAGACCGTCCAGGAGAATGTCCGGATACTGGAAGGTACTTCTGGAAACTACCTAAGCAGTATCGTGCTGCGAGCGGTCCGGTTCCCGCCTGCCTCGAGCCGGAAGAAATAGACGCCAGCACCGACGGGCTCACCTTGGTCGTTCGCACCGTCCCAGATGACGTGGAGGCGACCCGGTCCCTGTTGCTCGCCCGCCACCAAGGTGCGCACGACGTGCCCTGCCAGATCGAAGACCCGCAACCTCACCGTAGCTGGCTCAGGCAGGTCGTAGCGAATGCTCGTCTTCCCGCGGAACGGGTTGGGTGCGCTGCGATAGAGGGCGTATGTTGTTGGCATCTCGCTCAGGCCGCTACCGTCGGAGAAGGTCGTGCAGGGATTGGGATCACAGGTCTCCTCGTCAGCCTCCCAGGTGCCACCGGCCAGGAGGCAATCCTCCTCGGTCAGCATCTGGCAGGACTCATCCTCGAAGCAACAAGCAGCCTGCGGCTGCGGACAGGGATTCGGATCGCAGGCCTGGAACATGGTCCACTCCCCGGTCGAACAATCCGCCTCGAGCACGAACTCACAATGGCCGTCAGGGAAGCAGCAAGCACCCAGAGGCTGCTCACAAGGATTCGGATCGCAGACCGTGTCCATGCCCAGCCAGGTGCCATCGCCGGCCACGCACTCGCTTTCCACGAGCACCGTGCAGCTGCCGTCAGGGAAGCAGCACGCACCCAGCGGCTGCTCACAAG
>CAZNJE010000042.1:0-41537 GCA_964573295.1 uncultured bacterium | reverse complement strand
GAGCACGCGCTCGCCCACACTGGGCGAATCCGCACGGGTTAGCTGCATTCTTTGCGCTGGGCCGGGTTCGGGGCAAGCACCTTATCACGACCGCGCGGCACCGGCTTGGCTGGGTCACCACGCTGTCCAGGCTTGGGGGGCCACCTCTGGTGAAGCAGCAGATCCGCAAGGCGACAGGCCTGGACACTTCGCCACGTTTCCTGGTCCATGACAACGATGGGGTCTTCGGACAGTACGGAAAGCGAGTGACCGTAACGCGAGGCGATCGAACTCGCAGCTATCGTTGCCACCTCGACCAGTGGCGGGGTGAGCTCATGTGCATCGAAGGACTCCCCATCTCGTACGGCGCACCCAATGCCTCACCATATGTCGAACGGTTCAACCGGACGTTGCGCGAGGAAGCTTTGCACCACTTCATCTTTCTCAGCGTCGGTCACATCCGCCGAGCGTTCGGTGCATTCAGGCCAGGGAAACAACGCCCCAACCTTGAACCCACCCTCGATCCCGCCGAGAAGTGCCGCGGAACCCCTCTATCGGTGAGTGCTCATCTGCTCGCACCCCGCTTCGGAGACAGGTCACCCATGCCCACACCCGCTAGCTTGCTCCCGACGGACTTTTCGCGGAGCACGGGTCTCCATATCAGACCCTGTTATGGTGCAAACATTTCCTGCAGTAGCTCAAGGGCTTCCCGAGCAGACTTTCGACTGATTCTCCCTAGCCGTGTCACCAATCGAACCTTGTCGATTGTGCGCAGTTGGTCGAGGACAATCTGGCCACCTTTTCCCTGGAATCGACATGACACGCGGGAGGGATAGGCACGGCCCTTCGTCGTCAGGGGAGCTACAATCACCGTCGATATATGTCGATTCATCTCGTTGGGTGACACAATGAGGCAAGGCCGGGTCTTGCGTATCTCGCTGCCGACGGTCGGATCAAGATTGACAAGATAGACTTCGCCTCGGCTTACTCCCATTCCCATTCTTCCTCATCCCACTTCGTGGGCATGTGATGACCACCATCAAGAAGACGGTCGTCTGCCACCGCAGCCATTTCCTTGAAGGCCTTTCCCCAGCCCTTTCGTGGCGGTGAAGGCTCAGGTCTTGCTGGCGCAATGACGAGTTTGTCGTCTTGGACGCTGATTTCGACCTCATCGTCCAAACCGGTCTGCTTGAGCAGCGGCTGGGGAATGCGGATTCCCTTGGAGTTGCCTATGCGTACGATTCTGGATTTCATCTGCATCCCTCCTCTTCTCCCAGAGTGGTTACATTGTAGTCACGCTCTGGTTCCGGATCAACAATGATGTGCTGCGTACTCGCGCGGAAGGGGGCGCTGGCACCGATACCCAACATCGCCGTACCTGCTGATCTTACAGGGCATAACGCGAGGATGAGCGTCCGGACCGCGGCCGGGATTATGAAGCTCTCCCGTGGTTAGAAGCAGACTGAGGAACGGCGTCAGGTCTACTCCGGGAAAGTCACGGGCTAGCTTGTTTCCGGTTTTCTGGTATTCGGCGAGAATCTCTGGGGAATAGGCGATAGAAACCCGTCGGTCTGCCCAGGCACGGAGGATCCGATTCGGGATTCCTCGGAAGAAGACGCCAGATACAAAGACATTCGTGTCGACAACAACCTTCACCGCTTCCTCCGAACAGCTTTCACCGCTCGGCTCACATCCGACTTCTTCATCTTGGTGCTTCGGGCCTGCTTGCGCGCTTGGGCCGTCAGTTCCTCGAAGTCCTCCATCGATGGGGGCGAGATGGCCTTCAGGATGACAACGTCGCGGTCGCCGACGACTATGAATTGAATCCCAGGCTTGAGTTCAAGTCGTCTCCTAATCTCCTCAGGAATAACAACTTGCCCCTTCGAAGACATCCTGGTTGTGGATGGATCAGTCAAGATTCACCTCCTTGGCGCTGGTCTTACTGGTAAGGCCGTACCAAAGGAAGCCTGGTTCCGCAAGTCCTGGCTCCATCGGCATGGCGCGGCGCACGGTCGCCCGCTTGGTCCGTATCGGCACCGCCGCGGCGCACGGTCGCCCGCTCGGTCCGCGTCAGCACCGCCGCGGCGCCCGAACCCGCGACCTTTGAACTATTTCTTCACTCATGAAGTCGAACCCATTATGGTTCGCGCCAGGATCGCCCAACCCGAATGCGCGCCGAGGGAGTGAGCATGCGACGCAGACGCTTTGCTCTGACATGCAACCTGCTCGGTTGCCTGGTTGTGCTGGCCGTTGTCGGCACGTTGGCAATCGCAGCGGCTGACAACGAGACCTGTTTGATGTGCCATGACGACGCGGAACTCATCTCGGCTGTCGGACGTGCCACAGTGTGGAGACCGCGCTCTACGACTCCGGGGTCCACGCCGTCAAGCCGGGCCTGGCCGGCGACTTGCCCGGCTGCATCACCTGCCACCAGTCGCACGGCCCGGGACTGCCGCCGGCCGCCGGCGCAGTCAATCGCCTCTGCGCCTCCTGCCATGCCGGCGCCATGGACGACGTGCAACGCGGTGGCCACGTGATGATCGGCGGGCAGCTCGACGGTGACGGCTTGCTGAACTGCGCCTCCTGTCACGAAGTGCATGCGACGCGCCGCCCGCACATGGACGCACGACTCACCCAGGCCTACAACGAGTACCATCAGAGGGAATTCGAGCAGTTCGAAGGATCCGTACACGCCGACTTGATCGCGGGCGGCGACATGACCTGCATCTCGTGCCACAGCACCCACAAGGACGAGGCGGCCATCGGTGTCTTCGACGGCGGCTGCGGTTCCTGCCACTGTTCCTGCCACGAAGATGTGGAGAGGGTCTACCGCAGCAGCGCACATCGCTTCGGGCGTTTGCGCGGCAGCGAAGGCGCCGCCACGTGCGCCGATTGCCACCGGGGCCACGCAATACGGTCCGTGGACGATCTTGTTCCTCGATCCACCCGAACAACGTCCCCGGTATGTGCGGGCGCTGTCACGGCGAGGACGTAGTGATCGCATCAAACTTCGTACGGTTGCCGATCACGCTGCCGCGGTACCAGGAATCGGTCCACGCGAAGCTCGATGCCTGCGGTGGCCACGCGGCAACCTGCGTGGACTGCCACGGGTCCCATGATCTGCAGCACGCCCAGGTTGCCGATTCCGGCATCACCGTCGGCGTGGTCGAGAGCTACCTCGACAGCTATCACGAATGGGCCGTGGACCGCAGCGGACCGCTGGTCGCGACCTGCATCGACTGCCATAGCACCCATGCGATCCACAGCCCGCTGGACCCGGTGTCGGCCGTGCATCCAGACCTGGTGACCGGCTGGTTGCCGGCCTGGGTTGTACGCGTCTCGAAAGTCGTGCATTACTACGAGGCGATCCCGGCCGTCAGTGCCATCATCATCCGGCATCTGATCTATGTGATCTTCATGCCGTCGGAGTATCCGATGAGCACGATCTGGCTGGACGGGCGCATGCCGGCCCACGAGTGGAAGACCATGCATCCGGCCGAATTCGCACGGGAGGGCGAGTCGGCCATTCAACGAGCAGAGAAGACCAAGACGCCTCCCTCCACCTGATGACCCGGCGCCGGCGCGGATTCGTTGCGGCCGGTCTCGCGACGGTGGATGTTCTCTGCGGAAACGACCTCCACGCCCGGGGTGCAGGTCGGCCGGCTCCCTGCGGCGGATGGAAGGCCATGCAGACGATGACACGGCAAGAACAGTGGGTGGTCGGGGCATCGCTTCTGCTGGTCTTCGCACTGATCGCACTCTGGGGCTTGCTGGCCCCCTATCCCTGGGACGATGATTGCGTTCGCCGCTACTTCAATGTCCGCCAAGCCCTCCACGATCCGGCCCAGCTGATAAGCCTGTGGAATCGACCCCTGGCGGCGCTCTACCTGGCGCTGCCCTCCCAGGCCGGGCCCGCCGGGGTCGTGCTGGCGATGGCCTTGCTCTCGACGGCAAGCTGCGCCGCGCTCTATCAGGCCCAGCGCCGGCGGCGCCGTTGCCAGGCTGCCGTGATCATTCCCCTGCTGGCGCTGCAACCCTTCTTCTTCGCCACCGGCTACTGCGCCCTGGCGGAACCATTCGCGGCCTGCTTGCTGGCACTGGCCTATCTCTTCCATGTCCGTCGCCAGCCGGTAGCGCTGGCCATTTGCAGCGGCCTCCTGCCCCTGGCGCGCCTCGAACTAGCCCCGCTGATGCTGTTCCCCGCCATCGCTCTTCTGCGCCTGCACCGGCCGGCCGCGCTTCTGATCATGGCGGTTCCCATGTTGCTGTGGAACGTCGTGGGCGCGGCTCTGGGGGGCGACCCGCTCTGGTTGTACAGCCAGACGCTGGGCGCCGACAGCGGCGTCAATCGTTACGGAAACACACCGTTCGCACACTACTTCGAGAGGTTTCCCTTCGTGATCGGGCCTGTCCTGTTCTACTTTTTGATCACGGCCCTGGTACACCTGCTGCGGGAGCGGCGCGCCGAGCTCTTCGTCACCGGCCCGCTCCTTCTGGGATTCATGATCTACGTGCTCTTCTCCTGGAAGCTATCGCTGGGCCAGGCCTATGGCTTTCTGCGGCATCTGGTGGCACTCTCCCCGCTGTTCGCCATCCTGGCGCACGAAGGCTACTGCCGGTGGATCGATCCGGTTCCCGCGCGGGGACAGCGCTGGAGCACATGGGCCGCCGGCTTGATCGCCTTCCTGCTGATGGCGCGCTTCTATTCGATCCGGCTCGTGGATCATCATGCCCTCAGCTACGAGGTCGAATATGCCAAGCTGGCGGTCTGCGCCGTGCTGCTCCTGGCTGGGGTGGGTATCGGCAACGCCTTCCAGGGCAGGCGCGCAAACGTTCGGCCGGAGCCGGTCGCGGCTCGCATCCGGCGGCCTTCCCTGATCGGAGCGGGCCTGGCCCTGCTGCTGGCCGGTGCCTATACCCTTGCCAGCGAGCCGCCGGAGAAGACCTTCTCGGACGAGCGCAAGGCCATGCGCATGATCGCCGAGGCCTACCGCGAGGCGGGGTTTGAGCGGCGCCCCACGCTGGTCAACCACATCGCCTTCTTCCATGCGGCCGATCTGAGTCCCTTCGAGCCGAATCTCCGCCCATTGACGCGGGAAAATCTCCCCCGCCTGCCGGTGGACGGCATCGTGATCTGGGAGAACCATTACTCACAACGGCTCATCGGAAACGTGCTGATCGAGGATGTACGTGATCATCCGCACTACGAGCAGATCGGCCGCATGCGAACGCCGGACCAGAAGTTCTCCGCCTACATATTCCGCAAGACCGCCGCGGCTACGAGCGGGCCCGCCCACGGCCGGCGACCTGCCTACCCACGGCCTTGAGGCCCACGGTCTTGATGCCCGGGCCCTTGAGGCCCACGGCCGGCAGCCCGGCGGCCGGATCCGGCTACGCGGCGGCGGCGATATCGAAGCTGAAGCCGCCCTCATCGACTCCCCCGCGGATGAGCAGCGGTTCGCATTCGTCGCCCACCACATCCCGCACGCGATGCATGGCCTGCCGGGCATCGGTGGCTCGGATGGCAAGCATGAGCGCCGCGCCGGACCAGCAGGCGTCACGCAGCAGCGCGTCCGCCTCCGGATCGACCTCGAAGTCGGCCACGATCAGATCGGGCCGCCAGCGAGCCAGGGCCGCCCGTAGATCCTCGCCGCTCGCGCACATCGGCGGCCTCCCCCATCTGCTGCTCGATCATGACCCGCGGGATCGGGTGCACCAGCCGGTAACCGTCTGGCCCCCAGGTCAGATAGAGCCGGTGGCCCTTGTGCTCGAACCAGGCATTGTAGGGCGGCCCCTCGCATGTGACCCCCAAGAGTGCGGCGGGCGCGGGGAGCTTCTCCTCACTGAACGTAACCCAGACAAGCTCGGGGTTGCGTCCGTACAGCGGGCGGCCGAGTCGATGGACCAGTTGGCGGCCCGGTTCCGCCTGGAGCCAATCAGTCGGCTTTCCCAGATCCGTGCCGCCCGCAGATTCCTGGGGGGGCGGAGAGGGCGGCGAAGGTCCGGCTCAGTTCGTCGCCCTGCTCCATGGCGGCCGCGACCTGTTGCTCGCCCTGGCCGGTCTCGTCCATGAGGCGGGCGGTTTCCAACAGAAGATTCTCGATGTGCATTCCGATCTCTTCGGACCGGACCACCGGTTCAGGGATGAACTGAAAGGTACCGCCTGGAGCATCGGAGGCCCCGATGCGGGGCCGGGGACGAGTCGCGGGACGCGATCAAGTCACAGTTTTGGTACCGGTCTCGATGAGGGTTCCGATCGTCGCGGTTGTCGGATCAGTCTCCGGCGAGAAGGGACTCCAGGGAGATGGTGTAGTCGATGTAATCGTCCTCTTGAATTCCCTTCGATAGGCTCCCGGAGTGGATGAGTACGGTTCGGAGCGATCGTTCGGTACCAACATCCAACCGTCGTACCTTCTCGCGGAGTTCGGGATCTCCCACCGCGCCGCGCCCCTTTTCACCACCCGCCCGATCGGCACCTGACGGTCGGCAACCGTCCATACGGTGGTTGCCCCTCCCGGCGCCCCTGCCCATAATGCCCACACCTAGGGGGTCGCGATGAGAGGCCGCACCTTCAATCCCGTTTCCCTTCGGGCTCGCACTCGGCCCAACCGGGCAGATCCGCATGGGTTTGCTGCATCCTTTGCGCTGGATCCGGGGCGGCACAAGAACCTTGTCCTCTCCGCGCGGTTTCGACTCGGGTACCGAACACACCGATTCCTCCTCCGGGCCCTCTTGTGGGGCATCCTATCTTCTGGGTGGACAGCCCTATTCTCGGCCTCGCCGGAGCCCCTCGGCCCATCCTCTCTTGGGCCGCCGGAAGCCGATCGCCTCCTGGCCGCAGCCTGCCTCGATGGCAGCCACGCCTGGGCGCTCCATCTAGCCGGACGGTACGAGGAAGCCGCCGGGTGCGCGCGGGAGTGTCTGGAATCCGGATGCCCCGATGCGCAGGCCGCCTACGCCTATCTCTCGGCCACGCTTCGTCTCGGCGATGAGGCCGATCTCGAAGCCGCGGTCGATCTCGACTCTCTGGTGCGCACGCGGCACCCGGGCCGCGCCTCGCTCGCCGCCGAAGCCCTGACGCTCTTCGCCAGTGGCGCGCGGCTCCGGCTGACCGGGACGCCCGCGGCCGCCGAGAGCCTCCTGCTGGCAGCCGAGACGGCGTTTGCGGAGCTCTCCCGCGCGCGAGCCGGCGCCGACCACGACGACGCGCGGTTGCTCGAAGCAGGCCGCCTGATGGCCCGCGCCCAGCGCGCCGCGGCCGTTCTTGCGCAGGCCCGCGTTGCCGACGCCCACGCGCTTCTGGCCGATGTCCTCACCGAGGCCGAACGAGCCGGCCTGGAGACGCTTGCCGTGTGGGTGCGGCGCCTGTACGGGCTGACCCGTTACTACCAGCAGGATCTGTCCGGGGCGGACGCGCTCCTTCGGCAAGCCGTGCGAGAGGCGCATGACGCCGGGCTCCACGACCTCGAGGGCGATACGCGGCTCACCCTCTCCTCGCTGGCACGGGAGAGACTCGACCTGCAGGCCGCTCTGGAAGAGCGCCTGGCCGCCCGGGAGGCGTTTCGCCGTGCAGGCAACCTGTCGGGCGAGTCCCGAGCCCTGCGCTACGCGGCGGTGGTTCGCATCATGGAGGCCGACTACGGAACGGCCCTGGCCGATCTGCAGGACGCCGGCCGGTGCGCCGAAGCGGCGCGGGACCAGGCGCAGGCCGTGGCCTGCCTCGCGGACCTGGGCGGGCTCTACTACCGGATCGGTCACTTGCGCGAGGCCGAAGCGGCCTGGCAGCAGGCGCTGGCGAGGGGAGAGCCGGCCGGGTCGCCCACCTGGACCTCCGGCGTCCTGTCCAATCTCGGCGTGTTGGCGCTGGATCAGCAGCAGTATGCCCAGGCCCAGCAGTACTTCGCCCGCGCGCTGACCTTCGCCGACGCCACCGGCGACACGCGCGCCGCCATCTCGGTCAGGGCCAACCGGGGACGATGCGCCTGCGAGGCCGGATCCTTCGAGGAGGGCATCGCCGACCTCCAGGCGGCCGCCCGGGACGCCCGCCAGTGGGAGCGCCTCACGGACGAGATTCATGCGCTGTGTGATTTGGGCGATTGCTGGCTGCGCGTCGGCACCGAGGAAGCGAGGCGCCGGGCGGCTGCGGTGGCTGCCACAGCTGAGTCACTCGCGTCGGAGGCCGGCGCCCCGTGCCTGCGCGAGAAGGCGGTGGTGCTGCGCGCCAAGGTCGCGGAGGCCGGCGGGGATACGCTGGGCGCGATCGCCGCTCTGCGAGAGAGCATTGCGCTCATGGAGTCCACCCGGTCCGAATCGGCGGCCGCGGCCGATCTGCAAGCCTACTCCTTCCAGCGCGCGGGCGATGTCTATGCCCTTTTGATTCATCTCATCGCCGAGAGCGGCGGCGCCGCAAACGAGACCTTCGCTCTGATGCAGCGTGCGAAAGCGGGGACGTTTGCTCAGCTGCTGCGGGAATCGGGCGCCGAGCTCCACCCGCGCCGCAGTGGGGAGTACCGCGATCAGGCCGATCGCATCACGCACGAGATTCAGGAGACAGTCGTCGCGCTCGAAGCACTCTCGTGGCCAGCGGCAGGCGATGAGACCACCGGCCGGGGTGCAGCAAGCGATGGGGCCAACGGCCAAGGGGCAACCGGCGATGGGGCGGCGGCCGACAGCCTCCGGAATCTGACGCTGCACTTGCGGCGGCTCGAAGATGAACTCCTGGTGGCCGAAGGCGCTCTGCGCGCGGCCGACCCACGGTATGCGGCCTATCGGCTTCCGCAGGTCGTGGAGCCGCTGCGGTTTCAGCATGAGGTGCTGCGGCCGGATGAGCTGTACCTGGACTACCTGCTGGGCGAGAGGGCCAGCTACCTGTGGGCGGTCGACCGGGACGGCTTGGCCATGTACCGCCTGCCGCCTCGGGAAGCGATCATCGGGCGACTCGATGCCGTGCTGCCCCTTTTACGCGACGTCAATCTCACCGGGGACGAACCAGCGTACCTCGCCGGGCCGCTGCGCGAACTCTCCGCCGTCCTGCTGGGTCCAGTGTGGACGCGCCTGGAAGACGCGGATCGGATGATCGTGGCGCCCGATGGGCGGCTGCACTACCTGCCGTTCGAAGTCTTGCTGGCCGATTCGTGCCTGGCGGCCGAGCGGCCGCCTGGTGCGGACCGCGAGGCCGGCACCGCCGGCAACGCAGGCCTGCCGCCCTCGGCCCGCTCCTATGCCGACCTACCCTACGTGATCAAGCAGTGGGATGTACAGTACGCCCCTTCGGCCGGTGTTCTGGACATGCTGCGTGCCCACCTCTCCGCACGACCCGATGAGCGATCCCGAGTTCTCCTCATCGGCAATCCCCTGCGAGATGTCTCCGGGCGGGCCAATCCGCTGGTCGCCTGGTCGGCTTCGGCGAATGCCCCGGCTACGGCTCCGTCCGCGGCTCCTACTCCAGCTCCGGTGCCGGGCGCCGCCGAGGAAGCCGCGGCCATCCTGTCCTGCTTCTCGCATGCGCAGGCGACCCGGCTGATCGGGCCGGCCGCCACGAAGACGAACCTGCGGACCGAGGCCGTGACAGGAGCCTACGGGTTCATCCACTTCGCCACCCACGGCATCTACAACGAATACCGGCCTCGCTACTCGGGGCTCGCGCTCACGCCGAGCGAAGGCGACGATGGCCTCCTCTCGGTAGCCGAGGTCTATTCGATGTCCCTTCCCTGCAGGGTCCTCGTGCTATCGGCCTGCTCCACGGGCCTGGGCGAGTTGCTCGACGGCGAGGGGATGAGCGGGCTCGTGCGGGCCTTTCTCTACGCCGGGGCGGACAATATCATCGCCACCCTGTGGGATGTCCCCGGCGTTCCCACCGCCGAGTTCATGGGCGCGTTCTACCAAGCCTGCCGGCTTCAAGAAGCCGCGGGGCCTGACGCCCCCGGCGCCCTCGGCGAGGCCAAGCGCCGGATGATCCGTCTCGAGATGCGTGCCGGCGAGCACGGGTTCGACCGCGCCCACCCCTACTTCTGGTCGGGTTACGTCCTTACCGGCTGCGGCCGGTGATGGTGCGCTGCGGCTGATCCCGGGCCCGCACCCCTGGAGGCTCATGGAGGCTCATGGCGGACGGCCCCCTCTGCCCCGTGCTACAATCAGAGGGTCCGGCTGCACGACCATGGACATCATCCGGAGGAGTACGCCATGCGAGTCGTCTTTTCCAAGGTCCGCCCCCTGCCTCATTGGCTGCTACTGCTGCCCGCCGCCGCGATCCTTCTGGCACAACCTGCGGGCGGCCAACAAGTCGTGAACGTGATCCCCGCACCGCCCTCCGCGTGGGGTCTCGACTACCACGACGGCCATCTCTGGGCCGGCAGCGATGCGGACGGGTTCATCTACAAGCTCGACCCCGCCGATGGCACCGTCTTGGAGACTCTTCCCACGCCCTATGACGAGAATCACATTTCCAATGGCGCCAACCATGGGGTGGCCTGGGACGGCACCGGATTCTGGGTGGCCGGAGACTATGGAAAGGACTGGATCTACAAGGTCGCCGTAGACGGGACCTTCCTGGATACGCTGGCCACGCCCGCCGATGCGGTCGGCGGGCTCTCCTGGGATGGCACCTACCTGCTCGTCACACGGTACTATCCCAACGATCAGGCCGACATCCTCCAGGTCGATCCCGGCGACGGCAGCCTGGTCGGGACGATCCCCACGCAGGGTCAACAACCCTACGGCATTTGCTACGACACAAGCGACGGCACGGTCTGGAATGGCATGGACGATAATGACGGTGACCCCGAGCGGATCTGGCATCTGAGCTATCCCGGCGGTGAAGTCATCGATTTCTTCGATACACCCGCCGCGTCCCCCAAGGGCATTGCCCTCGGTGGAGGCTACATGTGGGTTGTGGCCAACGAAGTGGGCGGCTACGACCGCCGGATCTATCAAATCGATCTCACCGGCGCGGGTACGGGCGACATCGATCCGGTCCCGCCCGAATATGCGTTCGGCATCCTTCCCTTGGGGACGCCCGGCACGTATTCACAGCTCCTTCGGAATGTGGGCGACGGTGATCTCACCATTACCGGGATCACCACCAGCGCGCCGTTCTACGCCGAAGAGGTGAGCCTGCCCGTGGTGCTCGCGCCGTCCGAGTCGATCAGCTTCCAGGTCACCTTCGATCCAGAGGCCACCGGAGATCACAGCGGCATATTGAGAGTCCTCTCCGATGACTACGACGAGGGGATTCTGGACATTCCGCTCTCGGGGACGGCCGTCAATCCGGAGCCGACGATCCAGGCTTCGCCGACCGCATTGAACTACCCCGACACCGGCGTACGCATGATGCGCGGTCTCGAGATCGACGTTCAGAATCTCGGGTACGAGCCACTCGAGATCACCTCGCTATCGAGCGACCACGAGTCCTTCCGGGCGCCCAAGCTCGAGCTTCCGGTAACGCTGGCGACCTTCGAGACGTTGACGATGACCGTCGTGTTCGAGCCGCCGACTCAGGGCAACCACAGCGGCGTGTTCACGATCACATCCAATGATCCGGTGACGCCCAACCTCGAGATCAGCATGGACGGCCAGAGCGTCTTCAAGACGTGGGCGGGAGGCGAGATCATCTGGTCGGCCCTGGGCATCGAGAACGTCGAGTGTGTGCAACCGATTTCGGACTTGAACGAGGACGGTGTGCCCGAAACCGTCATGGAATCCTACGACGCGGGCGCCTCCGGCGATCCGCACGTGGCTTTCTACGGAAACAGCGACGGCGACGGCGTCGTCATCTGGTCGACGGGTGCCGGGACCAGCGGCGGATGGGGCGACCTCTGCCTGAATCTGGCCGATGACCTCGACGACGACGGGTATCCGGAGATCCTGCGAGGAACGGCGTGGTCGGGCCAAAGCATCGAGGTGCGCGGGTCCGAGGACGGCGAGATCCTGTGGAACTTCGACACGGTCGTGCACGGCGGCGGAGGATGGGTCTACACGGTGGCTCCCATGCCGGACATCAGCGGCGACGGGAAACCGGAGGTTCTGGCGGGCGCCGGCACGGCGGGCGAGCCGGGCACGGGCGCGCGGCGCATCTACTGCTTCGACGGATCGAATGGTGATATCCGATTCATGTTCCTGGGGATGGAGGCCTTCTACTGCGTCGCCGCCATCGACGACGTCAATGGGGATGATGTGCCGGATGTGGTCGGCGGCAACGGCGACGGCACCGTCTACTGCGTCAGCGGGGCCAGCAACGTGTGGGGCGATCTGATCTGGTCCTACGATGCGGGCTACAATGCCAACTACGTGGAGGGCATCGAGGACGTGAACGGGGACGGCATTGGAGATGTCGTCGTCGGATCCTGGGACGGAGAGGTGACCTGCCTCAACGGGGCCAGCGGCGGCATCGTCTGGGTGACACCGGTCGGCGGCTGGGTGCTCGAGACACGCGTGATCGAGGATGTGACCGGCGATGGCGTGTCCGATGTGGCCGTGTGCGGCACGAACAACAGCTTCCGAGTTCTCGACGGCGCGGATGGTACCTTGCATTGGGTCAGATACACCGGAGACAATGTCTGGTCCGTCTATCCTATCCCCGATGTGAACGGCGACGGCGTGACCGATGTCATTGTCGGCTCACAGGATGATCACGTCTACTGCGCGAGCGGCGCCGACGGAGACCTTCTCTGGTCGACCAATGTTGGGGACCTCGTCTTGTCCGTACGTCCCATCGGCGACGTCAACCACAACGGTACGCCGGATGTGATTGCCGGTACGCAGTACCTGAACGGATCCGGTGGGAAGATGTTCTGCATCGATGGCGGCCGGCTCCTGGCCGGCGTCGATGGCGATCCGCGGTGGTCAGGGCCACCGATCCGACTGCTGGGCGCGTACCCGAATCCGGCCACTCGGGGGAGCGCGATTCACCTCGAGGCCTCACCCGCCATCGCCGGCCGACTGCTCGAAGTGGACATCTACGATCTGACCGGCCGCCGGGTCCAGAGCCTTGCGGGGCAGGCGCAATCCGGCCTCAATCTGCTGTGGTGGGATGGAACGACGCAGGCGGGGACCGGCGCCGCCAGCGGCGTGTACTTCTACCGGCTGCGCGGACAGGAGGAAGACGCGAGAGGGAGGATCATGCTGCGGCGTTGACGCTAGAATTTGCCCGCCGCCGATCGCACTCGGCGGAGAAGACCGGAGGACCACCAGGATGAGACACCGGGTTGTGTTCTTGCCGGTTCTCGCGGCTGTCTTGCTTGGATCCGGCACCATCGCACCGGCGGACGCGATGGAGCTCCCCGCGCACCAGCCTCCACAGGCCGATGCCATCGCCGAAACGCTGCGAAGTTGGCAGCACACGCCGCGGGGCGCCGAGCTGCCGCCCGCAACCCTGGCCTTCGACCCCGGCGCGCGTCCCGGCGGGCGGATCACGACCGAGGAGGCGCGAGCCGATGTCCAGCGTTTCTTCTATCTCCTCGAACACGGCTACTGCGGCTACGGCTACTTCAGCAGGATCGGAGACTTCGACGCGGCCCTGGAGAGCGTTCTCCAGGAACTGAGCACGGCAACGCACTGGACGCCGCGCGATCTACCGCCGCTGATCGGACGACATCTAGACTTCGTCAGTGATTGCCACCTGAAACTGGACACGTTCACCTTCGCGGGGCATCAAGACTTCTGGTTCGTGCCCAAGCTGGCGGTAATCGAGCACGACGGCGAGTATCGCTTTCGCACAGCCGCCGGCAATCGACACGCCGGCGCCATCGTATCGATCAACGGACTTCGTCCCGATGGATTCTTCTTTCCGTCGCTTGATCGGTCAGGCGAGGCGATCTACGTCCTCGGCCGGCTGTCTTTCCAGACACCCTCACCATTGGAGGTCGTCCTAGCGACCAAAGGCGACACGAGCACAGTCACCTTCGAATTACGGCGCTCGACCTACAAGGGCCACGAACTCTTTCGCCGGTTCGATCTCGGTGGCATTCCGGTCGTGCGCATTCGCACCTTTTCCGATCACCACACCGAGGAGATCGACGCCTTCCTGGCCTGTGCGGATGAACTGCGCGGCGAGCCTTGTGTAATCATTGATTTGCGCGGCAATGGTGGGGGCAATACGCGTTGGCCCAGAGAGTGGATCAGGCGCTTCACCGGCGTTCGGCCACAGCTCTCGCAGGCGCTCTGTGAATATGTCTCCCGCACGACACTGATCGGACTGGCCAACTATTTCGCCTGGCTGGAAGCGGGGCCCGGCAAGTCGATCGCCTTACGGCTTCAGCAGGAACAGAAGCACCTCGCGGATGAGCTCGCCATGTACGAGGACAGCGGAAGTGGACCCCATTGGCGCCAGCCTTACGTCCCCCGACTGGAGTCGATTCCGAACGAAACCACTCTGATCGTGATCACCGATCGCCAAGTCGCCTCGGCGGGTGAGGGTCTGATCAGCTTTCTCCACGATCAGGTCGAGCAGGTCGTGCTGGTTGGGGAGAATACGCTCGGCGCGTTGACCTTCGGGCACCTGTCCGCGCATCGTCTGCCCCATTCGAAGCTACTCGCCAAGCTACCCGTCAAACTCAATGTCCCGCTCGATCTGGAGGTACGTGAAGCACGGGGATATGAACCGGATATCTGGGTGCCGGCTGCCGATGCGCTCAACCGGGCGGTCGCGGCAGTGCGTGCGGGGACGATCAGAACGGTGAGACCGCTTCCGGCAAGGGTCGCGGAAACGGCGTTCATTCCAGAGAAGCCACCCCGTTTCAGCCGTAGCGAGAAGATCCATGCATTGAGATTGACCCTGATCACGGTCGCCGCTATCGCCATCGGTGTCGCGAATCGCCGGCGGCATCCTTACTTCTTCGTCGCCGCAGCCATCGCATTCTGCGGCATTGGCGTCTTCGGGTTCAGAGACATCGAGGCGGCCAGAGTCATTGCGCTGATCGCCGCCGTGGGGTATGGCGTCATTGCCTGCTGGAAGTCGCTGCGTCCGAGGGTAAAGAGCCCATAGCCGCACGTTCGGTCGAGAGTGGAGTTCGCCACGGTCCTCGGGATCGCAGCGAGGGGAACGTCACGCGACAGAACCCAGGCCAAGACGACTCGATCGGATGTGGCATCCATCTCCTACCAGCCAGGCCCCGCGACACCCGCCTCGGCCCGGGTCTGCTCCCGCGATAGGTTCTTGACCCAACGCGGCCTTCGGTAGGTGCCCTCATCGGTGATCTTCCGGGCCGCGCCGGTGATGGTGATCCCGTCGCTGACCTCGTATTCGAGGATGTAGAGGTTCGGGTTGACCTCCCGGTCATTGAACACGATGCGGCCGGAGGTGGGGTCGCAATCGAAATTGAGAATCTCGCCCCCGTTGAACGCGGCCGTCAGCTCCACCGCCTCTTCGCCGCTATCATTGACGCGAGCGAAGACCCGCTTCGGGGCCGCGTGGTTGCCGATGCTGTAGATGACCATCGAGGATTCGTACGTGAAGGCAACGTCCTCGATGTTCTCGTAGACCTCGACGGAATAGACCGGATCGCCGCATTCTTGATCATCCTGGTCGTAGACCACCACGGCTGTCTTGCTGGGGAGCTCTGGGCCCTCGTTCACCTTGCAGTGATAGCCGAACGCCTTCAGATCGCCCGCCGGGGAATACGCCGGACTCTGCCAGCCGGTGGTCAAGCACGGGTAGGCGCCGCTGGGCAAGCTCGGGGGAACGAGCTCGAGCGGCGCCGGATCGCTCTCCATGAGGTCCATCTTCATCACCTCGGCCAGAGTGCCCGCCTCGACCGCGATGAACATCAACCCCTGCGTTCCGGTGGGAACGATCTGCCCCATGCCCGGGATGTCGATGTCGGTCAACCGGGTGAGCGAGGTGCCTGACAGGCCAAGCGTCGAGAACATCTGGGCGTTGCCGTACTCCTCCTGCGGTAGCGACATGAACACCACGTGCGCGTCGTCTCGGCCCAAGAAGGAGACCAGCGTGGCATCGCGGACACCGGTCATATCCGCCGTCAGTTCCGGCTCGACGGTCTCGAGCAGGCTGTAGTCGTCGCCGTCGAAGACGTAGAACCGATCGTCGTAACCGCTGGTGATGATGTACGACAGTGGATTCTCGGACGGGGTGCCCTGTTCCTCGCCGTCGTCATCGTTACCACAACCGATGAACCCCAGAAGCAACAGGACCGACAGGACGATCCTCGATACCATCTCGTGATCTCGCATACGATTCCTCCGGCGGATGGCTTGTCCCGCGCGGCCAGTACCGAACATAGAAGCGCAATGTAGACATCGACGTGCCTGGATTGTATCCACCCGGGCGCTCTTGCTCCCCCGCTCCGGCCCCAGTCACCTTATTTAGTCGCCTTCACCGGTATATCACGGTCCGGAACTCCACTCCAGACATAGCTACATCCTGGTTCGCGATGACGACATCAGGTGCTGACCACCCCCCGATGGTCTCAGGGCAGTTCGAAGCCTCCTGGTGACGAGACACCGATGTGGTCGCCGTGCCTGAGGGCGACGATCTGCCACAGCAGGCGCTTCCCGGCGGCAGGCGAGGCTGTCCGGAGTCGCTCCGCCGGCACGCGAAGCAACGTGTCGGTCCCAGCCGGCAGGGTGAGCAGGAGATTCAAGCCGGGGTCGAAGAAACGGATTTCGTACAGATCCGCACCGGCGACACCGCGCCATTGGAAGAGAATCGATTCAGGGTCCGGACTCGTAACGGCAAGCAGCTCGGGGCCAACAGACGACTGCTCGCGTTCACCTCGGATCGCCTGTTCTTCCGGGGGCCCGGGTTGCAGCACGGCCACCCCCAGCGCGATAACCGCCAGAACCGCGATTCCCCAGGCCGGGCGCAACGCGGGTGCCCAGAGCTTGCTCCACGCCCCCCCCCGCCCAGCCGACGGCCGGTGCGGCGCGGATTGTTCACTCGCGCCGGCTTCGCCCCCCCAACGTTCCAGCTCTTGGGCGACCACCGCGGCGAGACAGCGGTCGGCCTCGTCCGGGCGCGCGCCGGGGGCGGCGCCGGGGGACGCGCTCTGGGCTGTTTCGAATGCGCGCACGGTGATGAGCAGAGAGCGGCAGCGGGGGCAGATACGGGCGTGCGCCAGGCGCGGATCCGACTCGTCCAGGTGACACAGGTCGCCCAGCTCATCCGTGCGGTAGCAGGTCGAGTCCATTGCGCCTCCCCTCTCACGGCAATCGCCGGGGGTCTGCTGGTCCCATGCAGGCCGCGTCGTCATCGCCCTCCGCCGCGATGGTCTCGAAGCGGCTTCGCCAGAGCGGCTCGTAACTTGCGCCGCGCGCTCTGCAGCAATCCCCGGGCACCGGATGCGCTCGTGATCGAGAGCATGGTCGTGATCTCGTCCACGGGCAGTCGTTCGAAACACCGCAGGTAGATCGCCTCCTGCTCGCGCGCATCGAGATGATCGCGGATCGCCTTGAGCACCGTCTCTTCGCCAAGCTTCTCCACCCATGCCTCATCGGGCCCGGCCTGAGGCGCATGCAGCGTCTCCAGGTCGACAGCCTCATCCCTGAGTAGCGGGGGCTTACGCAGCGCGTTCAGACAGCGATTGCGCGTGATGGCGAAGAGCCATGAGAAGAACCGTCCCTCTCCGTTGTAGGATGACAGGTTGCGGCAGGCGCTCAGCATCACGTCCTGCGCAAGGTCGAGCGCCCGCTCATGGTTGCGGCAATACCGGAAGCACCACAGATAAACGCGTCGCTGATAGCGTCCAAACAATAGCGCGGCGGCCCGTCGCGCGGCGGCATTGCTCGGATCGTCCAGCGCCATCCGCGCCAGCGCCTCGTCGCTCTGTTCTTCCAGCGCTCTCACGTCTAAGGACATTCCTCGCGTTAGGGAATCACAGAGAACCTACGCGATCCAAGCAGATGAGGCCATCGAAAGGCGCCGTTTGGGACGCTGGGACCGCACCCAGCGCCACTTCCGGACCAGAACCGAACCCAAGGCGACGAGCAGTAGCACGGAGGTCGGAATGAGCCAGGGGCGACGCGTCCACAGCGGTCTCGTCTCCAGCACGGCGCGACCGTTTCCGTCGCCGACCAGGACGAACCCCGCCCAGTAGTAGGGATGCCGTGTGGAGGGATCCGCGCGCATACTTTCCCGTGCTTCGGCCATGGCCGCCGACGCATCCAGGCCGCGAGCCAGAGCGTCATAGAAGCGATCGACCAATCGCACCGTCGAACGGTCGGGGGCTTCCCAGAGCGTGGCAATAACCGTCGGTACGCCGGCGCACAGGAAAGCGCTCGAGAGCCCCAGCACGCCTTCGCCCGACAGAATGCGTCCGCTCGCAGTTCCGCAGCCCGAGAGCACGGCCAGATGGGCCTCCAGATGCAGGCGCGAAATCTGGTCCGCGCGCAGACTGAGCGCCGCGCCGCATGAGTCGTAGACGATGGCCGAACGCCAGGGATACTGATCGTCGGCCTCGGTGTGCACGGCGAAGTGGAGGACTTGATACGCGTTGAGCAGCCCACCTAAGGATCGTCTCTCGGTCTCTGATGGATAGATGTCCACGCCTCGATAGCGGCGATCGAGGCCCCGCGTTTCTTCCTGGGCTCCGGGCAGTCTCGCGCCGCGCTCCCCGCGCGCGGCGGTCACACCCAGAAGGGTGCCCAGGGGAGAGGCGCCATCCCGCTTATGGGCGCGCCGCTGCCAAGCCAGGAATGAGGCCGAAGGCTCTCTCACGATCTCGTGCGTCTCCGAGAGATAGTGCGCGCGGCCGTCGGGTCGGGATGACGGCGGCGGCAATCCCTCGAGGGGGAGCCGATTGAGCGCGCCATCCGGCGACAGAATGATGCGGTCGTGCGTCTCGATCAGTTCAGACAGACTCCCCAGCAACTGGTTGCTCAAGGATGTGCTCGCCTCGTGCAAGGTGGCTGCACCGATGGCGGTGGCGCGCGACGGGGATTCGGAGAGAGCCCCCGCGACGAGAGCGATCCTTCGCTCGAGATCCTCCAATGTACGGTGTTCCACGACGCGGCAGACATCACGTGTCACCGCGAAGATGTAGAGGGTCGCTGGGCCCCAGAAGACGTCCAGGAGCAGTTCGCCCGGTTGCAGAATCTCTCGCTGCAGCATCTCCACCGTCGGGGCCGGCGCAACCGAATCGCGCATCGCCGGCCATGGGCCATGGCCAGGCCCCAAGGTGCGCTCCAGCAGCGTGCGCGCCTTGAAGATCCGCACACTGTCGTAGGCGCGCCGGGCCCGCTCGTCGGGCGACAGGGGACTTGGGTAGTCGAGATGGAACGTCGCCAATGCATCGTAGAGAGTCCGGCCCTGCGCACCGCGTTCCTCGCGCCATTCGGGATCCAGCGGCACGGCGCGGTCGGCCTCCCAGGCTGCGACCGCCCGGTCGAAGTAGACCATCGCACTTTCGGGCGCATCCAGCGCCCAGTGACAGCGGGCCGCGGCGTGCAGCGCCGGCAGCAGCGGCTTGCGCAAACCCAGGCGGACCGCCTGGCACGAAACCCGCCGCGCATGGGGCAGCGCCTCGTGATAACGTCCCAGTTCCTGAAGCGTCATCGCCAGCCCGGCATGCAGATCGAGTACGACGTCGGTATCGACCGATTCAGTCACCAGCGCGAGGGCATCCTCCAAGACCGCCAATGCGGCCTCGGTGCTGTCGAGCTCGCCCAGCGACTTCGACAAGAGAATGCGCGCGCCGATCCGTTCCGCCTGCGGCATGGCCTCTTCGAGCTCGAGCACCGCGCGATAGAGCTTGGTGGCTTCCCGGAGGCGCCCTTGCTGATGACGAAGGGTGGCGCGGCGGGTCTGCACCCTTCCGAGCAAAGGAGTGAGGCCATGTTCGCGGCACGTGTTGGCCAGGGCATCGAGCTGCGTTTCGGCCTCGCGCCAATGGCCCAGGCGCATCAGGCACATCGCCAAGTTCATGCCCGGAACCACGGCGGCCCGATGATCACCGCGCTCGGATTGCAGCCGGTAGGCGCGGCGAAAGCAGTGCTCCGCGGTTGCCGGGTCGCCGATCGAATACGCCAGAGCACCTTGGTTGTTGAGGAGATTGTTCAACATGTAGAAGCGCTGGTGCAGGAAGTCGATACTGTCGGCGGCCGCGATGGCCCGTTCCCGAAAGCGCGCGCAGGCATCGTAATCGCCGAGACGGTAGTGAACGCGACCCAGGGCATCGTAGGCCCAGGCCAATCCTTCGGCGTCGCGGGTCTGCCCGAACAGTGCGGCCGACTGCCGGTAGCATCGGGCGGCGGCCTCGCTGTCCCCCCCGACCTCTTCGAACCACCCCAAACCGACAAGCGCCCAACCCTGGTGCTGCCGGTCGCCGCTCGCGCGCGCCAGCAACTGCAACCGCACGCACGACCCTCGCGCCTCGGCATGACGCCCCTGCATGCTCTCCGCCACGCTGAGCCAGCGCAGAGCGCTACAGGTGGACGTCGTGTCGTTCAGGGCCTCGCCCACCGTGACTGCCTCTCGCAGATAGGGCTCGCCGGCCGACGCTTCTCCCCGGCCCACGCGGGTGGCGCCGTAGCGCAGGACAGCCCCGAGAAGAAGGGCGGAATCACCGTCTGCGCGCGCCGTGTCGATCCAGCGCTCGAGGAGCGGCAGCGCGGAGTCGGGGCGGGCCGAGAAACGCAATGCGTCAATCCGCTCGAGGAGAGCGGCTCGTTCTACAGCGGGCATCGGGATCTGCTCGGCGAGGGGACCGGAATCGTGCCGGACGGCAGCGAGCATCGCAAGCCCGACGACGAGCGCAATCAACAGAGCCTGCTGTCCCCGGCACGCAGACGTGGGCACTAGACTCCTCTCCGCCAAGTTCGCGCGAGATGCGGCGGCTGATTTCTTGCCGTCGCCTCGGCATCAGCCCCCTGCCGCACCGGTAGCGCGGCTGAGAGGGCAACGGGGGCCAGTTCCTCTGGATTCTGAAGTCAGATCCGACTCCATTCTAGAGGACCGGCCGGCATTGTGGGAGAGAAGAAGTCCATCCTGCCTGTGGGTAGGTTTGAACTGCGGTATTGGAGAAGACACCGGAGAAAGGTTGTGTCACAAAACCTTGCACCTCCCGAAGGTCGGAACGCCTGGGCGTGCTAGCGCGCCCCCCCGTCATCGGGGTCGGCGGCCGCATGCCGCGCCCGTGAGCTCTCGTAGCGCTCCACTGGTGCGCTCACATGTCTCTCCGGAACGTGATCCACCGCCAGGGTCTCCGGTTGGCCATAGAGGTCCGGATGCAGGTACTTGCCGCGCTCGTGGACGGGTTTGTCCTGTTCGACCGGAATGCGATGCGCCTGTGCGTAGGGGTCCTGGCGGATGCCCGTAACCTGCCAAGAGACCTTCATCCCCGGCGCTCCGCCGGCAATCGCGAACTCGTTGCCCAACATCTCCTGGAGAATGTAGAGGTCGGCAGGAGCCCCAATCGGCGTGAGCTGATAGCGGAAGTCTCGGTTGAGAGCTTCGAACCAGTCGGGCATCTGGACGCGGGCCTGGCCGTTTCCATCCAGCACGACGTTGCCATTGTAGACATTCATCATGTCGGGACTTTCAACGAAGGAGTGATAGAGGTACTTGTCCTCCGGCTCGAGCGGGTGATCGATCTGGAATGAGCCCGCGCCCTTCGAGAGCGTGCCGGTGACCATGAGATCGCCCGCGAACCAGCCGGCCCAGTTGGTCTCGCCGCCAAGAGCTTCGCCATAGACACCGAAGTTGCTCCCCGGACCCGCAGCCGTCCCGCGCACGCCGAAATTCAAGCCCGACCCGTTGCCAGCGAATGCGCGCACTCCGTACTGGGAGCCGTTCCCCGTGGAGTTCGCCCGGCCGTAGACTCCATAGTAGCCGCCCTCGAACTTGCCACCGTATCCGTAGCCCTCCGCGGGTGTGCTCTTTCCGTAAACGGCGATGTTGTCGTATTGCCCCGCCCCGGTGTACTCGGCATACAAGGCGTGCACGCCACTGCTCTGAAGATCGGTCTCGAAACTGCCGGCCCGCATCCCATGGCTGACGACATCATGGGTGCCGTCCACGGCGAGATCGCCGTGGACTTCCGTGTCGCCGTTGGTGTGGACGCGGAACTGGATGCCACCATTGCCCGCCTCACATTCGATGAACTGCGCATTCTCGGAAGCCGTGGCCGGAACCTTGAGCTGAAGCAGGTCGTTGTTCGCGAAGATCGCGGCTGTACGCTCGAAGTTGACCGTTCGGGCGGCCGTGTCGCCATAGTGTGTGATCGCCTCGAACGCGATGCCCGAGGTGGACTCCGAAACGCTGAGACGCGCGTCCGGCGAGGTCGTCCCGATACCGACGGCCGACCCGTCATCATAGACGGTCGAGCTCCCGATCGTGGAACTCCCAGTGAATTTCGGCAGGTAGTCGGCCGTGCCACTGCCGCCGATGCCTGACCCGGAGGCCGTGAACGTGATCCGGTTGTTGGCATTGTCGGGTGTGATGGTGATGCCGGTTCCGGCGATCAAGTCGATGTCGCCGCCGTCGTTCTCCACGCCGGCGATCGAGCTGACCATAGCGGGCGTCACCATGGCGCTCGTGATCGAATTGGCCTGGGCCTCGTTGACGAAGCGGCCGTCGTAGGCCTCGCCTGACAGATAGGGCTCCGCCAGGCGGACCAGATCGGGCTCGACCGTCAGGCCCGGACCGGCACCCACCGTGAGCGTGGCGTCGCCGCTGGCGGCGCCCCCGGTCAGACCGTTGGATGCGATCACGGCCGTGATGTCACCGCCACCACCGCCTCCGGCCAGCGAATCGGCCACGACTGCCCGGAACGCATAGGGCGTCGAGGTGAAGGCCAGCCGGGTCAGCTCAGGCTCGGCGCCGACCTGCAGGCTGATCCAGTAGGGAATGTCGAAGGCCAGTGTCAATGGGGTAGCGCTGCCCAGCTGGGCGCTGAAGACCCCGTCCTCCAGAGCGACGACTTGGGTCTCGCTCCACAACACGGTCCCACCGGCCGCGTCATCGTAGATCCGAAAGGTCACCGAGTAGTCGCCATCGGGCAGGCTGGTCCCGCCGGTCTCCTCGAGCAGGCCCTGGTAGCTGATCGTGCCGGGAACGGTGGCCAGGCTGGCTGCGGCAGCCGTCAGACACATGATCAAACATATAGCGGCAAACTTCATCGCACCATCTCCTTTACACTCCTTGCCCCGATCCACTACTGATCAACTGGCACTACCGCAGCAGGATCAGTTTCCTCGTCGCCGAGAAGCCGCGCGCTTCCATGCGGCAAAAATACACGCCGCCATCCAGCCCCATCGTGCTGAAACCAACTTCATGATAGCCGGCGGCCACGATCCCCTCGGCCAAGACGTGCACTTGGCGCCCGGTGACATCGAACAGCCTGATCGAGATGTGGCCGCGTGCCGGCGTGGCAAAGACGATCGCGCCACCGGTGTCCGCGGGATTGCCCCCGGCGTACCGCAGTTCGAAGTCGGTGGGTGGCTGCAGTGTAGGGCAGGGAATCCCGGAGCAGGATCCCTCGGAGGAATACCAGAACCCGGCATGATGTTCATGGACGGAGGTCATGGCCCGGCCCACGACCGGCTGTCCGATCGCACACCAGTGGCGATGGACGGAGGTGCTGCCATGGCCCCCACCACCAACGACCACATGCAGGCGCTGACAAACCAGGGCACCGCTGGGTGATCCGAACAGAAACCCGATCACGATACAGCATGCCAAGCGCAACAGCATCCTCATGAACGCCTCCGTGACATCAGCAACATCCTCCGGACCCCGGGCGCCATACGCCCATGGGGGAAACGGCGACGGTGTGCCCACCCCGTGGGCATCGACGTGCGCTCCTGCTCGATGGGTCTTCCGTTTGAGATGGACACAGGTCCGGACGCAGAATCACTGACGATTTTGGTGGACAACGAAGCAACAGCGCGCACACGCCGCAAATGACGTTTTCGGGATGCAGGCGCGGAAACGACAGATGGCGGGCTGACAGCTGGAACCGCAGATCAGCTGCGTCTTGCCAGGGAACCGAAGTGTGCCTTCGCCTGAACTCGTCCGGGATTCTTACCGCAGCTTCCCCCGCGTGATCAAGCTACCGTCGTGAGATGCCAAGAAGAGGACGACGAGACGGTTGCTCGGATCGGCCTCCATGAAGCGTCGGCGGGCTAGATCGGTCTCATGCCGGGCACGCTCGACCCCCTGGCGGCGCAGCATGTCGGTCTCTTCCGCGCGTGTTTCGAGTTCCGACTGAACTTCGAGGGCCACTTCGAGCGCCACCGGCGTGACCGTCTTGACGAGCAGATCGCCGATGGCGTCGTCGACACCACCGCCCGGGATGGTTTGGCACTTCGTCGATGCGGTCTCGATTCCCTCGCTCTGGCACACATACTCGGGCCACTGTCTGCCCTTGCGCGTGTGGTAGCGCACCGTCATTCGTTGACCGCAGAGGCCGCAGACGGCCAAGCCCTGCACGAGCGCCGGGCCTTCCCGTGGCGGGCTCTTACGACGCTCAGCGCCATGAGCCTGAGCATTCTCGCGCAACCGGGCGAGGTTGGCTTCGAACTGGTCCCACGAGATGTATCCGGGATGCGCGTCGGGGAATAGCGCCGTCCACTCCTCACGCGGGAGCATCTCGATCTCGATCCTTTCGCCAGGCCGTTTGTGTGTACGTGTCCGGCCGAAGCAGAAGGCCCCGGCGTAGCGCGGGTTGTGCAATACGCGCAATACCCGCCAATGACGCAGTGACTCCCAGAGCAGCTCGCCTTTGTGTGGCCCGCTGCGAGGGCGGCGTGGAAAGCGCAGGTTCCGTGCGCGGAGGTATCTCACCGTAGCCGAGGCTGAGCCGGTACGCGCGAAGGTCTCGAACAGGTGCACGATGCTCTGGCGGACCTGCTTGTCAGGGTCGAGGACGACTTGGTCGGTTGCATCGTAGACAAGACCAACCGGTAGCGGTGTCTTCAGTGCGCCCCGGCGTGCCTGGTTGAGGATCCCTCCCCGCAGCCGCGCGCGCAGTACGCGGAGCTCCGCGTCGGACATGGTGCCCTTGAGCCCCAGCAGGAGCCGGTCGTTGAAGTCCCCAGGGCAGTAGATCCCATCCTCGTCGAGGATCAGGGTGTCGGTCAAAGCACAGATCTCGAGCAACCGGTGCCAGTCGGTCGAGTTGCGCGCCAAGCGCGAGACCTCGAGCCCAAGCACGATCCCGGCGCGGCCCATGCCCACCTCGCCCACGAGTTTCTGGAAGCCCTCACGGTCGGTACTCGAGGCCCCGGACTTGCCCAAGTCGGCGTCGAACACATGAACCCGCTCAATGGGCCAGCCCAGCGCGACGGCCTGCTCCCGCAGTGCATACTGGCGCCGCGTGCTTTCGGTGTTCTCGAAGACCTATCGCAGCGTCGATTGGCGCACGTATAGGTACGCATCGCGGCGAAGGTGGCTGGCGGTGACCTTCTGATGCGTCGTTGCTCTCATGTGTGAACCTCCTCGATGTGCCCCAGCATCATCGTAGCCAGGAGGTGCACCACCTCCGCGCCAACCTTATGCGGCATGGCCAAGGGGTACCGACGCTGCGCTTGCGTCGATGGCGCCGAAGGAGCAGCGAGGGTGGACCACGCTTCGATCCAGGCCGCGACACCCTGGCGCAGCAACACGACGAGCCCATTGCGGCTCTCCGAGATGTGATGCTCTTCGGCGCGCGCGCGTAACGCCTCGTAGCGCGCGGCGTGATCGGCCGTACTCTGGCGACGCGTCGGGCGCTGACCCGGGTTGCGGGTCATCGCCGTTTTTTTTCCTGCCGTGCCAGTGCCCGCTCGACGCTCCGCGGGTGAACCGAGATGCCAAAGTGCCCCTCGACCAGTGCGACGAGGTCCTGAGGGCGAAGTTCCGGCCTTTGGGCAAGCGCTTCCCGCAGTACCGCCACCACCTCCTCGGATAGCTTGTGGGAACGCCTCGGCCCGGGCTTCTTCGGTAGCAGCGCCGGCAGGCCGCCCGCCTCGAACGCCGTCTGCACCTGGTAAAACGATGCTCGCGATAGGCCAAAGTCGATCACCGTGCGGCTCACCGGCTGCCCGTCCGCACGCACCCGGCGCAGCATCTCGTACTTGACCTGCACGAGGTCGCGCGGGTCGAAGAACTCGCTCGCGGCGAAGGCTTCGTCGGCCACCTTCTCCGGGTGCGGGTGCAGGCAGCCCTGCTTGCGCAGGGCATCGGCCTTCGGATCGTTCTTGGGTCGAGGCATGGTCCATATTCCCTTCTTGTGTATGACACATTTTGCCTTGCTCCAAGGGGGCGTCAACCCAAATTTGATCCAGCGTGGCGCTAATCGATCGTATTCTATTGTTTAGAACAAAACAGCATTCCCATGCCTTTTCGCCGCCTTGAGACATGCGGCATAATTCCATGCACACATGCGGCGTAATCTCCTTGACAGTCCTCTCCGCCGAGGGAACGCCAAGGAACACGTGAGGTCCAACTCTCACCGGACCGGCTCCCGCACGAGCTTCGCCAGCTCGATCAGATCGGCCACTCGGAAGTGTGCCCGCCCGGCCGATGGGGTGACGGCCGGATCCTCCGCCACAGCACTGGTCCAGCGAGCCGGTAGGCTATCGGCCTTACCTGCCTCGTTGACATAGACAACCCGGTCCTCGCCCCAATTGTGGCGGTACTGGATCAGATCGTACTCACGCCCTAGAAGTGGATGGAACGGATGCGTTACCCGAATACGTCGGCACTCAACCGACCTATCGGGTGCATCAGGGGCCGCCAATCGTCTGATTGACCAAGGTCAGGAGATCGGACGAACAAGCGGAAAGGTCAGGTGTCACGAACGGCTGGGCGGCTTGCTGCGCTACTACCATCGCAACGCTGCCTAGACTTGCTTTCCCGCTCTGAACAGACCATCAAGAAACACAGCATCCTGGGACAGTCTCATCCTGGCGAAACCCTGGCCTTATCGGGGCAACCCAAACGTTGCGGACTTCGCCTGAGAATCAGCCTTTCGGAATCGCTCAAGACGTTCGAGGAGGTCGATTTGGCGCTCGGCCGAGAATTTTCACCCTACGCGCTAGCGCCAGGTGGGGGTGCTCGTTACTTCCCTGGAACGGCTTGCATTTATCTCTATATTTTGAGTATATTTACTCATCATATTGAGTAAAATGGATGCCGGGAGAGCACGATGTTCCAACGCCCTCAATTCATGTCAGTTAGAGGCAGGCTCCACGAGCCGAGACGCTTCATTCAGGTTCTGCTCGGGCCGCGCCAGACAGGCAAGACCACGCTGATACGCCAGGTGCTTGATTCCATCGACCTGCCGAGTCACGTCGCCTCGGCCGATCAACCGGCAACGAAGGGCAGCAGTTGGATCGAGCAACAGTGGGACGCCGGCCGCCTCCTTCTGCGTGCGGACCCACGACCGGCGGCCGCCGTCCTTGTGCTCGATGAGATCCAGAAGATCCCGGGTTGGTCCGAGGTCGCCAAACGTTTGTGGGACGAAGACACGGCCGCCAAGCGCGATCTGAGAGTCGTCTTGCTTGGCTCATCGCCCTGGCTCATTCAGAAGGGGTTGAGTGAAAGCCTCGCGGGACGCTTCGAGGTCATTCGCATCGGTCACTGGCCATGGACCGAGATGAAGGAGGCGTTTGGATGGGAGATCGAGGAGTACATCTACTACGGTGGCTATCCCGGTGCGGCCCCGCTCATCCATGAGCCGGATCGGTGGCGGGCCTACATCCAGGATGCCCTGATCGAGACGACGATATCCCGGGACGTCCTGCTCATGACGCGCGTGGACAAACCGGCGCTGTTGCGGCAGCTCTTTCTCCTGGGTTGCCTCTATTCGGGACAAGTTCTCTCGTTCACGAAGATCCTCGGCCAACTGCAGGACGCCGGCAACACGACGACGCTCGCGCACTACCTGGATCTTCTCGAAGCCGCGGGTCTTGTCGGGGGATTGCGCAAGCACGCCCGGCAACGCGTTCGCCAGCGGCGCTCGAGCCCGAAGCTTCAGGTGCACAACACGGCACTGCTCTCTGCGCAGTCAGGTATCTCTCTGGCGGAGACCAGAGCCCGGCCGGAGAGATGGGGGCGCCTGGTCGAGTCGTGTGTCGGTGCCCACCTGGTGAATGCCTGCACCGGCACCAACATCTCGGTGCAGTACTGGTCCCATCGGAATCGCGAGGTCGACTTCGTCCTCGCTAAGGGAGACTCGCTCATCGCGATCGAGGTCAAGAGCGGCCGAACGCCCACGTCATTGCCGGGGATCGAGGCCTTCGCGAGGACCTATCCGGTGGAGAAGTCCCTGCTGGTGGGCGGCACAGGGATTCGGCTGGAGGAGTTCTTGTGCACTCCTGTGGCGGATCTGTCTTGACCGGCGGTAGGGTCGAGAGCTGGCGCGGTCACCCGCAGGACTTCCCTTGTCTGTCTCCGGGGTTTCCCCCTTCGTGCCCGGCTCGGGATGTCCGTGGTCCCGTTTCTAGCTCCCGCCACCTCGCACGCAGCATGCGGATTTCCCGCACTACGCGCTCCTGCAGACTTCTCCCCAAGGGTTATGGGGACCTATCCGGCTGGGGCTGCTTTCGGAGATGACCTGTACCAGCGAACCCGATAGTCACCGAACAATCCGAGTCCTTCGTACAGCCACTTCCTACTCCACCGCTTCCAGCCGAAGCCCTGGCGCAAACGGGCTCTGGCCAGGTGGCGCCTGATCTTCTTCTCGACCCAGTTTCGGATGAACGAGAAGCAGCGACTCGAGTGTCCGATGGCGAAGTAGTTGACCCAACCGCGCAGGATCGGATTGATCGTCGCGATCAAGTCACGGGTCGGCCGAGAGCGTGCGCGTCGGAAGCATTCCTTGAGTTCGCGCAACAACGCCGTACGCTTCTTGCCGCGCGGAGTGCGTAGTGGCATCCACTTGCCCGCCCGGCTCCGAACTCGGCGGAACTCGAACCCCAGGAATCCGAAGCTCTCACCTTTCCTCAAGTCCACCGTTCGAGTCTTCTCCTCGTTGACCTCCACCTGGATCTTGGCCAGTTCCTCCCGGATCCGCTTCTCGACTCCCCGTCGCAGCCACCTTTGACGCGGATGCGCATTCACCAGGACCACGAGGTGAGTCAGCGGAGGGAACCTCCCCCTCCGCTGCTCTCAGAACCGGACGTGAACCTCTCGGCTCATCCGTCTCCCATCATCCGCGAAAACTCCGTAACTCCCTCACAATCGGTCATCTCTCTCCCAATGGTAAAATTCCACCCATGATCAAGACAACCCTCTCTGCTCTCCTCGCCCTCTTGCGAGCCGTGCTGATGCCGCGGGCAGGCCTGGCGCTGGAGAATGCCGTCCTGCGTCAGCAACTCGCTGTTTACATCCGGACTCAGAAGCGTCCCAGACTTCGTGACGCGGATCGGGCATTCTGGATCGCCCTTTACCGTTTCTGGCCCGACTCCACTCGCTCGCTTGTCATCGTTAAGCCTGCCACTGTCGTCGGCTGGCACCGCAAAGGCTTCAAGGCGTTCTGGCGTCGCAAGTCGCGCCCTGGCAAGATCGGCCGTCCAAGGATCCCACGCACCCACATCGCCTTCTTCTCCATCGCCTACGTGTTCGCAGTTCTGGAGGTGGGAACGCGTCGTATCGTTCATGTCAACGTCACGAGCCATCCCACGCTGCCTTGGGTGAAGCAGCAGATCCGAGAGGCGACAGGCTCTGATATTGCGCCACGCTTCCTGGTCCATGACAACGATGGGATCTTCGGTCAGCTTGGTCGGCCCGTGGCAGTCCAGCGCGACGGCAAGACGCGCTCCTACCGCTGCCACCTCGACCAGTGGCTTGGTGAGGTCATGTGCATCGAAGGTCTCCCCATCCCCTACGGCGCACCCAATGCTTCGCCTTATGTCGAACGTTTCAATCGCACGCTGCGCGAGGACGCCTTGAACGACTTCATCTTCCTCAGCGTCGATCACATCCGCCGCGTCGTTGCCGAGTACATTCGATGCTACAATGGCGCCCGGCCGTCGCAGGCCATCCATGGGATTCCGGACCCCTACCCGGAACTTCGACGACCGCCACCGCCCGATGGAAAGCTGGTGGCACTGCCCGTCCTAGGTGGTGTTCAGCATGACTACAGGTTAGTGGTCGCGTAGGCGGGCGTTCGACCGCACGCTCGACAAGTTTGCGGCCTGGCATCAGTCTGTCCGCACATCGGGATATCGGGCATTCCTCACCACCAATGGGCAGCGCATCGGCTCTCGCCCGTTTCCCTCCCTCCGCAAACGATGCTCACTCCGCCTTGGCCTGTTGCCAAGTCCACACTGCAGCCTTCAAACGGACTTTTCGGGGAGTACGACAGAATCCAGAGCCGGGTGGGCCATGTGCCACCCGGCTCTGCGGGTGCTGAGTGATACGCTCTTCGTACGGAACGTTTGCCCGGCTAGATCTTGAACTTGCCGTTCTTGTAGATGACCTTGCCGTCGGCAATGATCTCGCTCTTCTTCTTGAGATCGCAGACCATGTCCCAGTGCATGCCGCTCTTGTTGACGCCGCCCGACTCGGGGATCGACGCGCCCGGCGCGAGGTGGCAGCTGCCGCCGATCTTCTCGTCGAAGAGCGTGTTGCCCGTGGCCTGCTGCACCTGGTAGTTGGTGCCGATCGCGAACTCGCCCACGTAGCGGGCACCGCGATCCATGTCGAGCATCGTCTTCAGGAAGGCGAAGTTCTTGGTGGCACTCGCATCGACGACCTTGCCCTTCTCGAAGGTCAGGCGAACGTCTTCCACGGTGCGCCCATCGGGCGTCGACGGGTAGCTGAACGCGATGTGCCCCTCGACCGAATCCTCGATCGGCCCGGTGAAGATCTTGCCGTCGGGGGAGTTCTCGGTGCCGTGGCAGCTGATCCACTGGCGACCCTGGACCTGCATCTGGAGATCGGTGTCCTTGCCACGTACGACTATGCTATCCACCGTAGTATGGGAGATTCGCCTGACGCAGTCGATTCGACCGTATCCCCATGGGCACGGTCCTCCAGGAGATGTCGTCCGCATTGTCTGCGGCTGCCTTGGCGAGCACGGCATGGACCGCTGGAGGATCCGTGGCAATCGCGTCTCGTATCCCATCTGAGGCATGGAAGCAGATGAGGCTTTCGAAACCCACAGGTTGACCGTCTCGCCGAGTCAGAGGATACTCTCCGTAGTCAAGCTCGCAGGCGGTGGATCCTCGGAGTCGAATCAGAATGCTGAAGGCAACGCAGAACTGGCTGGCCCAGGTCGACTATGATCTCGTCACGGCTGAGCAGATGCTTGCCTCGGGAAGGAACATTTACGTAGTCTTCATGTGTCACATGGCTCTCGAGAAGGCCCTCAAGGCTGTCGTTACGGAGGAAACGAGGGAACTACCACCGAGAACACACAATCTGATAGACCTGACCCGACGTGCTCATCTGACACCCTCGCAGGAACAGCAGGAGTTCATCGGCAGGATCAATGACGCTAGCGTTGTTACCCGGTACCCTGAAGACCTCTCCAGGATCGTGGCCGACTATCCGGCCTCCATCGCGAAGCAGTATTTGGAAGAAACGAAGGAACTCGTCCAATGGATTCTCCAGGATCCAAGATTGTTGACATAGTAGACCGCTATCGGGAGCAGCTCCGTCTGATGGGGATTGACGTGACTGAAGTCATTCTCTTCGGCTCTCACGCGCGGGGAACCGCCAATGAGGCAAGCGACATCGACCTGCTGATTGTATCACCTGCGTTTGAGTCCATGAACACTCGCGAGCGTTTGGAGCTTCTTGGTGTAGCCGCCGCACGAATCTGGGAACCGATCGAGGCCTTGGCTTGCACACCTGATGAACTCATTCGCGCCGAGACTGCCACCCTGCTCGAGGAGATTGCGCGCAATGGCATGCGCGTTGCCTAGTCGCGCCGTGCTCGACCTGTAGGCCCCGAAAGAGCGTGGGTACCGAAAACCGCTTCGACGCGAACTTCCTCCGGCTGATCCAGCCGGAAGGCGGACGTCACTGCGTGGAAGGCGGGATTGGGCTGGGCGCGTTGTCCATCCCAAAAGTGTCATCTGCGGCAAATGGACGCCACCACAACGATGATGACGGAGCATTCCAGGCTCGCGATGGCGCGGGAAGAGCATGCCTCGAGGTCGCGTTCAGAGTTCCGGTGGGTTTACCGCTGGATGCTAATGCTGCGGGCATACCTGCCCCACTGAGTTCGTGCGCAGATGACGGACCAGTTCAGGCCGCAACGCGTTCGTAGTGATGATGCAAGCCGCCGAGGTGATCCATCTCAAAGACGCGACCGTTCGCTTGGACCTCGCGCGGCTCCGGGCAGTCCATCGCGAGGGATTGATGAACCCGGTAGCGATGGTAGTAGTCGAAGTAGCTTCTCAGGATTCTTCGTAGATGCAGCTCATTCAGGACAACCACGTGGTCGAGGCACTCGCGGCGGATAGTCCCGACCAGGCGCTCGACGAATGGATTCTGCCAGGGACTTCGCGGAGCGCTGACCACCTGCGCAATGCCCATGTTCTTGACCCCGCGCTGGAAGTACGCACCATAGATCCCGTCACGGTCTCGGAGCAAACATCGTGGCGCGCTATCCCAGGGAAACGCGTTGACGATCTGCTGAGCCGTCCACTCGGCCGTGGGGTTTGTGGTCACATTGAAATGGAGCACCCGGCGTCGTTCGTGAGCGAGGATCAGGAACACGAAGAGGATGCGATTGCGCACGGTGGGCACGATGAAGAAGTCCACCGCCACGATGTCGCGTACGTGATTCTTCAGGAAGCTCTTCCAGGTCTGGGACGGCGGCTTCCGATGACGAACCATGTACTTGGCGACGGTGGACCTGGACAGGGTGATCCCGATCTTCTTCAGCTCGCCGACAATGTGAGGTGCTCCCCAGATCGGGTTCGCGACCGACATCTGCCGAATCAGATCGCGAACCTCCTTGGCGACCTTGGGCCGTCCAGGCTTGCCAGAGCGGGACAGCCTAATCCAGTACTCCCGGAACTTCCGTCTGCGCCAAGCAATGACGGTCTCGGGCTTCACGATCACCAGAACGTCGCGCCATCCGGGCCAGGTGCGGGAGAGCCAAGCCCAGAGGAGCCGATCAGTCTGGCGGAGCCGCGGTCGATTCGATCCGCGACGCAGCACGGCAAGTTGGTGTCGCAGCGCAAGATTCGCCAGCTGCAGATCTGCCCGGGAGCGAAAGGCCGCAGCCAACAGGCCCAATAGAGAAGCGAGCCAGGTCATGGTATACTCATCTTACGGGTGAACGACGATCCCGAACCGATGAGGCCGTTGGTAAGTGGATTCTGACGATGGGCGCGCCGCGTAAGCGCGATCCTCCAACTGTCTATCCATGTGGGCGTTCGAATATTCGGGAGGCACACCCAAACTCTCCGACTCTCTGGTCGAGATTCCTCATTTGGTTAACAACCGGGTCACGACCGGACCCCGATCTGTAGGGAAGCTCGGGAGCGAAGCGTCCCACGGAGCATGCTGAACAGGCTGGCAAGCCAGGCCATGGTGCTGGTATCCCGATGTTGATCGGCGGTTTACCGGAATCACGAAGCGAAAGGGTTGCTGATCGGAGTGTTGGGTGGCAAGTAAGATCTCAGATCGGCCGATCCGGCAGGGATCAGTGTCGCGTAAGTCCTGGGAATGGTGGCCGATGGAATATTCGGGAGGCACAACACGCCGCCAAGGCCACCGGACGAGATTGAAGCCGATCTCAAGAAGATCGAGAAGGAGATTGCGGACATGCTCGCGGAGGTGACGGAATGAGCGACAACCTGCCCGCCCCCGGCGACTCCCAGATTGTCATCTACCAGGCCGACTCCGGCACGACCCGCCTTGAGGTGCGGCTGCAGGATGAGACCGTCTGGTTGACGCAGAACTTGATGGCGGAGCTGTATCAAACCACCAAGCAGAACATAAGCCTGCACATACGAAACATTTATGAAGAGGGCGAACTCGACCCGGAGGCAACTGTCAAGAAATACTTGACGGTTCGCCCGGAGGGCGCGCGGACGGTCAAGCGACCGCTCGATTATTACAATCTGGACATGATCATTGCGGTGGGCTACCGGGTCAAGTCCGGCGTCGCCACCCGGTTCCGCCAGTGGGCAACGGCCCGCCTGCGCGAATACATCGTCAAGGGATTCACGCTCGACGACGAACGGCTCAAGGGCGGCAGCGGGCTGGTGGACTATTTCGATGAACTGCTTGCCCGCATCCGCGAGATTCGCGCCAGTGAAGCGCGCGTCTACCAACGCATCCGGGAGATCTTCGCGCTGGCCTGCGATTACCGCGAGGGCGAGGAGGAAACGCAGCGGTTTTTCGCCACCATGCAGAACAAGATGCACCATGCCGCCACCGGCATGACGGCGGCGGAGATCGTCCGGCGGCGCGCGGACGCAGGCAAGGCCAACATGGGTCTGACCGCGTGGAAAGGCGGCCGGGTGATCAAAAGCGACGTGGGCACGGCCAAGAACTACCTCGACGCCAAGGAGATCGACACCCTCAACCGCATTACCGTGATGTTTCTGGACCAAGCGGAGTTCCGCGCCCAGCGGCGACAGGACATCCGGATGAGCGACTGGGAGGCATTCCTCGACAAGTTCCTGCGCGACACCGAATTGCCCGTGCTCATCGGCCCCGGAACGGTCAGTCATGATGTCGCCCTCGATTGGGCGCAGGAACAGTACGACGCCTTCGCCGAGCGGCGGCGGCTGGCGGCGGAAGCCGAGGCCGAGACCCGGTACGTCGAGGACCTGCGGACGTCCGCCAAGATGCTGGAGACGCGGCGCAAGAAGCAGCCCACGAAAAACAATAAATCCCCGAAGAGCCGGCGTAAAGGCGGGGAAAAACGGCCTGGCAAGGGGGACAAATCATGAGCCGGCCAGCAACACAACACAAGCGGGCGGCCTACCCGGCGTACAAACTGTCGGGAATGGACTGGGTCGGTGACATCCCAGAGCATTGGGAGATTCATCGACTCAAGCACGTTGCGTCGGTCCAGTTCAGGAGCGTAGACAAGCACACCCTTGAAGGCGAAGAGCCGGTCCGTCTTTGTAACTATGTGGACGTTTACTACAACGACTTCATAGCAGCGGGCATTGAGCAGAGCGTTCAGAAGTGGTCCCCGAAGCCTGGACAGCTTGGCGGCCCAGCTAAGGTGGATTCCCTATACATGATCATGCCGCCATTTCTTGAGAGTACACTTCCATGGGCGTCTTGTCATCCGGCAAGGCCGAGTGCGGGCGATCCTCGTTGTAGTACGTGAACCAGCTTCCGATCTTCTCCCCGGCCTCGAGTCCCGAGACGAACTCCCACAGATACACGCACTCATACTTCAGAGAGCGCCAGAGGCGTTCGATGAAGACATTAGACTACGTCATTCGTCCTGTAAGATCCCCGCCCCTTCCCAAACAACTCAAATGGCACCGAACGATCCCCCCGTGGACGCAGCGATCACGCGGGTACGCGCGCGCGTTGCAGATGAGCTAAGGAGGTGCGCAGATGTCGGCAAGTTCCATCCTTCCAAGAATGACGGCGGTTTCCTTCTCCAGGCGGCACGTTCGGTCGTTACTTCCAGTGGCGGCCGCGGTTCTCTCGATCGGATTCTGGATCGCCATGCTTCCCGCCGCCCAGGCCAACACGCGGGTCAATCAAGACCAGCCCCCACCCGCACTCGTCCAGACCTCCCCCAGCATCACGATCGACTACACCACCGACCACCTGGTCGCCGCCTACGCCGACGATCCCTTCGCCGGCAACGGCATCGGGGTGAGCTACCGGACCCACTCGGTGGCCGGCCCCTGGATCGATGGGGCCTTCACCGCGCCGGCCGGCGGCTACTTCGGCATCGAGGAGGACGCATCGGTCGCCTCCGACAACACCGGGTTCGTCTACGCAAGCTATGTCTCCTACGACAACCTGGCGCCCAACAACCAGAACAGCGCCGTCTACGTGGCCCGCTCGAACGATGGGGGCGCTACCTTTCCTACGACGGCCCAGGTCGTGCTGCGGTCGGGGCCCATCCAGGCCACGCCCTTCGTCATCCAGCCCAAGCTGGAGGCCGATGACTTCGGCCCCGGTAGTCCGCATGCCGGGAATGTCTACGTGGTCTGGGAAGAGGACCTGCCCGGGGTGCCGTTCTGGCGGTTCAGCGACATCAACGTTTCGGCCGCGGGGCACGGCGGCATGAGCTGGTCGGCGCCGCAGACGATCAACGACCGCGCCGGCGGGGGCCTGAACCTGTGGCCGGATCTGGCCGTGGGCCCAAACGGCGACCTCTACGCCGCCTGGCTGGACACCCCCTACTGGTTCAATCACCAGGGCACGATCTGGATCGATCGGTCCACCGACGGCGGGGCCACCTTCGGCACCGACGTGCCGGCGGTGAGCTTCTGGAACGTGCCCCAGATGCTGACCGACACCGGGGGCCAACCCACCTACGCCGCCATCGGGTATCCCTCCTGCGAGGTCGATCCCTCCAACGCCAGCCACGTCTGCGCCGTCTACGCCTGTGACCCCGACGACGGTCCGGCCGTCGAGACCCGCTTGGATGTGGGCGACCAGCCGCCGGGCGCGAGCGATGTGGCGCTGCCCCTGCCCTTCTCCGGCACGACGGCCATGGGCTGCAGCAACGGCTACGTCTACGGCGTTTGGGTGGACCACCGCACCTCGCCCCGCGGGGTCTTCTTCAACCGGTCGCAGACCGGGATCGCGCAGTGGAATGGGCCTGAACGCATGCTCTCGACCCAGCCCACCCCCGAGCGGCTCGGCTCGAACAACGCGAACCTGGCCTGTGACGGCCAAAACGTCTACGTCGTCTGGGACGAGTGTAACTTGTGCGACTTCATCCATCTGATCTACTTCAACGCCTCCTACGACAACGGCGTGACCTGGCTCAACCAGGCGGTACCCATCGACACGCAGCAGCAGATCTACGCGGCCACCGAGCCCGCTGTCGCCTGCTCGGGCAGCCACGTCGCTGTGGCCTGGCTGACGACGCAAGGCATGGGCGGGCCGACCTACATCAACCTCAACCGCTCGAGCAACGGCGGGGCCACCTGGCTCACCGGCGAGATCACGCTCTCGACCGGCGGAGGGGCGGGCCGCCCCGACATTGCGATGTCGGGCAGCCATGTCTACGTCACCTGGATGGAGGCCGCAGGCTCAGGGAGCGAGATCATGGTCAACGTCTCCCACGACTACGGCGCCACCTGGAGCGGCCCGCTGCGACTCGACTCGGGGCCGGCGGGCACGATCTCCTACGCCCCCAAGGTCGTGGCCTCGGGCACCTATGCCTACGTGGTCTGGGATGACAAGCGAACCAACGTCATCGAAAACCCCTACCTGGCCTGCACGCACAACAACGGCTACAACTGGTACGCGGACCGCCGGATCAACCTGGGTGTTCCCGCCGGTACGAGCCGTGACGACTTTCCCCAGATCGCCTGCCAGGGGGCGAACGTCTATGCCGTCTATTCGAGTGACCGCTACAACCTCAACACCGCGCGGGACATCTACTTCAATGCCTCCTACGATGGGGGGCTGACCTGGATGACGCCGGATGTTCCGATCAGCCACGATGGGGTGGCCGGCACGCAGCTCGGCACCTCGTTTGAAGTGCACCCGCGCGTGAGCGTCTTCGACTACGGCACCGACCAGTACGTCTACGTGACCTGGCAGAGCGATCGTCACGCAAGCGCACCGATGGCCATCTGGGATGCCTACGCCACCTATGCCAACAACTGGGGCCAGAACTGGGCGGCGCTGGATCACCGGATCGATGTCGGCTCGGCCCCGGGCAGCAGCACGGCCGAGCTGCCCCACATCGCCAGCGACTACACGGGGCCCTACTACCAGTGGCGCGATGACCGCAACGGCGCCGGAGACATCTACGCCAACCAGTATCGCACCGGCCCCGACGAGGGCGACATCCAGTTCATCGAGTCCTTCGACGGCGGCCAGACCTGGAGCCCGCCGCTGCGCGTCAACGACGACAACACGACCAACGACCAGACCCACCCCTGGATCGACATCAAACCCAACGGCACGATCGACGTGGTGTGGTACGACAAACGCAATGATGTGAACGATCAGATCCCCGAGGTCTACCGGGCGGTCATGCTGCCCGGCGCCGGCGCCTTCCAGGCCAGCCAGCCCGTGAGCAACCAGCCCATCCAGATCCCGACCGGCCCCTTCGGCATGGGCGACTACACCTGGATCGATGTCGATGCCACCGATGCGCACGTTGTCTGGACCGACTCGCGCTACGGGCCCGACAACCTCCAGGGAGACATCTACTACAACCCGTTCGAGAATCCCGAGCCGCCGCAGCAGAAGGCCTGCTGCCTGTCCGCGGCCACCTGCATCGTGACCACCGAGGGCGAATGCGCCGCGGCCGGCGGCGAGTTCCTGCCCGAGTTCGACACCTGCGATCCCAATCCCTGTCCCTACGATGAGATGGTCGTGTGTTGCCAGGGCGAGCAGTGCCTGCTGGTCTGGAGCGAGATGGAGTGTCTTGACCTGGGCGGAGTGCTCCATCCCGAGTGGTTCACCTGCGACTTCAATCCCTGCGCGACCCGGTACGACTACGCCGATCACGACGTGGGCAACTGCGTGCTGACGGTGACGAAACAGGGCATCGTGGGCTTCATGGATCACACCCAGTCGGAGGGTTCGGGCTTCCTCTATCCGGCCTGCGGCGACAACCAGCTCTTCATCGGCGGGCCCTGGGGCAGTCAGGATCCCACCTATGTCGCCAACCGCGACTACGATACCGACCCTGACCGGGAATGGGAGGTCAGCACCGAGCCCGATGGACGGGTGTGGATCGATACCGAAGGATTCTCCGACCAGGATCTGCACGCTGCCTTCACCGACGCCGGTGGCGCCACACCGCTGGGTCTCTTCATCGAGCAGTCATCGTGGGCCTGGGCGGCCCCTGGTGTGGCCGATGACTTCGTCATCCTCGAGTACAAGATCTCGAGCGCCTCGGGCGCGGTGATCGAGGACTTCTACTACGGCCTCTTCCTCGACTTCGACCTGGGCGCCGGCAGCGGCGACGACGAGGGCGGCTGCGTCGCCACCGACGGCCTGGTGTACATGCATGATCCGGAAGGCCACTACGTCGGCGTGGCTTTGTTGCCCTCGGCCGGCGACCAGCCCGACCCGCCGCTCGCGAACCTGACGCTGGTGCACAATCCCACCTTCGTCTGGCCCAATCAGCACGTGCCCGATGCCGACAAGTACGCATTTCTCTGCGCGGCGGACTCGGCGCATGTCTTGGCCGAATCCTACGAGGCCAACGACTACAGCGTGATGGCCTCGGCGGGCCCCATGACCGTGACGGCCCAGACGCCGCAGAAGGTCACCTTCGCCATCGTGGGCGGCGCCTCGGTCGAGGAGCTGCGCCAGAGCGTGACGGTGGCCCGGATGATCCTGGAGGGCGGCGTGGCGGGCATCGGAGATGGCACCAGCGAAGGCAGCGGTGGCAGCAACGCCAGCGGCAACGGAGGTAGCTCCGGCGACGGCAATGGCGGTCCCGGACAGGGCCCGGGAAGCTCTGGCTGGGTGACGCGCCTCTTGCCCAGCTACCCGAACCCATGCCGCGGTGAAGCGAGCCTGACCTTCGAGCTCGCGGGCGAGGGCAAGGTATCCCTGCGGGTCTTCGACATCAGCGGTCGCTGCGTGCGAAGCCTCGCCGATGGCTGGCATGCCCAGGGCCGTCATCCGGTCACCTGGCTCGGCCACGACGACGATGGGCGCCCGGTCCCTCGCGGCATCTACTACCTGAGGCTCGTGACCGCGGAGGGCACCGAGGCCCAGCGGCTGCTGCTCTTGAGATAGGCACCGGAAGCTGCCCGATGTGATCGATCAAGCAAGGGGCCGCGGCCTGTCGCCGCGGCCCTTGTCCTTGACCTCATTCGCCACATCTTTCGAGAGCGTCATTCGCCAGCGACAGATCCCCATCAACTCGCGTGGGTGTGCCCACGCTCGTACACACGCTTGTGCGCGCGTTCGTGACTGCACTCGTGCCCACACTCGCGATCGCAATCGTGCCCGCACTCGCGACCGCGCTCGTACCTCAGCAGGTTGCAGCCGGCCGCAGTCAACGGACCACGAGAATCCGCGAGGTCGTCCGACGGCCCTGCCACGCCAGCGTGCAGTAGTAGATGCCAGGGGAGACCCGACTCCCGACGGCGTCACAACCATCCCAGCACACCATCCCCTGGCGGCGCCCGCCCGGGGTCATTCGGTAGTGGCGCAGTCTTCGCCCCGTGACCTCATAGATGCCGAGTTCCATTGGACCGGAAGCGTTCAGATCGTCAATAGTCGCTCCGGCTGGCCACCCGTCCCGGCTCGACGCGCCAACCGGCGAGGGATGCGATCCGCCCATGGTCGGCAGGCTGAACTCAATCCTCACGCCCGCTCCAGCCCTGCCAGGCATGGAGGTCAACTGCAGCTCGCCCGTACGGCTTACGACCGTGGCGTCCCTTTCCCCCTCTGGGCACTCGGCGCCCCATCCGCAACCGACGCCATAGGCTCCAATGATGCCGTTCAGCACATCCGCACGCCCGGCGCATGGGGAGTCCACATGCAAGTGGAAGTCCCCTCCCTCAGGATCGCAGAACACTGGATCTGCCTCGAGATTGCCGTTGCCCGGGTACTGGTCGGCGATGGGGCCAATCCAGTTGCCGGCTCCGTTTCCATAGAGGTCGCACGCTTTCATGGCAGGCGGTGTTCCTTGCACGAAGACTGCGTAGTGCACTGTTCCCTCAATAATCGTGTTCCGAATCCATGACTGCTCCGAGCTGAGTAGATCGATCGCCGTCCAGGTGAGATTCCGAGCGAACGTGCAGTTCTGTAGACTCACGCTCCCGCCGTTCACACCAACGACTCCAGACCCCGCTGCTTCGGTATTCTCAGTGAACACGCAATTGACGATCCTCGGGCACGCGCCGTCACTGCACGCGACGGCCGCGCCCCCACATTGGAGACTGTGGTTCCCCCTAAACATGCATCCGTAGATCAGCGGGCTCGACTCACCGCTGCACCGGATCACGCCACCCCCATTGCGGATGGTAATAAACTCAAGGGTCCCGCCGTCACCGAGCTCATCCATGAGGAAGGCCCGATGCTCCCCTCCGCAATCAATGATGCACGCTTCCGGATCGCCTTCGTGTGACCGAATCGTGATGTCTTTCCCCAGGTAGTCGACGTTGCAGTTGCCTTCCCCGCTGAACACACCATTCCAAAGCGCGACCGTGTCGCCGTCCTGAGCGTAGTCGACCGCTGCCTGAATGGTTGGAAACTCGCCCCCAACGTAGGGAAAGACGATGTGGGTCTCTCCCCATGCCGCTCCCGCAGCACTGAGACACACCCAGCATGTGAGTATTGACCTTCGCATATGTCCCCCTTTCGCAGTCACAGCCCCCATCCCATGCTCCGCAGCTCCGGGTCCCAGGGCTATCGCAATACTATCGCAATACGATGACTCGTTCGATGGTCTCACGGGTCGATCGCAATCGGGCTCATTTGGCGCGGATGAGGTTTTTGGGACGGACAGCACACTCATTTCATATTGGAGGATCTGCAAGGCAGACACTAGTTTTTGGCGTGTTTCTCCCCCTGAAGGCGGATCCCG